>NZ_JAWRWY010000013.1:0-286454 GCF_046535315.1 Paraburkholderia sp. SIMBA_027
TTCTTGCCCCAGAGGTCCAGATCCCACGAGGCGCTGGCCAGCACGTTGTTTTCGCTGTACCAGCTGCCGCCGTAGGGAGTCGGATAAAGCGCATTGGACGAGTAAAGCTCACGCGTCCACGAATAGCCCGCGGTCACTTTCGGCGCCAGCGCCGACTTCGAGGTCTCGATATACGACGACGCCTTCGCCAGACGCGCCTGCGCCTGCGCGATCGTCGGATTGCCGTCGATGGCCTCGTCGATCAGCTTCTGCAATTGCGGGTCGCCGAACTGCTTCGCCCAGTCGAACGTGGGCCACTGCCCGCCCTGCGCCGGAATGCTTTGCGACGACTCGAACTGCTGCGGCTGCGCGAGCGTCTTGTCGCTCTTGATGCCGATGTAGTTCGCGCAACCGCTCATGATCGCAACCGTTGCACATGCAACGACTATCGACAGCGCGCGCGGCCGCAGCGGCGGACGCGTAATTGAAACGTGAGTCATGTTTTCCTGATGATCGAAAAAGGCAGCGCCGTTTTATGTAGTCGACACAGAGTCAATGCGCGGTTCAATGCGCCGCCGAATCCGCGCCGCCCGCGCCAGCCCGGCCCGCGCGCGTAATCCAGATGAGCGGAATGATGGCGATGAAGATCACCGCCGAAATCCAGAACACGTCGTTGAGGCCGAGCATCGCCGCCTGCGACTCCACGAGCTGCCCGAACATCGCGTGCGCCGTCGCCGTATCGATGTGCATCGATTTCGTGACGAAGTCGACGAACTGCGAGAACGCCGGATTTTCCGGCGTCGCCTGCTCGGTGAGCCGCACGTGATGCACGACCGTGCGGTCGTACCACTCGTTCGCGCCCAGCGACGTGCCGACCGCGCCGCAAAACACGCGCACGAAATTCGACAGACCCGCGGCGGCCGGAATGCGCTGCGGCGGCTGGCCCGCAAGAATGATCGCGGTGAGCGGCACGAAGAACATCGCCATCGGAATGCCTTGCAGCAACGTGGGCAGCACGAGGTGATACGTATCGATATCGACGATGTAATTCGAGCGCATCCAGAACACCGCCGCGAAGCCGATGAACGCAAGCGTGGCGATCACGCGCGCGTCCGAGCGCGGCAGCACCTTGGCGATCACCGGCGAGAGCAGCACCGTGAAGATGCCGATCGGCGCGATCACGAGGCCCGCATCCACCGCGCGATAGCCGAGGTATTCCTGCATCCATTGCGGCAGCAGCACGAGGTTGCCGAAGAACACGCCATACGCGATCGAAATGGCGATCGTGCCGCCCAGAAAATTGCGCTGGCCGAACAGGCGCAGATCGACGATCGGATGCTCCTCAGTCAGTTCCCAGATCACGAAGGCCACAAAACTGACCGCCGCCGCAATCGTCAGGCCGATGATCACGGGCGAATGGAACCAGTCGAGATCCTTGCCCTTGTCGAGCATGACCTGCAAGGTGCCGACCCACGCGACGAGCAGCCCGAGGCCGACCAGATCGATCGGCGGCTTGCGCGTGGGCGTTTCGCGCGAGCGATAGATCATCCACGTGACCGTGGCCGCGAAAATGCCGACCGGGATGTTGATGTAGAAGATCCACGTCCAGCTGTAGCTGTCGGTGATCCAGCCGCCCAACGACGGTCCCGCGATCGGCCCCACGGTGGCCGTCATGGCCCAGAGCGCGAGCGCGGTCGCGGACTTCTGCTTCGGCCAGGAGCTGAGCAGAATCGCTTGCGACATCGGAATCAGCGGTCCCGCCGTGAGACCCTGGAACACGCGCGCGGCCAGCAGCACCGGCAGATTGGGCGCCATGCCGCACAGCCAGGAGGCGATCGTGAACAGCACGATCGCGCCCACGAACAGGCGAATCTGGCCGAGGCGCTGCGTCAGCCAGCCGGTCAGCGGGATCGCGACCGCGTTGGCCGCCGCGAACACCGTGATGACCCACGTGCCTTCGTCCACGGACACGCCCAGGCTGCCCGACAAGGTGGGAATGGCGACGTTCGCGATCGACGAATCGAGCACGTTCATGAAGGTCGCGAGCGCGACGGCGAGCGTGCCGAGCGCGAGTTTGCCGCCGCTCAGCGGCGGCGGGGATGCGGCGGGCGCGTTCACTGCGCGCTCCGCGTGGAAGGGTTTCGCGATTCCATCATCCGTTTGCAATCCTGATCAAGTTGATGTGTCCGTGCGGCCGATGCGGCTCGCCGCCCTGGATCCGCTCGCCAGATCGCGAGCAAAAACGCGCGCAAAACGGCCCCGCGCTGCTTGCACGGGCGGGGCCGTCACGCAGCGAAAACCGTCAATAAGGGGAGGATCATCCAGGCGGGATAGTACCGAACGGTACTGGATGATAAGAGCACATGATTGCCGTGTCAATAAAAATCGAACCGATCGGTACTCTGCGCTGCGACAATGTCAGTGGCCGGGAAGCGCGTCCCGGCGCTGTGTTACGATCCCGCGACACCGTTATCGCTACCGATTCAACACAAATGGCGACGCACAAGGAAACCGGCGCACCGGCGCGCCTGCCCCCCACTCCCCGCAAGCCTGACCCCGCGCCCGCCCCGAGCAAGGCGGACACGATCCTGAACGCCGCGCGCGACATCTTTCTGGCGCACGGCTTCAGCGCCGCCACGACGGACATGATCCAGCGCGAGGCGCACGTCTCGAAATCGACGGTCTACGCCGCGTGGCCGACGAAAGAAGCACTGTTCGCCGCCGTCATTCAGCGCGAATGCGGGCAATTCGCGAATTCGCTGCGCGAGATGGATTTCGAAACCGACGACATCACGCGCTCGCTCACGCGGCTCGCGCGCGCGTATCTCGATCTGGTGGTGTCGCCGATGGGACTCGCGCTGTATCGCGTGATCGTTTCAGAAGCGCCGCGCTTTCCCGAGCTGGGGCGCGCGTTCTATGCGGCGGGGCCGGAAGTAGTGGCGAGCATCGTCGGGCAATTTCTCGAACGCGCGGCGGCGCGCGGACAGATCGACGTGCAGGCCGTGGGCTACACCACGGCCGCGATGCTGTTCATCAGCATCGTGCGCGGCGAGGCGCAACTGGAATGCCTCACGCATCCCAACGCGCGGCCCTCGGAAGCGCAGATCGACCGCTGGGTGGAAGCGGCCGTGCAGACTTTCGTGCAGGCGTTCGTCAAGCGGCCAGAAGGCGGCTGAACGCGCGCCTGAGCGAACCCGCAAGACTCGGCAATACCTTATAAAGCCAGCCGGAATCCCGCACCGTACACGGATTGAATGACGTCGTCATCGGGCGCAACGGCTTCGAATTTGCGGCGGATTTTCTTCACGTGGCTATCGATCGTCCGATCCTCGACGATGCGGCCATCGGGATACAGCCGGTCCATCAACACATCGCGCGAAAAGACCCGGCCCGGCCGCGCCGCCAGCGTCCTCAGCAAGCGGAATTCGATCGGCGTGAGTTCGATCTCCACGCCGCGAAACGTCGCCACGAACCGCTCTTCGTCGAGTTGCAGCGGCACGCTTTCGGGAAAACGCTCGAAGCGCGAGCGGCGCAGAATCGCCTTCACGCGCGCAACCAGTTCGAGCAGACTGAACGGCTTGCAGATGTAGTCGTCGGCGCCGAGTTCGAGGCCGATCAGGCGATCGACCTCCTCCACCTGCGCCGTCACCATGATGATCGGCACATCGCTGTACGTGCGCAGATCGCGGCAAATATCGCGGCCATCGCGGCCCGGCAGCATCAGGTCGAGCACGATCAGGCCCGGCATGCGCCGCGCCACTTCGTTCGCCACCTCGCGGCCGTCGTCCACGCAGCGCGTGGTGTAGCCCGCGGCTTGCAGGAAATCCGCCATCACGCTCGCCAGCTTGGGCTCGTCCTCGACGATCAGAATGTCGATGGGCGTTTCGTTACTCATGGTCACGTCGGTTCCTGAAGGTTTCCGTGCTGCGCGGCAGCGCGATCGCGATGCGCAAGCCGCCCAGCGGCGCGCGCGCGGCGGCGATCTCGCCATCGTGCGCCTCGACGATGCCGCGGCAGATCGGCAGGCCGAGACCCGCGCCGCCGGTCGCGCGGCTGCGCGACGCCTCCACGCGATAGAAGCGCTCGAACAGCGAAGGCAGCATCGCCTCGGGCACGCCCGCGCCGCTGTCGTCGAAATCGATATACACGGTGCGCGCGTCCTCGCGCGCCGTCACGCAGACGATCTCGCCCGCATCGACATAACGCAGCGCGTTTTCGAGAATATTGGTGAAGACCTGTTGCAGGCGGCGTTCGTCGCCGCGCACCCACAGCGGCGTGTCGGGCAGATCGACGCGCAGCGTGAGGCCCGCGTCGCCGAGCCGCCGCGCGCTGCGGCGCAACGCCGAACGCAGCGTCTCGCAGACGTCGAGTTGTTCGTGGTGATAGCGCAGCGCGCCGACGTCGGCGAGCGAGAGATCGTAGAGATCGTCGACGAGACGGCTCAGGCGCTTCACTTCGCCGCCGAGCGAACGCACGGCTTCCACGCTCACCGGACGCACGCCCACTTCGATCGCCTCGATCTCGCCGCTCATCACCGCGAGCGGCGTGCGCAGTTCGTGCGAGATGTCGGCGACCAGCGCGGAACGCATGCGCTCGGTGCTTTCCAGCGTCTGCGCGAGATGGTTGAAATCGTGTTCGAGCTGGCCGATGTCGCCGCTCGACACCGTCGGCACGCGCGCGCTCAGATCGCCGCCCGCGAGCGTGTGCGTCGCGCTCGCGATGCGGCGCAGCGGCGAGGCGAGCGCGCGCGCCATCCACAGCGTGGTGAGAATCGCCAGCAGCGTGGCCGCGATCGTGATGATCCAGCTCGACTCGCGCTGCGTCTTCTGGAAGCGCAGATCGCCGGCTTCGGTCGCGCGTTCGAACGGCACCATCAGCAGCCAGCCGACCGTCTTGCCGTCGACGACGATCGGACGGCGCGGCGAGGTATCCGCGAACGCGGGATTGCCGAACACGTAGGCGCCTTTCGCGTCGAGCAGCGTAAAACGCGTGTTGGTGCCGATCAGCGACGAGACCGGCAGACGCGGCAACGGCGCGTGACTCGTGACCGGATACGAGGCCGGCGCATAAGGCCGCATGATCTCGTGCCAGAGGCTGCGGTTCTGCAACAGGAAATCCCAACTGCCGTGATCGCGATACGCCATGGCCAGCGGCCCGACGCTCGACTCCAGCCGCTTGATTTCCTGCTGCTCCAGATAGCCGAGAAAACCGCGCTCGAAGCTGAGCCGCGCGCCCAGCGCCATCGCGCCGATCACCAGCACGTTGACGACCAGCATCGCCGCGAACAGCTTGCCGGTCAGGCTCGCGCGGCGAATCTCGCGCAGCACGCGGGTCAGCGTTTGCGGCATGGTGTCGACTCCGGGCACATGGCCTTGCTACCTCAACCCTTGATCTGAAAACGTCCGGTCATGATACCTGCCTCGCCGCTCAGCGCGTGGCCGATGCGCCGGACGCAGCCGCAGCCGATTCCGCATCGACCCCGCCGCCCAGCGCCGCATACAAGGTAATCAGACTGGCCTGCGCCGACAACTGCGTCGCGACCAGCGACTGCTGCGCCGTGTACAGCAGACGCTGCTCGGTCAACGCGTCGATGAGACTGTCGCTGCCCTGCTGATACAGCTGCATGGTCAGATCGTAGGCGTGCTGATCGGCCTTCACGGTGCGCGTCTGCGCGTCGAGCTGTTCGTCGATGGTCTTGCGCGTCGCCAGCGCGTTCGCCACTTCCTCGAACGCGGTCTGGATGGTCTTCTCGTAGGTCGCGACGTCGATCTTGAACGTCACCTTCGCGGCGTCGAGCGTCGCGCGGTTCTCGCCCGCGTCGAAGATCGGAATCACCGCCGACGGCTCGAACGACCACGCGCGGTTGCCGCCCGTGAACAACTGCGCGAGTGCGGGACTTTCGAAACCGAGCGCCGCCGTCAGGCTGATGGTCGGGAAAAAGTTCGCGCGCGCCGCGCCGATATCGGCGTTGTCGGCCTTCAAGGTGTGCTCGGCCGCCAGCACGTCGGGGCGGCGTTGCAGCACCGCCGACGGAATGCCCGCCGGAATCGACGTGATGCTCGCGACCGGATCGACCTGCGCATCGGGCAGATCGGCGTCGGGCACGCGCGTGCCGACCACGAGTTCGAGCGCGTTGCGCGCCTGCTCGGCCGTGGTCTGCGCCTGCGCCGTCGAGTTGCGCGCCGACTGCAGACTCGCCTGCGCCTGCTCCACGTCGAGCGCGCTCGCCGCGCCCAGCGTGTGCTCGCGATCGACCAGATCGAAGGTGCGCTGCTGGCTCGCCTGCGTTTCCTGCGCGATCACCAGCAAGCGTTTGTCCGACGCCAGCGTGAGCCAGTCGCTCGCGACATCGGAGACGAGACTGATCTGCGTGCTGCGGCGCGTTTCGATCGACGACAGATAGGTTTCGAGCGCCGCCTTGCTCAGATTGCGCACGCGCCCGAACAGATCGATCTCGTACGACGTGAAGCCCAGATTGGCGCTGTAGACGTGCGTGGTCTCGCCGCTCGCGCCGGTCGTCGTGGCCGACTCGCCGGACTCCGCGCGGCGCACCGACGTCGGCGTGCGCTCGGCTTCGTCGGAGCCGCCCAGATCGATTTCCGGAAACAGCGACGCGCGTTCGATGCGGTACTCCGCGCGCTCCTTTTCGATATCGAGAATCGCGATACGCAGATCGCGGTTGTTCGACAGCGCGAGCGCGATCGTGCGCTGCAAACGCGGATCGACGAAGAAACTGCGCCAGCCGATATCGGCGGCGAGCGCGGCCGACGTTGGCGCATTCGCGGCCGCGCCTGAAGACGCGCCTGAAGACGCGCCCGAAGCCGCATCGGGCCACGACGCCGCCACCGGCGCGGCGGGCCGCTGATACGAAGGCGACAGGTCGATACACGCGCTCAGCGCCGTGACGGCCGCGCCGGCCAGCATCCAGTGGACTACGCGCTTCATGCCGCACCTCCGTTCTTCGACTCGTGCGTCGATGCATTCATCGCGCTATCCGGCAACGCATACGCGTCCTCGCCCGCTTCCTGCTCCGCGTGCTCCGACACGCTCTGCTCCGCCTGCGCGCCGGTCGAACCGGAATCGTCGGCGGGCGAACCCGCGCCGCCGCGACCGCCCGGATCGCTCGGCGACGCGCCCTTGCCGCTGAACTTGCGCACGAGGAAATACGACAGCGGCGTGAAGAAGATCGCCAACACCGTCCCGACGAGCGTGCCGCCGAATACGCCCGTGCCGATCGACTGACGCGCCGCCGCGCCTGCGCCGCTCGCGATCACCAGCGGCGCGACGCCCAGCAGAAACGCCAGCGACGTCATCACGATCGGACGAATCCGCAACGCGACCGCCTGCTCGATGGCCTTGAGCGTACTGGCGCCCTGCTTCTCCAGCATGGTCGCGAACTCGACGATCAGAATCGCGTTCTTCGACGAGAGCCCGACCGTGACCAGCAGACCCACCTGGAAATACACGTCGTTCGACAGCCCGCGCAGCGTCGTGCCGAGCGCCGCGCCGAACACGCCGAGCGGCACGATCAGCAGCACCGCCAGCGGCACCGACCAGCTTTCATAGAGCGCCGCGAGACAGAGGAACACGAACAGCACCGAGACCGCGTAGAGATACGGCGCCTGGCCGCCCGAAAGCTGTTCCTGATACGACAGCCCGGTCCACGCGTAGGTGATGCCCTTGGGCAGCTTCGCGACCAGTTGCTCCATGGTCTGCATCGCCTGGCCCGAACTCACGCCGGGCGCCGGATCGCCGACGATCTCGAACGACGACTCCGCGTTATAGCGGTCCAGTTCCGGCGGCCCGTAAGTCCAGTGCGACGTCGCGAACGCGGAGAACGGCACCATCGTCCCCGACGTGTTGCGCACATACCATTGCTCCAGCGATTCGGGCGTCATGCGGAACGGCGCGTCGCCCTGCACATAGACTTTCTTGATGCGCTGGTTGTCGAGGAACTCGTCCACGTATTCGCCGCCGAGCGCGTCTTCGACCGTCGAGTTGATGTCGGCGGGCGCGAGACCCATCGCGCTCGCCTTGCGGTCGTCGATATCGAGCGAGAGTTGCGGCGTATCGGCGAGACCGTTGAAACGCACCTGACGCACGACGCCGCTCTGGTTCGCCATCTTGATCAGCTGATCGCGCGCGGCCGCCAGCGCCGCGTGGCCGAGCCCGCCTTCGTCGACAAGCTCCATGTCGAAGCCCGAGCTGATGCCGAGACCGCGCACCGTCGGCGGTTGCAGCACGAACACCTTGGCGTCGCGAATCTGCTGCGAGAGATCGCGCGACGCCTTCGCGACGAAGCCCTGCGCCGTGTCGTTGACGGCCGTGCGCTGGTCCCAGTCCTTGAGCTTCACCCACATCATGCCGACGTTCTGGCCGTTACTGCCGACTGCATAACCGGCGACGTTGAACACCTCGGAAACCGCCGGCTGCTTGAGCAGATAGTCCTCGACCTTGGCCATCGTCGCCTCGGTGCGCTCGCGCGTCGCGCCCACCGGCGCGGTCACCGTCACCATCAGCACGCCCTGATCTTCGGTCGGCAGAAACGATGTGGGCAGGCGCACGAACAGCAGCCCCGCGCCCAGCACGAGCAGCACATAGACGATGATCGCGGGCTTGCGATGATGCAGCATCCGGTCGACGACGCGGCGATATTTGCTCGTCGACGCGTCGAAGCCGCGATTGAAGCCGCTGAAGAAACGGCCCTTCGGCTTCTCGTGGCCGTCCTTGAGAAGCGTCGCGCACAGCGCGGGCGTGAAGGTCAGCGCCACCACCACCGAGAGCGCCATCGCCGAAACCACCGACACCGAGAACTGGCGGTAGATGATGCCGGTCGAGCCGCCGAAAAACGCCATCGGCAACAGCACGGCGGAGAGCACCATCGCGATCGCCACCAGCGCGCTGCTGATTTCCGTCATCGACTTTTTGGTGGCGTCGCGCGGCGATAAATGCTCCTCGGTCATCAGCCGCTCGACGTTCTCGACCACCACGATCGCATCGTCCACCAGCAGGCCGATCGCGAGCACCACGCCGAACATGGTCAGCATGTTGATCGAATAGCCGAACACGTCGAGGATGCCGAACGTGCCGAGCAGCACGACCGGCACCGCAATCGCCGGAATCAGCGTGGTGCGCAGGTTTTGCAGGAACAGGAACATGATCGCGACGACCAGCACGATCGCTTCCACGAGCGTCTTGACCACTTCCGTGATGGAGGTCTTGATGAACGGCACCATCTCGTACGGATATTCGACCTTCAACCCGGCCGGGAAGCTCGCCGCACGCTTGTTCAGGAAGTCGTGCACTTCCTTGTCGACCTGCACTTCGTTCGCACCCGGCGCGAGTTGCAGGCCGAGACCCGAAGCGGGCTTGTTGTTGAAGTTGGTTTCGACCGTATACGCCTGCGGGCCGAGGTCGACGCGCGCGACGTCGCCGAGCAGCACCTGCGAGCCGTTCGTCTCGGTCTTGAGCACGATGTCGCGGAACTGCTGCGCGGTGGTCAGGCGGCTGCGCGCCGTGATGGTCGCATCGAGTTCCTGGCCCTTCACGGCGGGCGTGTTGCCGACTTCGCCGGCCGCCACGTCGTTGTTCTGGGCGTCGATGGCCGTGACCACGTCCGACGGCATCAGCGCGTATTTTTGCAGCTTGTTCGGATCGAGCCAGATCCGCATCGCGTACTCGTAGCCGAACTGCTGCGCTTGGCCCACGCCGGGCAGACGCTCGATCTGTTCTTCGAGATTGCTGTACAGATAATCGGCGATGGCCGCCTTGCTCATCTTGCCGTCCTCTGAAACGAGGTTGAAGACGAGGAAGGTGTCCGGCGACGCCTTGCGCACGGTCACGCCGCTTTCCTGCACTTCTTCGGGCAGCAATGCGTTGGCCGATTGCAGCTGATCCTGCACCTGCACCTGGGCGGTGTCGGGATTCGTGCCCGCCGAGAAGGTCAGCTTGATCGAGATATTGCCCTCGGAGTTCGCCGAGGACGACATGTACATCAGATTGTCGAGACCGACCATCTGCTGCTCGATCACCTGCACAACCGCGTCCTGATTGGTCTGCGCGGACGCGCCGTTATAGGTCGCCGTGATCTGGATGGTCGGCGGCGCGATGTCGGGATACTGGTCGAGCGGCAACTGGGTGATCGCGAACGCGCCGGTCAGCGAGACCAGAATCGCGAGCACCCACGCGAAGACCGGACGGTCGATAAAGAAATGAGCGATACGCATGCACTCGCCCCTCAGTTCGCCGAAGGCGACGACGACGGCGACGCGGCCGCCGCTTCGGTGGCGTCGGTCGCGTCGGTGGCCGCAGTGGCCGCAGTGGCGTCAGTGGCCTTCACCGTGTCGCCGACGCTCACGAACTGCGAGCCCGCCACGACGATGCGATCGCCCGTCGCGAGTCCGCCCGTCACGACCCACTCGTTGTTGTTCGCGGTGCCCGCGAGCATCAGCGTGCGCGACTCGATCTTGTTCTGCGCATCGACGACCAGCGCCGTCGCGTTGCCGCGCTGATCGTGCACGACCGCCTGCTGCGGCACCAGAATCGCGCTCTGGTTCACGCCCTGATCGACGACCGCATGCAGATATTCGCCCGGCAGCAACAGCTTCTCGGGATTCGGCACGATCACGCGCAAGGTGATGGTGCCCGTGGTCTGATCGACGCCCACGCCCGCGAATTGCAGCGTGCCTTCGTGCGCGTAGGTCGTGCCGTCTTCGAGCGTGATCTTGACCTTGGCGTTGCCGTTCGCGTCGGTTTTATATTCGCCGCTCGCGAACTTCTTGCGCAGCGCGAGCACGTCCGTGCTCGACTCGGTCACGTCGAGATACATCGGGTCGTAGGCGTAGATGGTCGCGAGCGCCGTGGTCTGATCGGCCGTCACGAGCGCGCCGGGCGTGTAGGCGGAAGCGCTGATCGTGCCCGTGACCGGCGCGGTCACGCGCGTATAGCCCAGATTGATGCGCGCGCTTTCGAGCGCGGCCTTGTCGGCGTCGATGGTCGCCTCGTCCTGCTTGAGCGTCGCCTCGGCTTCTTCGAGCGTTTCCTTGCTGATCGCGTCGATGGCCGCGAGCGAGCGGTCGCGCTCGGCAATCGGTTTCGCGGAAAGCAGCGCCGCCTGGGCTTTTTCGAGCTCGGCCTTGTCGGCGTCGTACGTCGCCTGATACGGCGCGGGATCGATCTGATAAAGCACCTGGCCTTCGTGCACCACGCTGCCTTCGGTGAACAGCCGCTTCTGGATCACGCCCGTGACTTGCGGCGTGACCGGCGAGGTCAGGAACGAGGTTGCGCGCCCCGGCATCGAGGACGATTGCGCGTACGGCACGGTCTTGACCGTTTCCACGGTCACCGTTTGCACCTTTTTCTGCACGCTTTTCTGGTCGTGCGAACACGCCGCCAGCGCACAGGAGAGAAACAGGGCGCCCGTCAGAACGCCCGTGCGCCGATGCGCGAAAAGCCCGATTTGCATAGTGTTGGCCTCAATGCCGAGAGCGCGGTCCACGCCCGATCGAGGGATTATGCAAATCAAATTCGCAAGAAATTAGGAACGCCGGGCGGGGCCGGAACGCGTGCGCGGACAATGAGGCGCTCGCCGGGTCGGACCAGGCGAGCGTGGAAGAACGTAGATAGATCCGGCCGCGTCAGGCCGCGCGCACGACTTCGACGAGATTGCCGCGCTGGCGCAGACGCACCGGCAGCACGCGCGGCAAGGCATGCGCGAAGCGGTCGAGCTGATGCACGTCGAAGCTGCCCGTCAGCCGCATCTGCGCGACCACCGGATCGTCGACCACCACATTGGTCGCGCCGTAACGCGCGAATTCCTGCAGCGCGCGCAGCAAGGTCGTGTTGTTGAACGCCACGCGGCCCTGACGCCAGACCGCGACCGCCGTGGGCGCAATCGGCTCGATCTGGCCGGGCAGACCGTTCGCGCCCGTGGTCACGGCCTCGCCCGCCGCAAGTAGGACGCTGTGCGGCGCGGCGTCCGGTTGCGGCGCGGCAGCGACGCGCACGCGCCCTTCCTCCACCTCCACGCGCACCGTGCCGTGTTCGAGGCCGGTTTCCGTGCATCGCACCGAAAAGCGCGTGCCGACCACCGTCACCGTGACCGACTGCGCGAGCACGTTGAACGGGCAAGCCGGATTGGATTGCACCGCGAACATCGCCTGCCCGCGCACCAGCCGCACTTCGCGGCGATGCCGGAACAGCCGCGCCTCGACGTGCGTGTCGGTATCGAGTTCGATCTTGCTGCCGTCGGGCAGCGACACGGTCTGCAGTTCGCCGCGCCGGGTGGTGAAGACCGCGCTGAAGGTCGGCGTGCTCTGCCAGTATTGCCAGCCGACCACGCCCGCGCCCACTGCCGCGAAAGCGGTCCCCGCGAGCGCGAAGCGCGGCATGAACGCGCGACGGCCCGGCGACGCCGGTGCGCCGCGCGCACGGCTCGCCGCGATTTCAGCGCGATAGCGCGCGAGATCCTGCTGGGGGATGTGGTCGAGCGCCTGCCAGATCTCGGCGACCTGCCCGTAAGCGCGACGATGCGCCGGGTCGCGCGCGAGCCAGGCCTGCCAGTCGGCTTCGTCGCGCGCGCTCAGCCCGCGCTGACGCCGCACGAGCCAGTTCGCGGCCTGCGCGTCGAGTTCGGCATCGGCGTCGAGACCGGCGTCGGTCGTCTCGGGGAGTTGGGGTCGTTCCATCGTCATATCGTCAGCGCGTACCTCTATGAAGACGCGCGACGAAGCCAAAACCTGACATCGAAGAACCTTGCATCGTTTTTTATTCGGCGGCGACGGTCGCTTGACTGTCCGCGCCCTCGAAGGCCGTCATGCGCTGCTTGCAGGCGAGCACGCCGCGAATGATGTGTTTTTCGACCATATTGCGCGAAATACCCATGCGCGCGGCCACTTCGCTGTGGCTCAGCCCGTCGAACTTGTGCAGGACGAACGCCTCGCGGCAACGCGGCGGCAGCGCGTCGATCGCGGCGACCAGCGCCTCGGTGCGGCGCGACGATTCCCATACCTGCTCGGGCTGGCTCGACACGTGGGCGGCGGGCTCGTCGATCTCGTCCAGTTCGTCGACGACCGATTGAGCGCGGACTGTAGCACGGCGATGCGTATCGATGACGAGATTGCGCGCAGTGCGATAGAGCAAGCCGCGCGGGTCGCTGATGGTTGCGCCGGAGTCGCGCAGCGTGAGCACGCGAACGTAGCTTTCCTGGGCGATATCCGAAGCGGTGTCACCGTCTTTCACCAGCCGGGAAAGAAAACGCAACAGTTCGCGGTAATAGCGTTCGACCACTGAATCGGTATGTATTGAGCCTGTCCAATCGGTCCGGCGGCGGCAAGCGACGCAAGCGGGCGACGATTAGTTCTGAATGATAATTATTATCATTCAGTGACTGAGGGCTGGCAAGACAAATGATGCAGCGTGAATAGCGCGGCGTGGCGGCCGCGCGACGCTGAAGTGCAACGCGGTGAAAAAGTCAGGCGGCCGCGCGCTTAGGCGAGGCTCGACCAGACGCGGCTCGTGCCCGCTTCGACGAGCGTGAGCTTGCCGCCGGGGCTGCACGCGCCGGTATCGATAAACATATGCGCGCCGATGCGGCGAACGTCGCGCATGGTCGTGTGACCGCAATAAGTCGTGGACAAGGCTTGCTGAGAGGGCGACACGCTGAACGCCAGATCGCGGCCCCAGAGCAGGCGCCGGCGCACGGCCGCTTCGAAATGGCCGGCGGCGAGCTGGTCGTCGTTGCCGCGGAACTCGGCGTGCAGGATATTGAAGCGCGCGTCCCCTTCCCCGACGATGCGCACGAGCGGCAGCACACGCAGCCGCGCGGCGTGCACCGCCAGTTCGCCGTCCGAGAGCGAGCGCGCCCAGTCGCCGCCCACCTCGTACCAGCGTTCGCGCGGCAGTCGGCCGTCGACGACCGCGCACAGCGCCTCTTCGTGATTGCCTTGCACCGCGTGAAACCAGTCGTGCTCAAGCAAGGCCAGCGCGCGTTCGCTCTGCTCTCCGCGGTCGATCAGGTCGCCCACGGAAAACAGACGGTCGCGCCCGGCGTCGAATTCGACCTCGCCGAGCAGCTGTTCGAGCGCGCTCACGCAGCCGTGCAGATCGCCGACCACGAAGTCGCGGCCGAGCAGATTCGAATCGTGCCGCACGACCTCCGGATCGGAGGATTCGGCAAACGGCGCGCCGCCCGGCTCGGCGCCGTGGCGCAGGCCGTGGATGCCAAGAAAACCCAGGCGTTTCTTGAATAGCGGTTGCGGTTGGCTGTTCGGACCCATGCTCGTCTCTCGTCGACAACGGCACATCTTATTTCAGGCCGACGGAGAAAATACGACCGACTTTGTTATATGTGTAACGAGTGGTAAGAACGGGGAAGTTGCCGAACCTTACGCGCAGCATGCGGTTTTTTAGCGGCGGTTTTACGGATTTTCGCGTTCGGCGACGAGCGGCGATGTCGGCGCATGTCGGCATATATCGAACCAGGATGGATCGACGGGCGCACGAAGCTCACGATCAGGATGACTGACTAAGTCAGCCGTACAGATTCGGTCGACAAGCGATTCTCGCGACCACGACGAAAACGGCTCCCCCAATCCGACCGCGCGGCAAGCACGCGCGTGCGCGTTGTGCCATTCCCCCGACACCCTTGCGCGTTTCCCGGCAAGATTTCGATTTTAGCAATAAAATGTACCAAGTAGTTAATCTAGAAGCCGGTGCGACGCTTTGTCCCTCAATGACTTGCGGAGCCTGGACCGGATGGACTTGAGCGTCACAACGAGAAAGAGCGATGTCGAAGCAACCTTCAGAATCAGATAAACAACAGATGTGCAAAGCGGCGCGCGTGGGCTTGACCCTCGCGGGCCTCGTCGGGCTCGTGCTGGGCCTGTATTTCACGATCGGCGGCGGCATGCTGATCGCGCGCGGCGGCAGCTGGTACTACCTGCTCGCCGGCCTCGCGCTCTGCGCAACGGGCGTCCAGCTCGCGCGCCGCCGCGCCAGCGCGTTCCCGATCTACCTCGTCATGCTGATCGCCACCGCGCTGTGGGCGCTGTGGGAAGTCGGCTTCGACTTCTGGCCGCTCAACACGCGCGTCTTCATGTTCTCGATGATCGGCATGCTGCTCGCGCCGCTCTGGCCGGTGCTGCGCAAGGGCGAAGGCAAGTCGCCGGCGCGCGGCGCGGCGTGGGGCATCGCGGCCCTGCTGCTGGTCGTGAACGCCGGCTTCGTGTGGGGCATGTTCGTGCCGCACGGCAAGTTCGGCGTCGAGACCGCGCCGGTCGCGGGCACCGCGGGCAAGGGCGACTGGACCGCGTACGGCCATTCGGACGGCGGCGACCGTTTCGCGGGCTACACGCAGATCACGCGCGACAACGTCAAGAATCTCCAGGTCGCATGGACGTTCCACACCGGCGACGTGCCGCTCAGCCCGGACGGCGGCGGCTCGGAAGACCAGGAAACGCCGCTGCAGGTCGGCAAGACGCTGTTCCTGTGCTCGCCGCATAACACGGTGATCGCGGTGAACGCCGCCACCGGCGTCGAGAAGTGGCGCCATGCATTCCCGACCAAGACCACGGTCTGGGTGCGCTGCCGCGGTCTCGCGTATTTCGACGCGAGCCTGCCGCTGGTGCAGCCGACGGTCGCCGGTTCGACGCCGGTCACGCCGATCGCCGCTTCGGGCGATCCGGCCGTATGCCGCCGCCGCATCTACATGAACACGATCGACGCCAAGCTCGTCGCGCTCGACGCCGACACCGGCAAGCTGTGCGACGACTTCGGCGATCACGGCATCGTCGACCTGAAGGCGGGTCTGGGCAAGGCCAAGAGCCCGCTGTACCAGCTCACCTCGGCGCCGACCGTCGCGGGCACGACCGTGGTCGTGGGCGGCCGCGTGGCCGACAACGTCTCGCTCGACATGCCGGGCGGCGTGATCCGCGGCTTCGACGTGATGTCGGGCAAGATGAAGTGGGCGTTCGATCCGGGCCAGCCGGAAGACCACGCCGCACCGGCCACCGGCAAGACCTTCACGCGTTCGACGCCGAACGTGTGGGCGCCGATGACCTACGACGCGACCTCGAACACCGTCTACATGCCGGTCGGCAACGCGGCGATCGACCTGTGGGGCGTCAAGCGCACCGCGCTCGACGAAAAGTACGGCGGCTCGATCCTCGCGCTCGACGCCACCACCGGCGCTGAAAAGTGGCACTTCCAGACCGTGCACCACGATCTGTGGGACTACGACGTGCCGATGCAGCCGACTCTGATCGACTTCCCGATGGAAGACGGCAAGAAGGTTCCGGCGCTGATCGTCGGTACCAAGATGGGCCAGCTGTTCGTGCTCGACCGCGCGACCGGCAAGCCGCTCACGAAGGTCGTCGAGCATCCGGTCAAGCCCGCGACGATTCCGAACGAGCCGTACGCGAAGACGCAGCCGCTCTCCGTGGGCATGCCGCAGATCGGCGCCGAAGTGCTCAAGGACGCCGACATGTGGGGCGTCACGCCGATCGACCAGCTGATGTGCCGCATCACCTTCCGCGGCATGCGCTACGACGGCCTGTTCACCGCGCCGGACACCGACTACGCGCTCAGCTTCCCGGGCTCGCTCGGCGGCATGAACTGGGGCGGTCTGTCGTATGACCCGAACGCCGGCATGATCTACGTGAACGACATGCGCCTCGGCCTCTGGGTGCATCTCGTGAAGGAAAAGCAGCGCGGCGGCCCGTCGGACGGCAACGAAGCCGTCAACGCCGGCATGGGCGCGGTGCCGCTCGGCGGCACGCCGTACTCGGTCACCAAGGACCGCTTCTTCTCGCCGCTGGGCATTCCGTGCCAGAAGCCGCCGTTCGGCAGCCTCACGGCGGTCGACCTGAAGACGCGCAGCGTCGCGTGGCAAGTGCCGCTCGGCACGGTCAAGGACACGCGTCTGTACGGCGTGCAGATGCACATGCCCACGCCGATCGGCATGCCGACCATCGGCGGTTCGCTGACGACGGGCGGCGGTCTGGTGTTCTTCGCGGCGACGCAGGACTATTACCTGCGCGCGTTCGACAGCTCGACCGGCAAGGAAGTCTGGAAGGCGCGTCTGCCGGTGGGCAGCCAGGGCACGCCGATGAGCTACACGATCGACGGCAAGCAGTACATCGTGATCTCGGCGGGCGGCGCACGCCAGTCGCCGGATCGCGGCGACTATGTGATCGCCTACGCACTGCCGGACAGCCACTAAACCCGGCCGCAGAGGCAGACAAAAAGCGGGACGTCAACGCGACTTGCCGCCCCGCTTTTAACCACTCGGTTCAAATTTGAAAACGCGCCCCCGCCGTCGATCCGACCGGCGGGGGCGCGTACGTGAAGACACCTAAAACACGACGAAGACAGCGGCCACGCAAACTTCGCGGCAACAATCATGAAAACAGAACACCTTTTCTGGAGCGGCTCGCTCCTGATGTGCGCGGCGATGCTGTCGCAAACGGCGCATGCGCAAAGCAGCCTGACGCTGTACGGCAACGTCGACGAAGCGATCTCCTACGCGAATAACCAGGGCGGTCATTCGAACGTCTACATGCGCAACGGCAACCTCTACGCCTCGAAGTTCGGCTTCAAGGGCTCGGAGGCGCTGAGCTCGACGCTCAATGCGATTTTCGATCTGCAGGAAGGTTTCGATCCGGGCACCGGCGCGCAGCAGTCGGCGGGCCTCGCGTTCAATCGCTACGCGTTCGTCGGCCTGCAGGACAGCCACCTCGGCACGCTCACGATGGGCCGCCAGTACACGCCCTACTATCTGCTCGCGGGCACGCTCGGCCCGGTCACGTACCTGACCGGCGCGACGGGCGCGCACCCCGGCGACATCGACGGTTTCGACACGGATATCCGCTCGAACAGCTCGGTGACCTACACCTCGCCGACCATCGCGGGCGTGCGCGGCAGCGTGCAATACGGCTTCGGCGGCCAGCCCGGCAGCATGCAAAGCGGCAATCTGATCAGCGCGGCGCTGCGCTACGACGGCGGCCCGCTTTCGGTCGCGGCCGGCTATCTGCGGATGGAAAACACGAGCACCTACACGGGCGGTTTCGATACGTCCGCCAGCGCGACGTTCCCGCATTCGGTCCTCAACCAGGGCTATCTGTCGGCGCGCGCGGTGCAGCACTTCGCGGCGCTGGCGACGTACACGGTCGGCAACCTGCTGTTCGGCGTGAACTACTCGAACGTGCTCTATCGCCCGGGTTCGCACTCGATGTTCACCGACACCGCCGTGTTCAACACCTACGGCGCGCTCGTCAGCTACCGCGTGAGCACGCCGTTCGAAGTGTCGGGCGGCTACAGCTACACGCGCGCGTCGGCGGCGAACGGCATTCACGACGCCGCGCGCTATCAGCAGATTTCGCTGCGCGAGCTGTATCACCTCTCGAAGCGCACCACGCTCTACACGATCCAGGCGTACCAGCACGCTTCGGGCAAGACGCTCGGCGCGAACGGCGCGGGCGACATCATCGACGCCCAGCCGGTGGTCGGCGACTCGCAGAACACATCGCCGTCGTCGACCGCGAACCAGTTCGTCGCGATGTTCGGCGTGGCCATCGCGTTTTAAGCGACGTCATGTGCGATGCGTGCAATGCGCGCATCGCGTAACGAAGCTGCCGTCAGGTCCCGCTGACCGGACGGCATTGCGTGCGGTAATCGACGTGCAACTGCTTTTCGGCGGCTTGCAGATCGCTCGGATACACACCGTCGTCGGAGCCCGGGTCGTAACCCCGGGCCTCCAGTTCGCCGAGTTCGCGCATCAACTGTTGGTGCGTGACCTTGCCCGCGGCCACCGGCTTGAACGGGTAATCCGCACACTGTTGCGGCGTGAGACGCGGCGCGGCAAACGCGGACAGACTGCAGAACGTCGCAAGCAGCGCGACCAGGATTCGGGAGAGACGTCGCATGGCGCTATCCGCGTGTGGGCGCGGACCCGTGATGGAATGCACGCAGATTAAGCGATGCGACTCCTTCGAACGCTATCCGCCAGATGTAATTTCTTTTAGTCTTTCCCGCCGCCCTTCCCCTCGCCTTCTTGCGCCTCGCGCAGCGCCTCCATGAACGCCTGCGCCGCGTCCGACAGCGGCACGGTCGTGCGCCGCAGCATGCCGACCGGCTCGACGCCGTGCGGCGCGGGCACCTCGATGCGCGCCAGCGCGCCCGCCGCCAGTTCCTGCTCGACCACCCGCAGCGGCACGATCCACACGGCATCCGACGCCTGCACCACCGCGCGCGCCACCGCCGCCGACTGCGTCTCGACGCAACCGGGCGGCAAGGCGAGCCCGCGCGACTCGAAAAACGCCTCGGTGTGATGGCGCGGCGCGGTCTGCTCGCCCGCGATCACGAGCGGGTACGCGAGCGCGTCCTCCAGCGTGGGCGCTGCGCCCGCGCGCGCGAGCGGATGCCCGGCGCGCGCCGCCATCGCCAGCGACTCCGTATAGAGATATTCGAACGAAACGCCCTGCATCGACGCCGGTTCGGCCATGCGTCCGATCATCAGGTCGACCTCGCCCGCCTTCAGCGCACGCAGCAATTCGCTGTTCGAATCGGAGTGGATCTTCACGCCCAGTTGCGGCATGACGGCCTGCACGCGCAGAATCGCGGGCGGCAGCACGGCCGCCTCGACCGTGGGCAGCGCGCCGATCCGCACCGACTGCACGCGCGCCAGATCCTCGCGCGTCAGCGCTGACGCCGACGCCTCCACGGCGCGCCGCACATCGAGCGCGTAACGCAGAAAATGCTCGCCCGCCGCCGTGAGCGCCGCGCCGTTGCGGCCGCGCTCGACGAGCCGCGCGCCCGCCCACTGCTCCAGCTCCGCGAGCGTCTTGGACACGGCGGGCTGGCTCAGATTCAGCCGCGCGGCGGCGCGCGCGAGCGTGCGCTCCTGGGCGATCGCCACGATGCAGTTCAGATGCCGCAGACGCAGCCGCGCGGCGATCAGCGCGCGCGTGGCGGCGGGTGTTCCAGGGGCGTGATCAGGGTCGAATGAGTCGTCGAAATTCATCACCTGAGGTTATGGAAAGTCACGCTCAAAGTCAATTTACATAACCTGCACGCAAGTTTAGAGTCGGCGCATTCGCCCAAATAAACCGCCAGCAGGAGGAGACTCATGGCCACGATCGTCGGCGGCATCGCCGTTTCGCATACGCCCACCATTGGTTTCGCGCTCGACGCGCACAAACAGGACGACCCGGCCTGGGCGCCCATCTTCGCGACCTTCGAACCGGTCAAGCGCTGGCTGCGCGAGCAGAAGCCGGACGTCATCGTCTACGTCTACAACGACCACGTCACCTCGTTCTTCTTCGATCATTACTCGGCGTTCGCGCTCGGCATCGGCGAGCGCTATGAAGTCGCGGACGAAGGCGGCGGCGCGCGCGCCCTGCCCGCCATCGGCGGCGATACGCAGCTCGCGCAGCACATCGCCCGCAGCCTCGTGGCCGACGAATTCGACATGGCGTTCTTCCAGGACAAGCCGCTCGATCACGGCTTCTTCTCGCCGATGTCGGCGCTGCTCGACCACAACGCGCAAGGCTGGCCCGTGCGCGTCGTGCCGCTTCAGGTCGGCGTGCTGCAATTCCCGATTCCGAGCGCGCGCCGCTGCTTCCGGCTCGGCCAGGCGCTGCGCCGCGCGGTCGAAAGCTATCCCGAGGATCTGCGCGTCGTCGTGATGGCGACCGGCGGCCTCTCGCACCAGGTTCACGGCGAGCGCGCGGGTTTCAACAACGTGCCGTGGGACCATCAGTTCATGGACGCCATCGCGAACGACCCCGAAGCGCTCGCGGAACTCACGCACGCCGAGTACGCCGAACTGGGCGGCCTCGAAGGCGCGGAAGTCATCATGTGGCTGATCATGCGCGGCGCACTCGCGTCCAGCGTGAAGAAGGTGCACAGCGGCTACTACCTGCCGTCGATGACGGGCATCGGTACGCTCGTGCTCGAAAACACGGCGGCGGCGCTGCCGGGCGAGGCGCAGGCGCGCCATCGCGCGCACATGGCGCGTCAGCTCGACGGCGCGCAGACGCTTACGGGCACCTATCCGTTCGATGTGGCGACGAGCGTGAAGGCGTATCGGCTCAATAAATATCTGCACGAGCTGATCGACGCATCGCATCGCCGCGCCTTCCTGGAGGATCCGGAAAGCACCTTCGAAGCCGCAGGCCTGAGCGAAGAAGAACGCGATCTGGTGCGCCGCCGCGACTGGCGCGGGCTGATCCACTACGGCGTGATTTTCTTCATGCTGGAGAAACTCGGCGCGGTGGTCGGCACCTCGAATCTGCACATTTACGCGGCCATGCGCGGCGAAGCGCTCGAAGATTTCCTCAAGACGCGCAATACGCAGGTGCTGTATTCGGTGACGGGCGACACGAAGGAAGCCGATTCGTGGTCCGAAGCGGACAAGCAGGACTAAACCTGCCGCGCTGCGCTCAGATAATCGCGCGCAGCTTCGCGATCTGCTCGCGCCAGCGCGCGAGCACGCTCTTCGGTTCGTGAAGGCGATACGTCACGCCGTTGAGCACCTCGGCGTATGTCGCGCGATGTCCGTCGACCGAGACGATGCGCACGCGGAACACCGCGAGATCGAGCAGCGACTGGGCGAGTTCGCTCGCCTCGCCGCGAATTTCGAGCATCGCGCCGTCGTGGACCAGCGAGAGCGTCAGACGGCCGTCGCGCCGCAGATTGCGCGTGGTGTTCGACTGCGGCCAGATCGCGATCAGCAATTCGCTCGCGCTCAGCGCGAGGATCTCGCCGACACTCAGTTGCGCGCCGTGCGGCCAGCCGTCGGCGGCAACCGTCGAGAGGCGGATCGCCTCGCCCGTCGCCGCATCGAGATGCGTGCCGTCGAAACGCGCGCACACCGCGTCGGGCAATCTGTTGATCGCTTCCGGCTTGTCCATCGACTTCTCCTTGCTCACAGTCTCTCGCCATTTTCTCGTCTTTTGACGCGATGCGCGCCGCGCCGTCAAACGCCCGGCACGTCGTTCACGTCAGTTCACTTCGCTCGCGGCACGCGCCTCGTCGCGACGCGCGCGGCGCAGCGCCGGAATTTCCGAAAGCCGCACGCCCGCCGGCAGCAGCGGATGCTTCGCCTGCCCCACGCGTTGCGCGCGATAAATGCCCGTGTGCCCGGAAAACAGATACGCGACCACGCAGGCCAGCGCCGCGTACACGCCGATATCCGCGCCGAACAGCTCGATCGCCATGACCGTCGAGGCGATCGGCGTATTGGCCGCGCCCGCGAACACGGCGACGAAACCGAGCCCCGCCAGCACCGGCATCGGCAGCGCGAGCACGTGGCCGAGCGCGTTGCCGAGCGTCGCGCCGATATAGAACAGCGGCGTGACCTCGCCGCCCTTGAAGCCGGACGCGAGCGTGACAACCGTGAAGGCGAACTTGCCCGCGAAGTCGTAGACCGGCAGCGGCTGCTGGAACGCCTGCACGATGGTCGGAATGCCCAGCCCGAGAAACTGCGGCACGCCGAGCGCCGTCGCCGCCACCGCGACGACGACGCCGCCCACGAAGGGCCGCGCGGGCGCCCAGGCGATCTTGCGCTTCACGAACGCGGACAACGCGTGCGTCGAATCTGCGAACAGCATGCCGACGAGACCGAACGCGATGCCCGCGACGATCGCCGACGCCAGTCCGGCCGCCGACGCGTGCGGCACGAACAGAATCGTATAAACGGTGTGCTCGATGCCCCAGAGGCGGCACACCTGATCGGCGGCCAGCGCCGACGCCACGCAAACCAGCAGCGCGTCGTAGCGCAAGCGGCCGATGGCGAGCACTTCGAGCCCGAAAATCGCGCCCGCGAGCGGCGTGCCGAACACCGACGCGAAACCCGCCGCGATGCCGCCCATCAGCAGAATGCGGCGATCTTCGCGGCCGAGCCCGAACAGGTGCGTGATGCGGTCGGCGAGCGCGCCGCCCATCTGCACCGCCGTGCCCTCGCGCCCCGCCGAGCCGCCGAACAGATGCGTGACGACAGTCGCCGCCAGCACCAGCGGCCCCATGCGCTTGGGCACGATTTTCTGCGGATCGTGGATTTCGTCGATGAGCAGATTATTGCCGCCCTCGACCGACTGGCCGAAGCGCAGGTACACCCAGCCCGTCGCGAGACCCGCGAACGGCAAGAGCCACAGCAGCCAGGGATGCGCGACGCGCGTGCCGGTCGCGAGATCGAGTGCGAAGAGGAACACCGCCGAGGCCGTGCCCGCGAGCGCGCCGAGCACGCAGGAAAGCAGCAGCCAGCGCGCGAGGTACACGACCATCGCGAACGATTCGAGAGACTTCAGGTATTTCATTGCAATCCAGGTTTGAGTCGACGTCAAACCCGGGCGACAGGAGGCGTCGCATGGACGGCCCACGACCTCCTGCACCCAGGAACTCGTAGGCATCATCAGCGCCGCCGGGAAGCGGTGCGGTTACGGGAGGAATGCCATCTCCGAAAGTGCCGCGATTTTATGCGACAAGCCTGCGCGCCGCAACTGATCAAATTGCGGCGGATGAAGCCGTGAAGCCGGTTCGCGGACTCAGTGCGGCTTGCGCCCGAACAGCGCGAAGCGCTTCGTCGCGGCGGGCGGCGCGTGCTCGCCGATCAGACCGAACTCGACCGGCGAACGCGTGTAGAACACCTTCACCTGCGCGGCCTTGACGGCGTCGAGCAGACGCTCGGCTTCGTCCTCGGTGACGGCGAGCATGATCTGCACGGGCTGGTCGGCGAGCTTGAGCAGGTGCGCCGCGTGATGCTCGCCCGCGTGGCCGGTGCCTTGCGCGCAATGGATCACGGTCGCGCCCTGAATGCCGAGTTGCTTCGCCTCGTGCAGCAGCCATTCGCACACGGTCCGATGACCGTGGTGGCAATTCTGTTCGGTGTAGAACGTGAGCTGATAGCCGTGCATGACGCGCCTCGCCCGCGTGGCGGAATGCCTGCGGGATACGTTTCCATTCTAGTTCACCGGCCGCTGCGCGGACGTTCGCGCCGGGTTCGCCAATCCGCTCTACGCGATGATCACGCCGAACCGCGCTTGTTTGCGTTTTCGCCTTGGTCGGCGCTTCGGTCGTCGCTTGCGTTCTCGCCCAGCGAGTCATATTCGATCGGCGCGCGCGTATAGAACAGACGCACGCCGGCGCCCGCAAGCTTGCCGAGCAACGCGTCGATACGCGCATCGTCGGCAATCAAGGCGATCGCCACCGATTGCTCCGCGAGCTCGAAGAAACGCGCCGCATGATAGCGCCCCTGCGTGTCGATGCCCTCGGCCACCGGGACGACCGTGGCGCCGGGAATATCGGCTTGCCGTGCTTCGTCGAGTATCCATTCGACGATGGGAAGGTGATGAACGCGATGGGTCTGGTTCGCTACGTAAATGGTCAGCTGGCTGCCTTGCATGGTTCTCTCCGACGCGTGCGCGATGGTCGATGCGCTGAACACGCTGGGCGGTGACACGCCAGGCGCAAGCCCGCGGCGTCCCGACCCAGGACTCGCAGGCATCATCAGCCGGAGCAGGAAGCAGCGCTGCCGGTCCGGCGGTTGGGGAAAATGCAGGAGGAATGCCATCTCCTGCGCACGAGTTTAGCACCCGTGCTTGGCATCCGTTCGCGCGAACGGCTCGGCGGGCAAGCGTGTACGGCGGTCGTGCGGACCGCGTCGCGCAGTCAGAAGACGAGGAAGCCGGTCAGCCGCGCCGTTTGTCGCGCGCGAGTTCGGCGGGCGGCATCACATCCGCCTCCTGAAGCGGCGCGCCGGCGTGACGGCGCTTGGACGCCTGATCGGTGGCGATGTCCGACACTTCGCCCTCGGCATCGTATTCGGCGGCGACCTGCTTTTCGGCGCGGCCCCAATATTCGTCGGCCTTGCCTTCGGGCGAACCGTCGTCTTCCCAAAGCTGATACGCGCGGCGGCGGATGCGTTCTTCGCGTTCGTCGTTCATGATGGCTGACCTCCGTTGAAAGCTCGCGACCTCTCACTGCCCGTTCAGCGCAATCGCGATGCCCGCCTGCGCGCGTTGCGGCATCGCGTGGAACACGCTATACGTTGGGTTTGAGACGCGGCGTGAAGCTTCCTGAAGGACGCTACGAACGCAACGAACGCCGCCAATCCCGTTTATCGAACGCAAAGAAGGTAGAAAAATCGCATGTTTGCCGCCGTGACCACCGTTGCCCTGCTGATCGTCGCCTGGGTCCACGTGACCCTGCCGCGCTACACGGCCGGATTGCGCAAACGCGTGATCGCCCACGCGGTGCTGCTGCTCGTCGGGCTCGCGTTCGGCGTGATGTCGGCGATGCTGGCCGGACCCGCCGCGCCGCCGTGGGCCGTCATCGCCACGGGCATGGGCGTCGTGCATCTGCCCGCGCTCTGCGTGCTCGTGCTCAAACGGCTGCGCCATTCGGGGCAAAGCTAAGGCGCGCGGACGCTCATCCACGCTGCTCGACGCCACTCGACGCCCGCCGCCAATTTGCCGCTTGAATTGGTTGCGACTCGCAACTATATTGACGGTTCACACTGGTCAATGCGAGTCGCGCCATGGATTTCGTCGATGTTCCCGTCACACCCCGAGATAGCACGATTCTCGAAATACGCGATTTTTCGCGGAAATTAGTGCGCGAACTGGGCTTTATGCGCACAACACTCGCCGATAGCGACCTCGCGCCTTCGGCCGTGCACGCCGTCATCGAGATCGGCGCGACGCCCGGCATCAGCGCAAAGGATCTCGGCCAGATCCTGCGTCTCGACAAATCGAACACCAGCCGCCAGGTCGCGCGACTCGAAGCGGCCGGTTTCGTGCAGCGCACCGCCTCCACCGAAGACGCCCGCTCGTCGCTGCTGCATCTGACGCCCGCGGGCGAAACGCTGCGCCAGCGCATCGACCGCTTCGCCACCGATCAGGTCTCACACGCACTGCGGCGCATGGTGCCGTCCGAGCAGCACGCGCTCGTGCGCTCGCTCGCCCTCTACGCCGACGCGCTCTCGCAGGACAACCCCAACCAGAAGTCCGACCCGGCGTCGGATCCGAAACCAGACCCGAAACCCGCTGACTCCCCGCGCGACGGCGCCATCGCCGACGGCTACCGGCCAGGCTGTATCGGCGATATCGCGAGCCTGCACGCGCGGTTTTATTCGGCGCACTGGGGCTTCGGCGCGTTCTTCGAGCAGCGCGTGGCGACCGAACTGGCCGCGTTCGCGGGCGCCTTGCCCGCCACCGGCAAGGCGCTCTGGCTCTACATGGAGAACGGCCGCGCGCTGGCCTCGCTGGCCATCGACGGCGACCTGGCGACCGGCATCGCGCACCTGCGCTGGTTCATCGTCGACGACAGCCTGCGCGGCGCGGGCGTCGGGCGGCAACTGATGACGCAAGCGATGCAATACGTCGACGACGCGGGCTTCAAGGAAACGTATTTGTGGACCTTCAAGGGCCTGCACGCGGCGCGCCATCTTTACGAATCGTTCGGATTCGGACTCGTCAGCGAAGCCGAAGGCGATCAGTGGGGCACGAAAGTCACCGAACAACGCTTTACCCGGAGCCGGCACGGCGCTTGAGCGGCGGCGTCCATGTATCAAACTCATCAATCTATCTAAATAAGTCACCACAAACATACGCGCGAGCCGGTAGCATGCGGGTTATCCCGTAATTAATAACCCGATGCCCTCAAGCAGGCTGCCATGAACGCTCGTCCCGCCACCGCCGCACCCAGCAAACCGCTCGCCTTCGCGCTCGTCACCGTGTTGACGGGCGTCGGCGCGGGACTGGGCGGCATGGCGCTCGCGCTGCTGCTGCACTTCGTCCAGCACATCTCTTACGGCTACAGCCTCGGGCAGCTCGTCGGGCACGAAAGTTTTCTCGATGGCGTGAGCGCCGCCGCACCGCTGCGGCGTCTGATCGTGCTGAGCGCATGCGGGCTCGTCGCGGGTCTCGGCTGGGCCGCGCTGTATCGCTACGGCAAGCCGCTCGTGAGCATCCGCAAGGCGGTCGCCTCGGCCGATCCGCGCATGCCGTTCGTGAGCACCGTCGTGCATGCGCTGCTGCAGATCGTGACCGTGGCGCTCGGTTCGCCGCTCGGCCGCGAAGTCGCGCCGCGCGAAATCGGCTCGCTGTTCGCCGGACGCCTCGCGCATCGCGCCGGTCTCTCCAGCGACGACTGCCGCCTGATCGTGGCTTGCGGCGCGGGCGCGGGCCTCGCCGCGGTCTATAACGTGCCGCTCGGCGGCGCCGTATTCGTGCTCGAAGTGCTGCTCGGCACCTTCGCGCCGCGCGCGATGATCGCCGCGCTCGTGACCTCGACCGTCGCCGCCGTCGTCGCCTGGAGCGGCCTCGGCAACGAGCAGCAATACGTCGTGCCCGCCTTCGTGGCGAGCGCGCCGCTGCTGATCTGGGCCGCCGTCTGCGGGCCGCTGTTCGGCCTCGCCGCCTATGGCTTCGTGCAACTGACGTCGAGCGCGCGCGCCCATGCGCCGCGCGGCGTGAATCTCGTCGTGCTGTCGGTGCTGAATTTCGCGGCGATCGGCGCGCTCACGATGGTCTTTCCGCAACTCGCGGGCAACGGCAAGGGCGCGGCGTCGCTCTCGTTCGGCGGCGAACTGGGCATCGGGCTCGCGGCGGCGCTGCTCGTGCTCAAGGTGGCGATCGAGGCGTCGACGCTGCGCGCGGGCGCCGAAGGCGGCCTGCTCACGCCGGGCCTCACGAACGGCGCGCTGCTCGCGGTCGTGCTCGGCGGCGTCTGGAATCATTTCCTGCCCGGCATGGCGCCGGGCGCGTGCGCGCTGATCGGCGCGGGCGCGTTCCTCGCCGCGTCGATGCAGATGCCGCTCACCGCGATCGTGCTGATCGTCGAGTTTACGCACGCGAGCCACGACCTGCTGTTCCCGCTGCTGCTCGCCGTGGCCGGTTCGGTGCTGACCTTCCGCACGCTGCCCGCCCTGCTCGCGAAGATGTCCGCGCAAACGCCCGCGCGCAAGGCGGAAGCGCTCGTCACGCGGCAGTCGGAGCGCACGGGCGCCTGAGCGACACAGCGGGCCGCGCCACAGTTCGCACCCGCAGCGCATCGCGCAACGATCGCGCCTCGCCCGTTCGCATCGCCGCATCGGCTCACGTAATCGCGGCGCATCGGATCGCGCCCCGCGCCACGATTCTCCTTGGCAGCGCGCGCATGCTTCGCGGACAATGCGAAAGTTACGCAAAAGCCGCAGGCCCTCTGCGCGCGTCCGTCAGAGCCGAAGCCACTCGACCTTGAACAAGCCCGAAATCGCTGAAATCGTCGCGAACTGCGACCGCGAGCCGATTCATCTGCTGGGCCGCGTCCAGCCGCATGGCGCGCTGCTGTGCTTCGACACGCAAGGCCGCCTGATCGCGCGCAGCGCCAACGCGCGCGAGTGGCTCGGCGCCGTGCCCGAACTGGGCGAGCCGATCACCGACCTTCATTTGAGCCCGCTCTCGCGCCAGACGATCCGCGCCGCGCTCGCCGACCGCGAGATGACGAGCGAGAGCGTGGAATGCAAGGGCGCGTCGGGCGAGCGCTTCGATCTCATCATGCATTGGACCGACGACACGCTCGTCGTCGAGTTCGAACAGATCAGCCTGAAGTCGCCGGCCGCCACGCAGTTCGCGCTGTTCGCGCAGCGCGCGATCCAGCGTTTGCAGGCCGCGCGCCACGAGAACGTGGGGCAGTTGCTGCAAGCCGCTGCCGAAGCGATCCGCGCGATGACCGGCTTCGACCGCGTGATGGGCTATCGTTTCATGGCCGACGGCAGCGGCGAAGTCATCGCCGAAACCCGGCGCGACGACCTGCCCGCCTACCTGCAGCAGCGCTATCCCGCGAGCGATATTCCGCAGCAGGCGCGCCGCCTCTACGTGCTCAATCCGATCCGCCTGATCGCCGACGTGAACGCCGAGCCGGTGCCGATCGAGCCGCCGCTGCATCCGCAAACGGGCATGCCGTTCGACCTGAGCCATTCGGTGCTGCGCAGCGTCTCGCCGATCCATATCGAGTATCTGCGCAACATGGGCGTGGCGGCGTCGATGAGCGTGTCGATCATCCGCGACGGCAAGCTCTGGGGCCTCTTCGCCTGCCATCACATGACGCCCTATCGCGCATCGCATGCGGTGCGGCTTTCGTCGACGGTGCTCACGCAGATCGTGTCGATTCTCGTCGGCCAGATCGAGGCGACCCAGCGCGCCGACGCCGACCGCCGTATCCACGACCTGCGCGCGCGCATCGCCGGCGAACTCGCGCAAGCCGACGCGCCGCTCGCCGGACTCGCGCGCGCCGCGCCCGACATTGCCGCGCTCGTCGACTGCGAAGCGGTCGCGCTCGTCGTCGATCACGAAGTGGTGCTGCGCGGCAAGCACGCCGACGCCGTATGCCGCGAAACGCTGCTCGAACTCGCACAACACATGGCGCGCACGCGCGTCGATCATCTGGCCTGTTCGAGCGCCGCCGACGCGCTGCCCGAAACGCTCGCGCAAGGACTCGCCGCGAGCCGCGCGGCGGGCTGCCTCGCGATCCAGATGCAGGGCGACAGCCGCATCACGATCGTGTGGCTGCGCGACGAACTGGTCGAAACGATTCATTGGGCCGGGCCGCCCGACAAGGTCGTGGCGCAAGGCCCGAACGGCCCGCGCCTCACGCCGCGCGGCTCGTTCGAAGTCTGGAAGCAGACCGTCACGGGCCGTTGCCGCGACTGGAGCGAATTCGATCAACTGGCCGCGCGCGAACTGCGCTCGATCCTGCAGGAAATCGCGCTCGTGCAGATGCGCGAATCGGAGCGCGCGAGAACCACGCTGCTCGCCACGCTCGGCCACGATCTGCGCGATCCGATCCAGACCATCAACATGGCGATGCTGCTGATGGGGCGCGGCCTCGCCTCCGGCAACGACACGGTCAAGCGCGTGGAAGGCTCGACGCGGCGCATGCAGTCGCTGATCGGCTATATCCTCGACGTGAGCCGCATCCGCTCGGGCATGGGGCTCGGCCTCAAGCGCGAGGACGCGCCGCTGCGCGAGCTGCTCGAATCGGTCGCCGAACAGACGCGCCTCGCGCATCCGGGCATGATGCTCGACGTGCACATCGACGGCGACCTCGGCAACGCCTATATCGACCCGGACCGGCTTGCGCAGGCGCTCACCAACCTGCTCGGCAACGCGCGCAAGCACGGCGACGCGCGCGAAGGCGTCACGCTCGCCGCCACGCTCACGAGCGAAGGACCGCGCATCGAGATCCGCAATCGCCTGCTCGAACGTCCGGCCGCGCCGTTCGAACGGCTGCTCGATCCGTTCAAGAGCGGCTCACTCGACAATCCGTCCAACCGCGGCGGACTCGGCCTCGGCCTGTATATCGCGCACGCGATCGTCAAGGGTCACGACGGCACGCTCACGGGCGCGTTCAGCGACGACGAAGCGTGCATCCGCATCGTGTTGCCCGCAGCTTCCGCACTGCCCGAGCGCACGTCGTAACGCATCCCTTAACACGCATAAAACACGCTTAAAAACGCGTGCAAACCTGCATTGGCGGTCACACGGGCATCCCGCCTTGTTATAATCCGATCAAGTTATCGATACAAATCTAACGGATTTTGCGCCCCTCCCCGGCGCGCAAGGCGGACGATCACATGGCCAAACCCGACCGGCTGCAGGCGCTCGCCGACGCGCTCGCCCAACACAACGTCATGCATCTGAAGGACGCGGCCGCGCTGCTCGGCGTGTCCGAAATGACCGTGCGGCGCGACATCGGCGCGAATCCCGAGCGCTTCACCTATCTCGGCGGCTATATCGTCAGCGCCGAGCACGTGCCCAACGCCGCCGGCTATTCGCTCGAACACGAGAAGGATCACTTCGCGGCAGCCAAGGCGCAGGCGTCGGCGCATGCGGCGCGTCTGATCGCCGAAAACGACACCATTTTCATCGATTGCGGCACCACGCTTGCCGCGTTCGCGCGCCTGATTCCCGCGCATCTGCAGATCACGGCCGTGTGCTATTCGCTGAACGTGGCCGAAGTGCTGCGGCGCATGCCCAACGTGCGCATGATCTTGCTGGGCGGCGTGTACGTGCCGTCGTCGGACTCGTTCGCGGGCGACGAAAGTCTGGAGATGCTGCGCCGAATGGGCATCAACAAAGCCTTTATTTCAGCGGGCGGCATCGACGAAGCGCGCGGCGTGACGTGCTGGAATTTCCACGAAGTGGCGCTCAAGCAGGCCGCGATGGCGAGCGCCGTCGAAAGCCATCTCGTTGCGGACGCAAGCAAAATCGGCGTCGTCAAAGCGTGGCGATTCGCGCAGATGGGCGACTTCGCGTCGGTCATCACCGAAAAAGGCGCCGCGCCGCGCAAACGCAGCAAGGCCTGAATGCGCGACGGGCGGCCCGTGCACTACACGGCCGCCCGTTTGCTGGTTTGTTGACGACGTCGATAAAACTCAGCCGCGCCGGCGCAGCGCGAACAACGTCCCCGCAACCAGAATGAACGCGCCGATCACCACCTTCTGCCAGGTGCTCGGCACGCCGATCAGAATCAGCACGTTATTGATGAGCGTGACGAGCGCCACGCCCAGCAGCGTGCCGACCACCGTCCCGCTGCCGCCCGTGATGCGCGCGCCGCCCAGAATCACGGCGGCGATCACGTCGAGTTCCGAACCCACCAGATCGAACGGATTGGCGAGCCGCGTGTTCGAGACGTGCAGAATGCCCGCCACGCCCGCCAGAAAACCCGTATAGCCGAACACGAACAGACGGATCGCGCGCAGATTGAAGCCGAGGCGTTCCGCGATCGCCGTGCTGCCGCCCATCGCGTAGACGCCACGTCCCATCATCGTGCGATTGAGCAGCCACCACGTGAGCAGCGCGGCCAGCACGAGCGCGATCGCGGACGCGGGCAGCACCGCGTTGAGCCCGTCGGCGGTCTTGTAGGCGATCAGCGGAATGCGCCCGAAATGATCCATGCTGTGCGGGATATTCATGAAGAACACCGTGCCGACGAAAGTCAGCAGCACCCCGCGATACAGATACTGCGTACCGATCGTCACGATCAGCGAAGGCGCCTGCAAACGATGCACGAGCAGCCCGTTGATCATGCCCAGCAACACGCCGCCCACCGCGCCCGCGACGAGAATCAGCGCGAACGGCGCATCGGGCCACCAGGCGAACACGGCCTTGGTGATCGCGTACATCGTGAGCGCGCCGATGGCCGTGAACGACACGTCGATGCCGCCCGACGCCAGCACCACGAGCGTGCCGAGCGCGAACAGCGAGGTCGTGGTCGCCGAATGCAGCAGGTCGAACAGCGTGGCCCACTGAAAGAAGCGCGGATTGATCGACGCCACCACCACGCAGGTAATGACGATCAGCGTGCCGGTGAACCACTCCGGATTGCGCGCGAGTTTGGCGCGCCAGTTCAGCGGCGGCGACTGACGCGCGACTTCGACGGTGTTGGACGTGCTCATGGTCTGATTCATGCTCATGCGGTTGCCTGCTGCGTGTGATTCATCGGGCGAAGCGACATTGGGCGAAACGACATCGGACGAAACGGCAATGAATGCGCGGCGTGCATCACGCGGCCTCCGCGAGCAGCGCGCGATACAGCTCGGCTTCGGTCAAGCCTTCGGCGCGATGCTCCTCGGCGATACGGCCTTTACGCATCATCAACACGCGATCGCTGTTTTGCAGCAGTTCCGGCAAGTCGTCGCTCACGAGCAGAATGCCGATGCCGCGCTCCGAAAGCCGCTGCATGATGCGATAGATGATGTCCTTCGATCCCACGTCCACGCCCACGGTCGGGCCATGCAGAATCAGCACGCGCGGATCGATCGCGAGCCAGCGGCCGATCAGCACGCGTTGCTGGTTGCCGCCCGAGAGCGACTGCACGGCCTTCTCCACGTTCGGCGTGGCGATCTGCAATTCCTTCACGGTGTCTTCGGCGAGCGCGCGGGCGCGCACGCGGTCGATCTGGCCGAAGCGGTCGCGCAGGCTCGAAATCATCGCGGTGATCACGTTGTCGCGAATCGGCTTGTCGAGAAAGAGCCCTTCGTTCAGGCGGTCTTCCGGCACGTAGCCGATGCGCGCGCGTTTGGCGTCGGCGGGCGTGGCCAGCGAGATGGCTTGCCCTTCGAGCGTGATGCTGCCGCTTTGCGCGGGCGCGACGCCCGCGAGCGCGCGCGCGAGTTCGTTGCGGCCCGAATCGAGCAGCCCCGTGATGCCGAGAATCTCGCCGCGATGCAGCGTGAACGACACGTCGCGAAACGCGCCCGCGCGCGCGAGACCGCGCACGTCGAGCAAGACGTTCGCATCCGCCGACGCGGCGCGATAACGCTCGGTCGACAGCGAACGGCCCGTCATCAATTCGCTCAACTGCGCCTTGGTGTAATTCGTGATCGGCCCTTGCGTGACTTTCTGGCCGTCGCGCAGCACGATCACTTCGCCGCCGATCGCATAGCATTCGTCGAGCTTGTGGCTCACGAACAGCACGGTCACGCCGCTCGCGCGCAACTGCGCGAGCACGGCGATCAGGTTCGTCACTTCCTTTTGCGTGAGCGAGGTCGTGGGTTCGTCCATGATGACGAACTTCGCCTCGCTCGCGATGGCGCGCGCAATCGCCACGAGTTGGCGCGTCGCGAGCGGCAATTGTTCGATCAGCGTGGCCTGAAAATCGGCGTCGCCGGGCAGGCCCACCGCGTTGAGCGCGCGCGCCGCCGTGCGCGCGAGTTCGCGCCGGTCGAAGGTGCGCGAGAGGCGCCCGCCGTGTTCCGCGAGTTCCGCCGTGAGGCCGACGTTCTCGGCCACGTTCATGTTCGGCAGCAGCGAAAGGTCCTGATAGACAGTCTCGATGCCCGCCGCGAGCGATTCGAGCGGCGACAGACTCGCATGATGCGCGCCGTCGATCACGATCTCGCCTTCGTCGGGCGGCTGCGCGCCCGAGATGATCTTGATGAGCGTGCTCTTGCCGCAGCCGTTCTCGCCGAGCAGGTGATAGATCTGCCCGCGCTCGAACGTGAGCGTAACGCCGCGCAGCGCGTGCACGCCCGTGAAGCGCTTGTGCACGCCGAGCACCTGCAATAACGGTTCCGAAGCCATATCCTCACTCATCCCGATCCGGTCACTCGCTTAGATCGCGCGGCGCGCGCTTCGCCTCTCAGCAAAAATGCGCGCCGCGTTCAACGCGAACTTCAAGTTCGCGCGATCAGAAGTTGTATTGCTTGTAGTTCGACTTGTCGACGCTCACCCAGCCCTGGCCGCGCACGATGATGCCCTTGCCCGGACCCTTCGACACCGTCACCTTCTCGTAGCCCGGCAAGCCGAGATTCGCGCCGTTCTCCACGGTCTTGCCGTCGAGCAGCAGCTTCGCGATCTTGTTCATCGCCATGCCCGCGAGCTTCGGGTCCCAGAACGCGATGCCGTTGATCGCACCGCTTTCGAGGTACTTGCCCGCCTCGGTCGGCAGACCCGTGCCGTACACGCAGATCTTGCCTTGCAGGCCCGCTTCCTCGACCGCGCGGCCGATGCCGATCACGTCGAGCGACGACGAACCCTGGAAGCCCTTCAGGTCCGGATGCTTGCGCAGCGTTTCCTTCGCAACTTCATAGGCGCGCTCGCCGTCGTTATTGGTTTCGAGGTTGGTCTCCACGAGCTGCATCTTCGGATACTTCTTCTTCGCGTTGTCGATGCCGCCGTTCGCCCATTGCACCTGCGAGCGGCTGCCGAGCGAGCCGACCAGCGTTGCCCACTTGCCTTCGCTGTGCATGCAGGTCGCGAGACGGTCGTTGAGCGCCGCGCCATAGGCGCTGTTGTCGAAGGCCTCGACATCGACCATCGTGTTCTTCTCGTTGTCGGCTTCGTGCGTGACGACCTTGATGCCGCGATCCATCGCCTTCTTGAGCGCCGGTTCGAGCGTGGGCGGATCGTAGGGCACCACCGCGATCGCGCTCACTTTCTTCGCGATCAGGTCGTCGATGATCTTCAGTTGCTGCGCGGCGTCGGCGCGGCCCGGACCAGTCTGATAGACGGTGATGTTCGGATTGTCCTTGCCGAACTCCTTCACGCCCTCTTCCATGCGGTTGAACCAGCTAATGCCCGTCACCTTCACCACCGTGACGATGGTCTGCTTGTCCTGCGCCTGCGCCGCGGCGAACGTGCCCGCCGCGAGTGCGCCCGCCGCGAGCGCCATGCTGAGTCGTTTGAGCTTCATGTTGTCTCCTTGTTGTTCGCTGTCGCCCCGAAATGTCTGGCGGCGGACGCCCGAGGCCCGATGTCCGCGCGCTGTATTGCTTTGCCTGCGCTGCTTCGCTTCAACCGGGCCGCTTGCGCGCGCCCTGCGCCGCGCCGAGTCCGAAGATCGAGCGCACGCGTTCCGCGCCCGCGAAGGCCAGCGAGAGCAGCAGCAAAAGGCCCCACGCGCAATCGCCGAAGAATTGCGACACGCCCATCAGGTTGAACAGGCTCGACAGGAATTGCAGCACCGTCGCGGCAAAAAACACGCAGATGATGCGTCCATAGCCGCCCGACGGATTCACGCCGCCCATCACCGCAATCAGGATCGCGATCAGCAGATACGAATTGCCGTAATCCCATTTCGCGCTGAGCGTGTGCGAGACGCTCACGAGGCCCGCGAGCGACGCGAGCACGCCGCACATCGCGTAGGTGGTAATCAGCATGCGCGCGCGCGGAATGCCCGCATAGAACGCGGCGCGCTGATTCGTGCCCATCAGATAGAGCCGCAGACCGAAGGGCGTTCGCCGCAGCAGCCAGCCGAGCACGATCACCACCGCGACGAACAGCAGAAACGAGATCGGCACCTGAAAGAAGCTGCCGTTGCTGATATCCGCGAGCGGTTCGACATAGTCGACGTGCACGGACGCGCCGTTGCTCAGCGCCACCGCAATGCCCGTGAACAGCAGTTGCGTGCCGAGCGTGCAGAGAATCGGCGTGAGGCCGAGCCGCGCGATCACGATGCCGTTGAGCAGCCCGCCGATCAAACCCATGCCCACCACGATCACGCAGAACAGCGCCGTGTAGAGCACGGGCGAGTCGTCGCCGCTCACAACATGCGGCACGATCAGCGCCGCGATCATGCCGGAGAGATTCGCGAGCCCCACGCCGGACAAATCGATGCCGCCGTTACCCGACAGCATCGACAGCATGATGCCGAGCGCGAGCAGCGCGACTTCGGGCAACTGCGAACCCATCGACTGCAGATTGTCGATGCCGACGAACTGGCCGTGCGAGATCGCGATGGCGACCAGCACGACGAGCAGATTCACGGCCAGCAGAAAATTCAGTTGCCGGTCGCCGAAACATCGAGCCAAAAACGAAGCCTTCATGGACATCATCCTTTGCGTGTGCGTCAGCGCGCGCCGCGCCTTATTTGCGCTTCATTTGCGCTTCAATGCGCCGCGGCGGGCGTGCGGGCGAGCATCGCGTCCACCTCCGCGCGCGTGGGCATGGACGGCGCGGTGCCCGGCCGCGTCACCGAAATGCCTGCCAGCGCGCAGCCGAAGCGCGTGGCCGCGAGCGCGTCGTCGCCGCGCGCGAGCGCCGCCGCGAAACCGCCCGTGAAGCCGTCGCCCGCGCCCGCCGTTTCCACGACCGGCCCGCATTGATACGCGGGCAGCAGCACCGAGGCCTCGCGCGTGTGCAGCAGCGCGCCCGCCTCGCCAAGCGTGACGATGACCGCGCCCGCGCCTTTCGCGAGCAACACGTCGGCGGCGCGGCGCGCGTCGTCGGCATTGCGCACGGCGATGCCGGTGAGCGCGGCGGCTTCGGTTTCGTTCGGCGTGACGTAATCGCAGAGCGCGTAAATGTCGTCGGGCAGCGCCATCGCGGGCGCCGGATTGAACACCGTCGTCACGCCATGCCGGCGCGCGATTTCGAGGCCGCGCCGCGCCGCGTCGAGCGGCTGTTCGAGCTGCGTGACGAACACGCGCGACGCCGCGATATCGGCTTCGATCGCTTCGGCGTCGGCGGCGGCCATCGTGCCGGCCGCGCCCGGCGCCACGATGATCGCGTTCATGCCCGTGGTTTCGTCGACGAAGATATGCGCCGCGCCCGTGCCATGCCGTCGATGGCCGGCGCGCGCGCGGTGATGCCTTCGGCGGCCCACGTCGCGCGTGCGATCTCGCCGAACGCGTCGTTGCCCAGACGCGTGCAGAACACCACGTCCGCGCCCGCGCGCGCCGCCGCCACCGCCTGATTCGAGCCCTTGCCGCCCGGCCCCATCGCGAAGGCCGAGCCCGCGATGGTCTCGCCGATCACCGGCATGCGGCTCGCGCGAAACGCGAGATCGGTCACATAGATTCCGAGGATGACGACGCGCTCGCTCATCGTCCCGGCTCCTGCGCGGTCTTTGCGCCCGGCGCATCGGGCGCGAGAATCACGCCTTTGGTGAAGACGAAGCAGCCGTAGCCGCGCGCCTCGCCCGTGGCGATCACGCAATAGGCCTTGCGCGCGCGGGCGTAGAACGCGTGGCGCTCGATTCCCGCGAACGGCACTGCGCGGCCTTCGGCGGCGTCGACCTCGGCTTGCGCTTCGCGCTGCACGGTGGGAATCGTGTCCGGTTCGCCGACTACTTCCATGCGCATCGCGGGCGTTTCCACGAAGGTGTCGAGCGGCAGCACCGAGAGAATGGCGCGCACGGCACGCGGCGCGTCGGCGCCGTCCATGCGCAGCAGCTTGCCGAGCACTGTCGCGCGTGCGACGGAGTCGGCCGGGAAATTCGCATCGCAGACGATCAGTTCGTCGCCATGACCCATCGCACGCAGCGCCTGCAAGACGTCGGCGTTCAGCAGCGGGTCCAGATTCTTCAGCATGAATGTCTCCTCCGTAGAGTGTGCGGCGCGCGCGTTTGTATTTATGCGCTCGCGTGCCGCTTAATCAATCACTGTCGATCAGCCTCAGTCACCCTCAATCACCATAAGGAATCCAGATGTTCTTCACCTGCACCGCGTGACGCAGCAACGGCAGTCCCGCATTCGTGCGATCGAACCAGTCGAACTGCTTGCCGTAATCGACGAAGGTGCGCTTGAGATTGCCCACCGATTCGCGCTCCGCGAGCGCCGAATCGGCCGCCGTGCCGAAGCACCAGAGCGCGTCCACGTCGTCGTGTTTCGCGAGCGCGGGCAGCAAGGCCGCGCGCTCGCCGGTCAGAATATTGAGCACGCCCGCGGGCACGTCCGAGGTCTCCACGACCTGATAAAAATCCGTGGCCGCGAGCGGGTTCGTTTCGCTCGCGAGCACCACCACGCGATTGCCCATCGCCAGCGCGGGCGCGACGAGCGACACGAACGCGAGCAGCGGCGCTTCGTCCGGACATGCGATGCCGATCACGCCGAGCGCTTCGTGCATCGCGAGCGCCACGCCGCGCAGCGGCGGCGTATGCACCGCGCCGTCGAACTTGTCGGCCCACGCGGCGTAGCTGAAGAGACGGTCGATGGCGGCGTCCACTTCGCGCGTGGCCGCGCGTGCGTCGTAACCGGCGCGGCGCACGAGCTGGCGCGCGAATTCTTCGGCGCGCGCGCTGAGATTTTCCGCGAGGTAGTACAGCACCTGGGCGCGATTGTGCGTGCTCGCCTGCGTCCACTTCTGCGCGCCGCGCGCGGCGGCCACGGCGTCGCGCACGTCCTTGCGGCTGCCCGCGCCGACTTCGCCGACCCACTCGCCATTCGGCGCGTAGACCGGATGCGAATAGCCGCTGTCCGGACGCACCTGCTTGCCGCCGATAAAGAGCTTCGCCGTTCGGTCGAGCGCATTTCCCGACACGCCCGCTTCCTGACGCTGGGCGTTCTGCGCGCGCGTCGCGCGCATCGGCAGCTTGCTCCAGTCGGCAGGCTTCAGATATTCGTAGACGCCTTCGCGTCCGCCCTCGCGCCCGAAGCCCGATTCGCGATAGCCGCCGAAGCCCACGCTCGCATCGAACAGATTCGTCGCGTTGATCCACACGACGCCGCATTGCAGACGCGGTGCGATATCGAGCGCGCGCCCGATGGTCTCGCTCCACACGCTGGCCGCGAGTCCGTAGCGCGAATTGTTGGCGAGCGCCACGGCTTCCTCGGGCGTGCGAAAACTCATGGCCGCGAGCACCGGGCCGAAGATTTCTTCCTGCGCGAGCGTCGACGCGGGCGCGACGCCGGTCACGAGCGTCGGCGGATAGAAACAGCCGCCCGCGGGCAACGCGACGTCCGCCGGTTGAAAGACCGTGCAGCCCTCGCGCTTGCCCGTTTCCACGAGCGAACGGATGCGTTCGAGCTGCACCGGATCGACGATCGCGCCGATATCGATGCCCTTGTCGAGCGAATTGCCCACGCGCAGCGTGTTCATGCGGCGCTTGAGTTTGTCGATGAAGCGCGCTTCCACGCCTTCCTGCACGAGCAGGCGCGAACCGGCGCAGCACACCTGGCCCTGGTTGAACCAGATCGCGTCGACCACGCCTTCGACCGCGCCGTCGAGATCGGCATCGTCGAACACGATGAACGGCGACTTGCCGCCCAGTTCGAGCGTGAGCGACTTGCCCGAGCCTGCCGTGGCGGTGCGAATGTGGCGGCCCACTTCGGTCGAACCCGTGAAGGCGATCTTGTCGACGCCCGGTTGCTCGACGAGCGCCGCGCCCGTGCCGCCGTCGCCCGTCACCACGTTGAGCACGCCCTTCGGCAAGCCCGCGCGATGCGCGAGTTCGGCGAACAGCAGCGCCGTGAGCGGCGTGTATTCGGCGGGCTTGAGCACCACGCAGTTACCGAGCGCGATGGCGGGCGCGACCTTCCACGCCAGCATCAGCAGCGGAAAATTCCACGGCACGATCTGGCCGATCACACCGAGCGGCGACCAGCCTGATAGTTCGGTATCCTGAAGTTGCGCCCAGCCCGCGTGATGCAGGAAATGACGCGCGACCAGCGGCACGTCGATGTCGCGCGTTTCGCGAATCGGCTTGCCGTTGTCGAGCGCTTCGAGCACGGCGAACAGACGGCTGTGCCGCTGCACCATGCGCGAGAGCGCGTACAGATGACGCGCGCGCGCCGCGCCGCCGAGCGCCTGCCAGGCGGGCTGCGCCGCGCGCGCCGCCGCGACGGCTGCGGCGACATCGTCGGCGTTGCCTTGCGCGACTTGCGCGAGCGGCTCGCCCGTGGCGGGCGCGCGCACCTCGAAGCGCTCGCCGCCTGCGGGCACACGCCACGCGCCGTCGATGAAGTGGCCAAACACGCCTTCGTGCTGCGCGAGCCACGCGCGCACGGGCTGATCGTCCTCGGGGGCGGGACCGTAATCCATCGTTCGAAAGTACTCGGCTACGCTCATCGGTGTGGTCTGGTCAAGATGACTGCGTGTGACTGCGTATCACTGCGCGCGGCTCGCCGCGATCAGGCGACGGGGTGGCGATGGAACGCGGAATAGCGCCCGCTCACGTAATGTTCGAGCTGGCGCTCGATATCGGCGAGCAGACTCGACGCGCCGAAGCGGAACAGCTCCGGTTCGAGCCAAGGCCGCCCCAACTCTTCCTTCATCAGGATCTGGTACGCGAGCGCCGATTTCGCCGTGGAAACGCCGCCCGCAGGTTTGAAACCCACCAGCGCGCCGGTGTGTTCGCGATACTCGCGGATCATGCGCACCATCACGAGCGAGACGTCGAGCGTGGCGTTCACGCCTTCCTTGCCCGTCGACGTCTTGATGAAGTCCGCGCCCGCCATCATGCAGACCATCGAGGCCTTCGCAATGTTCGACAGCACGCGGATGTCGCCGGTCGCGAGAATCGCTTTCAGATGCGCCTCGCCGCAGGCCGCGCGAAACTCGCGCACTTCGTCGTAAAGCGCGCGCCAGTTGCCCGTGAGCACATATTCGCGCGTGACGACGATGTCGATTTCGCGCGCGCCGTCGGCCACCGAGGCTTCGATTTCCTTGAGCTTGAGCGCGTGCGGATTGAGCCCCGCCGGAAAGCCCGTGGAGACCGCCGCGACCGGAATGCCGCTGCCATCGAGCGCGTCGACGGCGGCCGCCACGAAGCGGTGATAGACACACACCGCGCCGGTCTGGATCGACTCCGGCGCCATGCCGAGCGCCGCAAGCAGGTCGGCGCGCACCGGATGCCGCGCCTTCGCGCAGAGACGGCGCACGCGGCCTTCGGTGTCGTCGCCGCTGAGCGTGGTGAGGTCGATGCAGGTGATGGCTTTCAGCAGCCACGCGGCCTGCGCGTCTTTCTTGACGGCGCGGCGTGTGCCGAGCGTGGCCGTGCGGCGTTCGACGGCGGATTGATTGACGCGCAGCGCGTCGATCCACGCCGTGTCGAACGCCGTGCCGGGATTGCGCTCGATATGCGCGGCCTGCGTGCCGGACACGACAGACGCGGCGGGCGCGGCGTGGCGCAACGCGACGACGGATTGCTGGGAGGCTTCAGACGCTGTAGGCATACGCTTTGAGCTGGATTAGGCTGGCGCGGTCTGGCGAGCGAATTTGTGCAATGCACATCAAACCGTGATGGTTTATTTGCACTCATCCTATACCGATGAAACGATCGTGACAATACTCGTTACAATCGTATCGCTAACGTTAGCAAGCTGACGTTAAGCAAGCCGGCGTGAGCAATCTGTCGCGGGGCCTGCGTCGAAACCTCGTCAGCGGATCGCGCGCGCCACACCTTGCAGCTGGCGAAACGCGTCGTAGCGCGCGTCGTGCAGCGCGGCGATTGCACCGGCGGCGGGCGCATGCGTCGCGCCGATCCGCGACATCGCGGACATCGCCGTGCGCACGTCGCCATACATCCCGCCCGCCACGCCGCCGAGCATCGCCGCGCCGAGCAGCACGGGTTCGTCGGCTTGCGTCACGAGCACGGGTTTGCCGGTCGAATCGGCGAGCAACTGGCGCACCAGATCGAGCCGCCCGGCCCCGCCGCTGATCACCACGCGATCGACCGCCGCGCCCGCCGCCGCCTGCACCTCGATAATCTGCCGCAGCCCGTAGCCGATACTCGCGATGCCCGCGATATAGAGCGCGACGAGGCTCTCGCGATCCGTCTCCATGCCGAGGCCCGCGATCACCGCGCGTGCGTGCGGATCGGCGAACGGCGCGCGGTTGCCAAGGAATTCGGGCACCACGTGCAGCCCGTCGGCCAGCGCGATCGCGCCGGAGAGATCGCCGCCCTGTTGCGCCGCGAGCGAGGCCAGCATGACCGGCAGCGACTGCCCTTCGCTCGCCGCGCGGCGCTGCATCTCGGGCGCGAGCGGATGCATCGCGAGCAGGCGCTCGATGGCCGCGCCCGCCACCGACTGGCCGCCTTCGTTCAACCACGTGTGCGGCACCATCGCCGAGTAATACGGACCCCAGACGCCCGGCACGAACACCGGTTCGCGCGTGGTCGTCATCGTGCACGACGAGGTGCCGAACACGTAGGCGAGACACGATTCGGGCGCGCCGTCCGCGCCCACGGTGCCGATACCGCCCGCGTGCGCGTCGATCACGCCCGCCGCCACCGGCGTGCCCGCGCGCAAGCCGAGTTCGGCGGCGGCCTGCGCGGTCAGTCCCTGTCCGAGCGGCGTGCCCGGTTCGACCACGCGCTCGCCGATGCGCACGAAGCCTTCGTCGGCGAGCACGTCCAATCCCACCGCGCGGAAATAGCTCTCGTCCCAGCGCTGTTCGTGCGCGAGATAGGTCCACTTGCAGGTCACGGTGCAGGTCGAACGCGCGAGGTCGCCGCTCGCGCGCCACGTGAGGAAATCGGTGAGATCGAAGAACTGCCAGGCGGCGTCGAACACGGCGGGCCGATGTTCGCGCAGCCACAGCAGCTTGGGCGTTTCCATCTCCGGAGAAATTTTGCCGCCGACGAACTTGAGCACCGCGTGGTTCGTCGCGTTGATACGCTCGGCCTGCTCGACGGCGCGATGATCCATCCACACGATAATGTCGCGCTGCGCCTCATCGGACGGCCCCACGGGCAAGGACTGGCCGCCTTCGCCCAGCACGACGAGCGAACAGGTCGCGTCGAAACCCATCCCGGCAATCTGCGTCGGCTCCACGTTCGCCTGCGCCAGCGCGTCCTTCACCGACCGGCACACGGCGTTCCAGATTTCGCCGCTCGACTGTTCGACGATGGCGCCGCTTTCGTGAAAGACCGTGATGTCGTGCTTCGCAGAGGCCACCATGCGGCCGTCCGGATCGAAAATACCGGCGCGGGCGCTGCCCGTGCCGACGTCCACGCCGATCGCGTAACGCGTGGCGGCGTTCAAGGTGTCAGAGGTCATGGCTCATTCAACAGGAAAAATAGATCGCGGCAAATTACCTTGCATCCCTGATGATCAGAGATCGACACTGCTCGGCAAAATCACGAGGTCGCGAATCGTCACGTTGCGCCCGCGCGTGAGCATGAACACCACCGCTTCCGCGACCTCGACCGGCTGCATCAGGCTGCCCGCGGCCAGCGCCTCTTCCATCTTCGCCTTCGGCCAGTCGTCGAGCAGCGCGGTCACGACCGGCCCCGGCAGCACCGCGCCCACGCGCACGCCGTGCTTCGCGACCTGGCGGCGCGTCGTATGCACGAAGGCCTGCACGGCGAACTTTGACGCCGTGTAGATCGGCTCCCACACCACCGGCACCACGCCCGCGACCGAACTCGTGAAGAGAATGTCGCCCGACTTCTGCGCGACCAGATGCGGCAGCACCGCATGCACCGAGCGAAACGCGGCGTTGACGTTGAGATTGAGCATGCGGTCCCATTCGTCGGGATCGCCGCTCGTCACGTCGCCGCCCACATAAGTGCCCGCGTTCGCGTGAAAGATGTCGAGACCGCCCGCGAGTTGCAGGATCTTCGGCAGCATCGCCGAGACTTCCGCGGGTTGCAGCAGATCCACCTGCAAGGGCAAGGCGTTCGGACCGAGTTCGGCGCAGCACGACGCGAGCCGATCCTGCGCGCGGTCGATCAGCACGACTTTCGCGCCCTGCGCGATCAGCGCGCGCGCGCATTCGAAGCCGATACCCGACGCCGCGCCCGTGATGGCGGCCACCTTCCCTTTCATCGATTCAGACATGGAGTCTCCGGATTATGGTTTTACGCGCGGCCGTGCGAGACACGCGAGCGGCGCGCGAGCGAGTCGACGATCACCGCGATCGCCAGCACCGCGCCGGTAATCATGAAGCGCAGCGACGACGAGAGATTGAGCAGCGTGAGGCCGCTTGCGATCGACTGGATCACGATGATGCCGAGCACCGCCGACCACGCGCTGCCGCGTCCGCCGAACAGGCTCGTGCCGCCGATGACCGCCGCCGCGATGGCATTGAGGTTGACGTCGCCGGTGCCGGCCTGCTGACTCGCCGAAGCGAGCCGCGCCGCCGTGAGCACGCCGCCGAGCGCGGCGAAGCTCGCGCACAGCACGAACGCGCTCGTATAGATGGCGCTCACCTTGATGCCCGCGCGGCGCGCCGCTTCGCGGTTGCCGCCGACGGCGTTCATCGAACGGCCCCAGCGCGTGCGCTTGAGCGCGTAATCCATGGCGACGGCGAGGCCGAGGAAGACGGCGAACATCAGCGGCACGCCGCGTCCGCGATCGAGATAGCTGACAACGACTTCGAGGAACACGGTGAGGATCGCGCCGCGCGCCACGAGGCTGCCGATCGACGGCGCCGAGAGCCGCGCCGCGCGCCGACGCTCGCGCGTGCGCAGTGCGGTCAGCACGATGGCCACGCCTGGCAGCAAGGCGATCACATGCGAGACCATCGCCGGAATGATCATCAGCTGGCCGAAGTTCACCATCGTCGAACCGTACGGCAGATTGATCGAGCCGTCGGTGCCCAGCACGTAGAGTTGCAGGCCGAGAATCGCCAGCAGGCCCGCGAGCGTCGAGACGAAACTCGGCATGCCGAGCCGGTTCAGCAGCAGCGCGTAGAGCGCGCCGACGATGCCGCCCACCACCACGGCGGCCGCGATGGCGAGCAGCACGGGCCAGCCCTGATTGACCCAGAGCGTGCCCACGAGCGCCGAGGCGAAGCCGCTCATCGAGCCGACCGAGAGATCGATCTCGCCCACCAGCAGCACGCAGACGATGCCGAGCGAAATCACGCCGACCGTCGAGCAGTCGAACAGCAGATTGACGAGATTGTCGGCGGAAAGAAAGACCGGATTCAGGCTCGTGAACACGGTCCAGATGATGACGAGGCCCACGATCACGGGCAGCGAGCCGAGATCGCCCGAGCGGATCCGGTCGACGAAAGCGGAAACGGTGTCGCCGAGACCGGCTGCGTGCTTCACGCGCACGTCGCTGCGGTCGAGCAGCGGCGAAGGCGGCGCGCTATGGGTGTCCTTGCTCATGATGGTGCCTTTCACTGTACGTCCTGTTGCGATTGCGGCGTGGCCGCCTGGCGGCGTCCCGCGCGGCGCGAGACGGCGTTTTCGGTCGCGCCCGTGATGGCGGCCACCAGTTCCGCGTTGGAGGAATCGGGATAGAACACGCCGTTGTTGCGGCCGAGGCGCAGCACCACGATGCGGTCCGCGACGGCGCGCACGTCTTCCATGTTGTGACTGATCATGATGACCGCGTGACCCCGGTCGCGCACGCGCTCGATCAGGTTCAGCACTTCGGCGGTCTGCGCGACGCCGAGCGCGGCCGTGGGTTCGTCGAGCATGATGAGTTTGGGATCGAGCAGCAGCGAACGCGCGATCGCCACTGTCTGGCGCTGGCCGCCCGAGAGCGACGCCACCACGTCGCGCACGCTCGGAATGCGCGCCGACAACTCGTTGAGCAACGTCCACGCGCGCACTTCCATCTGCACTTCGTCGAGACGCAGCGGGCTCAGCTCGCGGCCGAGAAAGATGTTGGCGACCACATCGAGGTTCTCGCACAGCGCGAGGTCCTGAAACACGGTGGCGATGCCGAGATCGAGCGCCGTCGCCGGATCGGAGAGCACGACATCCTGGCCGCGAAACGTGATGGTGCCGGCGCTCGGCTGATGCACGCCCGCGAGAATTTTCACCAGCGTGGATTTGCCCGCGCCGTTGTCGCCGACGAGGGCGACCACTTCGCCCGCGCGCACGTCGAGCTCGATATCGGTCAGCGCGGACACCGCCCCGAAGTGCTTCGAGACGCCGCGCAGGCTCAACACGATTTCGCCCGGCGGCGCGTGGGGCGTGGAGGGTTCAGTCATGAAAGGAGACTCCTGAGTGCTGCCGGCGGGACCGGCGCGTGCCGCGCCCCGCCGTCGATACGATGGCTCTACGACCTGCTGTTCAAGTCAATTAGTTAGCAATACCGAGTTTCTTGCAACCATCCGCGTAACGGCCCGTGCACAGATCCTTGCCGCTCGCGAAACCCTTGTCGACGACTTCCGCCTTGAGGTTCTTCGCCGTGATGACGGCCGGCTTGAAGAGTTGCGTGGGCGTCTTGTAGAGCGTCGTTTCGCCCTTCGGCGTCTGGCCCGAGAGGAAGCTCACGGCCACCTTCGCCGCCGCGCCCGCCACGATCTCGCTGGGCTTGAGAATCGTGTTGTACTGGTCGCCCGCGATGATCAGTTGCAGGCCCGCGAGCGTCGCGTCGTTGCCGGTCACGGGCGGCACGGGATTCACGCCGGCGGCCTTGAACGCGGCGATGGTGCCGCCCGCCGTGCCGTCGTTGGCCGCCACCACGCCCACGATCTGCGTGCTGAAGCGCGTGATCTGGCCGCTCACCCACTGCTGCGCCTTGGGCGGCGCCCACTCGGGCGTGTCGTATTCGGCGAGCGTCTTGAAGCCGCTGCCTTCGAGCCCTTCGTGAATGCCCTTCTTGATGAGCCCTGCCGCGGCATCGGTCGGCGAACCGTTGACTTCGAGCACGCCGCCCTTCGCGGCCGCCACGCCGCTTTCCTTGAGATGCTGCACGAGCGACTGCGCGATCGACTTGCCGATCTCCTCGTTATCGAACGACACGTAGTAGTCGGCGGGCGTCGACGGCACCGGACGGTCGTAAGCGATGACCTTGATGCCCTGGCTCTGCGCCATGTGCACGAGCGAGGCGGCCGCCGTCGAATCGACCGGATCGAGCACGATCACTTTCGCCCCCTGCGAGATCACCGAATTGAACTGTTGCTGCTGTTGCGAAGCGTCGGCGTTGGCGTTCTGGTAAAGCACCTTGCAGTCCGGACAGAGCTTGGCCATCTCGGCCTTGAAGCCCGGAAAGTCGTGCTGCTCGTAACGCGTGGATGCATGATCGGGCATCAGGAACGCGACCGTGCCGCCGGGCGCGGCGTGCGCCGCCTGACCGACCGTGAGCGCGGCGCCCAGCAGGGCTGCGCCGATCGCGAAGTTCGAAAGCGTGTTCATCGGGTGTCTCCGTTGTTTTGAAAAATTGTTGGATGATTTTTAGGTGCGACCGGGTGACGGAAACGAATCCGCCGCTAAAACACCTGCAAACAGACGTGAAAGGATGCGTGCCGTCGAGCGCTCGACGCGCTAGACGATCGCCGCGCCCTGCGCCGATTCACTCGCGCTCGCCGCATTCACGCGATGCCACGCGCGCCAGCGCGACGGCGGCATATCCTTGAGCAACAGAAACTGGCGATTGAAGTTCGAGAGATTATTGAAACCGACGCGATAACAGATATCCGTAATCGTGAGCTGCCCGGACAACAGCAACTGGCACGCGAGATCGATGCGCAAGCGGTTCACGTACTGCACGAACGGCAAGCCCGTGTGCCGCCGGAAGTAACGCGAGAACGCACTCACGCTCTGCCCCGACAGTTCCGCCAGCTCCGTCTCGCGCAATTCCTGCGACAGGTTCTTGCCGATGAACGCCAGCACGTGATTGATGCGCGTGCCCGCATAGCGCGTCGGATCCGCGCGATAGGCGGCGCTCGCGAGCTTCGCGGGTTCCACGCCTTGCGCGAGCAATTCGAACAGTTCGATGAACAGCACGATGCGCCGCAGCCCTTGCGCACCGAGCATCTCGCGCATGATCGGCTCGGCGGCCGCGCCCGTTTCGGGCGTGAACAGCAAACCCCAGCGCGACGCGTCGAGCAGCGGCGCGACGCGCCGGAACTCGGGAAAGGCGTCGATCGTGCGCGCGATGAAGTCCGCGTCGAATTGCAGGACGAGGCAACGTTCGTCGACGCGCTCGCCGCCCGCCACGCTGCTCACCCAGTTATGCGGCAGGTTCGCCCCCATCATCACGAGATTGCCGGGCTCGAAATTGCCGATGTAATCGCCAACGAAGTACTTGCCCGTCGTCGAGGTGATCAGGTGAATTTCATACTCGGGATGAAAATGCCAGCGCACCGTCCGGTACGGATAGCCGTGCGACCAGACCTTGAACGACTCGTCGCGCGGCACGGCCACCAGTTCGAGGTCCGGCTGGTCCATGCGCGCGGGACGGCCGTCCTTGTGCGCCATGGCTTGCGCCGTACCCGGGTGACTTGCTGGCCTCTCCGCTTGCATCGCTCCTCCTGCGCCTTTTGCTGGTTTTTTCTTTGCGGCTCGCGGCCCGCGCGAGGGCGGCCGCCATGGTTGAAAAAGTAACCGCATCAGCGGCGCTTCACCACTGAAAATAAGACCGCCAACTGATACTTTTTTGCATTCGGGTAAGTCCGTATCGTCGGAAAAGTCAACTTTTGTGCAGGGCAACAGCGTTGCCGATGCCTTGCGCATCGGCGGTGGAAAACGGGGTCACAGAAGCCGCGACGTCATCGAGAAAGGAATCGCGGGACGAAAAAAAACGCCTGCCCGCAGATGCGAGCAAGCGCCGGTCCGGCATGCGGCGCGCCAAGCACGCGCCGCTATCGCGGGACGATCAATAGCCGTAACGCGGTTGATGATGACGCGGACGTTGATGATGCCAGCGCACCGGATGGCAACGGCGCTCAGGGTGGCCATGAATCCACACGCGGTGGCATTCCATGCGCGGATGTGCGCTGGCAGCTTGAGGAATGGCGATCGCCGACGTGGCGACCAGGGCGGCGGCGAGCATGACACGCTTGAGCATGGGGACTTCGATCTCCGGTTTGTGGATGGGGCCCGGATGGTGCCACAAAGCGCGCGAGCGCGCAGTCGCGGCCACAGGATGCGGGCGTCGATCGTATCGATCACAACGATGGCGTCGATGGCGCGGGTCGCATCGACGGCATCGTGCGTGCGCTGGAAAACAAATGCGTCCCCACTGAGCGCGCGGCGCGTCTACACTGTTTTCGTGGACCCGCTCGGACGTCGCCCGCCGATACCGCGCCGTCCACTCGTCAGCATGATGACCATCGGGGAGGTGTCTTGTGCTACGTCTCTTTCCTCTGAACGCCGCGCGCCCTGCCGCCGCGGCCGCGCTGGCGTGCGCCGGCCTCTGCAGCGTCGCGGGTGTCGCCGCCCAGGCGGCAACATCGTCGACATCGGCCGCGACGATGCAGCCCGCATCGGCCACGTCGGCTTCCGCCGCGTCGAAAAAATCCGCCAAGGCCGTCGCGAAGGCCAACGCCGCGCAACGCCAAGCGCTCGCGCCCACGACGGTGCCTGCAACGGCGTCCGCCCCCGCACCAACGCCCGCTGCGGACACGGCGTCCGACTTCTCCACCTTCGTCGATCGTTACGGTCCGGCCGTCGTGCACGTGAGCGCGCGCGCCGCCGACGATCAGACCGCGCCGCCCGAGCAGGAAGCCATCGACGCCGACGACCCGTTCTCCGCGTTCTTCCGCCGCGCGCAGCATGTGTCACCGAACGCGCGGCCGAACACGTTCCCGAACGGACTGCCGAACGCCCAGACAGGCGCACCCATCCAGGCCGGCGCGCCGCGCGTGATGACGGGCGCGGGCTCCGGCTTCATCGTGAGCCCGGACGGTCTCGTCCTCACGACCGCGCACGTCGTCGACAACGCCGGGGACGTGACCGTGCGGCTCACCGACCGCCGCGAATTCAAGGCCGAAGTCGTGGCCGTCGATACGCAGAGCGACGTCGCCGTGCTGCAGATCGACGCGCACGACCTGCCGTTCGTGAAGCTCGGCGATTCGTCGAAAGTGCGCGTCGGCGAACCCGTGCTGACGATCGGCTCGCCCGACAGCTTCCAGAACACGGTGACGGCGGGCATCGTCAGCGCGACCTCGCGCACGCTCGCGGATGGCCGCGCGTTCCCGTTCTTCCAGACCGACGTGGCCGTGAATCCCGACAACTCGGGCGGCCCGCTGTTCAATCGCGCGGGCGAGGTGATCGGCATCGCCGTGCAGGTGTATGCCGACGGCGAGCGCTACGCGAGCCTGACGTTCGCGATTCCGATCGACGCGGCCAGCGCGTTCCGCGCGCAACTGGCGCAGGCCGGGCGCGGGACCACGGCGAAAGCGAACCCGAACGCCAGTGCGAACGCCGAGGCCAGCGACGGCGACGGCGCGGGCGGCGCGGCGCCCGCGAAGGCGCGCACGACGTCGACGTTCGGCATGCATGTCGAGGACGTGAGTCCTGGCATCGCGGCGGCGCTCGGTCTGACGCACGCGAGCGGCGCGCTCGTCGACAGCGTCACGCCGGGCTCGGCGGCGGCGTCATCGGGACTCAGGGCGGGCGATGTGATCGTGAAGGTCGGCAACACGGCGGTCGTGGAGTCCGGAGCGCTGGCCGCGCAACTGGCCGCACTGCCGCCCGCCACGCCGACGTCGCTGCGCTTGATCCGCGGCCGCCGCGTGATGACGGCGAGCTTCGCGAATGCGGCCGCCGACGCCAACAGCGACACGGCCGACACGGACACCGATGCCGCCGCGGACCTGAACAGCAACGCGAGCACTAACAGCGGCGGCAATGGCGCGTCCAGCACCGGCGCGAAGCTCGCGGGCGGCGCGACGCTCACCGACAGCGTGGCCGCGAATCCGGTCACGAGACCCGGCGCGGACAACGGCGCGGGCGCGGGACCGGGCGCCAACATCGTGCCCGTCGCGATGCCGGTCGCGCGCGCCGCCCCGATCGCCGACACGGCCGTCGCGGCGCGGAGCGCGGGCGGCAATGCTGCGCGCGCAGGCGCGAATGCAGGCGGCAGCGGACGCGCCGTCGCCGACCGCCTCGGCCTGACCACGCACGCGTTGAGCGAGGCCGAACGGCGCTCCACCGGACTGCCGCTCGGTCTGATGGTCGACGCCGCGAGCGGCCCCGCCGCGCACGCAGGCATCCAGGCGGGCGACGTCGTACTCTCGCTCGACGACACGCTCGTCGAGACCCAGCAGCAGGCCGCCACGCTCGAAGCGGTGGCGAGCAAGAGCGTCGCCGTGCTGATTCAGCGCGACAACGCGCGGAGCTTCGTCTCGGTGAAGCTGCGCTGATGTCCGGCACGCGCGCTCAGGACGCGAGCGCGCCGCCGATCGCATTAAGACCGCTGAGCCCGCCGCCCATGCCGCCACGCACGTCGAGCAGCGGCAGGCCAGCGGCCGCGAGCAGCAACCGCCCTTCCGCCAGCGCCACTACCGCCTCGCTGCGCCGCCCCTCGCGCGCGAGCCACTGGACGAGGCGCGCGTCACGCACGGCGTCGGGCGTGCCCGCGCCGCCCGCGACGAACAGCGTGTGAAACGCGCCCGCGTCGCGCGCCTGCTCGACGCACTCGGTCAGGATCACCACCGACGACGCGCTCTCCACCGGCCCGCCCGCCGCCGAGAGCGACACCATTTCGAAGGCCGCCGCGTCGTCGTCGGACTGAAGCTGCGCGAGGGCGTTGGCTGCATCGTAGATCTCGATGATGGCCGCCACATCCGGCAGCGCAAAGCCCTTGAACAGCACGAAACCGATGCGCTTCGCCTTCGCCGCTTGCGTGCCGACGCACGGATCGGCCACGAAGTCCGTTCGAACCGCTTGCTGTGACATGCCTTGCACGATTGCTCTCCCCAATCGAGTCCGCCGTTGATGATGCGTGTGTCTTCGCAACATCAATGCCAAAGCGTGTGCCAACGCTCGCATCCGCGTGGAAATGGCCTTGCGGCACGCCGATCCGACGATTTTCGCGTGAAGATATGCACCACGCATTGCGCGTTACGTAACGGCGCGGACCATCGTGGACGTGACGACAACCCTGGGGGGCGCCTGGCGGTTTCCTGTTGGCGTCACCCGGCGTCAAAGGTTTCCGATCAGAAACGCCCGCTCTCGGCGCCAGCCTTTCTCGGCGGGAAAGCCTGCTTGAGGCATGCGCAATTTTCGCGCTGGCCGAATTCTCCGAAACTAGGCATCAACGCGCGGACCGCGCGGCATACCTATATCAGGAGACACGATGAACAGCCAACCGATGGAACTGGGCGGCCGCGCGGCGCGCGAAGCCGACCCCGGCCTGCCCGCCGCCGCGCGAGACGGGTCCGCACGCGCCGCGCAGGGCGTCACGCTCGGCGGCTTCATGGACGAGATGCCTGTGGGCGCGCTGCATCGCTTCGTGGTGTGGGTCGTCGGCATCGGCCTGTTTTTCGACATGTACGAGATTTTTCTCGTCAGCTCGATCGGCTCGGCGCTGCAAAACGAATACGGGCTCGACGGGCACAGCACGGGCTTCAAATTGCTGCTGGCCTCGGCATTCATCGGCATGTTCTTCGGCTCGCTGTGTCTGGGCAGTCTCGCGGACCGTATCGGCCGACGCCGCGCCTTTCTGCTCACGCTGGTCTGGTACAGCGCGTTTTCGCTGCTCGCCGCGTTCTCGGTCAACGCGGGCATGCTCGTGATCTGCCGCTTTCTCACGGGCGTAGGCGTCGGCGCGATCTATCCGGTGGCGGACAGCTATCTCTCGGAGATCCTGCCGAAAGACCGGCGCGGACGCCTCGCCGCCTGGGCGTACACCACCTCGTATATCGCTGTGCCGCTGGTCGGTTTTCTCGCCGTGTGGCTCAATCCGCTGCATCTCGGCGGCGTGGCCGGATGGCGCGTGATTCTGGCGATCGGCAGCCTCGGCGCGGTGTTCGTGCTGGCCATCAAGCATCGCCTGCCCGAAAGCCCGCGCTGGCTGCTCGCGCAAGGCCGCGCCGACGAAGCGCGCGCCACGCTGGGCCGTTTCGCCGATAGCGCGGGCGTCGCGCTGCCCGCCGCCTTCGAGCAAACCGGCGAGCGCAAGCATGCGCTCACGCTCGGCGAACGCATTGGCTTGCTGCGCCGCGCACCGTATGGCAAGCGCTATTTCATGCTGACCGTGTTTCATCTGTTCCAGGCGTTCGGCTATTACGGCTTCGGCACGCTGGCGGGCGTGGTGGTGAAAAGCCGCGGTTTCGACGTCACCGGCAGCACCTTGTTCGTCGCGCTCTCGTTTCTCGGTTATCCGATTGGCTCGCTGCTTTCCGTGCCGCTGCTGAACTGGATCGAGCGGCGCACGCTGGTAATCGCCTCGCTCATTTCGGTTGCGCTGTTCGGCCTCGGCTTCGCCTACTCCAACAGCATCGCGCTGATCGTCTGCTTTGGATTCCTGACGACTTGCGCGTCCAACGTATTCAGCAACGCGTATCACGTTTATCAGGCGGAAATTTTTCCGGCCAGCGTGCGCTCGACGGCGATCGGCAGCACCTATTCGCTGTCGCGTATCGTCAGCAGCGCGCTGCCGTTCATCCTGCTGCCCGTGCTTAACCAGCATGGTCCGCTGGCGATGTTCGGCGTGATTTCGCTGGCGCTCGCGATTGTCGCGATTACGCTGCGCACGCTCGGTCCGCTCACCACGCGACGCAGCCAGGACGAGATCAATCCTGTTTGAACGCCTGAGATTGGAGGCGCGGATTGAATCGCGCGTGCGATGCTCAACAGGCCGCGTGCCGCGCTTTGCGCGCACGCGGCCGCTTCTTTTTGGCGGCTGCGTTCAACCTTCGCCGTTGCGCGCCGACATGTAATCGAACAGGCTCGCGATATCGGAACTCGGCGCCTCGCCCGCCTTCACGCCAACCCACAACGTGCGCGTGGCCCAGGCATCCGCGAGTTTCACCTTCGACACGCCGATCTTGCCGCGCGCGTCGCTCACCGAATCGCGCGGCAGAATGCCGATGCCGAGCCCGGCCTCGATCATCCGACATACGCCGTCGAAATTCGACGCCTGAATCCGCAGCTTGAGCGTGCGCTCGGCGGCGAACGCGGCGTCGGTCATGCGCGCCAGCAGCGAACTGCCGTCGCTGAGTCCCACGTAATCCTCGTCGAGCGTTTCCGCGAAGCGGATGACGTCGCGCTGCGCGAACGGATGTCCTTGCGGCACCAGCAGTACGAGTTCGTCGCGGCGATACAGACGTCGCTCGATGCCGGGCGCAGGCACGTTGTCCGCGAACACGCCCAGATCGGCCTTGCCCGCGCCCAGCGCGGCGACGATCTCGTGACTCAGACGCTCCTCGAGCGACACCTTGATACGCGGATGCGCGTTCAGGAAACCCGCGAGATCGACCGGCAGGAATTGCACGATCGCCGACGTGTTGGCCCACATCCGCACGTGGCCGCGCACGCCCGCCGCGTAGTCGCCCATCTCGCTCGCCATGCGGTTGACCTGATCGACGACGCGGTTCGCATGATCGAGCAAGGCGACGCCAGCCGGCGTGAGTTCGACGCCGCGCGCGCGCCGGATGAACAGCGCGCAGTCGGTGACGCTTTCGAGTTCCGCGATGCGCTTGCTCACCGCGGAGAGCGTAAGCTGCCCGTTTTCCGCGGCCTTGGTGAGACTGCCGTGCTCGGCCACGAGCAGAAAGACCCGCAGCGACTGCAGATCGAAATGAAGCGGATTGACCATAGGGAAAGGCTGAAAGAATGCCGATGCAGAAGCGATTGTGCTGCATTGGCGGCGGCGGGGAAAGTGGCGGGCGATGTGGACGCGACGCGGACGTGGCCCGCCAACGCGGGCAAGCACCCCGGACAGGCAAGCAGGAAGGCGCGGACGCGCCGTTCTGGCGCGCCCGCTCGCGAGCCGGAGGCCCGCGCAAATCGCCGCGACGTCGGCGCCCCCCGACGCCGCAGCGAAAACGAAAAATCATGAAAATCGAGAAAACTTTTTCTCCGATCGGAAACCAGGCGATTTTCCGATCGGAAACGCCCGGCTTAGATCAGTTCGGAGATCTCGATCAGGTTCAGATCGGGGTCACGCACGTACACCGAGCGGATTTTCTGCGTCGCGCCCGTGCGTTCGACCGGCCCTTCCACGATCGGCCATTCGACCTTGCGCAGATGCGCGATCACCTCGTCGAGCGGCACGGCGGCAATGAAACACAAATCGAGCGCGCCCGGCACCGGCACATGCGCCTTCGGCTCGAACTCCGCGCCGCGCACGTGCAGATTGATTTTCTGGTTGCCGAAGCGAAACGCCAGACGCCCCGCGCCGAAGGTTTCGAGTTGCATCTGCAGCACTTCGGTATAGAAGTGTCGGGTCGCCTCGGGGTCCACGCAGGTCAGGACCAGATGGTCGAGGTGATCGATCAAAGCCATGGTTCACTCCTTCGAATCGTTCGATTAACCGTCATGCGCAGGCGGGCATCGGATGCAGATCCAGCCGACGTCCCGCCTTGAGAATCTGGCTCGGCACGTCATGGCCGATGAGCGCGGGCAGGCGCGCCGCGGCATCGAGCACCGCCGCGAGATTCACGCCCGTATCGTAGCCGTCCAGTTCGAGCATGTGCACGAGTTCCTCGGTGCACACATTGCCGGTCGCGCCCGGCGCGTAGGGACAGCCGCCCAGGCCGCCGAGCGAGGCGTCGAAACGCACGATACCCGCGTCGAGTGCCGCGAGCGTATTGGCGAGCGCCATGCCGCGCGTATTGTGAAAGTGCAGCGTGATTTCGAGCGGCGCGAAGGCCGCGCTCGCACGCGCGCACAGGTCGTGCACCTGCGCGGGATGTGCCATGCCCGTCGTATCGCAGAGCGTCACGCCGTTCACGTCCAGACCGGCAAAACGGTCGATCCAGCCGAGCACGGTTTCCACCGGCACGTCGCCTTCCATCGGACAACCCATCGCCGTCGACAGGGACACGTTGATCGCCACGCCCGATCCGCGCACCGCGCCGATCACATCACGTAGCTGTCCGAACGATTCTTCGCGCGACATGCGCAGATTCGCGCGATTATGGCTCTCGCTCACCGACATCACGAGATTCACCTCGTCGACCTTGCACGACAACGCGCGTTCCGCGCCGCGCACATTGGGCACGAGCACGGTATACACGACACCGGGCGCGCGCGCGATGCCGTGCATCACGGCCTCGGCGTCGCGCAGCGCGGGAATCGCTTTCGGCGACGTGAACGACGTCACTTCGATCTTCGCGTAACCACACGCGCTCAACTGGTCGATCAGCGCGATCTTGTCGTCGGTGTCGATGAAAACCGCTTCGTTCTGGAAGCCGTCGCGCGTGGCGACTTCGTTCAGATAGAGGCGTCGGGATTGCTGGGTCATGGTGTGCGTCTCCATTCAGATCACGCCGCGTGCGCGCCAGGCGTCGCGCGTCGCCGCGTCCACGCCGATGGACGCGAGCACCGCGTCGGTATGGGCGCCGAGTTCCGGCGCGCTGTGTTCGATCGTGCCCGGCGTGGCGTTCAGTTTCGGCACCACGCCCGGCACGCGCACGGGCGTGCCATCGGGCAGACGATCGTCGACGATCATCTCGCGAGCGCGATAGTGCGGATCGGCGTCGATATCGGCCACGTCGTAAATGCGCCCCGCCGGAATGCGCGCCGCGTTGAGCGCCGCGAGCACGTCGTCGAGCGGACGGCGCTCGCACCAGGCCGCGATCGCGGCGTCGATGCGCTCGACCTGCGCGACCCGTCCGTCGTTCTGCGCGAGCGTGGGATCGTTGCCCAGATCGGCGCGATCGATCAGCTCCATCAGGCGGCGGAAAATGCTGTCGCCGTTGCCCGCGATCAGCGCGTACTTGCCGTCGCTGCAACGGTAAGCATTGCTTGGCGCGATGCCCGGCAGACTGCTGCCGGCCGGCTGGCGCACCGCGCCGAACACCGAATACTCGGGCAGCAGACTCTCCATCATGTTGAACACCGACTCGTAGAGCGCGACGTCCACGACCTGGCCCTTGCCGCCCTGCTGCTCGCGATGACGCAGCGCCATCAGCACGCCGATCACGCCATGCAGCGCGGACAGCGAATCGCCGATCGAAATGCCGACGCGCACGGGCGTGCGCCCCGGCTCGCCGCTCAGATGGCGCAGACCGCCCATCGCTTCCGCCACCACGCCGAAACCCGGCCGGTCGCGATACGGCCCGGTCTGACCGTAGCCCGACACGCGCAGCATGATCAGGCCCGGATTGATCGCGCTGAGCGCCTCCCAGCCGAGCCCCCAGCCTTCGAGCGTGCCGGGACGGAAATTCTCGATCAGCACATCGGTCTGCGCGACGAGACGCCGGATCACGTCCTGACCTTCGGGCGCGCGCAGATCGAGCGTGAGCGACTGCTTGTTGCGCGACTGCGCCGCCCACCAGACCGACGTGCCCTCGTGCAGCAGACGCCATTTGCGCAGCGGATCGCCGGTGCCGGGCGGCTCCACCTTGATCACGCTCGCGCCGAATTCGGCGAGCATCTTGCCGGCGAACGGACCCGCGATCAGTTGCCCGAGTTCGAGCACGCGAATACCGGTGAGGGGTCGTGACATGACGTCTCCAGAGGGTGTCGTTTCTGGACGTCATGATGAGCGCACCGGGCGATTTTGATAATCGACGGTTGCTCAACGCCACTTGACGAAATGGAAAGTCTGCGACGGCGCGAGGTCGGTTGCACGTCATGGTGCGTGTGCGGATCGGCAAGCCGTTTTCCATACGGGAAAGGAAGGCGGCGCAAACGGCAAACCGCGGCGGGCGGCGCGGACTGACAATGCGGTGCGTTTCCTTTATGAAATACATGCACGCCGCGTGGTATCCGCGTGTTTCCGATCCGAAAGAAAATTTCGCAACCGCTCATGTCCAGCCCGACTCCGCCCACCCGCATCGTCTTTCTCGACCGCGCGACGCTGTCGCCGCAGACCGTCCTGCGCAGCTTGCCGTTCGCTCATACCTTGCAGTGCTTCGATCACACCGCAGCCGCGGACGTGGCCACGCGCCTGCGCGACGCCGACATCGTAATCGCCAACAAGACGCCGATCAGCGCTGCCGCGCTCGCCGACGCGCCCTCGCTACGCATGATCGCCGTCGCCGCCACGGGCACCGACAACGTCGATCTACGCGCATGCGCGGCACGCGGCATCGTGGTCAGCAATATCCGCGACTACGCGGTTCACACGGTGCCGGAACATACGTTCGCACTGATCTTCGCGCTGCGGCGCAGTCTCGTCGCGTATCGCGACGCCGTGCGCGCCGGGCGCTGGCTCGACTCGGGACAGTTCTGCTTCTTCGACTTTCCGATCCGAAACCTCGCGGGTTCGACGCTTGGCATCGTCGGCGCGGGCGCGCTTGGCCGGGCGGTGGCGGCCATGGGACGGGCGCTCGGATTGCGCGTGCTATTCGCCGCGCACGGCGAGCGAGCGTCGGCGTCGAACGATCATGTGCCCTTCGACGACCTGCTCGCGCACAGCGACATCGTTTCGCTGCACTGCCCGCTCACGCCCGCCACGCATCATCTGATCGATGCGAGCGCGTTCGCGCGCATGGCTCGGCGTCCGCTGCTGATCAACACGGCGCGTGGCGGACTTGTCGATGAAGCCGCGCTCGTGGAGGCGCTGCAAAGCGGAGCGATTTCGGGCGCGGGATTCGACGTCGTCTCGACCGAGCCGCTGCCCGCCGCGCATCCGTTCCAGGCCCTACTCGGGCATCCGCACTTCATCCTCACGCCGCACGTGGCGTGGGCAAGCGACGAAGCCATGCAATCGCTCGCCGACCAGTTGATCGAGAATATCGCCGCGTTTCATGCGGGGACGCCGCGCAATATCGTCACTGCCGTGCCATGAAAGAACGAAAAGGCCCTTGCGGGCCTTTTCGTTTCATCCGTCTGGTCAATAACCCTGGACGTTTGCATTCGTACTTAAACCGGAGCGGGATGCGCGATGTGCCATTCGTCGACCGTTTGACGCGCCTTGTGCTCGACCATGCTCACACCCATCAGCACGTCGATCTTCAGCTTGGGCAGCGCCAGTTCGACGGGAGGCAGCACGACGTCGCGTGCCTGACCTTCAACGCCAGTTATTTCCGCGCGACACAGCCATTGCGTGTCCGTCGCGTCTGCTTTCGTATCGACAACGATTTGAAAGCCACGGTATTCGATCGACATTTTCTCTCCGGCACCTGACAAAACGTAAGCATGAATCGCTGCCCCGCAGCGGTTGCCCGAATATAGCATTGCTGCGTAGGCTCTTCAGTGCAAACACCGATCGAATCACGATCTGGAGCGAAAAAATACGGCGATTTAAAGTTCACTGCACACTTGAGATTGAAACGCTGATGCACGCCGCTTCATAGTTCGCATACGCCAGCCCACGACAGCCAGCGATACGCCCGAAATCACGGCCGCCAGCGAAACGTAATAAGCGGGCGCGAGTGTGTCGCCCGTCCAATGGATCAGCAACTCGGCAATCGTCGGCGCAAAACCGCCGAACAAGGTCACGCCCAGACTATAGGCAATCGACAATCCGGCAGAACGCACGCGCACCGGAAAAATCTCGGACATGAGCGCAGGCATCGGTCCGGAATACGCCGCCTTGAAAATACCTGCCGCGCCTTGCAATACCAGCAGCCAGCCGAGCGTCGGATGACGCTGCAACAGCGCGAACATCGGATAGGTGAACGCGGCGAGCAGAATCGACGTAGTCAGCATGATGCGCACGCGTCCGATGCGATCGGATAATGCGCCCATGACAGGCGAAAGTGCGAATTGCAATCCGCCATTCAGCACCACGACGCCGAACGACGTGGCTGCTGCCATATGCAATTGCTTGACGGCGTACATCGGCATATAAAGCTGCAAGATATACACGCCCACCGTCGATTGCGCGACGATGCCCACCGCCAGCAGCAAATTAAGCCGTTGCGTTCCGGCTTCGGTATTTTCGGCCTGATTCGCCTGCACCGTTTCATGCGCGCGCTTCGATTCTCGATTCGCAATGAACTCCGGCGTTTCGTCCAGATGCGAGCGAATGTAATAGCCCACCGGCCCCAACACGAGCCCGAAGAAAAACGGAATGCGCCAGCCCCACGCGGCAAGCTGGTCAGGCGGCAGCCACAATGCGAGCAGCCCACCGAAAGCCGCCGCGAGAATCGCCGCCGCGCCTTGACTCGCGAATTGCCAGCTCGCGTAATAGCCGCGTCGGGCGGGACTGTGCTCGACCATGAAAGCCGTGGCGCTGCCGAACTCGCCGCCCACCGCAAAACCCTGCACGAGACGCGCAAGCAGAATCAGCAACGGCGCGGCCAGTCCAATCGACGCGTACGGCGGCATGACCGCCATCGCGAGGGTGCCCGCCATCATCAGCGCGATCGAGAGCGTGAGCGCCGCCTTACGCCCTTTTCGATCGCCATAGATGCCGAGCACGATCGCGCCGAGTGGACGCATGAGAAATGAAATGCCGAACGTCCCCACGGCAAGCAACGTGGAAAGCCATTCGTCGTGCACGGGAAAGAACTGTTTGGCGATGATCGGCGCGAAATAACCGTAGACGAGAAAATCGAACCATTCGAGCGCATTGCCGATTGACGACGAGAAGACGATGCGGCGCACCATGCCGCGCGTGAGCGGCGCAGGGTCCGCGTGATAGCGCTGCGCTTCGCTCATGTTCGACGCTGCGGGCGATCCGGTGTCCATCGTGTCTCCTCATTCATTTTAATTCGTAATGCTAATTTTATTGTGTGGCAATCGATCCGCGTATTGACAAGCAAGGCCGCGCACGCGACACGGCCTTGCTCCGCTCAGAATCCCGCTGCCAGGCCGTCGCGACGTGTATCGCTGGCCGCGACGTAACCGTGATCCGGATTCTCGCGGTCGAGCTTCCAGATGAACTGGCCCGAGCCGAAATCCATATACGGATCGTCGATACCCTGAATGCGGTGACCGCGTGCCTCCAGTGCCTGCGCCGTATGCGGATCGAAGGTCGATTCGATGTCGAGCGTGAAGTCGCGATTGACCTTCCAGCGCGGCGCATCGCATGCGGCCTGCGGCTGCTGGCCGTAATCGAGCATCCGCACGACCGTCTGCAGATGCCCTTGCGGCTGCATGTCGCCGCCCATCACGCCGAAGCTCATGACCGCCTCGTCGCGGCCCGCCACCTCCTGCGTGAGGAACGCGGGAATGATGGTGTGGAACGGCCGCTTGCCGCCTTCGACCACATTCGGCGAGACCGGATCCATCGAGAAACCGCAGCCGCGATTCTGCATGGCGATGCCGGTGCCGGGCACCACCACGCCGGAGCCAAAGCCCATGTAATTCGATTGAATGAAGCTCACCATCATGCCGCGCTCGTCCGCAGCGGACAGATAGATCGTGCCGCCGGAACGCGGCATGCCGAAGTCGAAGTGCGTGGCGCGTGCGGGATCGATCAGCTTTGCGCGCGATTTCAGATAGGCGTCGTCGAGCATCTGCTCGGGCGTGACGTCCATCGAACGCGGATCGGACACATAGCGGTACACGTCCGCGAACGCGAGCTTCATCGCTTCGATCTGCAGATGTTGTGACTCGATGCCGTCGCGCGGCAGCGACGCCACGTCGAACTGCTCCAGAATGCCCAGCGCGATGAGCGCGGCGATCCCCTGCCCGTTCGGCGGAATCTCGTGCACCTTGTAGCCGCGATAGGTTTTCGAAATCGGCTCGACCCATTGCGCGCGATAGTTGCGAAGATCATCGAGCGTGAGCGCCGCGCCGCCTTCACGGGCGAACGCCGCGATGCGCTCGGCGAGTTCGCCTTCGTAGTACGCACGCGGCCCCTGCTCCGCGAGGCGTCGCAACGTGGAAGCGTGACCCGGCAGGCGCACGTGTTCGCCCACTTCGGGCGCGCGCCCGCGCGGCATGAACGTCTCGGCAAAACCGGGCTGATCGCGCAATTCGGGAATCGCCGCCTGCCACTTGCGCGCGACGATCGACGCCACGGCATAGCCGCGTTCGGCGATCTCGATGGCGGGCGCCATCAGATCGGCGAACGGCAGCGAGCCGAACTTCGCATGCAGCGCCTCCCAGCCCGCGATCACGCCCGGCACCGTCACGGTGTCCCAGCCGCGCTTGGGCTGCTTCGCGAGCCCCTGCTCCTCGCCGTGCTTGCGGCGGAAATAGTCCACGCTCCAGCCGGCCGGCGCCGTGCCCGACGCATTCAGGCCGTGCAGTTGCGAGCCGTCCCAGACGAGCGCGAACGCGTCGCCGCCCAGGCCGCACGACACCGGCTCGACTACCGTGATGGCCGCCGCCGCGGCGATCGCGGCATCCACGGCGTTGCCGCCTTTCCAGAGCATGCGCAGCCCCGCCTGCGCGGCCAACGGGTGCGAGGTCGAGACGATATTGCGGGCGAACACCGGCAGGCGCGGTGTCGGATACGGGTTGTGCCAGTTGAAGCGCGTCATGAGGGTATCGATTCGGGTGAATGCGGATGAATGGAAGCGCGACCGTGCCGGACAGTCCGGCACAGACCGATCCTTCGATTATCTTGAAGGCTTGACCAAAAAAATATTAATATTTTGTTGTCGACACTTAAATTTTTCTCACATGCTCACGCTCCGGATGTTGCGTACCTTGCAGGCCGTCGCGCGCAGCGGCTCGTTCGCCACCGCCGCCGAAAAGACCGCGCTCACCCAGGCCGCCGTCAGCCTGCAGATGCGCGGACTCGAGGAAGCGCTCGGCCGCCAGATCTTCGACCGCCGCGCGCGCCAGGTCGCGCTCACACGCGAAGGCCGCGAGATCTGCGCGAAGGTCGAGCGCATTCTCGAACTGATCGACGAACTGCCGGCCAGCGCCGACGACGCCATACGCGGCTCGGTGATCGTGGGCGCGGTGGTCTCGGTGATCGGCGCGCTCTCGCTGGCCGTCGCGCATCTGAAGACCGAGCATCCCGAACTCGAAGTGCGCCTGACCTCCGCGCGCTCCACCGAACTCGCGGATATGGTGGAAGCTGGCGAAGTCGATCTGGCCGTCGTGGTCGGCAATATCGACGGCACGCTGCACGAATCGCTCGCCTGGACGCCGCTCTACGACGAGCCGCTTATGCTCGTCACGAGCCGCACGACGAAGGGCACCGACGCCCGGCGTATTTTGCGCGAACGCGGCTTTCTGCGTTTCGACCGACGCGTGCCGACGGGCGCGGTCATCGACGACGCGTTGCGCACGCTCGGCATCAAGCCGCTCGAATATCTCGAACTCAATTCCATCGAAACGATTGTTTCGCTTGTGCGTAACGATGTGGGCGTGAGCGTGCTGCCCGTGCTTCACAACGGCAACTGGCACGACGACCCGAATCTGCGGCTGATTCCGCTCTGCAATCCGCCGTTTATGCGCACCGTCGGCATGATTCACCGGAAATCGAATAAGCGCACGCTGCTGTTCAAAACACTCGCGACGATGCTGCGTTAATTCATCGTGAATCGAATCGCGACATTATGTCTATTTCGCCCTGTTTTAAGGCGTTTTCGCTTCGATAAATAGAAGCAGACGCCTGGCAATATCGCGTCAATCGGCTTGACCTGCGTCGCGCTGTAAGTAAAATGAAACCCGACGCAGCAAAACACGCGAACGTATTTACCGATTCGTTTCGCCGTTATTAATTCGGCTGGATTTACCGGTCCGTTGCCGATAGTTAGCCATCCGTATCATCCATCGGAGAGTCGAGAATGAAATCCAGAATCGCAACGACAGCCGTCGTGCTGGCCGTGGTCGGCGCCATGATCGCCGGCTCGGTGCTCGCCCAGCAGCCCGCACCGGCCAATCCGGCACAACCCGCACCGCCGGCCGCCGCCACGCACAACGACCCGATCGTCCAGAAGCGCATGGAAATTCGTGAAGCGAATCGCGAACAGCGCGCGAAAAAATCCGAAGCGAAGAAGGTGTACAGGAACGAAGCCAAGCAGGCTCGCAGCGAACGCAATCAATCCGCTCAGGAATCCCGCGCACGCGCGCAAAATGCGCTCAATGCTCCGAATAGCGGCGCGCCCAACATCGCACCGAACACCCAGTAACGCCCCCGTCGAAAGCACTACCACCGTAAGCCGCTACCGCCATCGCGCGGGCGCGGCCTTCGTGCGCTTTGGTGCGCTTTGGTGCGTTCACGGCTGATAGACGACCGACCCCCGGACGCCCGCGTGGAGCGTGGCCGGGCATTCGCGTAAGCTAGCGTCAATTCACGCGCGGATCGTCCATGCCCAGCTTGCCCTCTTCCACGGTGGTGATCGCTATTCGCAGACGTATCGGCTCGGCCGCGGTCTGGCTCGCGGCCTGCCTGTGCGCCGCGCTCGGCGCAACGACACTCACGGCATGCCAGCAATTACCCGCACCCGGCCCGCGCACGCAATCGGTGGCGCTCACCGCTGAGGAGGCGAGCAGCACACAGCTCGGCCAGGCGATCGACAAGGAGCGAGGCGATCACCCCGGTTTGACCGGCATCGATCCGCTCACCGCGCCGCTGCAAGCCTTCGCCTCGCGCGTCGATCTTGTCCGCACGGCGCAACGCACGATCGACGTGCAGTACTACATCTGGCGCGACGATCTCACCGGCACGCTGCTGCTCGAAGAGTTGCGCAAAGCCGCCGACCGTGGCGTGCGCGTGCGCCTGCTGCTCGATGACAACGGCATCCCCTCTTCGCTCGACAGCACGCTCGCCGCGCTCGACGCGCATCCGAATATCGAAGTGCGCCTGTTTAATCCCTTCGTGATTCGCAAGCCCAAATTCATCGGCTTTATCACCGACTTTTCGCGCCTGAACCGGCGCATGCACAATAAGTCGCTAACGGCCGATGGCGTGGCGACAATACTCGGCGGGCGCAATATCGGCGATGAATATTTTGGCGCAACGGACGGCGTGGTATTCGCCGATCTCGACGTGCTCGCAATCGGTCCCGCCGCAACGGACGTCGCGCACGATTTCGACCGATACTGGTCGAGTGCTTCGGCGTGGCCTGTGCAGGAAATCCTGCCCGCCGTGTCCGCGGACCAGCTCGCGGTGCTCGACCGCGCCGCGCTTGCAGTGCAGACCAACCCCGCGGCCAGCGCGTTTATCGCGTCGCTCGAAGCGAAAACCGACGTGCGCCATTTGCTCGACGGCACGCTCGAATTTGAATGGGCGCCGGCGCGGCTCGTCAGCGACGATCCCGCGAAAGCGCTTGGCAAAGCGCCGCAAGACTCGCTCATTCTCAGTCAGCTCAAAGATATTCTCGGCGAGCCGCAACGCGAACTCGATCTCGTCTCGCCGTATTTCGTCCCCGCCGAAGCCGGCACGCGCTATTTCACCGAGCTTGCGCGACGTGGCGTGACCGTGCGCGTGCTCACGAACTCGCTCGAAGCCACCGACGTCATGCCGGTGCATGGCGGCTATGCGCGACGGCGCAAGGCGCTGCTCGAAAGCGGTGTCGAACTGTGGGAATTGCGCCGCGCGGCAGGCACGAGCGGCGCGAAGGAGCAGGCGCCCGGCATGTTCGGCAGCTCCGGTTCGAGCCTGCATGCGAAGACCTTCGCCGTGGATGCGAAGCGCGTGTTCGTCGGTTCGCTGAACTTCGACCCGCGTTCGGCGAATCTCAATACCGAACTTGGCCTCGTGATCGAAAGCCCGAAACTGGCCAGCCAGATCGAGCACGCGTTCGTCGCGCAGATTCCGCAGCTTGCCTACGAAACGCGACTCGCGCCGGACGGCTCGATCTACTGGATACGCCGCGATGGCGACAGCACGATTCGCTATGACGTCGAGCCGAATTCGCGCTGGAGCACGCGCCTCGCCGTGTGGTTCTTTTCGATTCTGCCGATCGAGTGGCTACTGTAACGGCAGCCGCGTCAATCAACAATTCGGCGATTCAGCGCCTGCACCGCTTCCAGCGCGCCGCCCACCATGGCGCGCAAGACCGGCTGCACTTTTTGCGCGAGATCGGGCCGATAGTCGAACGGCGCGTCTTCGTTCATATAGGTGGACTGGCACATTTCGAGCTGCACGGCATGCACGCCGTCTTGCGGCGCGCCGAAATGGCGCGTGATATAGCCGCCCTTGAAACGACCATTTGCAATCGACGTAAACTCGCTCGCGGCCGCGCCGCGCTCGACGGCCGCCTGCACCGATGCATGCGTCGTGCGCCCATCCTGCGTGCCGATATTCAAATCCGGCAATTTATTCTCAAACAGTCGCGGCAGCACGCTCGCAATCGAATGCGCTTCCCAGAGCAGCACGTTCGCATGTTCGGCGCGCAAGCGTTGCAACTCCGCGCGCAACGTGTCGTGATACGGCTGCCAGTAAGTCTGCACGCGGCGCTGACGTTCCGCTGCATCGGGCGCCCGGCCTTCGCGATAAAGCGGCTCGCCGCGAAACGTTTCCGTGGGACACAGCGACGTGGTCGTTTGCCCCGGATACAGGCTTTCGTCGTTCGGCGGACGATTCAGGTCGATTACATAACGCGAAATACGCGCGCCCAGAATCGTCGCACCGAGTTCTTTCGCGAAAGCATAAAGGCGATCGAGATGCCAATCCGTATCGGCGACGCTCAGCGCAATATCGCTGTAGCGCTCGCGCAAATCGGCGGGAATCGCGGTGCCCAGATGCGGAATCGAAATGAGCAGGGGCGCCGTGCCGCGTTCGAGCGTAAAGAGTTCGGTCATGATCCGGTCCGTTGAATGGCTGTGTGCTTACGCATCGGCGAGCAGGCGGGCGAGCGTCTGGCGATAGTCGGCGTAAAGACGCGTTTCGTCGCGATGGCGGCGCTGCGCGATCACTCGCTCGCCGCCCGTATAGACATCGAGCACCGGCGTCTCGCCCTGTTCGCAAAACACCACCGACGAGAGCCACGTGCGCGGCGTCTGCCCGGCCAGATTCGGATGCTGCGGATCGAGCACGATCCAGTCGGCACGCGCGCCCGCTTCGAGCGCGCCCACCTGACGCCCCGTCGCCCGCGCACCGCCCGCCAGCGCACCGGCATACAACCGGTCGGCCACATACGCCGTTTGCGGCGAAGCGAGCACGTTGCGCTCGCGGCGCACGAGACGCTGGCCATATTCGAGCAGGCGCAATTCCGCGCGCCAATCCACGCCGATATGGCTGTCCGAGCCCACGCCAAATGCGCCTTGCGCGTCGAGATAATCGTTCGCGGGAAAAATGCCGTCGCCGAGATTCGCCTCGGTGGTCAGGCACAAGCCCGCCACCGCGCCGCTGCGCGCGAGCGCGAGCGTCTCCTGCGCATCGACGTGCGTCGCGTGCACGAGGCACCAGCGCGCATTCACGTCGAAACGATCGAGCAGCCATTGCACCGGACGCGCGCCTTCGGTTTCGATGCACGCCTCGACCTCGGCGGTTTGTTCTGCGATGTGAATATGCACGGGCGCGCCGGGCAACATCGCGTCGAGACCGTTGAGCATGTCGCGCAACGAATCCTGCGAGACCGCGCGTAACGAATGCGGCGCGACACCATAGCGCAACGCGCCCTGCTCCGGATACGTTTCGCGCAGCGCTTCGATCATCTCGAGCAATTGCGCGGGCGTGTTGATGAAGCGCCGCTGATCGTCGCGCGGCGCACGCGCGCCAAAGCCGCTGTACTGGTAAAGCACCGGCAGCATCGTCATGCCGATGCCCGTCTCGCGCGCCGCGCCCACCACGCGCTGTGCGAGTTCGGCGGGACTCGCATAACGCCGGCCGTCCTGCGCGTGATGCACGTAATGGAATTCGCAGACGGACGTATAGCCCGCTTTGAGCATTTCCACATAGAGCCAGCGCGCGATCGCGCCGAGATCGTCGGGCGTGATGCGAGCGGCGAAGCGATACATCAGATCGCGCCAGCTCCAGAAACTGTCGGTAGGATTCGCGCGATACTCGGTGAGGCCCGCCATCGCGCGCTGAAACGCATGCGAATGAAGATTAGGCGTCCCAGGTATTACCGGACCCGATGCCGTCGCCACGCCCGCGGGCGCGCCGGCGAGATCGGGCAGCACGCGCAGCAGCGTGCCGTGCGCGTCCCATTCGAGCAACACGTTGCGGCGCCAGCCATCCGGCAGCCACGCATGCGCGGCGAACAGCGCGCGCTGAGGGAAATCGGAATTCAAGGTATTCATGCGCGTTGATCGCGTTCGAAAACGGTTTGGCCGCCGCGCACGACGCGCGCGCACAGCGGACGGCCGATCCAGTAGGCGAGTTCGGCGAGCGACCGCACCTGCCAGACCGCGAAATCGGCGGGACGTCCCACACCGAGCGTGCCGTGGCGCGCGGTGTCGCCGAACGCCTGGGCCGCGTGCCGCGTCACGCCTTGCAGCACTTCGGGCACGGTCATGCGGAACAGCGTGGTCGCCATATTCATCATGAGCAGCAGCGAAGTCGCGGGCGACGTACCCGGATTGCTGTCGGTGGAAATGGCAATCGGCACCTCGTAGCGGCGCAGCAGATCGAGCGGCGGCAACTGCGTTTCGCGAATGAAATAATACGCGCCGGGCAGCAGCACGGCCACGCTGCCCGCTTCTTTCATCGCGGCCACGCCCGCTTCGTCGAGAAACTCCAGATGATCCGACGACAACGCGCCATAACGCGCTGCCAGCGCCGCGCCGCCGCTGTTCGACAATTGCTCCGCGTGCATTTTCACGGGCAAATTGCGACGCGCCGCCGCTTCGAACACGCGCTCGCTTTGTGCGATCGAAAAGCCGATGCGCTCGCAGAACACATCGACGGCATCGACGAGGCCTTCGTCGGCGAGCGCGGGCAGCATGCGCTCGCACACTTCGTCGATATAGGCGTCGGCGCGTCCTGCGTATTCGGGCGGCAAGGCATGTGCGCCGAGAAACGTCGTGCGCACCGTGACCGGATAGCGCTCGCCCAATTGCCGCGCGACGCGCAGCATCTTGCGCTCGGCGTCGAGTTCGAGGCCGTAGCCCGATTTGATTTCGACGGCCGTCACGCCTTCCGCGAGCAGCGGTTCGAGACGCGCAGCCGATTGCGCGAAGAGTTCGGCTTCGCTCGCCGCGCGCGTAGCGCGCACGGTCGAGACGATGCCGCCGCCCTGGCGCGCGATTTCCTCGTAGCTCACGCCCGCGAGGCGTTGCGCGAATTCATCGGCGCGCTGGCCGCCGTAGACCAGATGCGTATGGCAGTCGACGAGACCCGGCGTCACCCACGCGCCGCCGAGGTCTTCGCGCGGCCATTGCGCGAACGTCGCGGGCAGATCGGCCGCCGCGCCGAGCCACGCAATCGTGCCGTTGTCGACGGCGATGGCCGCGTCGTCGAGCGTGTCGCGCGGGTCGCCCTGCGCGCAGAGTTTGAGGTGGTGCCAGACGGCTTGATTCATGGCGCTTTCTTCGAATGTCGTGGCACGTTCAACGTAATGGCGAGCAGCGCGCCCTCGCCTTGCGTTTCGATTTCGGCGGCCTGAGCGGAGTCGATACGCAGCGTGTCACCGGTTTCGAGCGCGATCCATTCGCCATCTTCGACGCGCGCGCGCGTGACGCCTTGCGCGCCATACAGCAGCACCGTATCCGTTTGCGCGGGAATGCGATGCGAACCCGCCTCGCGCCAGACCTCGAGCGAGCCGTGCGCCACGTCGCGGCGCACCATCAGGTTGAAATCGCGCGTGGCGCCATCGACAAGACGCGCGTCGATCGACGCAGCGCCGTCGAAGCGCGCGATATCGAGCACGCGCGTCAGCGCATGCGTCGACAAGACATTCGCGCCGCCAGCATCATGCTCGTCGAGCAACATGCCCGCGCCTTCGAGCAAGACGAGCGTGCGATCCACGCCCGCGAAGCGCGAAAACGGACCGGCTTGCGCGACGTCGGCCACGCTCACACGCCACGCGAACGCGACGTCGTGCGCAACCTCATCGGCCGACGCAGGCGCGAATTCCGCCGCGATCTCGCGCGTGACGCCGCCGCCGTTCTTCCACGGCGACGCCACCCGATCCGCGCCGCGCAGCAGCGTCAGCCGCGGCGCGTGCGTCGTGCGAGCTTCGCTCATCGGCCCAGCATCGGCAGCTTGAGACCGGCTTCACGCGCGGTCTGCTGCGCGAGTTCGTAGCCGGCGTCGGCGTGGCGCATCACGCCCGTGGCCGGATCGTTGTGCAGCACGCGGCCCAGACGCTCGTGCGCCGCCTGCGTGCCGTCCGCGACGATCACCACGCCTGCGTGCTGCGAGAAGCCCATGCCCACGCCGCCGCCGTGATGCAGCGACACCCACGACGCACCGCCCGCCGTGTTCAGCAGCGCGTTGAGCAGCGGCCAGTCGCTCACGGCGTCCGAACCGTCCTTCATCGATTCGGTTTCGCGATTCGGGCTCGCGACCGAACCCGTGTCGAGGTGATCGCGGCCGATCACGATCGGCGCCTTCAGCTCGCCGTTCTTGACCATCTCGTTGAACGCCTGACCCAGACGATAACGATCCTTTACGCCCACCCAGCAAATGCGCGCGGGCAGGCCCTGGAACGCGATGCGTTCGCGCGCCATGTCGAGCCAGTTGTGCAGATGCGGATCGTCGGGAATCAGTTCCTTGACCTTCGCGTCGGTCTTGTAGATGTCCTCGGGATCGCCCGAAAGCGCGACCCAGCGGAACGGACCCTTGCCTTCGCAGAACAGCGGACGGATATACGCGGGCACGAAGCCCGGAAAATCGAAGGCGTTGTCGACGCCCATTTCCAGCGCCATCTGGCGAATGTTGTTGCCGTAATCGAGCGTGGCCGCGCCGCGTTCCTGCAGCGTGAGCATCGCCTGCACCTGATGCGCCATCGACTGCTTCGCGACCTTGATGATGCTCTCCGGCGCGACCTTCTGCGCCTCGCGCCATTGCTCGACGCTCCAGCCTTGCGGCAGATAGCCGTTGATCGGATCGTGCGCGCTGGTCTGGTCGGTCACGCAGTCGGGCGTGATGCCGCGCGCCACGCATTCGGCGAACACGTCCGCCGCATTGCCGAGCAGGCCCACCGAGACCGGCTTGCCCGTCTGCTTCGCTTCTTCGACGATGGCGAGCGCCTCGTCGAGCGTCTTCGCCTTGCGGTCGACATAGCGCGTCTTCAGACGGAAGTCGATGCGCGTCTCGTCGCATTCGACCGCGATCATCGAAAAGCCCGCCATCGTGGCCGCGAGCGGCTGCGCGCCGCCCATGCCGCCGAGACCGCCCGTGAGAATCCAGCGGCCCTTCGGATTGCCGTTGAAATGCTGGTTCGCGACCGAGTAGAACGTTTCGTAGGTGCCTTGCACGATGCCCTGCGAGCCGATGTAGATCCAGCTGCCCGCGGTCATCTGGCCGTACATCATGAGGCCCTTGCGGTCGAGTTCGTGGAAATGCTCCCACGTGGCCCAGTGCGGCACGAGATTCGAATTCGCGAGCAGCACGCGCGGCGCGTCGGCATGCGTGCGGAACACGCCCACCGGCTTGCCCGACTGGATCAGCAGCGTTTCGTCTTCGCCGAGATCCTTCAGCGACGCGAGAATCTGATCGAAACATTCCCAGTTGCGCGCGGCGCGCCCGATGCCGCCATACACGACCAGCGCATGCGGATGCTCGGCCACTTCCGGGTCCAGATTATTCTGGATCATGCGATAGGCAGCTTCCGCCAGCCAGGTCTTGCAGACTTTCTCGCTGCCGCGCGGCGCGCGGATCGTGCGGGAAGGATCGAGGCGGGGATCGGTGAAGTTCGGGTGGTTCATGGCGTTCGTTCGTCTCGGAAGTCTCGAAAGAAAAGTTCTGGCGCAAGCCGCGCGGCCTTTCTGTTGCAGGGGAATCCCGGGAATTCAAGGTGAGGCGTGGCGGCAACGTGAGAGCAAGTCTAACCCCGCCAAGTTGTATATACAACTCGTTTCAATAAAACGAGCGTAGGGAATTACCCTGGAGATTTTCCGGGATTTTTTAGCGTGTTAGCGGGGAGTCGAGCGCCTTGAATCGGCGCTCATTGGCTAGACAAGATGCTGCGACGTGCGCGCCCGGAACGGCGCGCAGTGGAGAAAGCGGAGAAAGCGGAAACGCGAGAAGAACGGGAAGAAAGCGTCAGACCGTGCCGGCCAGATGAAAGCGCGAAGCCGGATGCCAGAGCCGCACCGACGTCGCCACGTGCCGGCCGACCCACGTGCGGCGCAGCAGCAGCAAACAAGGCTCGCCGATCTCCATCGCCAGATACTGGCGCACGCGCGCATCGGGCTTCTGCGCGTAGATGCGAAATTCCGCGCGCTGGATCGGCGCGAGCCGCACCATATAGTGATTGGGCGTTTCGACCGTGAAATCCTGCTGGAGATAATCGGGAAACACCTCGGGATTCACATAGCGATCCTCGTACTGGATCGGCTCGCCCTCTTCGCTGTGCACGATGCGCGAATGGAACACCGGCCCGCGTTCGAGTTCGAGCGCGGCGATGGCGTTCTCGTCGTCGCTGGCTTCGAGCGCGAGCACGTTCGCGCTATGGCGATGGCCGCGCGCGGCAATTTCGTCGGCGATATTGCGGATCTGCAGCGCCGTCGACTCGTATTGACGCGGCGCGACGTAGGTGCCCGAGCCACGCACGCGGTTGAGCACGCCATCGGCCATCAGCTCGCGCAGCGCGCGCGACACGGTCATGCGCGCGACGCCGAATTCCTTGACCATTTCGGTTTCGGAAGGCACGACGTCGCCCGGCTTGAGCGCACCGCTTTCGATCTGCGCGAGGACGTGACGCTTGATCTGTTCGTAGGCGGGCAGTGGCGCACCGTGAGCCGGCTTTTTTTGCATGGTGTCGAGCGGAAAATGAACCGGCCACATTGTACCGTTCGCGCTCGGGGCCGCCGCGCGCGGCGTTGTCGGCGGCCAGGCCGGGCTCGCTCGCCCCGCGCGCGAGGGCCACGCGCTTGCGTGCTAAGATCGGCGGCTTCTGAACCCAGACTGCCCCCGGACCTGACCGGTCCAGGCCACGTCCGGCCCGCTTGCGGCGCGCGTTCGCGACGCTGCTCCACTTCACGCCACTTTCACGCGCGCTCCGAGCGAAACGACCTTGAACGCACCGACCCAACTCATTTTCCTGCCGGGCGCCTCGGGCGACCCCGCGTTCTGGCAACCGATGGCGAACGCGCTCACCTACGAAGCCGAGCATCAGTTCCTCGCCTATCCGGGCTTCGGCGCCGAACCCGCCGATCCGGACGTCGAAAATTTCGAGGACCTCGTGCGCCGCCTCGTGCAACGGATCGACCGTCCGACCGCGCTGATCGCCCAGTCGATGGGCGGCGTGCTGGCCTTGCGCGCGGCGCTCGCGAAGCCCGCGCTCGTCACGCATCTGGTGCTGGCCGTCACCTCGGGCGGCCTCGACATGCAGGCGCTGGGCGCGAGCGACTGGCGCGAGAGCTTCGGCAAGGAAAACCCGCATCTGCCGGACTGGTTCCTGACGCTGCGCGAAGATCTCACGGGCGAACTGCCTTATATCCAGCAGCCGGTCATGCTGCTGTGGGGCGACGAAGATCCCATCAGCCCGCTCTCCGTGGGCGAAAAGCTGCTCGAATTGCTGCCGAATTCCGAGCTCGATCTCGTGAACGGCGGCGGCCACGATCTGGCCAACGCGCATGCGCGTGTGCTCGCCCCGCTCGTCGACGAATTCCTGCAGCAAGCCTGACGTCCTTCACGCGCGCGGCGTCCTGCCGCGCGCGCTGTCTCTTCCGATCTCCCCGCTTTTACGCTTTTACGTCTGCCGCACGCTCGACGTTCCGGCCGCGCGCCCGCACGTCCCGCGCTTTCCTTTTTGCTTTCCACATCTTTCATTAACCATTCAATCGACGGCGATCTGCCTTGAAAAAGCCGCGAACTGACGCGATTGCGGCTTGACATTCAGCAGGCATAAAGCGACTATTGGCCGGTTCGATAAACGAAACGTAGTTCGCATTGCGAACGCACGATAACAACAACGAGCAGGCCGCCGCACGTCGCCGTGACACCTCGTGACACGCCGCGCGTGGCGCACATCAGCTTGCAGCCACACACTGCGCGACTCATAACAGCATGAAAAGAGACAACCCTCCCATCGCTCAACCGCAATCCGCCAAAGGCCGCGGCGTCGTCGCCGCCCTCGTCTATGTGTTCGAGCGGGTCATGCCCGACCCCTTCGTTCTCTCGATCTGTCTCACGGCGTTCGTCGCCGTGCTCGCGCTCGCGATTGCGCCGCAAGGCCATATTCCGACGCTGCTCGACGCCTGGTACACGGGCACCTTCGGCATCCTCGGCTTCGCGCTGCAGATGATCCTGATTCTCGCGACCGGCTATGCGATCGCCGAAGCGCCGATCGTCCAGCGCGGCCTGCGCGCGCTCGCGGCGAAAGCGCAGACGCCCGCGCGCGCCGCGCTGCTGGTGTTTCCGGTCGTCGCCGTCGCCGCGTGGCTGAACTGGGGCCTCGGCCTCATCGTCGGCGCGCTGCTCTCGCGCGAAATCGCGCGGCGCGTGAAGGTCGATTTCGCGTGGCTCGTGGCCGGCAGCTATTCGGCGTGGTCGATCTGCAATAGCGGCCTGTCGAGTTCGATCGCGCTCTCGCAGGCTTCGCACGGCAACGCGCTCAATCTGGTCGAAAAGGCCACGGGCCACGTCGTGCCGCTCGCCGAGACCGTGTTCGCGCCGTTCGTGTTCGTGCCGACCGTGCTGGTGGTCGTCGTGATGACCGCGATCTTTATCCGCATGCACCCGAAAGCGGAAGACGTGGTGGCCTTCAATCAGGCCGCGCAGGACGAAGACAGCGCCCCGAGCGACGACCCGCACGCGCGCATCAGCGACACGCCGTCGTTCGCCACGCGCCTCGAACAGTCGATGCTCGGCATGCTGCTGCTGCTCGTGCTGGGCGTGGGCTTTCTGGCGATGGAATGGAGCGAAAAAGGCTTCGATCTCGACATCAACACGACCATCCTGATCTTCCTGCTGATCGGCCTCGCGCTGCAGCGCACGCCGATCGCCTACGCGAACGCAATCCGCCGCGCCGCGCGCCAGACCGGCTCGATGCTGCTGCAATACCCGATCTACGGCGGCATCATGGGCATCATGAAAGGCACCGGTCTCGCGTCGATGATCGCCAAGGCGTTCGTGACGATCGCCACGCCGGTTTCGCTGCCGATCTGGAGCTACCTGAGCTCGCTCATCATCACGCTGCTGGTGCCGAGCGCGGGCGGACACTGGGCCGTGCAAGGGCCGTTCGTGCTGCCCGCCGCGCTGAGCCTGCATGCGTCGGTGCCGCGCACCGCGATGGGCGTGGCGATGGCCGAAAACGTCTCGAACATGCTCCAGCCGTTCTGGGCCGTGCCGATCGTGGCCATCGCGGGCATCCGCATCCAGCGCGTGATGGGCTACACCGCCGTGACGTTCGCGGTCTCGCTCGTGATCTACGCGGTCGCGCTCTGGCTGGTGCCGTGATTGGTGCCCTGATGGGTGCCGTAATCGCCTGATTGTCGATCGTCGCGCTTTCACCGGCGACACAGCATTCCCCGCTTCGGCGGCGCAACGGCGCCGCGCCTGCCGCGTGTGTTTCTCGCGCGGCCCGGCGCGGCGCCGTTTTTTCGTGCGGCATTGTGCACTTTCGTAGTTTGCGCACCCCGCGCGCGAATCGGCGACAATGAGGCTCGCCCGGCAGCGCGCGGGCTTCGCCACCGACCGAACCGAAGGAGCCCGCCGTGACCGCCAACCCCTCCGCCGACGATCTCGATCCACGTCTGCTCGATTTCGCGCGTGAAGTCTTCGACACCGCGCGCCGTGGCGAAGCCGCCACGCTCGCCTCGCTCATCGATCAGGGCCTGCCGCCCAATCTGCGCAACGATAAAGGCGACAGCCTCGTGATGCTCGCGAGCTACCACGGCCACGCCAACGCCGTGCGCGCGCTGGTGCAACGCGGCGCCGATCCCGACCTGCGCAACGACAACGGCCAGACGCCGCTCGCGGGCGCCGCATTCAAGGGCTACACCGACGTGATCGCCGCGCTGCTCGACAATGGCGCCGACGTGGAAGGCGCGTCGCCCGACGGCCGCACCGCGCTGATGATCGCGGCCATGTTCAACCGCGTGGACATCGTCGAAATGCTGATCGCGCGCGGCGCCAATCCGTCCGCGCAGGACGGCGCGGGCAATACCGCATTCGACGTCGCGAACGGCATGGGCGCATCCGACGCCGCCGCCTGGCTCGCACGCGCGAGCGGCAGAACCGTTTAACGCGACGTCGTTTTACGCCGCGATTTAAGGGCTCGAATCGCAACTTCATCGACAGATCGAATCTGGCGCGATCCGACCGTCCGGCACGAATGCGCCACGCATGCTCGGGACCGCTGCACCCCATGCCGATTGGCGCGCTGGCGCACACAGCCCTGGTGTCACTCCTGGTTTGCATACGAGGTCCTCCAGGCGACGCTACGCCTGTAGCCCGCGTAAAGCGGCACGTGTGTTGCTCCAGCGCGTTTACGTGATATTGTTTTGGCACTGGAGTCGTAACGTGCATGTGCCCGTCAATCGAACTTCGTCACCTTCGCGAGCGTCGCCATGAGTGATGTACGCCACCATCTAAGCCCGCGCGACCGCGTGGAATTGCTCTGCTGGCTCACGTGCGGGAGCCTCGGGGCCTACTACCTCAACGAATCCTGGCCGAACGCGGCTTTTCACGTGCAGGCGGCCCACAAGTGGCTCGATCGCCACGCGCGCGAAGCCGACTGGCTCGCCATCGCGCGGCTCACCGCCATCGCACAGGAAATCGCCAAGCAGCACGCATGGTTCGTCGACGCGACCTGGGCGCGCGACGCCGTCGAGGAAATACTCGACACCGACGACCTCAATTACCAGGCGAAGCTGGTTCTGCAGGTGCTCAAGGACTGCGAGCTCGCGCTCTCCGACCGCCGCGCCGCTGACTAGCCGCTTCGCTTCATCACGCGCCCCGCATCTTTCTCCATCAGACGATGGAGGCGGCGCGCGCGACGCCCGACCATACTCAGGAACGCAGCGCGGGCCCCGTCCGCGCATTCGCGGCCTCGCGCCGCTGCGGGAGCGTTCCGATGATCCCTTCTCCAGTTGCCGGCACCGTCGTGGCCATGGTTCTGTGCGCGTGCGCGTCGGCGGCGAGCACCGCGGCATTTGCGCAGCGCAACGCGCCAATGACCGGCATGAATAGCGGCAAACAGGTGCAGAAAATCGCGCCGAAGACCGACCGCAAATCGCTGCACGTGGCGAAAGCGACGCGCGCCGAACCTCAGTCGCTGCGCTATCTGCTAGCGGAATCGCCTTGAATGTAGCGCGCATTCACACTCATTTTTTCAGCGACCGCTCCGCCATTCACGACTGCGGAGCGGCTTTCGTCGTACCGTCCACCCCTTTCTCGCCCGCCGACGGCGTCCAGCCATAACCAAGCGCTTTATAGAGGCTCACGATCTGCGCGAGCTGCTGATCCTGTAGAGACGATTGCTGTAATTGCGCGCTGAATAAACTGCGTTCCGCATCGAGCACTTCCAGATAACTCGTATAACCGCCTTCGTAAAGATCGCGCGACAGCGCCGCATATTGCGTGAGCGCTTCCACCTGACGCGTCGTGGCGTCGAGCTGATCGCGCGTGCGCGCCACGCCGACGAGCGCATTCTCCACGTCGGCGAATGCCTGCTGGATCGTCTGCTCGTAACTCAGCAACGCTTCCTGTTGCACCGCTTCTGCCTGATGCACCGAGCCCGCAATCGCGCCGCCCTCGAAAATCGGCTGCGTCACCGACCCCGCGAACGACCAGATGCGCGCCGGTCCCGTCCATAAGCCCGAGAGCGCCGTGCTGGCCGCACCGAATAAACCCGTGAGCGAAATCTGCGGAAAATATTGCGCGCGCGCCGCGCCGATCGATGCGTTGGCGGAAACGAGCGCCTGCTCGGCCTGGAGAATATCGGGGCGGCGCTCGATCAACGACGAAGGCAGACCCTCGGGAATGGCCGGCGCGGTCAATTCGGTAATCGATTTGCCGCGCGGAATCGGCCCCGGATTCTGACCGAGTAACAGCGAAATTGCCGTTTCCTGTTGCGCGATCTGCTGCTCGATTGAATACACCGACGCCTGCGCGGATTCATATTCCGAACGCGCCTGACTCAATTGCAATTTCGACACCACGCCGCCCGCAAAACGCTCGTTAAACAGATCGAGCGCGCCCTGGCGGCTCTTGAGCGTCTCTTGCGCAATCGTCAGTTGATTGTCGTAATCGCGCAATTGCAGATAACTCGACGCCACATTGGCAATCAGCGCAATCCGCGTGGCCTGTTGCGCCGATTGCGTGCCGAGATAATCGGCGCGCGCGGCTTCGGTTAAACGCCGCAGACGCCCGAACAGATCGAGTTCCCACGACGCCACGCCTTCGAGCTGCACCTGATTGCCCACTACGGGTGGATAGCCGGGCGCGGGCACGCCACGGCTGCGCGACGCGCCGAAATTCGCGCCGATTTGCGGAAACAGGCCCGCGCGCGTCACCACGTAGCGACCGTAATATTCTTCGATACGCGCGGCGGCGATGCGCAAATCCTTGTTTTGCGCGAGCGCTTTCGCAATCAGATCGTCGAGTACCGGATCGTTGAATTGCGTCCACCAGTCGAGCGACGGATCGACCACTTCCGCGCCGGGCGCGGCAAAACGATAGGACGACGGCGATTCCACCGTCGGCCGATGATAGTCGGGCCCCACGGCGCAGGCCGCGAGACAGGCCGCAAAACAGGCCGCAAGCGCGAACGGTGCGGTGCGTAACATGGCGCGCTGGAGTATCGGCGTCATGGCTTCAACCCTCCTGCGCGGGCGGCGCCGACGGCGGCGGCAGGTTCGGCTCGGGCTTCGGCGTCTTGCGCGACGACAGCGTTTCGAGGCCCCAGAAGAACATCGGGATGAAGAACAGTGCGATCACCGTCGCGCCGAGCATGCCGAAAATCACGCCGGTGCCCAGCGAGCGCCGGCTCGCCGCCGACGCGCCGCTGGCGATCGCAAGCGGCACGCAACCGAGAATGAACGCGAGCGACGTCATAATGATCGGACGCAGCCGCAATTTCGCGGCGCGCAACGCGGCGTCATACGGCGACAGCCCTTCTTTCTCGCGCATTTCCACCGCGAATTCGAAAATAAGAATTGCGTTCTTCGCGGCCAGCGCAATCAGCACCGTCAAACCAATCTGGAAATACACGTCGTTTTCCATACCGCGTATGAAAATGCCCACCAGCGCGCCAAACAACGCAAAGGGCACGGCGAGCAGCACGCCGATCGGCAGCGACCATTTTTCGTATTGCGCCGCGAGAATCAGGAACACCATCAGCAACGCGAAGGCAAACACGAGCGCCGCCGTCGAGCCCGCCTGCTTTTCTTCGTAGGCCTGGCCGCTCCATTCGTAGTTGTAGCCGTCGCCGAGCGTTTCGCGCGCGATCTCTTCCATTGCCGCAATCGCTTCGCCGGAACTGTGACCGGGCGCGGCATCGCCGGTCAGCTTGGCCGCCGGGAAATTATTGAAACGATTCACGATATCCGCTCCCGGCACGAAACGGACCGTGGCCAGCGCCTTGATCGGCACCATCTGCCCGCTCGTATTGCGCACGTAAAGCTGCTGAATATCTTCCGGACGCGTGCGGTATTGCGGCTCCGCCTGCACGATCACCTGAAACAGACGGCTACCCTTTGGAAACTGGCTCACATACGACGACCCGAACATCGTCTGCAACGCGGAATACACATCCTGAATCGGCACGCCGAGTGTTTCCGCGCGCTCGCGGTCGACTTCCACCAGCAATTGCCGCGAATTGGTATTGATGGTCGAATTCACGCTGCGTAACGCGGGATTCTGGCGCGCCTTGGCAATGAACTGGCGCACCTTTTCCTCGAGTTGCTGATAACTGCCGTCGCCTGTGCTCTGCAGCCAGAATTCGAATCCGCCCGTGGTGCCGAGGCCCGGAATCGAAGGTGGATTGAGCGGCACCACCGCACCGTCCTTGAAGCCCGAAAACACTTTCGTCGCCGCGCGAATCAGATCCTGCGCCGTGCCGTTTGCGCCGCGCTCCTTGAAGCCCTTGAGCGTGATGAACAGCGTGCCCGCATTCGATTTATATTGCGAGTCGATCAAGCTATAGCCGATAGGCGCCGCCACCGAACTCACGGCGGGTTGCTTTGCGAACCAGTCTTCCGCCTTCTTCGACAATTCTCCGGTGCGGTCGAGACTGGCGGCGTCGGGCAACACGACGGCGCCGAGCAGATAGCCTTGGTCCTCCACCGGCAAAAACGACGACGGAATGGTTTTGAAGAGACCACCCGTGGCGATCAGCATCACGACGATCAATCCGATCGACAGCAGCACGCGGCGAATCGCAGTCTGCACCCAACTGCCATAGCCGTTGGTGAGCCGGTCGAATCTGTCGTTGAACCAGCGGAAAAAGCGGTTCTTCTTCTGCTCGCCCGGCTTGAGCAGAATGGCGGCCAGTGCGGGCGACAGCGTCAGCGCGACCACGCCCGACAACACCACCGACACCGCAATCGTCACCGCGAACTGTTTATAAAGCTGGCCCGTGATACCGGAAAGAAACGCCACAGGAATAAACACCGCAAGCAGCACGAGCACGATGGCCACCACCGGCCCGCTCACTTCGTCCATCGCGCGTTTGGCCGCCTCTTTCGGCGGCAATTTGAATTCGCTCATATTGCGCTCGACGTTTTCAATCACGACGATCGCGTCGTCCACCACAATGCCGATGGCCAGCACCATGCCGAACAAGGTGAGCATATTGATCGAAAAGCCGAATGCCTCCATGCCGATGAACGCCCCGATAATCGACACCGGCACCGCGAGAATTGGCACGAGTGTCGCGCGAAAACTCTGCAGGAAGATGTAGACCACCAGAATCACGAGTATCACGGCGTCGCGCAGGGTGTGCACCACTTCGCCGATCGACTCGCGCACGAATTCGGTGGTGTCGAGCGCCACTTCGTATTTCAGGCCGGGCGGGAAATTCTTCTTTAATTGCTCCAGCGTCGCACGCACCTGCTTGGCCACTTGCAGCGCGTTCGCGCCCGGCTGCTGATAGACCGCGATCAGCGTCGCCGTTTTGCCGTTATAACGGCCGCGCAATGAATAATCCTTCGCACCGAGTTCCGCGTGACCGATATCCTTGATGCGCACGATGGCGGCGTCGCCAGACCCCGCGCGCAAAATGATGTTGTCGAAATCGACCGGCTCGGTCAGACGCCCTTTGGTCGCCACCGGAAACGTCTGCTGCACGGGCGCGTCGGTGGGCGACTGGCCTAATCGTCCCGCGGAAAACTGCTGATTCTGCGCGCTGACGGCGTTCTGCACGTCGGCGACTGTGATGCCCAGTTTCGCCATGCGATCAGGTTTGAGCCAGATGCGCATCGCGTAGTCGGCGGAACCGAAAATCGACGCCTGATTCGCGCCCGGAATACGCTTGAGCGCGTCGAGCACATACACGTTCGCGTAATTCGCCACATACGCCTGGTCATAAGCGTTGTCGGGTGAATAGATCGCGATCACCATCATGAACGCCGACGAGCGCTTTTGCACCGAGACGCCTTGCGCCGTCACCGCATCGGGCAGCGTGGGCAGCGCGAGATTCACGCGGTTCTGCACGTCCACCTGCGCGAGCGACGGATCGGTGCCGATATTGAAATACACCGTGAGCGTCATATTGCCCGTCGACGAACTCGACGAACTCATATACATCATGTTGTCGGCGCCATTCACCTGCTGCTCGATGGGCGCGGCCACATTCTGCGCGACGATGTCGGCACTCGCGCCCGGATACGTGGCGCTCACGGTGATCGTGGGCGGCGCGATGTCGGGAAACTGCGCAATCGGCAGATTGAACATCGACACCAGGCCCGCCACCACGAGAATAATCGAGAGCACCGACGCGAAAATGGGCCGGTCGATAAAGAAGTGGGATAACTTCATCGCTCACCCCCCTGCGGTGGGCGAGAGCGTGACATCCACGCGGCGCGACTTGTCGGGAGGATCGGTGGCGACGATACGCGCGGGTTTGCGCATGTCGATGCGCGCATTCTGCACGCCCGCCACGATCAGCGCCGCCCGCACGGTCGCCGCACGCGAGGCGGCCAGACGTTCGTTCGCGGCATACGAGCCGCTTGAATCGGTGTAGCCGGAGATCACCACGTGCGTGTCCGGCGCACTCACGAGACGCTGCGCGACAGCGGCCAGCGCACTGGCCGATTGAGCGTCGAGGCTGGCGCTCCCGACTTCGAAATAAAGCCGGGTCAGTGCAGCGGCATTCGCTTCGGTCGACGTCGCCGGGGCTGCGCTTTTCGCACTGGAAGCGCTCGCGCCGTTTTGCGGAGCAGCCTGCTTCGCTGATTCGTCAGGATTCGCGACTTGCGCATTGGCGGTATCCGCGCCGGGGATTTTCACGCTGGCCGGCGGTGTTGCGACCACGTTTGCTTTTACGACAGCGCCCGGCATCAGCCGCAAAGTATTGTCGACCACAACGCGGTCCCCCGCGTGCAGCCCGGAACGAATGACCCAGTCGTTGCCATTCCACTCGCCCGTTTCCACCGAGCGCTGCTGCGCCTTGCCATCCTTGTCGACAGTCCAGACATAGGCGCCGCGCGGCCCCTGCATTACCGCGTCCTGCGGCACCGCCACCGCGCTCGCGCGATCCGCGCCGAGCAACTTGATTCGCACGAATTGGCCCGGACGCAACGCGCCAGTCGGATTCGGCACTTCGGCACGAATCAGATACGTGCCGGTTTCCGTGCTCAGCGACGCATCGGTAAAGGCAATGCGGCCGCGATACGGATACACACTGCCGTCCGCAAGCACGATGACCGCTTCGAGTTTGCCAAGCTGCGGAAACTTGAGCGCGCCGCTGTTGATCTGCGTGCGCAGATCCAGCATCTCGTTCTCGGACAACGAGAAGTTGATCCACATGGGATCGAGTTTGGCGACATAAGTGAGCAGGCTATTGGTGGCGTCGATATACGAGCCGTCCTGCTTCTTGGCGAAACTCGACAAGCCGGTCACCGGCGCGGTGATGGTCGTATAGCCGAGATTGAGGCTCGCGCTCGTGACATTGGCACGCGCCTGTTCGAGCGCAGCGGCCGCGGCTTGCTGCTGACCGACTGAGTCGTCGAGGTCTTTCTGGCTCAAGGCGTTCTTGGCAACGAGCGGACGCACGCGATTCAGGTTGGCCTGCGCCGTATCGAGCCGCGCCTTCTGCTGCGCATATTCGGCGCGCGCCGCGTCGAGCGCAGCCTCGAACGGCTTGCGGTCCATCACGAACATCACGTCGCCCTGATGAACCAGCGCACCTTCCTGATACACGCGCTTTTCCAGAAAGCCATTCACGCGCGCGCGAATTTCGACCTGCTGCGAGCTTTCCGTCTGCGCGACGTAATCGAATACCACGGGCACATCGCGCAACGCGACGTCGATTACATCGACATTGGCAGGCGGCGGCGCCGACGCAACGGGCGTCTTCTCATGGCACGCAGCAACTCCAAGCAGCAATCCCAACGACAGGCACAAACGGGCAAGCCGGATTCCGCATAACATGCTGTTCTCTCCGTTGTCGACGATCTACGCTGGACCGACGAACCCGAGGCGAGTCCGGTTATGCCGGACGTGCTGCGCCGCCTTGAAGCTCGGAGCAGATATTACTGCGTTTCCCGTAGGGGCACGTTGATGTTTGCCATTCTCGTGAGTTTGATACGCATGGCGAAATAATCGCCAACTGCATTGCATCGGTAGAAATGAAATCGGGGGATTGCAAACATGTGCGATTCAAGTAACGACTCAGCAAACGCTTCAATGCGTTGCAGTGCGTTTCAACGATCGCGTTCCAATTGCCTGATTGCGCCGAATTCCGCGCCTGGCAACATACGGATCAGCAGAGCCATGGCATCCGGCACGCGGCTGCGTTCGAGCGCGACATGCAGACAGGCGAGTTCGCTGCGCCGGTCGATGTCGATGGTATGCACGCCCAGTGCATCGCCGAGCATGCCGTGCAGCAGCCGGCGCGCGAGTTGCGCATCGGGTGGTGCGACGCGTACGATCATCTGCACGCGCGCGGCGCGCTGCGTCGCGTACGAGGCATCAAAGCGCGCGCCGCGCGCCTTCGGTTTATGTGACGAAGTTAAAGCGAGACGATGCGGAAGGAGCGATGCCATGTCGTGCGGTCGCGCGCCGCCGGATTGCGCGGCGCGCGTGTTGTTGAACATGGCTCGATTCTAGAAAGACGCGCGCAAAAATCGCGTCAAAAAAGGGGCAACGTGCGCCAAAAGCGTATAGCGCACGGCAATACGGGCACATGTCAATCGAGCGGACGGCCCGCCGGTTCGCGAATCAACGGCAATGCCAGCAACGAAACCGCCCCGCAGCCAATCAGATACCACGCGGGCGCAAGCGGATTGCCGAGCAGCTTGATGAGCCACGTTGCGAAGAATTGCGCAAAGCCACCAAATATCGACACACCCACGCAGTACACGATCGACATGCCCGTCACGCGAATCGATTGCGGAAACAACTCGGGCAGCATGACGATATTCGGCACCGCCGTGAACGCGACGAGTGCGCCCAGCACGGCCACAACGGCCAGCACCATGCCGACGGTCGGCATCGCGTGGATCAGCATGAACGCGGGATAGATCGCGGCGATCAGCAGCACGCGCGAGACGCCGAAGACCCACTTGCGCCCCACCCGGTCGGAGAGCCAGCCCGCGAACGGCGAGCAGACCGCCGTCACGAGCGCGGCCACGAGCGCGGCGCTCATGCCGACTGAAACCGGCAGGCCGAGAATCCGGATCGCGTACGTCGACATGTAGAACAACACGATGTAGTTGGCCGCCGTACCGCCTATCGTCGTGACCACGCCCGCGACGAGCGCCACGCGATGACGCGTGAAAATCTCGCGCAACGGACGCGCGACGTCCTCGGCGGCGGTGCCTTCCGCGGGTTGCGCGTGAACGAGGGTTTCGTCGAGATGGCGGCGAATATACACGCCCACCGGCGCGACCAGCATGCCAAGCACGAACGGCACGCGCCAGCCCCAGCTTTCGAGTGCCGAAGGCGTGAGTGCTGTCGAAAGCGCGACGCCGATCAGCGCGCCGCATACGGCGTTGAGCCCCTGACTCACGAACTGCCAGCTGCCGTAGAATCCACGTGTGCGGTCGTCGGCGTATTCGAGCAGGAGCGAGGTGGACGCGCCCACTTCGCCGCCCACCGCAAAGCCCTGAATCAGACGCGCGAGCAAGATAAGCGCGGGCGCGAGCAGCCCGATCTGCGCATACGTGGGCGCGAAGGCGATGAGCGCCGAGCCAAGCGCCATCAGCCAGAGCGTAAGCGTCATCGCTGCTTTACGGCCCGCGCGATCGGCAAACGCACCGATGAAGACGCCACCCAGCGGACGCACGATGAAACCCACGCCGAAACTGCCGACGGCCAGCATCAATTGATTCAACGCGCCGTGCACCGGAAAATACAGAGCGCCGATGGTCGAGGCGAAAAAGCTGTACACCGTGAAGTCGAAAAACTCGAGGCCGTTGCCAAGCGTGATCGCGGCAATAGCCTTCGCACGCGTGGCGCGAGAATGCGCATGCGGCGGCGCACCGGAGTCGCTGTGCAGCGAAGTGGCGTTCATCGTGTGTCTCCTTCTGTCTCGACCCGAGCGCGCGGCACACTCGAATGCTGAATCGTTCGCTATCCGAATCAATTATTCGTAATCACGGCTGCAAGAAACGTTCGGTCAATTTCACCCAATACGCCGCACCCGTCGCGAGGCAGTCGTCGTTGAAATCGTAGCCGGGGTTGTGAACCATGCAGCCGCCCTCCCCGTCGCCGTTACCAATGATCAGGTAGCTGCCAGCGCAGTGTCCGAGCAGAAACGCAAAGTCCTCGCTACCCGTGAGCGGGTCCATGTCGTGAATCAGACCGCCTTCGCCGAGCCAGTCGCGCGCCACGTCCTGCGCGAATGCAGTCATGGCCGGCTCGTTCACGAGCACCGGATAGCGACGCTGATAATCGATGCGCGCCGTCGCGCCATACACGCTCGCCTGCGCATGCACGAGCGCCGTAATGCGCTCCTCCAGCAGATCGCGCACGTCGGGACGCAGCGCGCGCACCGAGAGTTTCATCTGCGCGGTCTGCGGAATCACGTTGGGCGCGTCGCCCGCATGTATCGCGCCGACCGTGACGATCGCCATCTCGAGCGGCGGCACGTTGCGCGACACGATGGTCTGCAGCGCAAGCACGACGTTCGCGCACACCACCACCGGATCGATGGCCTTATGCGGCACCGCGCCGTGGCCGCCGCGCCCGTCGATGTCGATCACGACGGTATCCGAAGACGCCATGAACGGCCCCGCGCGAAAGCCCAGCTTGCCAGTCGGAAAGCCCGGCATGTTGTGCATCGCGAACACGGCGTCGCACGGAAAGCGCTCGAAGAGTCCTTCGTCGAGCATGCGCTTCGCGCCACCGAGGCCTTCCTCGGCCGGTTGAAAGATCAGATGAAGCGTGCCATTGAAACTGCGCGACTGCGCGAGATGTCTGGCCGCCGCAAGCAGCATCGCGGTGTGGCCGTCGTGACCGCACGCGTGCATCTTGCCCGGAATGCGGCTCGCGTAATCGAGCCCCGTGGCTTCGTGTATCGGCAGCGCGTCCATGTCGGCGCGCAGGCCCAGACGGCGCGTGCCGTCGCCCGCCTTGAGCGTGCCCACCACGCCCGTGCCGCCCAGCCCGCGATGGACCTCATAGCCCCACTCGGCGAGCCGCTGCGCGACCAGGTCGCCCGTCACGAACTCCTCGTAGCCGAGTTCGGGGTGCGCGTGAATGGCGTGGCGCAGCGCGATCATTTCAGCTTCGATCGCGGCAATTTCGGGCGGGATCGCCATCGTGTTCATCCGGAGTCTCCTGCATCGATACGGTTCGGTACGGTTCGAGACTCAGGATAATGACGCCGCTTTTTCGCCGACAGCCCTACAATGGTTGGCCCGCCAACCAGAGGTATGCACTCGGGTTTTCCCTCATGAAGTTCCATCAGTTCCGGGCGCTCGTCGCCATGGCCGATACCGGCAGCATCCGCGCGGCCGCGCGCGCGCTCGGCATTTCGCCCGCCGCGGCCACCAAGGCCGTGCGCGAACTCGAAGCCGAGCAGCAGATCGCGCTGGTGACGCGCAACGCGAGCGGCATCGCCTTCACCGAGGCGGGCCAGGCGCTGCTCGTGCACGCCCGCGCGATCGTGCACCAGATGTCGCGCGCCCAGGACGAACTCGACGCGCGGCGCGGCCGCGGCGGCGGCAAGCTCGCGATTGGCGTGACGCCGTGGCTCGCGCTCTCGTTTCTGCCCGACGCAGTCACGCTGTTTCGCGCGCGCATGCCCGACATGCACCTGGAGTTCTACGAGGGGCTGCTCAATATCGTGATGCCGCGTCTGCGCGACGGCTCACTCGACTTCTCGCTCGGCAAGCCCGGGCCGGCTTCGCTGCATACGGAATTCACGCAGACGCCGATCTTCGCCACCGAATCGGCCGTGGTCGTGCGCAAGGGTCATCCGCTGGAAGAAACGCATTCATTGCGCGATCTTCAGGATTGCGAATGGTTGCTCAACTGGGACCCGGCCAGCAAGGAAATGATCGCCGACGACGTGTTTCGCCGCCACGGTCTGCCGCTGCCGCGCACGGTGCACCTCGCGCATTCGTTCATCGTCGCGATGGGGCTGATCATGCACACCGACATGGCCAGCATTTTTCCGTGGCCGCTGGTGGAGACGCGCATCGCGCGCGAGAATCTGCGCGCGCTGTCGCTACAGGAAGAAGTGGACCGCACCGTGGTGAGCGTGGTCGCGCGTCGCGGCGTGCCGCTCTCGGCCGCCGCGGAATGCTTTCTCGATTGCCTCAAGACGGCGATCCGCTCCGGGGAAGCCTCGCAGGACCCGGAGCGGCGCCGCCTGTATCACTCGATCGAGTTGCTGATCTGAGCGCCGCTTAGAACGACGTACCGATCTGGAACTGGAACTTCTGATACTGATCGCCCGCATGCTTGACGATCGGGAAGCCGATGTCGAGCTTGAGCGGCCCGATCGGCGAGATCCATTCCAGACCCGCACCATAGCTGTAACGCAGGCCGTTCGCGCCGGTGCTGTTGCCTTCCGAACCCCAGACGTTACCGCCGTCGAGGAACGTGAAGACGCGCAGCGTGCGGTCGTAGCCCGTGCCCGGCAGCGGGAACGTGAGTTCGATATTGCCGACCACCATCTTCGAGCCGCCGATCGGATCGCCCGTGCTGGAGTCGCGCGGGCCGAGCGAGCCCGACTCGTAGCCACGCACCGAACCGATACCGCCCGCGTAGTAGTTCTTGAAGATCGGGTACGCGCCGCCAATGCCGTTGCCGTAGCCGCCCTGGAAGTTCAGGCCCAGCACGAAGCCGCGTGCGAACGAGTAGTAATACTGCATCTGCGCGTCGGCCTTGTAGTACTGCAGGCCGGCAGGCGTGCCGTATTCGGCATTGGCCTGCGCGAAGTAACCGCGGCTCGGCACCAGCGCGCTGTCACGATTGTCGCGCGACCAGCCCACCGTCAATGGAATGATGTTCGACACGCGGCCGAAATCGGCGACGTAATCCTTATACGTCTGCGGCGTTTCCGAGTCGATATCCAGACGATCCTGTTCGATGCCGAGACCGAAATACACCATGTCGGTTTCGGAAAACGGAATGCCGAATTTCATGTCCGCGCCATACGAAACGATACGGAAACTCGTGTCGTTGGTGCTCGAATAATAAAGCGGTTCGGTCGTGCGGTAATAGACGTCGGTAATACGCTTGATGCCGTCGACCGTGAAATACGGATCGATCTGCGTGACCGACAGCGTGCGGTACGTGCTCGCCGTATTCACGTTCAGCGAAAGCGTATTGCCCGAACCGAACACGTTGTCCTGCGAAACGCCCGCCGAAATGATCGGGCCTTCGCCCGAGCCGTAACCCACGCCCAGCGAAAGCGTGCCGGTAGGCTTCTCGGTCACGTTCACGTCCACGTCGACCTGATCCTGCGTGCCTTCCACGGGGACGGTCGTCACGTCGACGTTGGTGAAGTAACCCAGACGATTCACGCGGTCCTTCGAAAGCGCGAGGCGATTCGAATCGAACCACGCGCTTTCGAGCTGGCGCATTTCGCGGCGAATCACTTCGTCGCGCGTACGCGTATTGCCCGTGATGTTCACGTGACGCACATACACGCGGCGGCTCGGATCGACCTGCAGCGTCAGCGCGACGGTGTGATGCTGCTGATCGATCTGCGGTTCGGCATTGACGGTCGCGAACGCGTAACCGTATTCGCCGAGATGATCGACGAGCGCCTTGGTCGTGTCCTTGAGCTTCTGCGCCGAAAAACGCTGGCCCTTCTTCACGCCGATGAGCTTGGTGAGTTCGGCTTCGCGATTGAGCAGATTACCCGCGAGCTTCACGCTCGAAATCGTGTACGGCTCGCCCTCATGTATCGAGATCGTCAGATACATGTCCTTCTTGTCGGGCGACAGCGAGACCTGCGTGGAGTCGATATTGAACTCCAGATAGCCGCGGTCCAGATAGTACGAGCGCACGTTTTCCAGGTCGCCCGTGAGCTTGTCCTTCGAGTACAGATCGTTCTTCGTGTACCAGGAAAACCAGTTCGGCGTGGACAGCTGCATCTCGTCGCGCAAGGTGCTTTCGCTGAACGCATTGTTGCCGATGAAGTTCACCTGGCGGATCTTCGCGCTCGGGCCTTCGATCACCGAGAACAGCAGCGCGACGCGATTGCGGTCGATCGGCGTCACGGTCGTCGTCACCTCGGCGGCGTAATAGCCGCGCGTGAGGTACTGGCGCTTGAGCTCCTGCTCCGCGCGATCGACGAGCGCCTTGTCGTAGCTGCGGCCCGGCGAGAGTCCCACGGCGCTGAGCGCCTTGGTCAGATTGTCCTTGTCGAATTCGTGAATGCCCGCGAAGTCGATCGTGCCGATCGCCGCGCGTTCCTGCACCTGCACGACGACCGTGCGCCCTTCGGTGGAAATGCGCACGTCGCTGAAAAAGCCCGTTGCGTAGAGTGCGCGGATCGCGTCGGAGGCCTTGTCGTCGGAGAAAGTGTCGCCCTGCTTGATCGGCAGATAGGCGAACACGGTGCCCGGTTCGATACGCTGCAGGCCGTCGATGCGAATGTCCTGGACCACGAAAGGATCCGCGGCGTGTGCGGTGGCCGCCATGCTCAGGCCGAGGCCAGCGAAGGTCAGCGCGCGGGTGTAGCGCGTGGTAGATGAAACCGTCATGCGGGAGGTCGAGAGTAAGGCCAACGGGAACGCCGCGTTGCGCGCGCGGCAAGAAGGACGGCTGCGGCGGGAGCCGCGGCCACGTGACGAAGCGGCCGGCGCACGGCCGCCATGCGCTATTGCACGCGCATCGAAGCGGGCCGCAGCGGCTTGGCGAGACCGGTCGCGAGCGACAGCACTTCAGTCATGTGCGCGGCTTGCGACGGATGCAGGCGAAACGACAGCTCCGCGCCGCCGGGCAGGCGGAAACTCACCACCAGATGCTGCACGGCGCCCGACTCGCGGCCGATCTCCCATGCCTCGCAGGGCATGGTGAATTTGACGCTCGCACTCTTGTGGCGAATGCGCTCAGAACGGCCGATCGCGTTGGAAAGCGCGGCCAGCAATTCATGCATGACCGAACAGTGCACGGCAACGCTGTCCGGCTGATTACTGTTCACCATCAGATACTGGCCATCCGCGGTCAGTTCGAAACCGCGCAGCGAGTCGATGGCAAGTGACGTGGACGTGGACATAGACGGCGCCTCCGTGACGAAAACCATCGGCGGAGTGTAGAGAGATGGCGCCGCGATGCCATTACCCTTAGCGTTACGCGTATTACTTTCATCAATATTGCCGCGTAAGAGATGGGCGATTTACGTCTCGACCATGCGGGCCGCATTGCACGCCGAGCCCGTATTTGACGGCGCAAAACGTAGTCCTTTCAAATTACGTCGCGCGAAATGGGGCGAGAGAGGCGGAAAATACGCCGTAACCAAAACGATTACCGCGACTGTCGATAAGCCGACAAGAAGCTGAACAGGAGATCAACGAGGCACGCGATTCGGCGCATACAAAACACGCAACGGGAAGGGTGGATGTCGAGCAGCGCCGCTGCCGCGTGTTTGCGGATGCGGCCGTATCGCGCGATGAATTGACCCCGGAGCGCGCGCGCAAGCGCTCGTCGCGGCGAGCCGGATTGCGCGGACGGGCGGCGCCGGGTCGGTCCGTCCCCGTCCACGCTACAATGCGGCTGCCGTTATTCAGCCTCGTCCAGTCTCACCAGCCCCAACCGACATGCAGAATTCTAACCGGGCCTACCTGCTCGGGCCGTTGCTCAAAGGCGTTTCCCGCTCGTTCTACCTCACGCTGCGCGTGTTGCCCGTGGGCATGCGCGATCCGGTGGGCGAAGCGTACCTGCTCGCGCGCGCCGCCGACACCATCGCCGACACCTCGCTGATCCCGCCGGCCCAGCGCCTCGCGCTGCTGCTGGCCTTCCGCGAGCGCGTCAACGGCAACGCCGGCGGCGTGGCCGGCGATCAGTCCGACGACGCGCTCAAGCGCATCGCCGGCGAAGTCGCCGGTCAGCAGACGCAATCGGACGAAAAGCTGCTGCTCGAATCGCTCGACGGCGCGCTCGACGTGCTCGGCCAGCTCGACAAGGCGGACCGCGCGGCCGTGCGCGAGATCGTCACGACGCTCACGGAAGGCATGGAATTCGATCTGCGCACCTTCCCCGACGAGCGCTCGGGCCAGGTCGCCGCGCTCGGCACGTGGGACGAACTCGACCGCTATACGTATCTGGTGGCGGGCTGCGTGGGCGAGTTCTGGACGAAGATGACCTATATGCACCTGCCCGGCGCGCTCGATCCGGCACTGCGCGACACCATGTACCGGCGCGGCGTGCGCTTCGGCAAGGCGCTGCAGATGGTGAACGTGCTGCGCGATTGCGGCAAGGATCTGCGTATCGGCCGCTGCTATCTGCCCGCCACGATGCTCGCGCAAGCGGCGCTCTCGCCCGCCGACCTGATGCAGCCGGGCACCTCGGCCCGCGCGCGTCCGCTGATGTTCGGCCTCGTGCGCATCGCGCTCGATCATTTCCGCGCGGCCATCGACTACACGTTCGCGCTGCCGCGCCTGTCGCTGCGTCTGCGCCTCGCGTGCCTGTGGCCGATCCTGATCGGCCTCGAAACGCTCGAACGTCTCGTCGATAACGAGGACTGGCTCGATCCTGCGCGTCCGTCCAAGCTCACGCGCAACGACGTCTATCGCATTCTGGCGTGCTCGACGCTCGCCGCGCCGTCGAATGCGCTGCTCGATGCGTGGTTCAAGCGCCTGCTCAAGCGCATCGAGTCGCGCATGAAAGCGATCGAAGCGCATTAACACGCTGCCGACGCAAAAACGGCGCGAGCCCATCGAGGCACGCGCCGTTTTCAGTCCGGGCTGAAGCGATCAGCCCTTCTCGCCGCCTTCGTGACGATACAGCTTGATGATCGCCGAGAAGTCGAGCTTGCCGTCGCCATGACTGCTCATCGCCTGATAAAGCTGCTGCGCGAGCGCGCCCATGTACGCGGGCTGACGCGCCTGCTTCGCGGCATCGGTGGCGAGACCCAGATCCTTGAGCATCAGATCGGTGCCGAAGCCGCCCGTATAGCCGCGTGACGAAGGCGCGGTCTCGATCACGCCCGGGAACGGGTTGTACGTGTCGGAACTCCAGCAGCGTCCCGTCGACGTGTTCATGATGCCGCCCAGCACTTTCGCGTCGATGCCAAGCGCCTCGCCGAGCGCCATCGCTTCCGCCACGCCCGCCATCGTCACGCCGAGCACGAGGTTGTTGCAGAGCTTCGCGACCTGCCCCGTGCCGGTCTCGCCGCAATGGACGATGTTCTTGCCCATGCCGGAGAGCACCGGCTTCACGCTTTCATACAGCTCGGCCGTGCCGCCCACCATGAAGGTCAGCGTGCCCGCCACCGCGCCGCCCGTGCCGCCCGACACCGGCGCATCGGCGAAGCGGTTGCCGTTCGATTGCGCGAGCGCCGCGAAGGCCTTCGCGCTGGCCGGATCGATCGTGCTCGAATCGATGATCGTCACGCCCTTCGAAACGCCCGCCAGCACGCCGTCCTTGCCGCTCAGCACCGCTCGCACGTGCGCGGCGGCCGGCAGCATGGTGATGACCCACTCCGCGCCCGCGGCGGCCGCTTTCGGCGAGCCCGCCAGCGTCGCGCCCGCGTCGGCGAGCGTGCGCATGGCGTCGGCGCTGAGGTCGAACACGCTCAACGCGTGGCCCGCCTTGATCAGATTGAGCGCCATCGGCGCGCCCATATGGCCCAGCCCGATGAAACCGATTTTCATGAGCATCTCCCCCTTGGTCGTTCGCGTTTAGCGCAGGCTGATCGTGGTGTTCACGCCGTCGTTGACGGTCGCGTCGTCGAACCAGCGCGCGGTGACGGTTTTCGTCTGCGTGTAGAACTGCACGACCTGCTTGCCGTACGGACCGAGATCGCCGAGCTTCGAACCGCGCGAACCCGTGAAGCTGAAATACGGCACCGGCACCGGAATCGGAATGTTGATGCCGACCTGGCCGATGTCGATTTCGCTCTGGAATTTACGCGCCGCCGCGCCGCTCTGCGTGAACAGGCCCACGCCGTTGCCGAACGGATTCGCGTTGACGAGCGCGATCGCCTCGTCGAGCGTATTCGCCGTGAGCACGACCAGCACCGGCCCGAAAATTTCCTGGGTGTAGATGTCCATGTCGGTCTTTACGTCCGTGAAGATCGTCGGGCCGACGAAGTTGCCGTTTTCGTAGCCGGACACCTTCACGTCGCGGCCGTCGAGCGCGAGCGTCGCGCCCTGCTTCACGCCCGCTTCGATCAGACCGAGAATGCGCTGTTTCGCGGCACGCGAGACCACCGGGCCGACGTCGGTCTTCGGCTCGTGGCCCGCGTTCACCTTGAGCGTTTTGGCCTTCTCGACGAGCTCGGGCACCCACTGCTGCGCCGCGCCCACCAGCACCACGACGGACGTCGCCATGCAGCGCTGGCCCGCCGCGCCGAACGCCGCGCCCGCCAGCGCGTTGAGCGTCTGTTCGCGATTCGCATCGGGCAGCACGACGGCGTGATTCTTCGCGCCCATCATCGATTGCACGCGCTTGCCGTGCTCGCTGCCGAGGCGATATACATGCGTGCCCACCGCCGTGGAGCCGACGAACGAAATCGCCTTCACGAGCGGATGCGAGCAGATCGCGTCGACCACTTCCTTGCCGCCGTGCACGACGTTGAGCACGCCCTTCGGAATGCCCGCTTCGAGCGCGAGTTCGACGAGCTGCATGGTCGAGAGCGGGTCCTGCTCGGACGGCTTGAGCACGAAGGTGTTGCCGCACACGATCGCCATCGGGAACATCCACAGCGGAATCATGGCGGGGAAATTGAACGGCGTGATGCCCGCGCACACGCCAATCGGCTGCTGCAGCGTGTAGGTGTCCACGCCGCCCGCCACGTTCTCGGCAAAACCGCCTTGCTGCAGCGTGCCGATCGAACAGGCGTGCTCGACCACTTCGAGGCCGCGGAAGATATCGCCTTCGGCATCGGGCAGCGTCTTACCCTGCTCGGCCGTGAGTGTCTTCGCAATGCGCGACATGTTCTCGCGAATCAGCGCCTGCAATTTGAGCATGATGCGCAGACGCGCGCCGATCGACGTGTTCTTCCATTCGGCGAATGCAGCCTGCGCGCTCCTGACTGCGGCATCGACTTCCGCGACGGTCGCGAACGGCACGCGCGCCAGCACCTCCTGCGTGGCCGGATTGACGATGTCGCGCCATTCCTGGCTGGTCGATTCGACGAACTCGCCGTCGATCAGCAGCTTGACGGTCGAGACCTGCGCGTTGGAATCCTGGGTGACTGCGTTCATGATGCACTCTCTGCGAAAAGAATAAACGGATCCGGTCGTGACTACCTGATTAACCAGATGAACAGGAATACGAAATATCGATCAATCGTGATGCGAGCGCATGGCCAGCGTGCACAGAAACGCAATCACGCCCAGCGCCACCATATACGCCACCACGTAGTGCGGATTGCCGCCGCCCCAGGCGAGCAGCGCGGTCGCGATCATCGGCGCGACGCCGCCGCCGAGCACCCCGGCCACCTGCACCGACACCGAGATGCCGCTATAGCGGATTTCCGCCGGAAACTGCGCGGCAAACAATTGCGATTCGGGCGCATAGAGAATCGGAAACACCACGCCGACGCCGAGCACCATCGCCCACCACACGGTCAGCGGATGCAGCGTTTCGAGCATCGCGAAGAACGGCGCGGCGAACGCCGCCATCACGACGAGGCCCGCAAGAAAGAGACGCTTCTGGCCAATGCGATCGCTGAGCCAGCCGCAGAACGGCATCGTCGCCAGCGAGAGCACGGCACCCGCCGTGATCGCGTGCAGGATCTGCGCCTTGGGAATCTTGAGCTGATTCGCGGCATAGGCAAGCGCAAACGCCACCACCAGATAGAACCACGTGTTCTCCGCCGTGCGCGCGCCGATGATCAGGAGCAGTTCGCGCGGCTGGCGTCGCATCACTTCGAGCACAGGTGCATTCACGGGCGCGCGCTCTTTTTTCACGCGTTCGAAATCGGGCGATTCGGGCACGCGCACGCGGATCACCCAGCCGATCAGCACCAGCGCAATGCTCGCCAGAAACGGAATGCGCCAGCCCCACGCGAGCAGATCGGCTTCGGGCAGCGCGGTGACGGCCGCCATCGCAATCGACGAAAGAATCAGGCCGAACCCCACGCCCGTTTGCGGCAGCGAACCGAAGAAGCCCTTGCGTCCCGGCGGCGCGTGTTCGACGGCCATCAGGACCGCGCCGCCCCATTCGCCGCCCACCGCCATCCCCTGCAGGAATCGCATGGCGACGAGCAGCACGGCAGCCCAGTAACCGATGCTCTGATACGAGGGAATCAGGCCGATCGCCATGCTGGGAATGCCCATCAGCAGCAGCGTGGCGAGCAGCATCGACTTGCGGCCGATACGGTCGCCGAAATGGCCGAACACGATGCCGCCCATCGGCCGGCCGATGAAACCCACGCCATACGTCGCGAAGGCCGCGAGCGTGCCGAGGATCGGATCGAGCGTGGGAAAGAAAACCTTATTGAAGACGAGTGCGGCGGCGGTGCCGTAGAGGAAGAAGTCGTACCACTCGATGGTGGTGCCGGCCATGCTGGCCCAGCCGGCGATCAGATAATCGCGCGCCCTGCGTTTTTGTTCTGGAACGGGAACGGCCACTGCCGCCCCATCCGGGGTGGACTGCATGTGCATCGTTTTGTCTCCATCCATATTGTGTGCGGCCGTCTTTTCAGCGACCTGCAAACGAGTATAGTTATTCGAATATCCACGGCATAGAGATGAAAAAGCCCATCCGATATGCAAAAAAACACAACGGGACAGATGGAGACATTGAACTGGGACGATTTGCGCTACTTCCTCGAAGTGGCGCGCACGCAGCGCGCGAGCGGCGCGGCGAAGCGCCTGGGCGTCGATCACACCACCGTGGCGCGGCGCGTGCGCGAGCTGGAAGCCGCGCTCGGCACGGTGTTGTTCGACAAGTCGCGCGCGGGCGGTTTCGTGCTGACCGCCGAGGGCCAGCGCCTGCTCGCCTACGCGGACGCGGTGGAAACCACGGTGCAATCGGCGAGCGAGCAATTCGCGCTGGGCGCGCAATCGCTTTCAGGGCACGTTCGGGTGGGATCGACCGAAGGCTTCGGCTGCTTTTTTCTCGCGCCGCAACTCGCGCGCTTCACGGGTCAGCATCCCGACATGTCGATCGATTTGCTGCCGGTGCCGCATTTCGTGAGTCTGTCCAAACGCGAGGCCGATCTCGCCATCATGCTGGAGCGCCCGGAACGCGGCCAGTATGTGTACACGAAGCTCAGCGACTACTGCCTGCGTTTATATGGGACACCTGACTATCTCGCGCGGCACGCGCCAATTCGCAGTGCCGCCGACCTGCGCCATCATGCGTTCATCAGCTATGTCGCCGATCTCGCCTTCAGCCACGAGTTGCTCTATCTCGAACGCACGGCGCCGAACGTCAAGGCGAATCTGTGCAGCACCAGCGTGATCGCGCAATATCACGCCGCCGTGCAAGGCAGCGCGCTGGCGATCCTGCCGTGCTTCATGGCGGAGCCCGATCCGCGTCTGGTCTCAATCCTGCCCGACGAAATCGTGGTGACGCGGCGTTTCTGGCTATGCAGCCGCGAGGAGTTGCGCAAGCTGCGGCGCATCACGTCGCTCTGGGATTATCTGCGCGCCGCCGCCGATGCGAATCAGCCTTTGCTGATGGGGCAATCGCCCGACATGCATTACGTCGAAGCCTGAAATCACCAGGCGCACGCCCATAGAAAAACCGCACATGCAATTCGGTTCACGAATAGCATGTGCGGTTTCGAAGCTGAAGCGGACTGCATCCCGCGCCCCACGCGCGCGATGCATTCCGTTCACGTGCAGCGGATCAGGTCCCGACCGGACGGATCGTCAGCGCGTTCTTCACCGACGTCACGCCGGCCACGCCCTTGGCCACTTCCGTGGCGCGGTCGATCTGCGGTTGCTCCGGCACGGTGCCTTGCAGGATCACGGCGCCGTCGCGAGCGCGCACGGTGATGTTGGCCACGCTGATGTCCTTGGCCTTCGCGAGTGCCGAGCGCACCTTGCGCGACAGCGCACGGTTCGCGGCCTTGGCCGTCTTGTACTGCGCCTTCGAATCCTTCAGCTGAGCCTTGGCTGCGTCGGTCGGTGCAGCGGCGGGCGCGCTGGCGGCGTCCTGCGCGTACACGTGGAGCGAAGCGGCGACGAGCATCGTGCCTGCCGCCAGTTTGAACGCCTGAATAGCCTTCATGCAATTTTCTCCTGTTGTCACAGTTTTTTGATAGCCCGCGAGGGCCGTGCACTACGCTTTCACTTCGAATCAGACGCAGTCATTGCGGCAGGTGTGACTGCGGCAATCGCATCGGGAAGTAACGATACTCCATTTATTTCAACTTTGATGCGAAACCGTCGGCGCGCGGCCCGTCTGTGGCTAATCTGTGACTTCATTTCCACAGACGAATCGACATGCCCTTGCAATCCGCTCTGGCAGGCGGTCCCGAATGCCAGGACAACGCCAGGACAATGCGCATTCAAAGGAATGCCATTCAATCGTATTCACGCGTTTTCAATGCCGCGGCAATACGGCCCGCGAAACATGCATGACCAGCATTGCGCACAATGCGCCTGAAATGTGCATGCGCATTGAATCGTGCACACGCATGTTTCTTTTCGACCTTTATTGCCCGCTATTGCTCACTATTCGATGCTGCATTGGCGCGCGCCATGGTGCGCTTTTGGTGCGTGCATTGCTTCGTCATTTCCACACGAGTGCCAGCCGATTGCCACGCTATTGCCACGCTATTGACGGCCATAATCGCAAACAACGTATGGGATTCGCCTGGCGTTGACGCGATCGACACAGGTTTTACCCGCATTGATTCGCAGACGAAAACCCGCGTATTCAGCGCGCGAGCTGCGACTTGATCCAGCGATAGAACTGCTGGATCGCGGCGTCGCGTGGGTGGCCTTCGCGCCAGGTGAAGTAATAGTCGAGCGAAGCGGGAATGCGCACCTGCCCGAGTTGCACCAGTTCGCCGCGCTCGATGAAATCGCGCGCGAGTTGCAACCGGGCGGTGGCCGCGCCCTGCCCCGCCACCGTGGCTTGCAGCAGCAAACCCGCGTCGTCGAAGACGGGGCCGCGCTCGGGTTCCGAGCCCGTCACGCCGGCCGCCTCGAAGAAGTCGCGCCACGACCGGCGCGCAAAGCGCAGCAGCGGCATGCCCGGCAGATCCTCGATGCGGAAATCGGGGTAGCGCGCGAGCAGCGAAGGGCTGCACACGGCCACGACCTGGTCGTCGAGCAGTTTGCGGATCTGGAAACCCGGCTCGTCGACGCGGCGATGCCAGATGCCGATATCGAACGGATAGGGATCGGGCGGCGTGACGTCGGCGTGCATGCGCATCGACAGATCGACGTCGGGATGGCGATCGTAGAAGTCGCCCAGACGCGGAATCAGCCAGACCGATGCGAAATCGGCCATCACGCTCAGTTCGAGGCGCGTGACGCCGCTCACGCCGGGACGTGTGGCGTCGAGCGCGTCGCGCAAGTCGTCGAGACTGCGGCGCACGCGGTCGGCCAGTTGCGCGCCTGCGGCGGTCGGGATCATCTGGCCGCCGGCGCGCCGGAACAGCTCGACGCCGAGTTCGGCTTCGAGCCCGCGCAGATGGTGACTCACGGCGCTGTGCGTCAAATGCAACTCTTCCGCGGCGCGGCTGAAACTGCGCCGCCGCGCCGCCGCTTCTAGCGCGCGCAGGGCCTGCAAGGGAGGGAGCGATCGGGACATGACGTCAAATTCTACTCACAATCGCGTCTGAAATCTCTCGCTGGCCTCGCGCCCGGCTTTTCGCCAATAATCGTGACCCAGCCATTCAATCCGCGTTCGCCCCGTCTACGCGCCCGTCCGTCTCATGACCGCTCTCAGATTGCGCGTTTTCGCCGTTTTCGCGCTCGGCTACTTCGTTTCCTATCTGTTTCGCGGCGTCAACCTGGGCTTCGCACCGTTCCTGACGCACGAAATGGGCTTCACCGCGACCGATCTCGGCACGCTCACGAGCCTGTACTTTCTCGGCTTCGCGGGCGCGCAGATTCCCGCAGGCGTGCTGCTCGACCACTTCGGCCCGCGCCGCGTGACCGCTTGCGTCATGCTGATCGCGGCGACGGGCGCGCTCGTCTTCGGCCTTTCGCACAGCATGGGCGCGATGATGTTCGGGCGGCTGCTCGTGGGCGTGGGCGTTTCGGTCTGCCTCGGCGGCGCGTTCAAGGCGACCGCGCAACATTTCCCCGTGGCGCAACTGACGCTCGTCAACGGTCTCGTGATGGCGGTGGGCGGACTGGGCGGCGTCGCGGTGGGCGCGCCGCTCTCCTGGCTGCTCGCGTTCGCGCCGTGGCGCGCGGTGAGCGTCGGGCTCGCGGTGTTCACGGCCGTCATCGCCGCCATCATCTGGATCGGCGGCCCGCGCACGCGCGACACTCACCATCAGGCGAGCGTGCTCGAACAGTTCAAAGGCACCGCGCACATCCTGCGCAGCCACGCGTTCTGGAAGACAGCGTCGTTTTCGGCGCTCACGCAGACGGTGTTCTACGCGATGCAGTCGCTCTGGGTCGGCGCCTTCCTGCGCGACGTCGTGCCGGCCGGGACCGCCGACGTGGCGAGCCGCGCCGCGTCGCTGATCTCCGTGCTGGGCGCGGCGTTTATCGTCGGCAATATCGGCTTCGGCGCGCTGGCGCGCAGCTTCGAACGGCGCGGCGTGAGCGTCGCGCACTTTTCCGGCGCGACGATGCTGCTCTTCGTGGTCGTGCAGGCGCTGCTCGCGGCGCGCGTGCCGCTGCCCGCGCCCGTGCTCTGGGCGGCCTACGGCGCGCTCGGCGGCACCGGCATCCTCACCTACGCGGTGCTCGCCGAATACTTCCCTTCGCGGATGATCGGGCGCGTCAACACCACGTTCACGCTCGTGATTTTCGTCGGCATCTTCGTGACGCAGATCGCGATCGGCGCCGCGCTCGGACACTGGACCGCCGTGGACGGCCACTATCCGGTCGCCGCTCATCAGGCCGTCTGGAGCGCGCTCATCGCCATTCAGGCTCTGGCTGCCGTCTGGTACTTCATGCCGAGCCGCCGCCCCCGCGCCACGCGCGCCGCGCTGGAATCCTGAGCGGAGGTTGAGGTTCGCGCCGTTCGGATCGGCGGACGATGCCGGCCTTCGCTTGCGCGAGCGAACGGGCGAACGGGCGAACGCGATCACCGCGAACCGCTCGACTCAACGGCTGGCAAATCCGCGTGGCCACGCCGAGCGAGATACGCACTTGCGGCGCGCCCAGTTCCCCGCCACCTCGCGCTCGCACCGCCGCCCTTCACTCTCCTTTCGCAAACCTACATCCTCGTAAGCAGCCGGGTCGCGTACAATGCTGCCCCGCCAGCGTCGGACGGCTAGTCGAACAGCCACCGCGCCGGCGTTCACCGACCCGCTGACCGGTCGAGTGGCAACACGGGCCGCCGGGCCGACCCGCAAGACCGATCGCTCGCAGCGCCACGCAGGCGCGCGGGGCGTGAGAAAATGCGCGTCGAATCTCCAGCGCCAGTCCGAAGCGCGTTCGCCCCCACAAGGCCGCGCCAGGCGGTAGCCGGCTCAGCCGGTTGCCGATCGGAAACGGAAAACGAAACGCAGGAAATGGAGAAAACGGGGGAAAACGCACGGTCGGACGGCAGGTTTCCGATCCGAAACGCGTAGCCTCGGCGTAAACTCCCGCTGTTGCCATTCGATTGTGTCGATTCATGATAAAGAGAGAAACTCCCATGCCAGACAACACTCACTCGCACGACGACCACTCCGAATCGTGCGGCTGCGATCTGCTGCACCTGCTCGACGGCGTGGACGAGTTCAGTCATAACGTGTTCCCCGGCAACAAGGAGCTGTTCCGCAGCCTCGCGCACAGCCAGGCGCCGCACACGCTCTTCATCACCTGCGCCGACTCGCGCGTGTCGCCGGAAATGATCACGCAGGTGCGTCCCGGCGAGCTGTTCGTCTGCCGCAACATCGGCAACATCGTTCCGGCCTACGGCGAAATGCTCGGTGGCGTGTCCGCCGTGGTGGAATTCGCCGTGCTCGCGCTGAACGTGCGCCAGATCGTGCTGTGCGGCCATACCGACTGCGGCGCGATGAAGGGCCTCGCCCAGGGCGCCGAAGCCACCGCCGGCATGCCGACCGTGCAGGCCTGGCTGCGCAACGCCGAAGCGGCGCGCAGCGTCGTGCAGACGCGCGGTCTCGACGAAAACCAGGTCGTGCAGGCGCTGGTCGAGGAAAACGTGCGACTGCAACTCACCCATCTGCGCACGCACCCGGCCGTCGCGGCCCGCGTGGCGCAAGGCCAGCTCGAACTGCAAGGCTGGGTCTACGACATCGGCCACGGCACGATTTCGGTGTTCGACGACACCCACGGCCGCTTCGAGTCGCTCGGCGAGGCGCGTTCGCGTCTGCGCAAAGACACCACGGGCTAAATCCGCCTGTCTGACGCGGCCCGGCTCTCGGAGCCGGCGCCGCCCGTCTCCCCGCTGTTCCCGCCAACGCCGGACCGCGCCTCAGTGCGCCGTCCGGCGTTGGCGTCTGGACACCACAATGTTTGATTACCTCAAATCCTGAAACAATTTTTTGACTAGGGTGTAACACCTAGGTGTTTACCCCAGGTCAAGAGATGGCTATACTCTGCCCCGTACCAGATGCGGCGCCCTGTCGCACGAGAAAAATAATTCCGGAGGTTGCCAGCTATGCAGTTCGCTTCCTTGCCGTACTCGTCTTTGTCTGACACCGGTTCCATCCGCAGCTGCGTTGGCAGTGTCGATGGCCGTTCCGCAGTCCGTTTCAGCGTCTCCCCCGTTGTCGATTTCGTCGCCGTACCCCGGCGACTGCGCGCGCCACGCTAGCACCGGCACGCGCATCGCGCCGCCGCGTCCATCCGATGCGCGCGGCGTTCCAGGCCCACTCCACGTCAAGCGCCGTTCGACCGCCGAGGCTTTCGCCCCGGACGACGGCCCGCGCGCGTTCGCGCACTGGCGGCCGGTCATGGGCTCAAGCACCCACACGGGCGAAGCGCCCGGTTACCGAAGGAGCAATGCCATGGAGTCCAGCCTCAAGCCGCCCGCGAAGATCGAAGTCAAACTGCTGCTGCATCCGCAGGACCACGACCGCGCGCTCGCCATCGCCCGCTCGGCGAACATCGCCGAGCGCGACTTCTTCGCGCTGGCGATCCATCTCGGCGCGGCCGAAATCCTGCGCGCCTCCGTCGCGAACTGAGTCTGCGCGGCCAGCGCCGCGCATCGCTCGCCCCAACATCGGCGACATCGGCGACATCGGCGCTAGCGGCTCACCACTCGACCGGCGCCGGGTTGCGCTCCGCGAACCCTTCCTGATGCCAGTAGGGATAAACCGGCCGCACCTTGCTCGCGGCGTCGAGCTTCGCGACCTGTTCGGCCGTGAGGTTCCAGCCGACCGCACCGAGGTTCTGACGCAACTGCGCCTCGTCGCGCGCGCCGATCAGCACGGTCGCCACGGTCGGACGCTGCAATAGCCAGTTCAGCGCGATCTGCGGCACGGTCTTGCCGGTTTCCTGGGCGATCTCGTCGATGGCGTCGAGCACGCGAAACAGGGTCTCGTCGGGCACCGGCGGCCCCTGATCGGCGGTCTTGTGCAGACGGCTCGTCTGCGGCAGCGGCTGGCCGCGGCGAATCTTGCCGGTCAGACGTCCCCAGCCGAGCGGACTCCACACGACCGCGCCCACGCCCTGATCGAGCCCGAGCGGCATCAGTTCCCATTCATAGTCGCGGCCGATCAGCGAGTAATAGGTCTGATTGGCGACATAGCGCGGATAGCCGTAGCGGTCGGCCACCGCGAGCGACTTCATCAGGTGCCAGCCCGAGAAGTTCGACACGCCCGTGTAGAGAATCTTGCCCGCGCGCACCAGCTCGTCGAGCGTCGAGAGCACCTCTTCGGCGGGCGTTTTCGCGTCGAAGCCGTGCAACTGGAACAGGTCAATGTAATCGGTTTGCAGACGCTTGAGCGCGGCGTCGACGGCACGCCGCAAATGAATGCGCGAGGAGCCGACGCTATTGGCGCCGTCGTCGAAACGGAAGGTCGCCTTGGTCGAGATGATGACCTTGTCGCGCCGACCCTTGAGCGCCTCGCCGAGCACCGACTCCGACGCGCCGTTCGAGTAGATGTCGGCGCTGTCGAACATGTTCACGCCCGCTTCGAGACAGATGTCGATGAGGCGGCGCGCTTCGGCCACGTCGGTCGCGCCCCACGCTTCGAAGAATTCGCCTTTGCCGCCGAACGTGCCCGTGCCGAAACTCAGCACCGGCACCTTGAATCCTGATGCGCCCAGAAAACGGGTTTCCATTTCCGATCCTCCACGAGTGAGTGACTGACGAAACAACCGGTCAACGAGTGTACGCGCGTCATCGCTTATTTGCCGCGCCAGCGGAATCGGCCGCGGCGCTGTACAGTTGCGCTTTCTTTCCTTTCGGAAACCGCGCGCGAATCGAGCGAGAACGTGCGTTTCCGATCGGCAACTCTCTCGCCTTTCCGTTCATGCGCAGCGCTTTCCACACTTTCCCCGCCGGGATCCGCCGATGACGAACACGACGCCCACGCCCCGGACGCGCTCGTCGCTCATCGGCTGGCTGCCCTATATCGTCGCCGCCACGTTTTTCATGGAGTATCTCGACACCACCGTGATCGCCACGGCGCTGCCGCAGATGGCGCGCTCGTTCGGCATCGGCCCGAACAGTCTGAGTCTCGGCGTGACCGCGTACATGCTGGCGCTCGCCATCTTCATTCCGGCGAGCGGCTGGGTGGCGGACCGCTGCGGCTCGCGCACGGTGTTCTTCGGCGCCGTGCTCACGTTCACGATCGCCTCGGTGCTGTGCGGGATCGCGCAGAACCTGCCGGAGTTCGTCGCGGCGCGCGTACTGCAAGGCATCGGCGGCGCGATGATGGTGCCGGTCGGACGCATGATCGTCGTGCGCAGCACCGACAAGAGCCGACTGATGCAGGCGATCTCCACCATCACGTGGCCCGCGATCGCCGCGCCCGTGATCGGACCGCCGGTCGGCGGCTTCATCACCACGTATGCCTCGTGGCGCTGGATCTTTCTGCTCAATGTGCCGTTCGGCATCGCGGTGCTCGTCGCGATCACGGCGATGGTGCCGAACCTGCGCGGCGAGCAGCGCAAACCGCTCGACGTCGTCGGCCTCGTGCTGAGCGGCGCGTCGCTCACGGCCATTCTTTACGGCGCCGAACTCGCGAGCCAGCCCGGCGAAAATCCGTGGCGCGCGGCGGCGCTGGTGGTGGCCGGCGTGCTGATCGGCGCGATTGCGTTCTTTCACGCGAAGCGCCATGCGCATCCGCTAATCGACGTATCGACGCTGAAAATCCCGACCTTTTCGGTGACGGTCGTGACCGGTTCGGTCACGCGCATCGGCATCGGCGCGGCGCCGTATCTGATGCCGCTGCTGTTCCAGATCGGCTTCGGTTTGTCGGCGTTCAAGTCGGGCTTGCTGCTGCTCGCCAGCGCGCTCGGCAACCTCGGCATGAAGGCGCTCACAACGCGCATTCTCGAACGCTGGGGCTTCCGTCTCGTGTCGATCGTCGACGTGACGATCGCGGGCCTGTCGATGATCGCGTGCGGGCTGCTCACGCCCGGCGTGCCGCTCGCCATCGTGCTGATCGTGGTGTTCGTGTACGGCGTGACGCGCTCGATGCAGTTCTCGACGCTCGCCACCCTCGCCTATGCCGACGTCGCGCAACCGCAGATGAGCGCCGCCAGCACGCTCTGGAGCGCGGCGGCGCAGATGACCAACGGACTGGGCATTGCGTTCGGCGCGCTCGCGCTGCGCGTGGCGGCGAGCTACCACGGCGAGGCGAGCGGCCACGCGTTCTCGCTCGACGACTTCCGCCTCGCGTTTCTGGGCGCGGGCGTGCTCACGCTGATGTCGGTGTGGGGATATGCACAGATGGCGCGCGACGCGGGCCGCAACATGGGCGGCGGCTCGCGTCGGCAGCGCGCGTGAAGTCGTGCGGCTTCAGGCGCGCGTCAACGGCGAGGCGTTGATGATGCGTTGATGATTCCAAGCCGCGACGACAGCCGTCGCGTCCCGATCACTTCGACAGACTCGCGCGCACCGTGAATTCCTGCTCGCCGTCCGGTTCGAAGTCGTCGTCGCGCATGTACGCGGGGTGGAATTCCGCCGAGAGCGGCTCCACGGGATAACCGCGGCGCTCCCATGCATCGAGTCCGCCCCTGAGCGCATGCGCGTGATGAATGTGCTTGCTGCGCAACTGGTTGACGATGCGCTTCGCAGTCGCCTCGTTCGGGCACACGCAATAGACCACGATGGGCCGCGCGACCAGCTCGGGCGCGATCTCGTCGTGCGAATCCAGGTCGAGCGGACGCGCGCCCGGAATACGGTACGCCTCCTTCTCGCGCACGCTGTGCGGCCGCGCGTCGAACACGATCGGCGGCGCGGCGGACTTCATCATCTCGTCGAGCTGATCGGGCGAAATGCGGTGCGTGGCGAGCCAGCGCCGGAATTGCAGACGGCGCACCCAGCGCCACGCGAGAAACAGCAGACCCGCGACGGCGAGCACGTCGAAAATCGTCCCGCCATTCGCGCGCACGAACACCGCGAAGCGCGCGATTTCGGCGTGCAGCGCCGCGCCGCCCAGCAGATAGACGCCCGCCCACAAGGTCGCGCCCAGCGCGTCCCAGAGCAGGAAGATGCGCATCTCCATCGACGTGGTGCCGAGCAGCGGCGCGGACATCAGACCGAGACCCGGCACGAACTTCGCCACCGTGAGAATGGGCGCGCCGTGACGCTCGAAGACATTGCGCGCGACGCGGATCGTCGTGTCGAGCGACAGCGAAAAACGGACCAGCGCGTTGAGCAGCTTGCGACCGCGCAGACGGCCCGCCATGAACCACAGCGAGTCGGCCAGCAAGGTCGCGAACACGGCCGCCACCAGCAGATTCGGATACGACGCCTCACCGCCCGCCGCCATCGTGCCCGCGAGAATGAGCACGGGCGCGGCCGGAACCGGCACGCCGAGCTGCGTCACGAGCACGCTGAGAAAAACCGCCCCGGTGCCGAAATCGGGCGGGATGGCGGTGGGGAGGGTCCACATGTCGAGGTGTCCTGCGCGGGAACGTTGGGGAAGAAAGGAAACATGTGCATTTGCAGCACAAGGTGGGAGATTACCGCATCCTTGCGTTTTCTTGCTCGCGGTCAGGCGCGCGCAGGATGTCTGAATGTGGCGCTTGAGCGACGGCAGATCCGGCCCTTTTCGTCACCGAAGCGATCTGAGGCGATCGGCGACGATCGGAAGCAGTCGGCGACTCGCCTGTACAGGGCGTCACCCGATGCGCCGGCGAACGATTCGGTGCTACGCTCGAAAATCCGGCACACGCGCGCAGCCGGATTCCGCGTCGATTTTTTTCCCGATTTCCTTTACGAAACATGCGCTACTGGCGTCTCGACCGTCCCAGCCAGACGGGTCAGTTCGACCTGTCCCGCGTCACCCGTCTCGTGTCCGCGATCGGCGGCGCCGACGACAACGCGCTCGCCGCCGAAGTGCTCAATCTGCTCGGACCGGCCACTGCGGTGTCGCAATGCACGGTATTCGCGTACGAATTCGGCAATCGCCCGCGCACGGTCTCGGTCGCCGACCATCGCGGCGGGCGCTTTCTGCGCGACGTCGCCGACACCTACGCGCGCCTCTTCTACGCGCTCGACGGCAACCAGCGCATCGTCGCGGACCACGACGCGGGCGCGCCGGGCAACGCGCTCGTGCTGCACTGGCAGACCAGCGCCGATATCGAGCACGACGGCTATCGCACGGCCTGCTACGCCACGCCCAACGTGTCGGACCGGCTCTCGCTGCTGCTGCAGCCCGCCGCCGACATCTGGCTCTCCGTGAATCTCTATCGCGAGCGCGACGCCGGCAATTTCCAGCCCGGCGAGGTGCAACTCGTGGAGTCGCTCGCGCCGCTGATCGGCGAGGCCACGAAGCATCACTACGCACTGCGCGGCCAGCGTCAGCCCGGCATTGCGCCGCTGATGCTCGCGCGCTTGCGCGGTCTCTGCCCGGACCTCTCGAAGCGCGAACTCGACGCGCTGCGCGGCGTGCTCGAAGGCCACAGCGCCGCCGAAATCGCCGACCACATGGGCGTCAAGCCGAGCAGCGTCGTGACGTACCAGAAGCGCGCGTATCGGCGGCTCGGCGTCTCCAGCCAGCGCCAGCTTTTCGCGCTCTGTCTCGCCAACGGCAACGGCTGACACGCGCCTCGCGCCGTGCGGGCAATGTCTGCGTGCTGTACCCAAAATGAGGACAGCGCCGCGGCGCGCGCGCTCCATACTGGCTTCATCGACGCGAGATCGGCCTTTCGCCCCGGCGTTTGCCAGAACGGCGCGATCCGCGAATAAAACCAGATTGGAGACAGTTCACCATGCCCCACCACGCCTGTTTTTCGTGCGCCGCTTTCGGCACTTCCGCGCAGGAGCGCGCGCGATGAACGCCGCCTTCCAGCCCTATCCGTTCGAAGCGAAACGCTACGACGCGCGTCTGCCCGACTGCGTCGACGGCCGCGAAACGCAACGCCATGCGGTCACGATCGTCGGCGGCGGCCCGGTCGGCCTCGCCATCGCGCTGGGCCTCGCGCAACACGGCGTGCGCTCGGTGCTGATCGAAGCCGACGACTCGGTCTGCTACGGCAGCCGCGCGATCTGCATTTCGCGCCGCAGCCTCGAAATCATCGAACGCCTCGGCGCGCTCGACGGCTTCCTCGCGAAAGGACTGCCTTGGACCGGCGGCCGCAGCTTCTATCGCCACGACGAAGTGCTGCACTTCACGATGCCGCAGGACGACAACCAGAAGCTGCCGCCGATGGTCAATCTCGCGCAGTATCACATCGAGCAATTTCTGCTCGACGCGGCCGAGCGGCACGCCGACCTGATCGACATCCGCTGGCGCACCCGGGTCACGGCGATCCGCCACGACGAACACGGCGCGACGCTCGCGCTCTCCACGCCCGCAGGCGACTACGCAGCGCAGACCGACTGGCTCGTGGCCGCCGACGGCGGACGCAGCACGGTGCGCGATGCGCTGGGCCTGAAGCTCCAGGGCACGAGCTACGAAGGCCGTTACGTGATCGTCGACATTCTGCTCGACAGCGCGCGCCCGACCGAGCGGCTCGCCTACTTCGATCCGGCGTCGAATCCGGGCTCGACGGTGCTGGTGCACAAGCAGCCCGACAACGTCTGGCGCATCGACTATCAGTTGCGCGACGACGAGGACGCCGACGAAGCCGTCAAACCCGGCAACGTGATGCCGCGCGTGCAAAGCCTGCTCGACATGATGGGCGAAACCGCGCCGTGGTCGCCGGTCTGGATCACGATCTACAAGGCCAACGCGCTGACGCTCGAACGCTACCGGCACGGCCGCGTGCTGTTCGCGGGCGACGCCGCGCATCTGGTGCCGATCTTCGGCGTGCGCGGAGCGAATTCGGGTATCGACGACGCCGACAATCTCGCGTGGAAACTCGCCTACGTCACGCAGGGCCGCGCGCACGCGAGCCTGCTCGACAGCTACTCCGACGAACGCGTGTTCGCCGCGCACGAAAATCTGAGCTACGGCACCAAAAGCACGGAATTCATGGCGCCGCCCTCGTTCGCGTTCGAGCTGATGCGCAAGGCCGTGCTGAGTCTCGCGCTCAAGCATCCGGGCGTGCGCTCGCTGATCAATCCGCGCCAGACGTCGGCGATCGCCTATACCGATTCGCCGCTCAATGCCGCGTCCGATGCGTTCGCGTGCGGCCCCGCGCCCGGCGCGGTGCTGCCCGAATGTCCGCTAACGATTGTCGATCGCGACGGCGCGCATTTCACCGCGCATCTCACCGATCTTGTCGGGCCGCGCTTCACGGCGCTCTGGTTCAGCAACGAAAGCGAAAGCGCGATCCCCGCCGACATCGCCGCACTCGAAGCCGGGTTCGCCGCACGCGACATCCCCTTCACGCTGATCCCGATCACGCGCGAGGCGCCCGCCGATTCCGCACGACGCGGCGCATGGGATCACACGGGACGGCTCTTTCCGATGTACGGCGTCGAGCGAACCGCGCTCTATCTCGTGCGCCCCGACGGCCATGTGCTCGGACGCTGGCAAGGCGTGCGCGACGAGCGCCGCGACGAAACCGCCAAACTCGCGCAACATGCGCTCGCGGCAATCGATCGCGCACTGCACGGCTGATGCCGAAATCCGGAGACACGATGATGGAACAACAACTGGAGCGCGCCATGACGGCCATGACGGATAGCGAACTCGACGCGGTCTATACGCGTCTGTGCAAAACGATGACAGCGTTGGGCGAGGCCGCGACGCCGCTGTTTCTCGCGCGCTTCGCGCTGCTTGCCGTCGAGCGCATCGGCGACGCGAACGCCGCGCTCAAGCTGATCGACGCCGCACGCGAAGACATCGACGGATCGGCCGCGTTGTGAATCGCGCCTTGAATCGCACCGTGAATTACGCCATTAATCGCGCTTTAAACGCGCTTTAAAGCCACTCACCGACGCGACGTTTGCAGCAGCCGCGCGAGCTTCGAGCGGTTGCTGATACCGAGTTTGTGAAAAGAACGGTCGAGATGCGTGCGCACGGTCGTATAGGAAATGCCGAGCCGCTGCGCGATTTCCTTGTCGAGCAAACCATCCGCCGCCAGCTCGACGACTTCGCGTTCGCGGCGCGTGAGGCGCGCGATCGGATCGCCGTCGGCCTGCAACGGGTCGTCGCCGGCAGGCGTCGCGTCGATTTGCGTGTCGCTGCCGACCCGCGCCAGCGCGGCCACGAACGCAGGCCGGATCAGATCGAACATCGCGCGGTCGCGCCCGGACGCGCTCTCGCGCGCTCCGCCACGCACGATCCACATGTTGCCGTCGCTCGCCTCGCCTTCCCACGCGGCTTCGGCGAAATCGTCCGCATCCAGCAGATCGAGCATGCGTGGCGCGACGTCCACACGCAGGGCCTCTTCAGTGAGCGCAGGCGCCGCCAGCACCCTGAAGAGGTCGGCGAGCAGCACCAGTTCGCGGCGAGTCAGATGCATGCGCAACAGGATGAAGACAGCGTTGGATCAAAGTGCACGTTCATGATTGCCCCGCGGGCCGCCGCCGTTGCATGCGCAACGATCGGCGCCCACGTACGCGCTCCAGCTTATCGAGCGTGTTCGGTGAATTCAAGAAAACTTCCGGAGCGGAAAAGAAAATGGGCGGCAAAGCCGCCCCAAGAAAACACACGCCGACAGCCATCAGGCCGCCGGAAATTGCATCCTACGCGATGCTCATTGGGTGTGAATCCTCATTAAAGAGGACAAATGTGCATCGCATGCGAGCTTTGCCGAATCGCGCCGTGACGCCGATGTTGCATGCGAAAAAATGCCACGCAAATATTGCTCATCAGCCATTCACGGCGCATAGATCCGGTAAATTATCCCCAATTGATTCGATGACAATGAAGGAATCGGAAAATCAGGGAATCACGCGCGTCACGCCACGGCCGCGCGGATCGGCGGCGGCTTCGGGCGTTTCGCCGTCGATGCGGATCGCCTGAATATCGCCGTTGAAATCCTGGCCCTTCAGCGTATAACCCTTCGCTTCGACCTGCTTGGCGAGATCGCCGTCGATCGGCTGGTACGGCTCCCAGAAAATCGTATTCGGCGGCAGCAGTTGATGGTGGAAACGCATCGCGCCCACGGCGTCCTTCAACGGCATCTTGAAGTCGTAGAGATTGTTGATGACCTGGAAGATCGACGTAAAGATGCGCGAGCCGCCCGGCGTGCCGATCACCAGCGCGACCTTGCCGTCCTTCGTGAGGATGGTCGGCGTCATCGAGGAAAGCGGACGCTTCTTCGGTGCGATCGCGTTCGCGTCGCTGCCCACCACGCCGAACATGTTCGGCACACCGGGCTTCGCGGAGAAGTCGTCCATCTCGTCGTTGAGCACGATGCCCGCGCCCGGCACCACCACGCCCGAGCCGAAATAGCCGTTGATCGTGTAGGTGTTCGAGACCGCGTTGCCCCACTTGTCGACCACCGAGAAGTGCGTCGTCTCCGCCTTTTCCGGCATCGAGGTGCCGAGCCCCGGCTGCACGCTCTTCGTGTCGGAAGGCTTGACGGGATCCACTTCGGCCACGCGTTTCGCGAGATAGGCGTCGTCGGTCAGTTGCGCGACCGGCACCTTGTAGAAGTCGGGGTCGCCGAGATATTGCGCGCGATCCGCGAACACCCGCTTCTCGATCTCCGCAATCAGATGAATGTATTGCGGCGAGTTGAGCGTCACGTCCTTGAATTGCGGCGCGAGCATCGCCTTCATCTTGAGCAGCTGGACGAGGCCCACGCCACCCGAACTCGGCGGCGGCGCGGTGATCACTTCATAGCCGTTCCACTTCGCCTCCACGGGCTGACGCCACACGGCCTTGTAGTCCTGCAGATCGCGCTTCGTGATGAGACCGTGGCCCTTCATCGAGGCGGCGATCAGGTCAGCCGTCTTGCCGTCGTAGAAGTCCTTCGCGCCTTGATTGGCGATGCGCGTGAGCACGTTGGCGAGATCGGGCTGCTTGAACGTCGCGCCCTCCTTCATGTCGCCGAAGTACTGATCGAAATTGGTCTTGCCGCCGAATTCCTTCGACGCCTCCTCGCGACGCTTCGCCAGCAGTTCGTCGACGACGAAACCATCGCGCGCGTACTGAATCGCCGGTTGCAGCACCTGCTTCCAGGGCAGCTTGCCGAAGCGCTTCTGCGCTTCCCACATGCCCTCGACCGTGCCCGGCACGCCCACGGCGTCGTAGCCATAGAGGCTCTTGCCCGGAATCACGTTGCCCTTGTCGTCCTGATACATCGTCCGCGTGGCGGCCAGCGGCGCGCGCTCGCGATAATCGAGGAAATACGGCTTGCCGTTCACGTACAGCGTCATGAAACCGCCGCCGCCGATATTGCCGGCTTCGGGATACGTGACTGCGAGCGTGAAGGCGATCGCGACCGCGGCATCGACCGCGTTGCCGCCCGCCTTGAAGATCTGCTCGGCGGCGTCGGCCGCGTATTTGTCGGCGACGGCCACCGCCGACGCGTTCAGGACCGCGGGATGTTGCTGCGTGTCTTTCGCAAATGCGGGCGTGGCTTCGAGAAAGCCCGCCGATAAAGCGGAAAGCGAAATGAGTGCGAGAGCGGCTGCGGAAATTTTCGTTCTATCGACCAGCTTCATTGAGTGACCTCCATGATTCGGTTCATCGCGTAACGTCAACCACCTTTCACCGGGCTTTTGACCCGGTTACAGCGCTTATAGCATGCGCAGAAATCGTTTGCGATCCGGCGATCCGCCGATAACCCTGATGCGCCGATTCATGGAAGACGCCGCGTCAGGCCTTGCCGCGACTGCCGCGCGCGATCTCGTCGCCGGCGTTGGCGGGCAGGCGCATCGTCACGGGAATCGAAGCCACCGAGAACAGGCCGACCACGAAAAACGCCGGCCAGAAATCAGACCAGACGATGGTCGGATGGCCTTGCACGCGATGCGAAATCTGCAACACGATGCCGGCGATCGTCACGCCAAGACCCAGCGACACCTGCTGGATCACGCTCGCCACGCTGGTCGCGCGGCCGATGTCTTTGGTCTCGATGTCCGCGTACGCGAGCGAATTGAGGCCGGTGAATTGCAGCGACGGAAACAGGCCGCCCGCCAGCACGACGAGCCAGATGAGCCACACGGGCGTCGTCGGCGAGAACAGGCCGCAGACCGCGATGGCCGCGCCCGCGATCGCCGCGTTGACGATCAGCGTGCGACGGAAACCGAAGCGCCCGAGCACGCGCGAGACGATCGACTTCATGAAGATCGAGCCGAACGCCGACGCGCAGGTAATCGCCCCCGACGCGAACGCCGTCATGCCGAGCCCTTCCTGCAGCGTCAGCGGCAACAGGAACGGCACGGCGCCGAGGCCGATGCGAAACAGCGAACCGCCCGCCACGCTCGCGTTGAAACTCGGAATGCGCAGGAACTTCAGATCGAGCACGGGACGTTCGGCGCGTTGCGCATAGAACCAGTAGAGCGCGAGCAGGATCGCGCCGACCACGCACATCGTGACCGCTTTGGTATTCGAAACAAGTTCGCCGCCGACGAGCGACAGGCCCAGCATGAACAGCGACGCGCCACCCGCCGAAAGCAGAAAACCGAGCCAGTCGAGCGGCCCCGGATGCTCCTCGTGCATGTTCGCGATATGCCGGTTCGCGAGCCAGATGCCGAACACGCCAATCGGAATGTTGACGAAGAAAATCAGCCGCCAGTGCAGATAGGTGGTGATGAACCCGCCGAGCGGCGGCCCGACGACCGGCCCGAGCAACGCGGGCACGGTGAGATAGTTGACCGCGCGAATGAAGTCCGACTTCGGCAGCGAACGGAAGATGATGATGCGCCCGACCGGCACCATCATCGCGCCGCCGATGCCCTGCACGAAGCGCGCGGCTACGAACATTTCGAGCGAGCGCGACGCCGCGCACAGCAGCGAACCGGTCATGAAAATGCCGATGGCCGTGCGAAACACATTGCGCGAACCGAAGCGGTCGGCCACCCATCCGCAAATCGGAATGAATACGCCGAGGCCGATCACATAGCTCGTGACGGCCAGTTTCAGCGTGATGGGATCTTGCCCGAGATCGCGGGCCAGCGCGGGCAGCGAGGTGACGATGACTGTCGCGTCCACGTTCTCCATGAACATCGAGCACGCGACGATAAGCGGAACGATGAAAGTGCCGAGGGCAAGGGGCATGGGCAGGAACGACGATCAGCGCGGCTGATGGCGTAAAGGCACCATTATGGCACCGTGTTGCGAAACGCGGTGGGTCGGCAACAGATGAAGCCGCACGAAAAACACAAAAGGCCGTGAAGCGAACTTCACGGCCTTTTTTATGGCGTTTTTACGGCCATCTAGACGCCGAGACGCAGCGAGCCGCATGCACGCGGCCCGCGCGCGCGATCACTCCGCCGTCTGCTTCATGCGGCTCACGATCGGCGCGAGTTGCGGCAGCACTTCTTCCGCTGCGCGCGTCACGTCGTTCGGGAAATCGATCTCGATCCACGGCGCGCCGGTCACGTCCGCCGTGTCGAATTCGGCTCCGCGCTCGAGCAGCAGATCACGCAGCGCTTCTTCGTGCGGCAGGTTCGCGCGGCCCGTATCGACGTAGCCTTCGACGATCTGCGCAAAGCGGCGCGCGGTCGGCTCGTTCAGGCGGAAGAAGCCCACCGATTCGCCGATCGTGTCGTATTGCAGGCCCACGGCGAGCTGTTTGCGCAGTTCGACCGGCACGCCGTCGCGCAGGCACAGCTTCACGGGCTCGTCGCCGGCTTCGAAGTCACGGTCGATCAGCAGACGGTTGGTGGGCGCCTCGCCCGCGACGAGCGGCGCGAACACGCGTTCGTCGTAGAGCACGTCGGCGTCCATGAGCAGCACGTCGCCGCCGCGCGTGATGGCTTCGGCCGTGCGATGCACGGTGAGCACGCTGCCCAGATCGAAGCGCGGGTTCATCACCACTTCGACCTTGTGCGGCCAGTTGATGCGCTTGAGTTCCGCTTCGACCAGTTCAGGCTGGAAGCCGAGCGCGAGCACGACTTCGGTGACACCCGCCGCTTCGAGCATCTGCAGATGGCGTTCGAGCAGCGACACGCCCTCGAACTGCAGCAGACATTTCGGAAACTGTTCTCCAGCGCGTTGCTGAAGGCGCAGGCCGAGGCCTGCCGCAAGAATGATGGCGCGCATGCGTTCCTTGGGAGAAAAAAATCAATCGGCGATTTCGACAGCGGGCACGCGCAGGGCGCGCCGGCGTTGCCAGCTTCGTTCGCTGAAATGCAGATACAGCAGGCCCGGAAGACCGAGCAGGATTTCGCGCGCGCGCTTGGCGAGCGAGAGCGCGAGAGCCGCTTCCGGCGGCAGGCCGACGAGCGGCGCGAGCAGCAGATAGCCGCCCTCCTGCACACCGAGCGAGCCCGGGATGGCGAAGGCCGCGCCACGAATGGCCTGGCCGATGCTTTCGAGCAGCAGCGCGTCGACCCAGCTCACCGGATGGCCGAGGAAATGCAGCGCGAGCCACACTTCCGCGGTGCCGACGAGCCAGCCCGCGAGGCTCAGCGCGAAGCTGGCCGCGGCGCGGCCGCGTTCGGCGTAGAGCGCCTTCACGGCGGCGTCGATCGCGTCGGCGCGCGTGGCCAGCGACGACCAGTCGCGCTTGCCAAACAGCTTCGAGGCGATGCGCAGCAAACGGCCGAACAGACCGCGCCGCTGCGCGACATAAAACAGGGCGATGAGACCGCCGAGCACGAAGGTGGCGATCAGCGCGGCGATCCCGAGATCGCGCGGCGCGCCGTTCGTGGCGTAAGCGGAAAAGAGCACGATGCCGAACACCGCGAAGACGATCTGCGCGACCGCTTGCAGCGTGGTGCTGACGGTGATGGCCGCCGCCGCGTCGCGCATCTGCATGCCGCGCTGCGCGAGCTGGCGCGTCATCGCAACCGGACCGCCGATCTGGCCGGCCGGCAGCAGGCTGTTCACGGCCTCGCCGCTCCAGCGTGCGAGCAGCGCGTGACGCTGGTCGACGCGCTCGTCCTTCTTGAACAGCACGGCGATGGCGCCCGCGTCGAGCGCGAGCGGCACCACGTGAAACGCTGCGACGAGTGCGAGGCCCCAGCCGGCAGCCGCGAGCGCGCCCGTGACCGAGCCAAGGCCCTGCCATGCGAGCAGCGCGATAAAGAGCGCCGTGCCGATCGACAGCAGCAGGATGGCAGCCCGGCTCACACCGATCCCCCGGTCTTGCGCGCGCCGCCGGTCGCCGATTGCAGCGCCTTGCGGAACACCTGACGGAAACCGAAGTACGCGATCGCGTCCTTCATGTTCGAGATGAAACGGCGCCACGGGCGCATGTTCGGGTTCGTCACGTATTCAAGCGTGAGCGAAACACGCACCTCGCCTTCGCGGCTGGGCGTGACGCGATGCCGCAGCTTGTCGCCGTCGAACAGAATGAGCGCACCCGGCGGATACTGCACCGCGCCGGGCTCGTCGGGCTTGTTTTCGTCGCGCGTGTGCAGCTCGTAGTCGAGAATGCACGACGAGTCGTCGATCACGCCCAGCAGCACCGTATAGCGGCGGCCGTCGTAATAAGACGTGTCGTAATGCCAGCCGATGTGATCGCCCGCGCGCGTGTAGTAATACAGCGCGTACGCGTGCGGATCGTCCTGCGGCGACAGCTGGAGCTTGTCGCCCGTGATCTTCTCGAGCCACGCGATGAGCTTGGGCGAGCGATACAGCTCGGCGATCCACGGCTGCAGGCGGTCGATGGTGTGGCGGCTCACACTCCCACCCGCCTTGTGGCCGGGGATGAAATTGCGGTTGACCTCGGGCATCAGCGCATTGGCGGCGTCGATGAGCCGCTGCGTGGCGTCCGCGGGCAGGAAGTCGGAGAGATAAAGGAACGAGCCTTGATCGACGTACTCGTTACGCAACTGATTCGTATTCAGATCGCCCAATGCGCGGCCGACCGCGGCGTCCGCGTCGCCTGCCTGCACCGGCGCGCCCGACGCCACGCTACTGTCGCGCACACCCGGCGCGACCACCTGCTCTTCTGCTTGCACACTCATCTGCTGATCCAAACCTGACGGGTTTCCTTGCCTGGCCGCGTGCGACGCGTTACGCGCACATAGTCGAGCACCACGTAAATGGCGAACAACGGCGCCCCGATGGACGCGGCCACGACGAACGGCGCCACGATACCGGTGAGCGTGACGAGCGGCAACAGATAGAGTACGTCTTCCGTTTCGAACCCGCCGACGAACGCCTGTTGGGTGCCGGCCTTGCCGGCCATTTCCTCGATACGCATGCGCAGGAAAAAGATCACTGCGACCGCGATACCGGCGACGCCGCCAAGGATGGCCGGCGGCACATGCCAGTTCGCACCGGATGCCGCCTGCACGCCGAGGCCGTAACCCATGCCGAAGAACAGCAGAATGGTCGTGAGCGCGTCGGCAGCGAGATCGTAGAAATGGCCGATCCGGCTGGTTTTACCACTGATGCGCGCGAGTTCACCGTCAGTGTGATCAACAAAATTCGACAAAACGATCAGAAATGCGCCAATATTGACGTGCAGGAAGTCACCGCGCGCCAGATAAAAGGCGCCGGCGACGCCGATCAGCAGGCGCAGCGTGGTCAGGTGATTCGGAGTAACGCGGGTGGGGACGAGCGGCGTGACGAGCCAGCGCGCGACGCGCGCGTCCCAGGTACGCGGCAACGGCACCGCGCGGGGTGCCGTTTTTGCAGGTTGGTCTTTTCCAGTCATAACCGGGAAGTATAGTCGAACGTGTTTCAGAGTGCTTCGGCGCGTCACAATTCTGAGCGCAAGCCATTGATTCACAAGCGATTGACTGCTGCGTCGTGTAACACCGTGTAGCACCGCATCATCGGGTTTGATGGTAGCTAGACTGGTAGCTACGAAGGCCTCAATAATCCGCCTCACAGCAACCCGAATACATCACCACATGGCACGCCTCCATCATGCTCTCGATGACCTCCAGCTGCGCCGATGGATGGCACAGGGCGAACCGATCGCGCGCAGTGACGGCGACGGCCTGACCTTCACGCTCTCGGAATTCGGCATCGCCACGTGGGTGCTGCGCTATAGCCGCGGCTCCCGGCGCCCCGAACTGACGCTCGGAAATTACCCCGACCTCTCGCTTTCCGAAGCCCGCAAGAAGGCGCGCGCATTTCGCGTGAAGATCGACGGCGGCGAGGACCCGGCAGCGGACAAGCGCGTCGCAAAGGCCCGCCAGCGTGAGTCCATGACCGTCAACAAGCTCTGCGACGATTACGTCGCGAAGCGATTTCCGGATCTCGCCGCGAACAGCGTCAAAATGTATACGTGGCTCCTCGACGCGACAGTACGCCCCAAGCTCGGGGCGCTGGAAGTTCCGGCCGTCAAGCCGTCGGACATCGTCTACATGATCGAGACGTGCGGGCATCCGTGGTCGGTCTGCAGAACGCTGCTCGGTCTGCTGCGGCGCATCTTCAAGCACGCCGCCGGACGCCGGATGATCGACGCGAACCCGGCCACGGGCGTCGAACTGTCCGCCGTGCTCGGCGCCGCGCCCGAGCGCCGCAAGCGCGTCATGCTGAGCGAAGACGAGCTGCGCGCCCTGCTGCCCGGGATCGATGACCTGTTGGGCCGCCGCAACGGTCTGATGTTCAGGGTGCTGCTCGCCACGTGCGTGCGGAGCGCCGAACTGATCAAGGCCGAAAAGGCGCTGGTCGATCTGGAGCGCGGCGCGTGGCGCGTGCGCGGCTCGACCGTCAAGACGCGCGCCGGTTTCCTCGTCCCGCTCGCGCCGCTCGTCGTCGGCTGGATGGAAGAACTGATCGCAATGGCCGGCGATTCGACCTGGTTGTGCCCGGCGCGCTGGAGCGGGAAAGACGGTCACGTGAACGGCCATATCCTGCGCGACGCTATCACCGAGGCGTTTGAGAAAAAGGGATTGAAGGTCAGACGCTTCACGCCGCACGACACCCGCAGCACGGCCAAGGGTCATTTGCGCAACCTCGGCTTCTCACGTGATATCAGCGAAATCGCTCTCAATCACAAGCTGCCAGGCGTCGAGGGGATCTACGATGTCCGCGAGGAAATCCCGGAGCGGCGCCGGGCGATGGAAGCGTGGGCGCAGTTCATCGCCGAGTGCTCTGGCGACACCGGCCCGCGCGAGGATCGCGGCACGCCGTCCAACGTTGTGCAGCTGCGGCCGCGGCGCGCCGCTTGACCTCACCGGCCGCCAGCCCGAACATACTGTTTTTTTATACAGTACCCGGGGTGGATATGCCTTCTCATGCGCGCTATTTCATCCTCGACGCGCAACACGAACCCGTCGAGGTTTCGCTCGACGAATGGTGCCGCTGGCGCGGCGCGAATGATCCGCTGGAAAAGACCGTCATCGATGCGCACGCGCAGGTGACGACGAAATGGGGCGGTCTTATTGATGACGTGACGATGCCCGGGCCGCCTACGTTTTTTCACATCGTCGAAGGCCCGGGAGTTCAACAGAACATCGTTCACACGAACGGATATGAAGCCGCCATGGCGCGGCACGATCGTATTGCGCAGTGGCTATATAAGCGCGCCGAACGATTTAATTCGTCACGCTGATATTTTCAAAATACAACCTATAGGCTGTATCCGGCATTTACAGGCCGTCGGCTGTAGGCAACACGGCGCGCGAGCGATTTTCCTATGCGATAAACTGGCGCCCTACCGGAGAGAACCATGAACGGAATCGTCACCTATTTCAACGAAGTGAACTGGCAGGGAATGTGGGATTACTTCGCCGGGCCGACGGTGCTCGTCTTCGGCGCCGTTGCCGTTTTGTGGGCGGTGGTATGGGCAGGCGACGCTGCTTTGAAAAAGCTTCGCCACCGCCACTAAGCCGTCGATCACTGCAGCATCGCGCGCACCGCAGGACCGTTCGTCAACTCGCAGAACTTATGCAGCTCGTATGCATATGCCTTGACGGGATGAACGCCTGCCGGTGCCAACCCAGCCCAACCGGAATGCAGGTTTGCATGCATTGCGTTACGCACATCGTAGCGAATCGAGCCTGACACCCCATAGCCGACCGTATTCCCGGCGGCGTCCACCATCAGAATCAGCACCGGCTCGTCCCGTTCCCGTTTCGTCACCACCCACCCGGTCGCAGAAACGTTCGACGCATTCGTCTTGATCTCATCGAGGTAGCCGGTGCAGACATCGTTGTCGACCTGGTCAGGCGAGAAACGCACCAGCCCGACATCGTGCAGCCAGCCGGATGCAAACGGGCCGAACTCGGTATTCACCGCCCATTTCACGTCCGCGCGCAACGCCGGGCGCGCGGCGATCGGGTAAATCAGGCCAGAGTATTCAGGATCGTCAACACCGATTTTCAATGAAAGCGTGTCGAGATCCCGGTCGAACTGCATCTGCGTATCGGCCTTGGTGTTGAACTGGAACGGCAGCAGCCACAGCGCGATTGCGATATACACCGTCTGCAGGACACGACGCGTCGGAGCATGCTGCGCGATATCGAGAAGCAGCAAAGCGACGCACGTCCACGCTATGAATGCAGGCGTATCGTAACGGCTGACGATTGCCTGCCCCACTCCGAGCTTATAACGCCCAGCTGCGGCGCCGCACGCCGAGCCAAGAATCATGATATAGCCGCCGATCAGGAAAGCACGATAGCGCGTGATGCCCTCTTTCACATAGAGGCGCCACGTGATCACGGTGACCAAAACGATTGAGCAAAGTCCAACGACCATTCCCGCGACAATGGGCAACCCGCGCGCTGCGAGCGCATTGCCCATGAACAGCATCACAAATTCGGGAATTCGCTTCAGGGCCTCGCCGGGCGCCACTTCAGGGAACACGACCTCAGGCTTGTGGAAGCCGTAGAAGTAGATCGCTGCAACGACCGCCCCAACCGCGATTGGCAGAACGATTTGACGTAAGCCCTGACGCAGCAGGAACGATTGGATCGCGAGCACGAGGAAAACGAAGACGCCGTTGCCCATCGACAGCGTCGCGGCGATGCCGCAGGCGATCGACAGCAACCAGGAGAATTCCGGCGGATGAAAAGCGAAGGCTAGCAGCGCAAAAAGGTAGATCGCGAAAAATTGGCTCTGGAAACCCCAGGCAAAGTTTTCCTGCTGGATCCACGAAAAGAGGAACACCAGTGCGATGCCTGCAACCGCTAGAGGGTGCACAGGCGAGCGGTGACGCTTAGCCTGCCAGACAAACAGCACCACGGTCGCGAATTGCAGGAGTGCGCCGAACGTCAACAAGAACACATTGCGCCCACCGAATACCTTCGCGTCGATCCACTGCAGCGCGCGCACCAAGACAATACGGTGCTCCATATGCTGATCCCACCACGCGCGGTAGTGACCATCAGCCAGCTTGTGCATGAATCCGACGTAGCCTCCCCACTGGTCCGAGAACGGCAGCGGCGAGTACAGATGGTGGATTCCCCGGATTGTCGTAAAAATGAAATATGCCCCGATACAACCGAGGCATATCGCAAGTGCCTTGTCAAATGTTTTATGCATTGCACCCTCTAAAGAAGGCGCAAAGATATCACACCGTATTACCGACGCCGACGTGCCCAGAGGTTGCACTGAAAATTCATCGTGCCGCTCGAATAGGTCGCCTGCACGATCAGGTAAATGGTCGTCGTCGCAGACACATTGACGCGCTGCGTCGGGACGGTGCCAGCCTCATTCGCCGTGATGGCAGTCGGATAGCTGACCTGCCACAGCAAGTATGCGGAGCTGGGAAGCGTCACCGAGGTCGCACTGATCCCGGCATAGAGACCGGTCCACGTCCCGGACCCAGCCGCCGCCGCGAAGAATGCGCCTCCGCCCACGTCCCAGTCACCTGCCGTCAATGAAATGCTCGTGCAGTTCTGGGCGCTCCCCGACGCTGTGATGGCCGTGTTGGTGCCGACTGCCGACGAGATGTACTCGCCGACGCTCCCCGCATTGGCGCTGTCTGCCGCCGTCGTTCCCTTAATCCCGCTCGTGGTGCTGGGCGTGATCAATCCGGTCGCCGTGAGCGCGGCAGTCGTCACGGTGCCGGTGAACGTCGGCGATGCGGTCGACGCCGGACTCGCCAGATTTGAGCTGTCCCACGGCGTTGCACCGTTGAACGTCGGGCGCACGGTGAAGGCCTGCGCCAGCGTCCATGTGTTCGCCGTGCTCAGCAGCGGCACCGTCGCGCCGCTCGTGCCGGTGTTGGCCGTGGCCGCCGTGCCGAGCCCGAGATTCGTGCGCGCGGTCGCGGCAGTGCTCGCGGCCGTGCCGCCGTTTGCGATCGGCACCGTCGACGAGCCAAGCAGATTCGCGAGCGCCGCCGCCTGGGTCGTCGCCCCCGTGCCTCCGTTCGTGATAGCCAGGGTTCCGGTAATGCCGCTCAGCGGCACCGCACCCCACACCGGCTGCCCCGTCGACCCTGTCGACAGGATCGCCTGCCCGGCCGTCGACCCCGTCGGATTGATCATCGACGGCGGCAGCGTGGTCGCGCCGAACGCCACCGCGGTCAAGCATGCGGCCAGCGCCGCGACGAGAATTCGTTTCATGGATCCCTCGATGAATGGAAACGCCGGGCGAACGCGCCCGGCAAGACGCGCAGCGCGATCAGGCGGTGGCTGCCGCCGTGCTGCTCGAAGCGATCGAGGCGACCGCGTTGTAAGCGGCCTTCGCCTGCGCGATGATGTTCGTGATCACGGCCTTGATGGTGTCGTTCCAGTCGACAGCGATCTTCGCGGCGACAGCTTCGAGCGCTGCCAGCACGCCCGCCAGCTTGCCGGCGCCGTTGTCCGCCTGCCCTACTGCGGCGTATGCGTTTTCGAACGTGGTCATCAGGGTCGGTACGTAAGCGACGAGCGTCTTCACAGCCGTCACGATGTTGCCGACTGCGGTAACAGCTGCGCCGACGGCGGCGACTGCGGTTTCGATGACCGTTTCAGCCTTGGTGATTGCTGCTGCGATTTCGGTGAGGGTGAGCATTGGATTTGCCTTTTCAGTTGATAAGGCCTCGGGCCCTGAGACCGTCGAGGCAATTTCGGGTTGACCGGCGTAGGGTGTGTTCGTCCTCGACGACGCCGACGGCGTGGACGGCCCAGAGCTGCTGGGATCTGGAATAGGCGCGCAGCGTGTCCACGGTTTCGACAGCTGGCGCGCCAGGGTAGTCAGGAAGCTGCGCATCAGGTTTGTCCTCCCCGCAGTCAACGGTCGCCACCAGCGTGTGAACGGGAGCGAGCGATGGCGCGATTGATTTCGTCGGCGCCGTCGGACAGGCTGCCAGCGTCACGCACAGCGGAAGCATCAGCATCGGTTTGCGCAGCATTGGCGGAAAGCTCCTTCTCGGTTTGCGCGCGCACGTCGCGCGCTTCGGCGGCCGACAGCGCGCCAGCCTTGTTCGCGACCTCAACGGCCTGCGTGTTTTCGTCCGGCTTCTTTGCGTCGTCGCCGAACTTGACGCCGAACCAGCCGAGGACGGTTTTGATCGCGGTCCACGCCGCGTTGAAGTAGCCGAAATAGGTGAGCCACGTCATGCGCTTGCTCCAGTCGTGCCGCCAGCTGCTCGATACCAGGCGACGAGTGTTTCGAGCGAGTGTTCGCCCTGCCCGTAGCCCGCGCCCTCGATGCTGGCCCACAGAGGTGCGATGCGCTTGAGCGCGCCGACCACGTCGCCGGCGTCGATCATGGGCAGCGCGCCAAACTCACTGATCTGTTGAATCGCGATCGCGTCCTGCGACGCCGCGCTGAAATCAGCGAGGCGCAGCAGCTGCGAGTACGATTTCCAGTAGCGCAGCAGCAGTTGATACGCGCCCGCCGCCGTCGAATAAAGCGCTGGCTTAGCCGCGGTCTTGGGCCTGATCAGCTTCGCCGCGCGCCCGCGCGCGAACGGATGGGTGCTGAAGTCCGTGAACACTTCCGGATTACCGTCCGCTCCCGTGACGATCACGTCGTATCCGCCGCATTGCGTGGCCGACGACGTCGCCGTGCCCTCGCTCTGGCGAATCATCGCGAGGAACGCCGCTCGGTTCGCGTTCATTGCGCCGGGGCCTTGCGCTTCGTTACGCGCAGCAGCATCGCCACGATGTTCGACACCGCGATCCAGTCCGCCTGCGTCGCCGACGGGAAGAAGTGCTGAAGGATCGGCAGCAGGTCGGGCCAGTTCGTCTGCACCCACATCAGCAGATCCGGCAGATGCTGCAACAGGTCCGGGAGATGGCCGATCACCATCACGAGCGCGGCCACAAAGATCTGCCAGCGCACCGATGACCATTTCAAAAAGCCGCGCCACTCCGCGACCAATTCCAGTTTCAGTTTGTCCACTCACGATGCCCCTTTACTTGCCGACTACCGACAGGTGTAGCTTCGAAGCCACGAAGAACCACACGATCCCGCCGAGCGCGACGATGAATGCCCAGAGACCCTTGCTCGCCAGTTCTTCGAGCAATTTTTCGTAGAGGCGCGCACGCGCCTCTGCCTTGCGAATGAGCGCCTCGTGCGCACGACGGTGGCCATCCGGATCGCCGTCCGGGAATCCCTTCGCCAGATCGTCGATCCGATCGATAGCCACTTTCAGCTCCCTCTGCATCACCTCAAGGTTGCTGGTGTTCTCGACGTGCCGCTCTCCGATTTCGTCGCGAAGACTGTCAACCGCGGCAACCACCGCGCGCCAGCCTTCACCCTCGGTATGCGGCGCTTCTTCGGAATACCGCATCCGCTCACCCATCCTTCCCCCGCAGAGTTGTCTTCTGGTTCTTTAGGCATACCAACCGTTTGTGTCGGTCGTCCCGGCGACGGACCCCGGGAATCCCGAACTGCCGCCAGTGTTGATGCCGCCGCCCTTCGTCGCGTAGTACTTCGAGCCACCCACACCCGAGCCGCTGTAGGTGATGCCAGAGACTTCGATCTGGGCGCCCTGCTGAGCCTGTGCAAACGCGCTGAACGAGAACGTGCCGGTGCACGTGACCGCGCTGGCGCCGTTGTTCTTGATCGTGCCGTTGAGCTGCGCGAGCATGTGATACGAAGCCTGACCAGTCACGGAGTAGTTGCTGTTGATGTTCACCGTGCCGTGGTTGTAGGAGTAGATGTGGCGCCCACCAGCGAACGCGTCGAAATCCAAACTCGAATCGATATCGACACGGCCACCATTCTGAGCAACGACACCGCCGCGCAGCATCATCGCGCTCACTGACAGGTACGTGCCGGCGCCATCGGCAGTAAAGCTGCCGTTCACCACGACGTTGGTTGGAGTCGTGGTGTCGCCGATGATCGCGATCTTCCCGTTGACGGACTTGCTCAGAGTGGCGCCCGCGGCGTAACTACCGTCACGCAATGCAACGTAGACAGTGCCGCCGTTGAGGTCGAGTTCAGAGAACGTGTCCACTGCCTTCTGAATCGTTGCGAACGGCGCAGTGTCGTGCCCATTGCCTGTCGTATCGCTACCGTCAGTGGAAACGTACAGAACCGGCACGCCGCCCGATTGAACGCTAATGAATGCGCGATTCGAGACCCCGATCCACTGGAAATTCACGGCTGCGGCGAACGCCGGGTTATTCGTCTTGCAACCCAATATTTCGACGTTGTCCTGCGTGTCGAAGTTGGGGAACATATTCGCGCTGCCCGGCGACGTGATCCCCATAGGGAAATAAAACGTGTTGCCAGACGAAAGCTTTTTCGTGTTGTAGACGGCGTACGTCGACTGATCGCACTCGAGGATCTCGTACAGGTTGTTGATGTTGCCACCCGTACCACTCGACGAAAAATCCTGCTTGACCGCGGCCCAGCAATCATCCGCGTAAAACACGCGGCAACGATTGCCCTGGAACGAACTCGTGGCCGTGCCGGTCATCTGCACGCCGAACGCGCCGCCATCGGTGTTCGCGCTGTTGCGCGCGTGCCAGATGTGCCGCGCGGTCAGCCAGTTCTCCATGCAATAGTTTTCTGCGGAGTCGCACGTCTGGAAGTAACCCCACACGCAATTGCGCATCGTGTCGCAATCGATGCGCAGGAACGCCGAGTTGTAGAGGTGCGCGCAATGCTGAAAGCCCTGCATGCTCGGCAGCACGTACTTCTCGGACCGCTGCTGAATGTCGCCCGCGCCCTGGTAAAAGCCGGAGAACGTGAAGCCATTCACGCCCGACGTGTAGCCCGGACCCACGAGCCACGCGGCCGTTGCCTCGATCTGTTTGCACGTGTCCGGGACCGTGAAGCCGCTGGCGCTATAGAACGCAAACCCGGCCGGGAAGCGAACATACGTGTTCTCGTTCAGACACTTCTGGATTGCGGACGTGTCATCGGTGCCGGAAAGATAGTTTCCGGAAGCATCGCGCACGCAGTCGCCTTTCGCGCCATACTTCGGATCCATCACGCTGACCATGCCGAAGATGCGCTCGTACAGCGCCGTGCCGTTCGCGATCGAAGCATCGGTCACGCTGCCCGTCGCGGGCGTATTCAGAGAAAGCGTCGTCCCGCCCACGCAATAGATCTTCTGCGTGTTGGCCGGAATCGGCGTTTCGTTGCCGCTGTCGTCGAGGAACACGACGTAACCGTCGGCCGTCACGTCATAGGTGTCAGGAGCTTGACCGAGCCCGTCGATCACCAGCGTGCCGATGTTGGCTTTTGAAAGGTAGGCCCGCGACAGTTGAACGCGCGAGGTCGTGCCTGCGGTGAAGTCGGTGCCTGCCTTCCAGTATTCGTTTTTCAGGTCGCCCGCGCCGACACTAGCCGGCATCGGCAAGAGCGTCTGCGCGCCGTTGTCCGCGAAACCGAGCACCTTGTTAGCGCGATCGTTCGCGATCGGCAGCGTGCCGTCGGTGCCGTATTCCTGCAGCGGATACCGAATCGAATTTTCGATCGCGGCGGCCTGTTGCTGCGCGATCATCGTCAGCTTGTCGAGCGCCGTCTCAGTCGTCGCCGCCGGAAACGCGCTGTTCTGCTGATAGGCGGATTCCTGCGTAACAGGAACGACGCGATAGATATGCAGCTTGTTGCCTGAGGCCTTCGTGTTCGCGAGCGTCAGCGAGCCGCCATCTTCGTCGCCCGCTCCGCTGAGTGAGAACTGCGTGCCGTTGACCAACGACTCGATGCTTTCTGCTGAGTCAATGAAGTCAGCGTAGATGTGGTCGTTTTCGAGGAAATAGAAAGGGATGGCGAACGTGAGCGTGACGCCATCCATGTCGTACGTCACATCCTGAACGGAGGATTCAACGGTCATTAGGGCACCTGTCTATGGATGCCCTAATAATTTCGTTTTAGCGCCGCACTATCCTGCTAGCCTCCGCCAGCGCTTGCAAGATTTGGCGCGCGCTGTGGCGTCGCCGCGCCCGGCGTCCACCAGTAATCGTTTCCGTACTGTTGGTTAGAACGACGAATGTTTCGCTGCGTCACGCCCGGCGAAAGACTCTCTGCGATGTTGTCCCAGATGAGTCGGTTCCACACAGTCTTCCAGTACCAGAGGTTGACCAGCGGCAGATTGCTCTGCACCGTTTTCATGAGATCCGCGCCGAAGTGCGTGTCCTTGCCGCTGTAGTAATCGCCGATGTTCCGCTTGATCGCGAGCAACGGCTGAATGGCGGTCGAAACCACCGGGCCGCCCACGAGGTTCGCGGCAAACTCGCCATACTGGTCGCTGGAAAACAGATTGCTCACGAGGTCGCCGATAAAGCCCGCGCCGCCGCCGACGGAAAACGCGCGTCCCCAGAACGACGCAGCTTTCCCGGCGTCGCCCCACATCGGCTCGGGATCCTTGCCCGCCAGCAAGTCCTTAATCTGCGTCGCGACAGCGCCCATGATCGTAGTGCTCACGACGAGTGCTGCACCATATGCGAGCGGGTTCGCGAGCGCCGGCGCGCCGTCGACGCGATAGTCGCCGCTGCGCCGCATTTCCGCAAGCCGCCCCCAATGGCGCGTGACCATCGCAATCGGGAAGGTCTTGAACTGCATGAAGGTGCGCTGCAACTCACCGTGCCACGTGCCGGTCGAACCGGCGTTGATAACCTTCGCTGTCAGGTCCGGATTCAGCACGGCGAACTCACCTTCTTCGCGAATCATGCCGAGGATTTTGGGCACCACATTGGCCGCGGCGGGATGGCCAGATGCATAGATCGAATCCGGCGTGAGATACCTGTTGCCGCCAAATTCCGACAGTTGCGCACCGTTGACGACCGCCCAATCTGATTCGGAGATCCCGGCGCGCGAGAGCGCGCGACGATCCCACTCGGTCAGATCCGCCCACTGCTTGGGCGCCATGTCAGCGAGGCCGCGCATCATGTTGGCCTGAAAGCCGGTGCGCATCGCGTCCGTCCACGCGCTGACGCCGCCGAATTTCATCGTTGATGCGGCGAGGTTGCGCGCCCAATCCTGCCCGAGATTGTCCATGCCCCAGCGCGTCATGCCGTGCTCAAGCTCTTCGGCAATGATGCCCTGCGACGACAGCCAGTCGCGCAGATCGTGCGAGCCGGGGCCGAGCAGTTTGGCGGCTGTGCCGAGCGTCCGGAAGAAAGGCACCTTGTTGTAGTGCGCCGTGACGAACATCGACCCGACGTCGCCGAGCGCGGCGAGCACGGTTCCCTGCAGCTTGAACGCAGTGACCGCAGTGCGCAGCGTCGCGAACTGGCGCGCGAGAGTCGGGTCGACAGGCGAGTTCGTCACGCCGTTCACATAGTCCCAATACGCGCCGATCGACATCGGCCCCTTTTCCAGCTTGCGGATCGGCGTGCCGTCGTGCTCGGTCGTGCGCTCGATCTGGCCGAGGATCGTGCGCGTCGCATTCGGGCCGTAGCGCTCGGTGAGCACCACGTTTTTCGACATCACATTCACGTGCCCGTACAGCGCGTCGAGCATCGTGCCGTCGCCGTACGCCGCGTTGTACGCCATGTGCGAGTCGGCGTCGAGAAAGTGCAGCACGCGATGCTGAGAATTCGCGTTCGCGCGCGCGCCGACGACGTTGCGCGACGCGTTGAGATCGCTCGGCACGGTGCCCGCAATCTCGTCCCAGATGCCTGGCTGCCGCCCTTCGACGCCCTTGCCAGCCGGCGCGGCCGCGCGCGCCTGTTGCCACGGTCCGCGTTCCTCGCCAGTAAGCATGCGCATCACCTCGGCGTCGCTCATCTGGTCGCCGTGATCATTCAGGAACTGCGAGCGGTCGAGCAGCGGAAAAACGAACTGCGCCCATCGCGCGCGTTGCGCGTCCGAGCCGTCGCCCAGCACCTTGATCTGGCTGTGCTTGATCGGCGCGTAGCCGTAGCCGACACGCCCGACATTGCCGCCCGCCGAGTTAAAGCGCACGCGCAGCGCCTCATTCGTTTTCGTGATTTCCTCGGCCGCGCCCTTCGCGACTTCATTACCCGTCGAGCCCGGATCGTAGATCTCGCGCACAATGTCGCGCTCCATCGCGGGATTGTCGACGTCGAACGCGCGCGCGAGCCAGCTCTGCCCGTGCTTCATGCCCTCGATCGCACCCATCGTGCGGCGCATGTAATCGGCTTTCGTCGCGTTCACGAGCACGTACGTCTGCTCGATGTCCTTTTTTACCGCGCGCTCGCGCGCGCCCTTCTCGAATGCCTTGCTCGGATCAGCGAATACCGCGCGGTCGATGCGGTCATCGGTTTCGACCTGCTTGGAGAGTTGCAGGATCTTGCGCTGACGCGCGAGGTCGGCCTCGTGCTGCAGTTGCTGCTGTGCCCACTCGGCGCCCGCGTTGATGCGCTCGCCGAGCGTCATCGCTCCCCAGGCATCGACATCGCGATTGCGCACCACGCGCATGCCCGCGCGCACGCGGTTTTCGATGCCGTCCAGTTCGGCCTTTGTCAGCTTCCGGTTTGCAGCCTGCGAAACAGCCTGCGCGCATTTGTCGTGCATGAATCAACCCCCAAGCGAAAGGAAGCACTGAGCGGCCACGCGGAACAGCTTCGCGCCAGAAACCGTTTTGGCGTGCTCGCGGTCGATGAGATCGAGCGCGTCCTGCAAAGAGCCGTCGAACGCCGCCGTGCGCGGGTTCGCGGAAGAAAAGTCGCTGCCCGCCTGCGGCGCGTCAAGCGTCACTCGCCGGTCCGGGTTCTCGGCGGCGGACTGGCGCAGGTTCGACTCGACTAGAGCGCCGGCGGCCGTGGGCGCGCTCGGCGGTGCGCCAAGTTCGACGCGCGGCCCCTCGCCTTCGCCCGGCGGCTTGAGCAGATCCATCGCCGTCCAGCGCTTCCCGGCCGAATCGAGCATTCCGTTTTCGAAGCCCACGATTCGATGCTGCACGCCGTCGCTGTGCAGCGTCACGTCGCGCCCCTCAAGCAGCGCCGCGCGCACGCGCTGCTCGATCGCCGTCGTTGCCTTTCGGACATTCACCGCGCCATTCTCAGCGAGCGACTCGCGCGTGATCTGCTCAGGCAGATTTTCACGCGGCGGATTTTCTGGCGCAGCAGACGGCGTCGTGGCGTCGAGCGCCATCGATTCCTCATCTGGAATAGCGGGCGCCCGCTCACGTTCCGACGCGGCCAGACGCTGCACGAAATCCGCCAGAGGGCGTCGAGCCGTCATCGGCGTGTCGATCTGCGCGCGCGCGGCGCGCAGCTGGCCGAGCTGCTGGTCGAGGGCCGCCATCGAATCCCCGGCGCGCTGCGCCTCCGCATTGCGCTGGACGATCTGCTCAAGGCGCTGAATGCGCTCCGTGTGCTCCTGACCCTGCGCCGCGATCTGCTGCTCCGCGCGCTTCGCCGCGGCCTTGAACTTCACGCCGGTCGACTGGATCTGGCGCGTGAGCGTCTTGATCGCCGCGTCAGACGTGTCCGGAGGAGACGCCTGAAGGTTCGCGAGTTCGGTGCGCGCCTGCGCGATGCCACCCGGCTCGGCCAGTTGCGACGCCTGCTGCGCCAGATCCGCGCGTGACGCCTCCGCATCGCTGATCATCGAATCGAGCGCGGTGGCGCGCGCGGCGTCGTCGGTGCTGACGAACGACGACACGTCCGGAAAGCGGCCAGCGGACATCTGCTGCGCGGCGGCCTCAAACGCAGCCTGGTGCGCGCTTGACGATTCGAGGTCGCCGGGCGCGCCGAAAACGTACGCATCGTCGACGAAGCGCTGGCCGCGCGCCGTGAGCGCCGCGTCGACCTGATCGGAATTCGGAGCGAAGGTGCCGGTGTCGAGCGCGTGATTCGCCGCGAAATTGTCGTAACGCTGGAGATAGGCGATCGTCTCAGGCGCGGTCGGCGCGCCGCCAGCCTGCACGGCGCGCGCCTGCTCGATGCCGCCGTTGTATTCAGTCACGGCCGCACGCTGGTCGCCACCGTAGCGCGCCATCAGATCCTTTGCGTAGCGGCCTGCCGCGTCGATCGAGTTAACGGGGTCGGTGGGATCGCCGTGACCGTACTGCGCCCACGTCGGATCAGTGAATTGCATCACGCCCTTCGCGCCGGCCGGGCTCACCTGATTGCTGTTCGAACGCTCGCCGCCGTTCTTGATGAACAGCAGCAGCGCGGGCGGCACGCCTTCGCGCTGCGCGACTTGCGTGGCGTAGTCGTCGAGTGCAGGCGCGTTATACGGCAGCGCCTTGCGCGCGGCGACGCTCATGTCCGTCAGTTGCGTGCTCGGGCCGCCCGGCATGCCCGGTGTGGCGGCGCCCGTCGCGTCGGCGCGCGCCGCGCGCGCGGCGCCGATTGCATGCGCGCCGCCGAAGACGCCGGCCATGATCGTCGATGCGGCGAGGTTCACCGGGTCGAGCGGGTCGATCTGGTCCGCCAGCCCGTCGTAATTCGCGTTGCGCAGAATCGAACGCTCGGCGGTGCCCTGCAACACCGCGAGACCGGGGCCGCCAATACCGACGAGGCCGGCAGTCGTGAGCAGCGACGGGCCGCCCACGGGCAACACCGCGCCAGCGCCGCCGATCGCGCCTTCGACGGCACCCACCGCAGTGCGCGTGCCGACATCGACACCCTGCCGTTTCAGATCCTCGGCGCGCTGCTGGCCCATCGAAAGGCCGCCGATTGCCGCGCCCGCCAGCGGGCCGCCAAGCACCGCCGCCGGAACGATCTGCGTGAGGCCGCTCACGGCACCCTGCACGATCTGGTCAATCGTCGTGGTCTTCGTCGGGTCGGCTTTCAGCGTGTCCGCCAGGTCGTACGCGGCCGTGCCAAGGCTCGATTCGAAGAGGTGCCCCGCGCGCGCCTTCGCGAGCGCGTCATTCACACGCGCGTCGGCCTGTTGCGCGAGGTCGGGATTGCCCGCCAGCATCTCGGGATCGACGTAGAGCTGCGAAAGCCCGGCCGCAGTATCTGCTGCCGCCCCGAACAGAGACGCTGCGCCCTGCCCGACGCCGCGGCCGACCGCGCGCGCGATCGACGTAATGCCGGTCGACGGAGCAGTCGTGGGAATCGGCACGTTGACCTGATTCGAGCCAGTGAGAAACGCCGACGTGGAGTCGGCGTAAAGATCATCGATCGGCATGGCCGCCTCAGAATGGATTGGGGGTAACTGCCACGTCCTGCGCGGTGTTCGCGGCTGGCGTCACTGTCTGCGGCGCGCCATGCTGCGCGAGCGTGAGGTGCACGTTTATGGGGGCGCCGCTCGCATCTGTCACGAACTTCGAGCCGCTCGACACTGCATACGTGCCGCGCACGCCAACACGCACGAGCTGGTAGCTCGGGAACTTCGCCATGAAGTCGCTGACCGGAATCGCGGTGCCGTTCGCGTACACCGTGTCGACGGGCTTGCCGCCTATCGTGTTCTCGATGTTGCCAGCGCTGGCCGTCTTCACAGCGCTCTGGAAATCGTCCTCGCGCCAGCCGTACGGCATGGCCACGGTGTTCGAGTCGCCGTTCGGCCGCAGGCCGCCGGTCTTCGAAATGCCGCCAGTCGCGGCGTTGATGCCGTTCTGCACGTCAGCCGCGTTCGGTACGCCGCCCGAGCGGCCCGCGCGCGCCGCGCTTCCCGCCGCGATATACCAGGCCATTTCCTTCGCGTCCTCGGCCTGCTGCGGCGGCAGCGCGCCGTCGATGGCGTTTGCAATCTGCGCCTTCATGCCGGTGCCTGCACCTTCGTCGATCTTCACGGTCTTGTCTTTCAGGGCCTGCTCGCCCGCGAGGATGAAGGCGCTGACCGGCGCGCCGCTGACGGTCATGAGCGGATTGCCGTTGCCGCCGCCCGCGCCGGCCTTCAGCGCGAGCGCGACGGCCGGATCCTTCTCGTGCCACTGCGTCGCGAGATCGTTGATGCGCGCGGCCTGTCCGAACACGCCGCCGAGCTGATTGAGCACCTGCGCTTTCTGGTCGATCGGCAGCGCCTGCACCTGCTGGAAAACCTGCGACGACTCGTCTGGCGTCAGCAGCGACACGCGGCGGCCCGCCGCGTTTTCAACGGCGCCCACCGCGGCCACGCGCGCGGACAGCGAATTCATCATTGACCCGACCGACGAGGTATCCACCTGTGGGATCTGCTGAATCACGCCGCGATCGAGCGCCGCATTCCACGGGTCGGTTTTGTACGCCTCGACGCTGGCCGTGTACATCTTCTGGCGCGCCGCGACGGCTGCTGCCGTTGCCGGATCGGTGCCGACGCCCGGCGTCGCGGCGGCCGCCTGATCCGACTGGATCGACGCGTGCTGCTGCGGCAGCGGCATGCTGGAAAACCCCATGTTTCGTGCAGCCTGTTGAATCAGTTCTTGCGTCTGCGCTGCGACTGACGTCCCTTGCGTGGCAGCTAGCAGGGACGTCTGGTACTGCAGGCTCATCTGCTTGCCTTGATTCACAAAGACGAGTCCCTTGTTGAACTCGTCGACTGCATTGTTTTCGCGCTGGGTCGCTGCCGCGTCGGCCGCGTTCTGCTGCTGTGCGGCGAGGCCCTGCGCGTGGTTCTGCAGCAGATTGAGCTTCTCCCCGTCGATGCTACGCATCCACTCGAACCCGGCCGGCATCGGTTTGTCCGCTGGCGTCTGGAACGCGTTGATGAAGCCGTTCGGGTTGTCCTGCGCCACGCGCGCGCCGGCGGCGAACGCGGCCTGCTGGGTGAACTTGCTCACCAGCGCGGCCTTCGTGTTGCCGTCGATACCGTCGAGCCCGTTGATCGTGCCGATCAGCGGCGCGAGCGATGCGGTGTATTGCGACGGATCCTGCGCGATCGTGCGCGTCACGTTGTCCGCCGTATCGCCGAGATTTTGCGCGATGTACTTCGTGCGCATGCCGTTCTCGGCGTCCTGCATCGACGCGCCATACGTCAGCTGCTGGTGATCGAAATACAGATTGAGCGCCTTCACCGCGTACGGATTCGACACGTCGGCGAGCGTGTCCGTGCGAAGCTTGTCGAACGTTTGCTGAAATCCCTGCGTCAGACCATAGCCGCCCGTCGGCGCGTTCGCGATCGCATCGTTCTTGGCCTGATTCAGCTGGAGCCCGACCTGCGACGTCACGCGCGCAGTTTCGGTGGCCGCCGCATCCTTCTGGATGAGCTGCTGCGCCTGCGCGTAATCGGTGACGGCCTGCGCGGCCTGGCCGATCGACTGGCCGAGCGTCGAACGGGGAACGTCAAGCGGCACGCTCGGAATCGGCGTGCCGTCCTGAATCGACGTCTGCTGCTGATAACTCGGAATGCGGACCGGCATCTTATTTCGCCCCCAGCGTCGTGCTTTGCAGACCAGATGCCGCGCCGAGGCGCGCGAACTGCGAATAGCCCATCAGCGCCGCAGTGCCAGCGCCGATGATCCCGCTGGTCAGAGAGTTCGACGAATTACTCTTGAGCACCGCAGCCTCGTAGTCGTCGTTCGTCGCCTGGTCCTGATACGCCTGCCCCTGCAACAGTCCCTGATAGCGCGTCTGAAGCGCATCGAGATCCGCCGCGCCGGCGCTCTGCACCTGCTCGTTCAGCATGGAGCCGCTGTTTGAGACGAATCCCGATTCGCCCGCGGCGGCCGTCTGCGCGCCGAGCTGCTGCGCGGAGTTGCGCCGCACCTGTTCCTCGCGCGCAATGCCGACGTTGAATGCAGACTGCGCGTTCTCGCGCGCGACGGCCGCATTGCGCGTCGCGAGATCCGACTGCGCGCTCTGCTGCTTCGACTGCTCGATGCCAGATACGAGGCTGCTGACAGCCGAGAGGCCGAGCGCCGCCAGTTGCGTCGCCGAAAGCGCGGTTGCCGAGCCCGCGGCAGCGCCAGCTGCACCCGCCGCTCCTGCGGCGCCTGCGGCACCAGCTGCCGCCGCGCCCGCGCTCGCGGCGGCAGCCGTTCCGGCCGCAGCAGAACCGGCCGCCGCGGCGGACGCAGATGCAGCGCCGGCCGCTGCTGCCGAAGACGCAGCGCTCGCACCAGCCGCTGCACCGGTGCCCGCTGTGGCTGCCCCCAAAATGGCCATATCACTTCACCCTTGCGTAGAGAATCATGTCCGCCCCGTCGGGCGTGTATTTGCGGCGTATGCCTTCGATCGTGAAACCCAGATGCTCAGCCCATCGCCGCCCAGCAGCGTGATCGGCGCGCACGTCGATCTCGATGCGGGCCCATGGCGACTCATCGAAAACGCGCTTCACCACGCGATGCAGATGACGAAAATGCTGGAACGCGCGCGGTGTGATCATCGACCAGGCAATCGCGCGATCCGCCCACGCCTCTGCAATACCGCCGCACGCGATGGCGGCGCCGTCTTCGACGACGGCCCACGCGACGCCGGTGTTCGCGATCAACGTGCGCGCGTAGGCTTCGTCGATCTCGTGCACAGTCGTCAGCTGCATCGTTTGCAGCTTCGCGCCCACCTCCAGCACGTGCCAGACGTCGAGTTTTTCCAGCGCGATCATGCGTAAATACCCACGTTCGGCATCAGCGCGAGCACCACACAGGGCAACGGCTGATCGTTCGTGAAGCACATCGTCGGCGCTTCCTCATAACCACCGCGCCACTTGACCTTTTCCTTGTCGCCAGTGAAAAGCGGCAACGCGGTGTCCTGAAGATCTGGCACACGCCGGAAATTGATTTCTTCCATCGCAGCGAACGACGGGCCAAGCTTGCCACCCAACGAACGATAGAACCGCACGGTCACATCGGTGATGCGCTTCTTCTTACCCTGCGTCGTTCCCGCCGCCGACTGTATGCTCAGCTGCATCGTTTCGAAACGCGCCGGTGCGCGGAGCCCAACGCTCACCGTCGACGCTTCCAACGGAATCGTGATCAAGCCGCTCGTGACGACCTGATCGGGAACAGTTGCACCATCGGCGAGCACCTGCACGGTTTGCCCTTCGAGATGATCTAGTCCGTCGAAACTAGTTTTCTTCGTGCCGCTATAAGACAGGCCGCTATCGACATAGAACGAATCCTCGATGTCCTGATCGTCCTGCAGCGGGCGAGTCATGTACTCGACGTAGCGGCGCGTGACGCCCTTGATCTCGCGGCGCACGATCATCCACACGTCGTCATACGAGCCGTCCGGCGAAGGCAGCGTCTCGACGCACTCGACGTAGCCGTTCGTAATCGGATGGCGATGCCAGCCGTAGACGTCAGAGCGCCCGGCCTCGCGGTCGTACGTCATCCCGATGAGCGTGCCGTCCGCGCGCGCGGCCCAAACCACGGAATACGGATCCTGCTGATACGCGATCGAGACGACGCCGGTGTACGTGCCGTCCGTTCCGTTCGTGACGTGGTCGGCCAGCTTCGTCGTGTCCGTCGAAACGTATTTGTTGGTCGAATAGTCGTAGTCGAAGTCGCGTACCTTGCGGCCGGCGCGCTGCACGAAAATAGCCAGGCCGCCGACATCAAGCGGCACGAGCGCGCGCGATCCATAGCTTGAGTTCCGCGTCGCCTGAATGTTCGTCGGGCTCACAGCCGAAGCCGTCGACGTCGGGCCGACGACCCACTCTTCGCCGTTCATCCCGACCAGCAGGTTGTCCTGCTCGACGAGCCACACGATTTCGTTGAGCTGGCGCGCGTTGAGCTGGTTCGTCATGCCATCGTCGTCGGTTGTCGCGTCGGCTTCGATGAACTGGAAGTTCTCGTAGTCGGCCGACACCGAAAAGACGATCCACCGGCCACGCGCGAGCACGAGACGATTGCGCCAGAACGTTCCCTGCGACGGATAACCGTCCGCCGAGTTGAACAGCGCACGGCGCCACTTGTACGTGCCATCCGTCACGATCTGGTTCGGGATCATCACGTCATCGCTCGACGCGCCGCTCGTCACGGTGCCCGTTACCTGCGTGCCGCTCGTGTAGCCGGTGATCTTCACGTAGCCGTACCCGCTATGCTGGTACTGCCACTCCACGCCGATGGTGCCGTAGCCGTCGTCGTCGACGTCGATCCCGTCGCCGTCCCACGCGCTGCCCGACGTATGCACCGGCGTCTCGACGCCCGTCACAGGAGTCGTGCCGCCGCCGTTCGCCGTGCACAGATAGATGCGCTCGTCGACGCGGCGGAAGTCGCCAATGTCGACGCGCTTGTACGTCGCCCACGGCTTGACGTCGGAAAAATCTTTCTGCTGCAGATAGATGATCGTGCCGACGTCGGCCGCCGTGAAAACCGACGAGCTGGCCGTGAGCGTGACCGTGCCAGTCTGGCCGCTCGCGGTAATCGTCACGCTCTCGTCCGTGTTCTGGTCCTGAAACGGCCCCGCGACAAGCTGCACCGCGCTCATCCTGAACGCTGTGGCGGACGTGCGCACGAGCTTCTGGATGGGATAGGACTCGTGGAAGATGTACATCGTGTCCGCGCTCTGAGCGAACCGCAGGGCGAACGTGCCCTCGCTGCTCGTCAGGTCCGCGACCGCGTACGGCGTCGCGATGGTCACCTGAGCCGTGCCGCTCACCAGCTGCCCGCGATTGGCGTAGACGCGAATCACGTAGTCGGCGAATTCGAGCATGTAATTCGTGCCGTCGGAAACCGGGAAGCTCTTGAGCCAGCCGCGCTGCAGGCTGTTGTTCACCTCGCCAATGAAGTACGTGCCGCCGCGGCGCACGAGCGGGCCCTGCACGACGGGGATGAAGTTCTCCAGCGTCTTGCACCCGTTCGGATATTTCGCGAAGTCGACGCGGCCGCCCATGAACGGCGAAAGCTCGCCCGCGTCGAACGTCGTCATGATCGGGGATGCGTCCATCAGAACCCTCCGTGCAGGTTATGGTGGCCGCTGTAACCGCGCGCCTCCATCCACGTGTCATCGGCAAGCGGCTGAGACGGACGCTCGATCGCGTTCGCGCGCTTCGCGACGCCCATCGCGGCGGTGTATTCCTGCCACTTCGCCTGGGCCTTCGTCGTGCTCTGGCAGATCGGCTCCGCGCATTCAGCCGCCAGGCGGCACGCAAGCACCTCGACGAACAGCGCATCGAATGACGTGGTGTCCGACGGCAATGCGATGTACCGGAGTTGAAGCGGCGCGGGCAGATCGGTGAGGATCAACTTTCCCTCAACGGAAAACAGCCCGCGCTGATCGACTTTGGGATAGACGAGGAACGGGCCGACCTGCAGGTTGCGGACCCAATCGGTTGGAAGCGGGAAAGCGCGCGCGAAGCCAAAAGCCGGAGCCGTAGACGAAGCGGCAAGCAGCGCGCGCGCCTTGGCGAAGTTCCAGATATTCGCCCTCAATTCGGCCTTCAAGACGACGTCCCACATCGACGTGAGCGTCTCAGCAGATTTCGAATCCTCGTCGAAGCTCGTGATGCGAGCCTCGCCGAGTTTCGTGAGTGCGCGGTTGCCGATGTCGAGCTTGGAAGTCACAGGTCACTCCGTTACGGCGCGCCTGGATCGTCCTGCCCGCCGGGTGTATCGTTCGTGGTCGAATTCGTCTCGCGGCCGCCACGGGCTTTTTTTTCCGCGAGTTCCTCGTCGGTCGGCACCACCCACGAAATGGGCTTCCCGTTTTTGCCGATCACGGCGCCCGATTTGATCGTGACGTCTTCCATCACGAACACCTCGCCCGCGTAGCGCCGCTTGACCCCGTGGAAGCCGGGCTTGAGGGCCCGGACCTTGATCTTTGCGCCGGCCATGCGTTAGGCCTGCGACGGCGACGGGTATGCCGTATGGTCGTACGGCATTTCGCTCGTGAGATCGGCCGACAGCGTGACCGTGGGCGTGGTGCCGCCGAGCGTCGCGTACATGCGCAGGTAGCGCTTGTTCGTCCACGGCATGCCGAGCACGAACATCGCACCCGCATCGACGTCGGCCGCCGTCGGCGAGACTGCGGCGATTTCGTCGAACGTGCCGAACGCCGAATCGTCGGACGTCTGAAGCGCGAGCTTCAGGGTCGGCGTGGTGCCGGCGAGCGCCACGAGGATGTTGATGACGATCCACAGCGGCGTGCCCGGGCCGATCTTGCGATCGGAGCCGAGGTCGATGATGTTCGTGAGCGCGCCGCTCGCGGTGAGCGCCTGGCCGTTCGCGAACGTGAGGAGGTTGTCCTTGTACATGGTGCGTTCCTTGTTCCGTGACAGGAGAGGACCGCGAGAGTGCACCGCGCAGGCGGCGCACCCGCGCAGAATTACGACTGGTCGACGACGCGCGCTTCGGTGTTGAGCAGCGCGTCCGTGCGGCGAACCGGCAGACCGTCGAACATCATCACCCGCTGGCCAGCGACGGTTTCCCACGTGAGGTTGTTCGAGATCTTGTTCAGGATGCCGAGGCGCAGTTTTTCGCGAACCGTGCGATTCACGTACCACGCTGCGCGGCCCATGCCGAATGCCGGAATGCGTTCCGACGCCGCGATCATCCAGTTGATCAGGTTCGAGGTGTTCGCCACCGTGGCGAGATCGCTCACGTCGATATTCGCGATGCGAGCGACGTAGCGCCAATCGCGAAGCGTGAAACCGACGTCCCACTTGTAGTGGGTGCGATACGCTTCCATACGGCCGCCCTGGCCATCGGAATTTTCGACGGTCACCTGACCCTTGTCGTTTGACTGCAGCATGGCTTTCCCAGCCTTCGGGTAGATCATGTGGGCCGTCTGCGGACCCCAGACCATCAGCCAGATCGACGTATTGTCGGAGCCCGTACCACCAGCGTCGATGATGTTGTCGGCGTTGTCTGCCCCGAGGTCGTTGTAGCGCGCGGCCACGCCGGTGAATTCCGCGGGCGCCGAACCTTCGTTGCCGTAGATCAGCGTCGAAGCGACTTCCTGATTGATCGCTTCGATGTGAGCGACGTTTTCGGACAGCCGGAAGGCCGCGGTGTTGCCGTTGAGATCGGCGAGAGCCTTATCGACTTCCGCATAATCTTCGAGCATGCCGCAGTTGTCCGTCACCTGCACGGTGGTGCTCTTCGTCGGCTGCACGCCACCATAGAGTCGACGCCACGTAGGCTGCGGCAGACCCGTGCGGACCGTGCTCTTGTGGCCGGTCGCCAGATTTCCCTCGATGAATGCGGCGTCGAGCAGAACCTCGTTCGTCTGGTTCAACAGTTCGACGATCTGGGAATCGATGCTGCCGTCGGGCGCGGTGCGCTTTGCAACGTCGGCGAGCGTCGGGTTATTCGTGGTCAGGATGGTCATGATCAAATACCCTTAGTTGTGATTCGAGTTCGGAAACCAGTCAGCAGGCGTTGCCGTCTTGCTGGCACCGTTGCCGCCCGGGTTCAGCGTTCCCTCGCCCAGCGCCGCGCCGATCTGCGAGAACGTCTTCAGGATTTGCGCGGCTCCGACTTGCTTCTCCAGCTTGCTCACCGTCTCGGCAGGAATGCCGAACTGGTGAAGCGCCTGGCGCCCGAGTTCGACGTTCTTGTCGTACTGCGTGCCCCATTCCGTTTTCAGCGCGGCCATCTGCTGCTCGCCTTGCTGCTTTTGCGCCAGCTCCGCTGCCTCGTTCAGGCCAGCGACGTGCGCATTGAATTTAGTAACGAGTGCCTCGGCGGCCGCCTGCGAAATGCCTGCTTCGTGGAACCACGTCGAAGCGGCTTTCGCCAGCTCATCGCTTTGACCTTCGGGGACCGGGAGTTTGTAGTCCTCGGCTTTGGCGGGCGCGGCGTTCGCGGTTTCAGCATCGCGGAACGCCTTGATCGCTTCGGCCGCGCTCTTGTAGCCCTTGCTCTCGGCATACGCCTTCAGATCAGCGTCACCGAGAGTTTCGAGGAACGACGGCGCACTTTCCTGCGCGGCGGTTGCCGCCGCTGCGGCGGCTGCGGCATCGCCCGTGGTTGCAGTCGCAGCGTCTGCGCCGGTCGCCGCAGTCGTGGTCGCCGCGCCGCCGCCATCACCGGCACCGGCTTCGTTCATCAGGACGTAGCGCATCATCAGTCGCTTAAACATTCGTTCCCTCGTTCGTCGTTGCGCTCGTGCCCGACGTATCGGTCGATGCAGTGGAGCTGGTTGAATCGATCACGCCGGCGGCGCGCAGCACGGCCAGCAGGTTGTTGAAGTCGTCGGCAGTCGGCGCGGCCGTCAGATCAGCGATCGCGGTGCCAAGCAGAATGCCGCCGCGCGCATCGCTCGCGGGCGCGGCGTCGGCCGACATCGCGCTCATGAGATCGCGCGCGTTGCTCGCGTTCGATGACGTGAGCAGACGCGCGCCGAACGGCGACATCGGGCGGTCATTCATCGGTGGACTCCTGACGCTCGCCAAGGATCTGGTCGTCGGTGATACGCAGGATCGAGAACACGCGGTTCCACACCTCGCGGCGCCCCTCGGCCAGCATCGAGGCGTGTGTATCCACGCTGCGCGAGACCGGCGAGACAATTGCGGTCGAGCGATAAACGCGGCAGAAGTGCGCGAGATCGGTCATCACCGCGCGCGCGGCGGGTGTGAGGTTGCCGTCGTCGTCGAGAAAACACTGCGCGTAGGCTTTGCGGCGGCGCAGGCGCGCGAGGATTCGATCGGTGATCGCGCTCATACGCCTGGCGTCCCTGTCATCTGTGCAGCGGACGCGAGGTCCTTGGCGGCCGATGCGGCCTGCGGCGCTGCATTCAGGATGTTCGTGAGCTGCGCGGTCTGCTGTTCCTGCGCCTGCTGCTGCGCAATGACGTCAGCAGGCACGGTGTATTTGACCGGCACGCCGTTGATGTCAGCGAGGCCGCGCGCGATCGCCTGACCGTCGACGACCTTGATCGCCTGCTGGTCGAGCTGTGCGACGACGCCCACCTGCTGAACCCACTGGAGAACGGCCGCGCCTTCGCTCGCGCGCATAGCCTTGTTGAGCGGGCTGTCGTAGACGATGTCGACGCTCGCGCCCGCCTGGATCAGTTCGGGCGGCATCGGCGGAAGCAGTCCCGGCACGTGGCCGCAGATGTCGAGTTCGCGCTCGATCATCTGGCCGAGCATTTCGGTCTGCACGCGGCCCATCGTCGGCGCGAGCAGAATGCCCTTTTCCTGCGCGCGCTCCAGCACCTCTGTGGCCGTCATCTGCGGCGCTTCGGTCAGGATCTGGAACAGCGTGACGTAGAACTGCGCGTTGATCGTCTGGCGCTTGCTGTCGGCGTACTGCGTGCCGAACTGGATGTTCTCGCCGGTCTTGAGCGGCTGCACGAGCTGATTGCCCTGCGTGTCGAGACCGCCGTGATTCAGCGCGCCCGAACGCAGGTCGAACCCTTCGAGCACGCCGTCTTCGGTCAACAGTAGCGGTGGATCGACGGCCTTCTCCGCACCGCGGATGATGGTCTTCTCCATCGCGTTGACCATCTTGATATCCGGCAGCGAATCTTCGGCGGGCGAGCCGCCGTACTGCGTGTCGGAATCGACGTAGAAGCGGCCCACAGCGTAGGGATAGACGCGAAAGCCCGACTGCTCGATCAGGTCGGCCTCGCAAACCCACACCGATTCGAACGCCATGTTCAGCGAGTCGAGCCGCGTGACGATGCGATCCGCGCGCGGCTGCACGCGATGGACGAAATCGAAATGGGTTTCGGGGTTGTTCTCCAGCGCGGACTGGATGCGCGGCGGCAGCTTCTCCTTCGTCCACTTCTGCGCGGCCTGCCGCGCGGTCATGCGCCAGCACGCGCACGATTTGTCGACGAGGCCCGCCGCGTTTTCGACGAAGTAATAGCGGTTCAGCGGCACGTGCCGATAGCGGATGCCAGTGCCGACGTCGTGCTCGATCATGAGCGGCCCATTGCCGAACAGGCCGAGGCCCTGATACGCCTGACTGATCTGCGTGGTGAAGCCGCCGCGCCAGCGATAGCGGACCGAAAACAGCGTCTTGACGACCTGATCCAGATACGCGCGAACGTTGTCGTTGTCGTTGAGGCTTTCCTGATCCGTCGCGAGGCGGTGCCACACTTGCGTGTGGGGCGTGATCATCGAGTCGATGGCCGCCTGAAAATTGCGCAGCGCCAGCGGCGCGGTCGTGTCGAAGATCTTGCCGGTCCGGTTCTCGCCCGGCTTGCGCGTGCGGTTGAAGCCGCTGTGGCGCGGCATCATGAAGTCGACGATGTCGTTCCAAACCTGCTCGAACTCCGAGCGGTGCTGCTTCATGTCCGCCAGATCGCGGTGGACCGAATCGACGAGGGCTTTTTCGTCGGCGGCCATTACGCGCCCAGCAACGTTTTGGTTGCGACGCTGCCCGGCGAGATCGTCGCCGAGTCACCAGCCGAGATCGTCGCCGATGCGCCGCGACGCCGCGACAGACGATCCGCCGCGTCCTGCTGCGCCTGCGTCGTGTCGGTGATCGCCGGGACGTTGGTCGCCTTCGTCTGCGGGATGCTGGGCGAGTGGAACAGGGTCGTCATTGCCGGTCCAGAATATGCGTATGAGAACGCATGCTCTCGGATCGGCTACGCACTATCCTGCGCAGCAACGGCGGACGATCAGTCCATGATGGCGCGCTTCGGCAACGCGCCGGAGCGCTTCGGCTTCACCAGCACCTTGTGCTCGCCCGCGCCAACGAGCAAATACTGAAGCGCTTCGGCGACGTGGGAGTACATGTTCTTGTCCGCCTTGTCGGCGAACCGCTCGCCCGACACCTGCAGCCGCCGGAAGCAGTACCCGCCGGCCAGCGCCTTGCGCAGCGTCCGGCAGTCCGGATGCACGAGAATGCCGGGCTCGCCGTCAATCAGGCGCGTGAGCGACTCATCGACAGCGCCATACCGCAGCACCGTGTCGTTGGTCGGCGCAGGCTTCGCTTCGAGGCCCGCCGCGCGCAGGATCTTGAACGGCGTGTCCTCGTCATCCGCCTGCGAACGCTGGTCGCCCGCCGGGTCGCCGGAAATCGGCAAGATTGTCATGCCCGCGTAGTTCTCTTCGATATGGCGGTGAATCTCGGCGGCCATCTTCTTGGCGCCCATGCTCGTAGCCACAAGCTCGCTGCGAACGCGCCAGCCGCCCATCGGCTTGCGCTGCGCGAACACCGCGGCGGGCGTCAGGCCAAAGTCCATGCCGATGTACACCGGCGCGCCGCGCACGATCTCGAACGGGCGACAGTGCAGCGAATCGACGTAGTCCGGATGAATCGGGCGGCCGTCGATCACGAAGCCATATTCGTTGCCCAGGTTGACCTTGATCCAATCCTGCTTCTTGCCCTGCATGCCGTCGAGGTAATAGCCGACCGGCAGGTTGTGGATGTTCTCCGCGTTCGGATTGACCACCCAATCATCGCCGTCGCGAATGACGCCGCCCGGCTGCGTCAGGAATTCCCAGCCATCTGGCTTCGTCTCTTCGGCCAGCTCGTAATACCAGTGGTCGTTGTCCGGCGCGTTCGTGTCACCGAAGATGCCGTACCACGTCGGGTGCACGTCCTTGGGATAGCGGCCGACACGCAGGTCGAGCATGTCGACTACGGCCTTCGAAAGCTCCTTCACTTCGTTGAGCCACACCCACGTCGCCTGCAGCCCGCGCGCCTTCTTCACGTGCTCGGGCCGGTCGAACGCGATGAACATCACCTCCGCCTCAACGCTCGTTCCGTCTTCGAGATCGAACGACAGATAGTGCGTCGGCGGCTCGCGCCCACCAGCAACATAGCGGCCGAGATCCTCGAACATGTCGAGCCAGTCCTTGATGGTCGTCGACGACAGATCGGAATACGTGTTACGCACCGCGATGCCGCGCGACCGGCGCACACCATACGCATCCGGCTCCTGCTCGCACGCGACGCGGAAACCCTTCCAGCAGCTGGCGTTCGTCTTGCCACTGCCGAGCGGACCACGGATCATCACGCGGCGCTTGCGCGACAGAATGTATTTCTCCAGCGTGTCGCCCTGCGGCAGATAGCGGAACTCGATCTCTTCGCTCATTCGCCAGTGCCCTGCTTGCGGCGGCCAGTCAGATCCTTGACGCGCACCTTGGGACGCGACAGTTCCAGCTTGTCGTTGAACAGGCCAAGATGCCGCCCGGCCAGCTCGGCATGCTTCGTGCGATCGCGCACCTTCGTCTCGACACCCTCTTTCGTCTGCTTCACGCCATCGAACAGGCGTTTCGCGTCACCGACCAGGGTGCGCGTGTCGCGCAGGCGCACACGCTCGATGCCGTCACCCGAGCACTCAGGGCATTCAGGATTCGGCTCGCGGTTCGCATTGAAACCAGTGCCGCCCGATTCATCGAACACAGGCTGCGCCGCTTTCGGAATCTTCGCTGCGCGCGCGCGCTTCAGATCGACCGCATGCTTGCGCCGCGCTTCTTCCAGCTCGCGCTGAGTCTTGAACTGGAAGGCATGGCCGGCGCCCCAGCAATAGCGGCAGCAACACCGCCAAACCTCGGCGATGTCGCTGGCGTCCGCGCGCATCACCGCGACGATCTCATCGAGCACCTCGTCGGCAGTCACCTTGATGCGCGCGGCGCGCTCGTCCATCAAGCGATTGATCTCCGCGCAAACAGCCGGGCGCTGCATCAGGTTGTAGCCCGTCTGCCGCGCTCCGTTTTTGCTATAGCCCGCACGATGGGCAGCGTTCGCCTTCGACAGATCGACGAGATATTCCTCGCAGAATCGCTGCTCGCGCGGCGTCAGTTCACGCTCGCTCATACGCACCGCACCCCGATTTCATATCTCAAACCCCGGAAGAGTAAGCGAGACCGGCACGTCCGGCTCGCGACGGTCGCTCGTACGCGACACCTTTTCGATTACCTGCGCGATGCCAGGGCGGAACACCGCGTCGAGCGCGGAAAATCCGTCGGCAACGCATGCGCGCGTCGTGCGCGGGCGCGCGACGGATGCCGCACTCGCCACATAATCCGTGCGCGGCGCCGCGTCGATCGCCTTGGTCGTGACACGGCACCACAGCGCGAGAATGGCCTCGCCGCGCCGAAAGCTCGGCTCGTCGATGCCGTTGCGATAATTCCGAACCGCAGTCGGGCTCACACCCAGCGCGCGAACGATGGCCGCGTCGCGCAAACCGGCGCGACGGAAATCCTCAAACACCTCGGTCCAGTCGATCACGCGCTGGGTCATAGGCACGCTCCTACAGCAGTGCGCGGCCGCGCGCGATGATGGCGCGGATCTTCGCGGGCAGCACGCCGGTCGGGCGCGACAGTTCTGCCTCGATCTCGCCGAAAAGCGAATGCACCGGCTGCTCAGCTGCCGCCGCGCTGACCTCCGCCGCCTTCTGATGGTAGCCGCGCATCAGCGCGTTCGCGAACCACGAAACCATCAGGTCTTCAGTCACCGCAACGCCGTCGTCGAAGACGATGTGCAGAAACGCGGCGGCCCAATCCGTCGCGTCAAACGACTGCGTGAACGACGACAATTCACCCGTATCGGAACCGGTCTGGATAGCTGCCTCGGTGTCGCCGTCTTGCGATGCAGTCAAAACAGACGACGAGGTGTCGCTTGCGGATCCGGACGCCGCAAGCGATGCAACGCCTTCCCCCAATTCGTCCGCGACCGCCGGCGCGTCAGTAGACGAACCAAGGCTCGATTCCGGGGTCGTCGGGATCGATGACACCGCATCCGAATTCGGCGCAGTCGTCGAGCCATCCGTCGCACTCTCGGCATCGGCCGCCGCGCCGCTCACGTTTCCCGCGTCACTCGTCAGGCCAGATGCCTGTGCAATATCCGCAGAGCCGGCCAGGCTCGCCGAGCCGCTGGCACTCTGGGCATCGCCCCCATCGGCTGACCCCGCCTGATCGAGCGCCGACAACGAATCGTTTCCCTGCTCACCTGCGTCCTGAGTCACGTCCGACGCGGCATCGACGGCAGAAGTCGTAGCGGAAGTATCGCTGGGTGCGGCCTCCGCAACTGCCGCAGCGGTCTCCCCCGATTCAGCACCCTCGCTCGAACCCGACGCATCGAGCGCAGAGGTCTCGCCCGTCGACTGCTCGCCGGCAGATGCACCACCAGCATCGTTTCCCGCACCGTCCGCGCCCACGGCGGAAGCCTCGCCAGACGCGGCTTGCACGGAATCCGAGGCGCTGGCCGCGCCCGCCGCATCGTCGTCGGTCGCGAACATCGGCAGCGCCGCCATGAACAACAGGGATTTCAGAAGTTTCGAGATTCGCATTTCAGTTGCTCCGTTGAAAAACATCGATCATTTGTCGTTGCGCCGCAAAATCAAGATGGCTACCGCAAAGAGTGCGAGGCAGACACACACACCACCTAAAACCGCGAGACCAGCGAGGACGCGCCCGATCTCAAACCAGAAGCCAAACGACACACAATTCATCGCGACACCATAAAATTTCGAGCCGCCCGGGGTCTTACGCGCGACTTCCGCAGCCCCAGATCGCCGCTCCCTGGGTTATTCCGCCGACGTGAAATCGACGTAGTAATGCTTGCCAATTTCGAATTTCGCGAGCGCCGCGGGATTGTCGATAAGCGTCGTGAACTCTGCCCACGGCGTCGCCGACTGAAACCTTTGGTCCTCAGGGATGCTCGTGTCATACGCAGCCCTGAACACAAGCTTCTTGCTGGTCGGAGACCAGTGCTGTGCGGTGATTTCCTGAAGTTGCAGTTTTGCTCGGACGGACATTGCATTTCTCCTAATGTAAGCACAACGGTTTTTGGCGAAAGTCAGTCAGCGTCAGTGCGCAGCTCGAACTCGTCAGATTCAATAAAAGGCCGGATGGTCTTCCGGTTCTTCGACACGAGCGCTTTGCAGCGCAGCCACGCGCCCAACTCGTCGGCATCGAGCCACGCGTCGCGCTTCACCTCGACGCCACCGCGCCGCGCACGCGGCACAAAAACCTCTACCTCGACGCGGTCCGGATCGAACGAACCATCCGCGCGCCGAATGCGCCGAACGACGCGCGGACGCGCCTCGTATTCCACGTCCCCAGGCACGTACGACACGCGCCCATAGCGGCCACGATCGACGGCAACGATGCTCGGCACTTCGCACGTGAGCATCAGCGCGGGCACGTAACCTCCTGCGCGGCCATCTTCGCGGCGCGCACCGGCAACCAGTGCGCGAAGCCTGAATCCCATACGGCGAATTTCGCTTCGCGCGCGGCCGCGCCCTGATCGATCCACGCGTGGCACGCTGCACAGCCAGGCACCGTGAATTCGTGCGCCGCCTTGATCCCCATACCTTTGCCGTGGCGCGCCTGATTCGAATGACACGGCACGACCGATTCGGACGAGAACGCGCACACGCCGGGCACGCGCAGATAGCACTGCTCGCCGCGGCACGCCGCGAGATACCGCGAGCCTTCGGCGACGGTCGGCTTGCGCGCGCGCCGCTTGATCGGCGTCGAACGCGCGATGCCCGCGCGCGAAGTGAGGCTGTTGAACGGGCAATCCGGCTTGCGTTTGAAGCCGGTGCGCTTCATCGGCGTTTTGCGGGCGAGCGTCATGCGGCCACCTGTTGCACGAGCGTAGCGAACGGATCAAACACCGGCGCGGGCTGCCGGGCCCGGGCACGCACAAGCCGCATGCGCAGCGTATTGCCGATCGGCGAAGGCGGCGGGACGTCATCCTCGAAGCCGACCGACCAGCGCGGCGCACGGCGGCCTGTGCTCTTACCGCGAGCGGGCGCCCAGCCAGAGCGCCAGAACCCTTTGCCGTGCCCTTCGGCCAAAACCATCGTGATTCGGCGATGTGATCCAGCACAGCGCTCCGCCAACTGCGAGACGGTCAGATCCGGCGTCTCAAGAAGCGCGCGGCGCACTTCCTCGGTGACCCATGAATACGTCGAGTTGCGCAGCGTCTGCGGGCGCGGCGCCAGTCCCAGCTCACGGCCGCGATCCGACATGGCCGCCGCCGAACGGCGCGGCAGATACTTCGCGCTGAGCATCTTCAACGAGCCCTTCTGTTCCCAGATCTCGCGCAGCAGCGCGTCTTCAGACGGCTTCCAGCGAAGGCGACCATGCGGCAGCGGCCCAAGGCGCAACTTCACGCAGCGCTGCTCGACGGCATTGCGCGAGCGCGGCGCGATGCGCGCGGCGATCTCGTCGTACGACAGGCCAGACGGGTGAAGCTCGCGCAGCAGCGCGTCTTCGGCAGGAGTCCACAGAATTCGAGTCATGGTCAGCTCGGGTAGAAGTCGGCGGGCAGCACGTCGGCGAGAAACTCGCAGACCTCGGGAAAGCGCGCGGCACCGCGCTCGCGCGTCAGCACGTGGTCGATCCACGGGCCACGACCCGAGGCTTTCGCCACGCGCACCAGAAAATCGGGAGTCGATTCGTTCACGCGGCGCTCGACGCGCACGCGCTTGGCCTGCTCGCCGATGCCGGAATCGCTCAGCCACCAGTCGGCGCTGGCGGGCTGCGCATCAGCGCGCGCGCCGCCGGCCAGCACTTCGGTCACGAAGCGATCGAGGAACGCGGCGTAGACCGGGCGGCTGTCGCTCGCCTGCTCGCGACGCTTCGCGGCGCGGCGCACCGCCTCGCGCAGCTGCTCGGCGGTCACGCCCTTGCCTACCCACGTCAGCACCAGCACGCGGTCAGCCTTCGGATCGACGACGACAGCGGCGCACTGCTCAAGCACAGCGAGCAACGTTGCCTCGGCATCAGGTTCCGCGATCTCGTCCGCGTTTTCGTCGTTGCTTATTTTTTGAGCAGCAGCAGCAGCAGCGGGATTTTCCTCGCACGCGTTGCTGCTGCTTTTATTTGAAGGGTTAACTGCAGTATTAGACTGAACGTCGTTCAGTGCCTTAACGTCGTTAGGTTCAGTGCCTTCATGCATTTCGGCACCAGAAGGCACTGAACCTCCTTCAGTGCCTTCGCCAGAGTTATCCACAAGGCGCTGAACGTCCTTCAGTGCCTTGGTGCGTTGGCCCTTTTTTGAAGGCACTGAACCACGTTCAGTGCCTTCGGCAGCGCGATCGGGAATTTCGAAGCCTTCCGGAATACGCGGGAAATATTCATTGCGCGCCCACTTCTTCTTGCCGTAGCCGTGCTTGCGCACAACGAACCATCCCTTCTCTGCCGCGACGGCTAGGTGCGTGCAAACCGCGCGCTCCGACAACCCGGTTTCGTCCGCGAGCATGGCGGTCGACGGGAAGCAGTCCTCACCGAGGTCGTTCAGATGGCACGACAACGTCAGCAGGACGTGCCGCGTCGTCGGCGGCAGCCCAGATTTGATGATGGCGTGGCGCCACGTCCATGGCTTCATGTGACGGACCCTTGCGCCAGCAGTGCGAACGCTTTGATATCGATTCGATAGAAGGTTTTGTGCTCAAGGCGCCGAGCAGTCTCAACGAGAACGTTGGCTGCCCGCAGGACGCGACGCGCGGCGCGCTGTTCCTCATACGTCAAGGCGGTAATGGACTCGATCTTTTCGACGCTCAGCTCCGCACCGAGATCACCGGCGTGTTGCTGCCACTCGATGATGCAGGCCGCCAGCACGGCAGCCTTAACGCCGACATGCCGCGCTGCATGCGGGTAGTAGGTGACATAACCGCATCGGGCGGCAACGGTCGCGAAATCCGTCATGCGGCCTCCGCGACAGCGGCATACATGATTTCCAGACCTAGTTCGAGCGCGATGTGGCGCTCCAGCCGCGCGCCGCGCGAGCCCTCGAAGCCGGGCAGCAGGCAGATGCCGTCGCACGTCACCAGCTCGCGAATGTCCGCACGCATCGCGTCGGCCCACTTCATGCCGACGTCGGGATTGATCTCAGCCGGGTTGATCACTTCGTGGCCGAGCGCGCGCAGGCGCGCGGCTTCGGCGTGAAAGCGGGGAAAGTTCAGGTCGGGGAGTCCGGTCATCGGGCCGGCAACGTAGATTCGCATGGGCTCAATGACCGCAGGGCAGGCTTACGCCTGGGAGTTTCTGGGCGCCGCACGACAAACAGATGAGCGGCTCCTGGGGCAGTTGCGCAGTGCTTTCGGCATCAGCCGCCAGCACGTGCTCCACTGCATCGATATTTTCGGGTCTGTCCATTTGTAGTCCTCAACTCGGTGCATAAAATGGATCAGCCCTGCGCGGCGCGACCGCCAGCCACATCAGCGACGCTGCGCATTGCTTTCGCGCCCGCGCGCTCGTCGCGGCAGTAGATGCGCCACGTGAGCGCGAGCAGCTCCTGAATCCGGCGGTGCATATCGTTCGCGATGCGTTCGAGGTTCGCGCGTTCGTGCTCGTCGACAACGCCGTCTGCCGTGGCCTCGCGATGCACGCGGCCCAGGTGGCCGAAATCTTCGAGCAGCTGCTGGAACTTCGTGAAAAGCTCGTCGTTATCGACCTCGTCGATTGCCGGGTGCGCGAAGAACGAACCGCCGGACAGCGCCGCAACCGTCTCGGCGAAAAGCGTCGTGCCTGAAAGCGCCTGCATCGCGAGCGCGTGCTCGGTGCTGACCGCCTGCCCCTTCACCTCGTAGATGCGGTTCTGGAGCGAAGCCGCCGACATGCCGAGCGCGTACGCCATCGCATCCGCGCCGCCGTTGAACTGCCTGCACATGGCCTGATAGGCCCCACGCAAACTCAAAGCCATAGAACGTGACCCCTTATCAGTGGTTTCTGTGATTCATCTGAGCAATTACGATCCACTCAACGGATCAAGCGACGGCCTGCTCGGCTGGCGGGACAAAACCGGGCGGCACAGATTTGCCCGCTTGAACCGCCGCGCCGATCACCATCGCCGTGCGCTTCTTGTCGAGTTCGTCGGGCCATTGGGAAACAGCGCTCTTCGTGACGCCGAGGGCGCGCGCGAGCGCATCCCCGCTGCCGAAGATGGCCGTCGCCTGTTGTTTGGTGAGATTCATGCGACCGCTCCTAATGGATTTAGTCGCCAGTATAGAACCCTAAACTGTAAAAGGAAAGCGATCTAAACCGCGTTTGGTTTAGATTTCTGCCCCATGAGCACACTTGAAGAACGCATCCGGACCATCCTCGACGAAACGGGAGCCGAGCAGATCGCTCTCGCTGAAGCCGCAGGCGTCTCGAAGGCGACAGTCAACCAATGGCTCGACGGCAAAATCAAATCGATCAAGCTTGAGTACGCGGTAGGAATCCAGGAGAAGTACGGCTACAGCGCGGTCTGGCTGGTGATGGGAAGGGGCAAGAAAAAAGCAGCGGAGATTCACCACGAAGATCCGTTCAACCCGATCCCGGTCCCGCCAGGCCGCCGCATCCCTGTGGAGGGCACGGCGCAGTTGGGAGACGACGGACATTGGGCCGATCTCGACTATCCGGTCGGGCACGGCGACGGGTATCTAGACTTCCCGTCGAAAGACCGCGATGCTTACGGCATCCGTTGCAAGGGCGACTCGATGACGCCGCGCATCAAGGACGGCGAATTCGTCATCGTCGAGCCCAATCGCAAGGTTGAGCACGGCGACGAGGTGCTCGTGAAGGCCAAGGATGGCCGCGTAATGGTGAAGATCTACCTGTACGCCGCGCAGGGCCGCACGCATCTGATGTCCGTGAACGCCGCGCACATGCCAATCGCGATCGATACGGACCAGATAGAACGCCTGCACTACGTGGCCGCCATCGTGAAACCTGCTCTCTGGTTGTTCGGGTAAAGCGTGGACCAATTCGCGCTCAACGTCGGGAATGCGGTCGTCGACACGCTCATCGGAATCTCGCTGGTTCTCATGGCCGTGTACGCCGCCATCAAACTGCCGTGGTTCGCGCGCGCGATGAAAATCGCCTTCCTTTTGGCGTGGGCCGCATGCATATTCGGCGCGCCAATTACTGCTGTCACCATTTCAGGGCCAAGCGGATTTCCGGCAGCTGCCTATGTCGCCTGTGGACTTTTTGTCCTCATCAACGCGGTGGCGTATCGATACCTCGGATATCCAGAACTACGGCGTACCTTAAGTCGACAAGATCACTAAAGCACCAGCCTCGCTCCGGCGGGGGTTTTTTTCACCACGCGGTTTAGTGTTCTTGACTATTAAAGTTTAGCGTTCTACACTTTGCCTCAACGCGTCACATCACGACGCAGCGAGGAAACACAGTGGATATCTTCACCCTGACCGATCCGCGCGATTTCGGGCGGTCGTTCTCCGAGCTGGGCGACGACGAGCTGCTGACGTCGTTCATCAGCTCGAACGCATCCGTCGACGCGATCCGCGAACTCGTGCGCCGCGGCTTCACCGAGCGCAACGCGCAACTGATCACCGCCGAACTGAACGACGGCTCGACGCACATGCTGCGCGAACTCATGCGCCGCGGCATCGACCCCGACAAGAAATTCACCTTCGGCGGCGCTGCGCCGGCGCAGCACTGACCATGCGCAAGCTCCCCGACTGGTTCCCGTTCGCGATCCTCGGCGCGCTCTACCTCGCCGCCGCAGGCATCGCGCCTCCTATCGAAATGCTCATGGGCATCGTCAAATGAAAGACCTCCTGTTTCAGTGGGCGCGCGCCGTCACCATCTGCGCCCTGCTCGCCTTCGTCATCGGCGCGGTCGAGCAGTACGGCGGCAGCAACATGGCCCGCGCCGGCGGCTTCTGGAGCACGAATTGACGCGCACCCTCTGGCAGATCGTCCAGGACGTCGCCAATGGGTCGCTCTCTTCACGCGCCGCATACCGCGCACTTCGCGCACTCATCCGCGCTGCCCGTCAGCGCTAACCAGCTCCCGAAAAGGCTCACCGTGCAACAAATCTTCGGATGTTTCTTGTTAGCAATCCTCATCGATGTTGCTGCGGGGATCCTGCTCGGGAAGCTGCTCAGTTGGTCCGCGCGCGGCACGCGCCCCGTCGACGAGCCGGCCCAGCAAGACGACAGCGAGCCCTATCCCCGCTGGTACGAATGACGCACCACTTCACTCTGGAGAAGAAATGAAAAAAGCATTCACGCAAACCCTGATGGAGCTGCGCGGCGGCGCGGTCGTCGAGGAAGCCACGAACGAACTCAATACGCTCGTGGCGATGGTCCGCGATACCGGCAAAGCCGGAAAGATCACGATCACCGTCGAGGTCAAGCCGTTCGCCAAGGTGCAGGACGCGCTCGAAGTGACGGGCAAGGTCGTCGCCACGCTGCCGCGCGAAAAGGAATCGGCCGAGGTCTTCTTCCCGACCGTCGAAAACAACCTCTCGCGTCACAGCGAGCGGCAAACCGAACTGCCGGGTATCTCGCTCGCGGAATCGCGCGCGGCACACGGCTAATTCGCACTGCTTCACAACCCCTTCACTTCACACGGATAACTCATGTCTTTCGATAACGAAAAGATTCACAACGCAGCTGCGATCCTCGAAGCTGGCACCGCGCTCGCCGAGCCGAAGAAAAGCCCGCTCGCCGACGGCGTTCCGTTCGTCGTGGTGCCCGAAGGCTACAAGGTCGAGCACCTCACCGAACGTGACGAATTTCCGGCGCGCGCCAGCGGCGTCGTCAAACTGCGCGACGCAAACAGCTTCGTGGCGTACTTCAATCGCCAGAAGCGCGCCGAAAGCCTCATCTACGCATCGCTCGATCCCGCCAAGATCCTCGGCGTCATCGACGATCACCGTGCATACGATCAGATCTCCATCGATCACGACGGCGCGAACTGGCGCGCCTACCGCATCGAATTCGCAGTGCCCGCGTCGCGCGAGTGGAAGACGTGGACCGCGAAAGATCGTCAGGCGCTCGACCAGCTCACGTTCGCCGAACTCGTCGAAGACAACCTGCCCGACATCGTGACGCCCGACGGCTCGACGATGCTGAGCATCGCGCTCAACTTCGAGGCCAGCAAGGAAGGCAATTTCGTGTCTGCGTCGCGCCTTCAGGACGGCAGCACCACCTTCGTCTGGAAGGAAGACATCAACGCGACCGGCAACAAGATCGCGATGCCCTCGCAGATCACACTCAAGATTCCGGTGTTCGAAAACGGCTCGGCCTATCCGATCGAGGCGCGCATCAAGTACCGCGTTAAGGACGGCACGCTGAAGATCTGGTACGAGCTGGTGCGCCCGCACAAAGTGCTCGAACTCGCCTTCCGCGAAATCTGGTCGCAGATCGAAGATCAGACCGGCCTCAAGATCCTGCTCGGCTCGCCCGAGTAACGCCGCACCCCTCACCGGCCGCCCGTGCGGCCGAGTTGCGCAGGTCAGGGAGGCTCCTGGTCCGCAGCGTGTGTTGGCCGGCGCCCGTACGGGCCGGTCCTTTTTCGAGACTAAGTCATGAAGAAAACCGCTATCGCCATCGCAGCAATTTTCGCAAGCGCCGCTCTTTCGGGTTGCGATCTTTACCCTCCGTACAAGGTCTATTCGCAGCGTATGGAAGGCGAGGCCGAACTCGCCAAGGCCAATTATTCGAAGCAGGTGGCCGTGCAAGAGGCCATCGCCAAGAACGAGTCTGCCAAATACGAGGCAGAGGCCGAAGTCACGCGTGCCAAGGGCGTCGCACAGGCAAACCAGATCATCGGCGACAGCCTGAAAGGCAACGAAGCCTACCTCCGCTATCTCTGGATCGACAAGCTCGACAAGGCCGAAGGTAAAGGCCAGGTCATCTACGTCCCCACCGAAGCCGGACTGCCGATTCTGGAAGCGTCGCGCAAGCCGCAGTAATCGGCACGTGGCGCAGCGAGCGCCCTCCCACACTACTGAATGAGACGAGCATGAAAAATCGCCCTCTGGTTATCTATCACAGCAACTGCGCTGACGGCTTCAGCGGCGCGTGGTGCTTCTGGAAAAAGTTTGGCGGCGAAGTGGATTTTCTGCCGGGCGTCTATCAGAAGGATCCGCCCGACGTCACGCACCGCACCGTCTATCTGGTCGACTTCAGCTATAAGCGCGAAGTCGTCAAGGAAATGGTCGCGAGTGCGCTGCGCGTGACGCTCATCGACCACCACAAGACCGCCATCGAGGATCTGGAAGGCCTGCCGGGCCTGTTCATGTACACCGACCTCAACCGCAGCGGCGCGACGCTCGCATGGGATTTCCTGTTCGGCGACGAGCCGCGCCCGCTCCTGCTCGGCCACATCGAGGACCGCGATCTCTGGCGATTCAAGCTCGCCGGGACGCGCGAGATTCAGGCATTCGTGTTCTCGCACGAATACACGTTCGAAATGTGGGACCGCCTCATGAGCGCCGATCAGGCGGAACTCATTCAAATGACCGCGGCGGGCGCGGCGATTGAGCGCAAGCATCACAAGGACATCGCCGAGCTTCTCAGAGTCTGCGCGCGCCGCATGACGATCGGCGGCCACGACGTTCCGGTTGCCAGCCTGCCCTACACGATGTCGAGCGACGCCGGCCACGTGATGGCCCAGGGCGAAGCATTCGCGGCTTGCTATTGGGACACCGTCGACGGTCGCATCTTCAGCCTTCGTTCTTCCGATGACGGGCTCGATGTGTCGGAGATCGCAAAGCAGTTCGGCGGTGGCGGCCACGCCAAGGCATCCGGCTTCAAGGTGCCTCGCGATCACGAACTGGCGCGCGCCTGAAACCGTCATGCCTATCAAGCCTGAAAACCGCAGCCGCTATCCGGACAACTGGAAGGAAATCCGGGCACGCATCCTCGATCGCGCGGGTAACTGCTGTGAGCAATGCCGCGTCGCAAACGGCGACTTGATCGTGCGAGGCATCGACAAAGACGCCGGCACGTTCCAGCGCTTTGAAGGAGATGGCGAAGTCTATGCCGCTGATGATGGCCGTCTGCTCGGGCTCTGTAAGGCATCCGAATACTGCGGCAACCGCTGGACTCGTGTCGTGCTCACGATCGCACATCTCGATCACGTGCCGGAGCACTGCGGCGACGACAACCTTAAGGCGCTGTGCCAGCGCTGCCATCTGGCGTATGACGCCGAGCACCACGCTGCCACTGCGCGGGCCACGCGCCACGCGCGCAAAGCGATCGGCGACCTGTTCGCCTGACTCCCCACCCGTAACCGGCATCGACCGAGCATGGCCGCGTACTACAACGAGATCGAACCCTACGCCGCGCAGTGGCTGCGCAACCTGATTGCCGCCGGGCACATCGCCCCCGGCGACGTTGACGAAAGGAGCATTGAAGATGTCCGACCTGATGACCTGCGAGGCTACACGCAGTGCCATTTCTTCGCCGGAATCGGCGTCTGGTCGTCTGCCCTTCGACTCGCTGGATGGCCTGACGACCGACCTGTTTGGACTGGTTCCTGTCCGTGCCAACCTTTCAGCGCGGCAGGCAAAGGACTTGGGTTTGCTGACGAGCGGCACCTCTGGCCGGCATGGCACCACCTCATCAGCGAGTGCCGCCCTCCAGTCATCCTTGGCGAGCAGGTTGCGAGCAAGGACGTCGACCCTTGGATCGACCTTGTTTTCGATGACCTGGAAGCCATGGAATACGCCTGCGCCGCGAACCCTTTCCCGTCTGCGGGCGTCGGCGCGCCGCACATCCGAGACCGATCGTTCTTCGTGGCCTACGCCGCGCGCGAACGACGGAACCGGCGCGCAGATCCAGCCCGGATTGCAGGGCGGCTTATCGCTGAAGCAAACGGCGCAGCTCGCGGGATGGCCGACGCCGACGACGCGGGATCACAAGGACGGCAGCGAGTGCGCGAACGTGCCGCTGAATGCATTGCTCGGGCGCGTGGCGTGGTTGGCCGGGTGGCAGACGCCGACCTCGATCGACAGCCGCCGCGGGGACTACCAGTACGACCAAGGCCAGAAGGACAAGGTGCGCCTTTCGAATCAGGGAGTAGCGAGGTCAATGCAGCCGGCCCGACTAACGGCTTCTGGCGAGCTGCTGATTGGCTCCTCTGCCGGGATGGAAAGTGGCGGCCAGTTGAACCCGGCACATTCCCGCTGGCTCATGGGGCTCCCGCCCGAGTGGGACGACTGCGCGCCTACGGCAACGCCATCAACCGCGAAGCGGCGGCAGCGTTCATCGCAGCAGCCGACGAAGCAATGACCGCCTAACACGAGACACGAGGATAACGATGGACAACCAACTGAAGCCGTGCCCGTTCTGCGGGAGCGATGACACCTACACCGACTCCGCGCTCGGCAAGCAGCAAGTGCTCTGCAACGGCTGCGAAGCCGCTGGACCGACCGAGGAAACTGACGACGAAGCAATCGCGTCGTGGAACCGTCTCGCCGCTCTCCCTTCCGATGCGCCAGGCGTGCCTAACGTCGAGCCGACGCCGCTGGATGACGAGACGGTGGCCGTCATTCGCTCGTTTGTCGACCGCCCCGGCGAGACGTATCGCGGCGTCATCACGCGTCGCCTCGGCATCGGCTTCGGCCGCGCGCTGCGCCGCGCAATCGAAGAAAGCCGCGCCGCTTCCGTCGCCCCTGCTGCGGTAGCGCCGACCACGCGCGAGGTGTCGGATGAGTGACACGAAGGCGATCCTCGACCCGTGCTGCGGCACTCGCATGTTCTGGTTCGATCCGCAAAACCCGGCCGTGCTGTTCGGCGACGTGCGTGACGAGACGGTTTCCGTCACTGACCGATCACACGGCAGGGCGGACGGCGAGCGCGTGCTCAGCGTGTCACCTGACCTGACGATGGATTTTCGCGCGATGGACTTCGCCGATGGCGCGTTCAAGCTCGTCGTGTTCGATCCGCCGCACCTCGTGCGCGCAGGCCCGCGAAGCTGGCTCGCCGCCAAATACGGGAAGCTGTCGAGCGACTGGCGCGACGATCTGCGCCGGGGCTTCGCCGAGTGCTTCCGCGTGCTCGCCGACGAGGGCGTGCTGATCTTCAAATGGAACGAAACGCAGATCAAGGTCGCGGAAATACTCGCGCTCACCGACCAGAAGCCGCTGTTCGGTCACAAATCGGGCAAGCGCGCCGACACGCACTGGATCTGCTTCATGAAACGCGCGGCCACCGCCTAACACGAGGTCATCGAAATGAACAAAGAACCTAACGCCGCCCCTACGCCTACCGTCGCCGCAGATGCGGCAGCGCCGAGCGAGGAAACGCACTCGGAATTTCTGGCTCGGAAGTATCGAGAGTCGCAGCCCGACGAGCGCGCGGCGTTCGAGGCGTGGTGGATGAGCGATGTACCTGAAGAACATCACGATTTCGCCAAGAAACTGCTTGATGGATACGGCCAAGACTATGCCGCCGCACAGGGCGTCGCCGATGCGTGGAACGCTTGGAAAGCAGGCCGCGCGGCAGCACCGCAAGCAGCGCTGACCCTCGAAAAAGCTCGCGAGATAGCGGCGTGCTGCTGGTGCCAGCCTGAGACTTCCGGAATCGAGATGGACACGCGTTTGGCCGAAGCATTTGCTCGCGCCCTTCTCGCCACCGCTCCCACCGAGCGCATGAGCGACGCAGCGCGCGATGTGCTCGCCGAGCGCGCGCGCCAGGTGAGCGAGGAAGGATTCACGCCGACGCGTGATGACAGCTACGCGGACGGCCAGCTTGCGCAAGCTGGGGCTGCATATGCCATCGCAGTTGCCGACCACACGAACCACATTATCAACAGTGGCGCGGCTTTCTATACGCGTTCGCCCGACATTTGGCCGTGGTCCGAGAAGTGGTGGAAGCCAACTAATCCGCGACGCGCACTCGTGAAGGCAGCAGCCCTGATCCTCGCCGAGATCGAGCGCATCGACCGCGCCGCCCGCAAAGCCGAGATCGAGCGCAGCGGGAGCGCGGGAGGTGAAGCGTGAGCGATCTCGGGAATGACGTTATCAGCGCGTGTGCGCGCGAGGCAGACGATGCAGGACGCGAGGGCTCGGAGAAGTGGTGCCAGACATTTGCGAACGCCATCGAGCGAGAACTCCGAAAGAAATGGTTCAAGTGCGCGCTGGCCTATGTGCACCTCACGTTCGCGGAGGACGGTGCGGTATCGGAGGAAATATGCAATCACGCTCCGCCAAACGCGCACCCGGGCATCAGCCATTGGGAGATGTTCGAAGCGGGCGTCGTAAAGGAAATCTGGCTAGGCCTGTATCTCCCTCCGCGCGCCCATTACATCTATGGCCATGCGGAGGGCAACGCAAATGGCAATTAGGGTCAAGATTTCTGGCGGATTCACAGTCAACGGCAAAAGCCTCGACGAGCCTTGTCCAAAATGCGGCTACAAAATCCTGCCGCGCGAAATGTACAGCGTGCCAGGCATGACGCCAGACGAAATAAAACGCTGCTTCAACTGCGGTTATGTGGAGCGCGCCGAATGAGCCAGCCCGATCTCATGCGACAGGAATTCAACGCACAGCGAACGCGCGGCGTCAACGTGGACTGGTTCACGTGGCAGATCGCCTGGAACGCCGCCGTTTTCACCACGGTCTCGATCGATCACGAGAGCCCCGCTCAGATTGTGATTCGCGCGAGCGACAGCCGGACCGCCAGCGCGCCAGCGACCGACGACGGATAGCCGCGCCACACCAGACCGCCAGCGACCGCACCACGACCGATTTGACCGTACCCCATAGGAGTCGAGCCCATGCTCCCCAAACTGCACCGCATCAACGCCGCCGCCGCCGCCCTCGGCGTCTCGCGCGCCACCATCTACCGTTTCGTGAACCAGGGCAAACTGACTCTGGTCCAGCTCGGGGCGAATTCCTCGGCAATCACCGAGGACAGCCTGCGCGCCATGGTGGCGGGTGGAACGGTAGCTACGCTGGTAGCTAGCGACGATCAGCCCACCAAGATAGCTACGCAAGACGTTGATTTAAAAGGGAAACGAGTGAGGTTCTGATATAACCGGGAAATATATACGGCTTCCAGAAAACTTGCAGGTTTTCCGACAGTCGAAGGGCGCGGGAAGCGCGCCCGCAAGCTGGCTGAATGCGCCCGCTTGAGGCGCCTTTAGCGGCACATCGCACACAGCCCGGGCGACCTCGCGAGCAAAATTAAACGATCCCGCGTAGAGTTCAGACCTCGCACCGGCCCGGTACCGGATATCGGGTGGCGCCTGCCCGCGCAGGCGCAGCTTAATTGCCAGAATTCCAATGAAACGTCTGACTTTTGCGGCCTCCGCTGCCGCCTTTCTCGTTAGTGCGCTTGCTTTCGCACCCATGGCGGCCCGCGCCGCGGCCCTCGACGACGCGCTCACCTGCCAGGAATCCGCGCACGATTTCGTCTCGGGCCTGATCGACCAGAAACTGATCGATGCAAAGCCGATGCGCGTGGAAAGCAACTCGATCAACGCGTTCTGGCCCGCTCACGGCCAGCACCTGACCGCCTATGGCTTCAGCGTGTTCGCAATCGTGGGCTTCCAGCAGGACGACCCGCTGTTCAAGACCGGCGACGGCAAGCCCATCGGCCGTTCGGCCTATGGCGCGGTCGTGGTCGCCACGCAGGCCAAGGTGCAGGCAGCGCTCGACGCGGCCGACAATCACGCGATCGTCCATCATGCCGGCCCGCTCCTGACGGCGATTTTCTGCCAGCAGGATTAAGCGGCCGCACCTCCCGACTCTTGAATGCGGCAGGCGCGGGGTTTTGGCTGTTAGTTGCGAACGAGGGGGAAAGCGGCGGCAAATGACCGCCCCCGCCTCTGACACGCCGCGCCTTACTCGATACGGCCGAATCCGCCCTCGGCCCACGACTCGGCGCGCGCCTTGGTGAGCTTGAAGTTCGGCGCGACGCGCACCTGCGCGATCTGCTCGCCGAACGCATCGAAGGCCGTGAGCGTCGCATAGGGCTCGTACTCGTCCGGCACGATGTCGAGCGTGACGTCGACATCGCCATCGTCGGTGCGTATGCCGATGCGCTTGTGCATCTGCGCGCGCAGCTGCTGCTCGTGGCGCCGGAGCACCTCCGAGGCCGTCTTTACGAGCGTATTGAATGCCGAGGTGTCGAGCGGCTTCGGATTCTTCTTGTCGCGCCCCATCGTCCACGGGCCGACCAGCGCGGGCTCCGGCTCGCCGTCCTTGATCATCTCGACGGCCCAGCCGTCGTCGTCCTCGTTCTTGATGACGCGCGCCATCCAGCCGTCCTTGTGCCACAGGCGCGCTTCCTTGATCTCGTCAACCGCGTCGGCGGTCGTGTCGTCAAAGGCGTCGTCGGGGAGTTCGGTTGATGCGTCGGTCATGGCGGGTTCCATCGGTTCTGCGGGCGGCCCGTTTTATCGGGCTGGGGGCAGGATTTTACCCGCAAGTGCCAATGCGGCCGCGAAGCGCCGAATCCAGCCGACGCATTTCGTGAAGGGGACACAATAAAATCGACGCGCGAAACAGACTCGATTAATGACTCGCGACAAAATCAAATCATTAATAACCGGGAAAGTTCCCGTTTTCTATTTCTGCAACAGACTCTTCCAGAATTTAGAAGAAAGTAAAATGCCCCGAAAGCGGGCAAAAAAAACGCGGCCCGAGGGCCGCGTAAAACAGATGAAAAAAGACCACCCTTGGTCAAGGGGCAAATGAATTGTACCGCCGCACAGTGGCTCCGTGGATCACATAATCTGGAACAATACCTTCCACAAAGCGGCAGAATACGACAGCAAATATTTCGTCATCTTCTGTAACGCCCGCCGGACGGACATTGCCGACCCGTCGCCATAATGCAACAGATTTTAATGTCGTCACATTTTGTCGCATCTATTTCCGGATTGAAAAAATGCTTATAACCCAGTGACTTACGTGAATTAGTGCGAATTCTACAATTTTCAGAATGAATTATTGCCTCGAACGATAAGAATGTTCTGATTTACGAGAATACACTGGGCCTCGAATCGTCAGACCACGAAGGCCAGCGCAGCAACGCGGTATTCGTGAGATTCCCAAGTACTGTCCGGAGTTAAAAAGCATGAAAAAAACCCTCATCCTCGCTGGCGTTCTCGGTGCCTTTGCCATGAGCGCGCATGCGCAAAGCAGCGTCACGCTTTACGGTTCTCTCGATGCCGGCATCGTCTACGCGAACAACGCCGGCGGCCACAGCCTGTGGGCCCAGGGCAGCGGCGCGCTGTCCCACAACTACTTCGGCCTGAAGGGCTCTGAAGACCTCGGCGGCGGTCTGAAGGCCATCTTCACGTTGGAGAGCGGCTTCAACATCGGCAACGGCTCGTTCAGCGAATCGAATACGATCTTCAACCGTCAGGCCTATGTCGGTCTGCAGAGCGACCAGTACGGCGCCCTGACGCTCGGCCGCCAGTACGACTCGATGAACCAGTACCTCGCACCGCTCTCCGAAGCGGGCGCGGGCTTCGGCAACAACCTCGCGGGCCACCCGTTCGACAACGACAACTTCGCCCAGACGTTCTCGATCAAGAACGCGGTCAAGTACTCGAGCGCGAACTACGCGGGCTTCCAGTTCGGCGGCATGTACGGCTTCTCGAATGAAGCCGACGGCTTCGCGAACAGCCGCGCATGGAGCGCGGGCGCGTCGTACAGCAACGGTCCGCTGAACGTCGCGGCCGGTTATCTGCAACTGAACAACTCCGGAACGGTGGGCGGCAACACGAGCGGCGCCGCCTCGGCCGACACGAACATCTCGGCCCGCCAGCAACGCAGCTTCGGCGTCGGCGCGAACTACACCTACGGTCCGGCGCAAGTCGGCTTCGTGTGGTCGCACTCGCAGATCGACGGTCTGCAAAGCCTCGGCAGCGGCGGCACGACGCTCGCCGGCCTGAGCGGCCTGAACCTGCACATGGACAACTACGAACTCAACGGCGCGTATCACCTCACGCCGGCGCTCGCGCTCGTCGGTTCGTACACGTTCACCGACGGCACCGTCACGGGCACCGGCGGCGGCGACCAGAGTCCGAAGTGGCACACCGTCATGGTCGGCACCGACTACTCGCTCAGCAAGCGCACCGACGTCTACCTCGCGGGCGTGTACCAGCACGCTTCGGGTTCGCTCGGCGTGAACGGTTCGGGCCAGGCTCTGCAGAACGTGGCGGCGATCAATACGCTGTCGCCGTCGTCGACGAACAACCAGATCGCCGCGACGATCGGCCTGCGTCACCGCTTCTAGGCACGTCGGCTCGCGCGCCTGCGCGAACCCGCGGACGACCGGCGCAATCCGCCCGTCACCCGTCGCCCGCCTCTCTCCCAACGCACAAACGGCACAACCGTTTGTGCGTTTTTTATTCGGCGACGGATTCGCGAGCGCGGCGCTGTGACATCTCGCTGTTGCATCTTTTTACGATATGCGGACCTGCGCCGCATCCCGCGTGCGTATACTCTTGTGCAGCTTCCGCAGTCTCGCACTGCGCTTCTCTGTACTCCGCTCCGATCTGCACCCCGACCTGCATTCGTACCGCCGCCATGAATACGCTCACGCAACGCCTCGCCGCCGTCCTGCCTTTCGCCCTGCTCGCAGCCTGCGGCTCGTCGCCTTCGAGCACCGCCTCCAACGGCGAAACGATGATCTACGCTTCGTCGGCGCGCTCGCCGTCATCGATCGCCAACTGTCTCGAAGACCGTCTCTCGGACGTGCACGAATCGCGCTCGGGCAACATCACCGAACTCGCGGTGGGCTCGCGCTCGAACGCCTCGTATTTCGTCACGCTCACGCCGAACAACTATGGCTCGGTGATTCGCGTCACGCACGGCGCCTCGACCTCCGACAATCCGCCTGAAGAAAAGCTGCGTTTCGACGTCGCGCGCTGCACGACCTGATGCGTCGAACGTCACGGTCGGCGCATGAATTATTTACTGCGCCAACCCCCTGTCACGAAGCGGTCACATCTGCGATGATGTGCGCCCTTTCGACTTTGCACGACACCGCTTCATGGCATCAGGGACCGCACATCACGCTACCGGATGGGCAGCCGGCGTCATCGCCGCCGCCCTCGTCACGCGCATGGGCGCCGACGGTCCCTGGCATCTCTTCGCCGCGCTCGCCTTCGTCGCGGGCGTCGCGGGCGGCACCGCGCCGGACTGGCTCGAAGTCGCGTGGTGGAGCCAAAAGCGCCGACTGTGGTGTACGCATCGCACGATCACGCATTGGGGCATTGGCTGGATCGTGCTGCTGGTGGGCTCGTATCGCGAACTGGGCCATCAGCTGTGGGCCGCGCCGGCCTTCGGCTTCGCGTGCGGCGGCCTGATTCATCTGCTCGCGGACTGGCCGAACCCGCTCGGCGTGCCCTGGATCATGCGCCGGCATTCGCTGAACTGGTGGCGCAGCGGCCATTGCGATCTGATCGTGGTCGCGGCGTCGTGGGTGGCCGCGTGGTTCTTCGCCGTGCATGGCGTGCCGCACGGCTGGTCGCTGGAACCGCTGCGCCGACTCGTCTGATTAATTCGCTTTATTCATCTGGATTCCGAAATAAATCAGTGATGCGATGCGCGCATAAAACGGGCGACCGTGGTCGCCCGTCTCCGTGCTTCAATCCAGCTTGAAGTCGATGCCCTGCGCCAGCGGCAGCGCCGACGAATAATTCACCGTGTTCGTCGCGCGCCGCATGTAGCCCTTCCAGGCATCCGAGCCCGATTCGCGGCCGCCGCCGGTTTCCTTTTCGCCGCCGAATGCGCCGCCAATCTCCGCGCCGCTCGGTCCGATGTTCACGTTCGCAATGCCGCAATCGCTGCCCGACGCCGACAGGAATCGCTCCGCCTCGCGCAGATCGGTCGTGAACACGCACGACGACAACCCATGCGCCGCCGCATTGTTCGCCGCAACGGCCTCGTCGAACTCGCGATACTTCACGACGTAGAGAATCGGCGCGAAGGTTTCTTTCAGCACGATCGCGCTTTGCGTCGGCATTTCCACCAGCGCGGGCCGCACGTAATAACCGTTCGGCAAGCCTTCGACATCGACCCGCTCGCCGCCCGTCACCTTGCCGCCTTCCGCACGCGCTTGCTGCAGCGCCGCCTGCATCTGCTCGAACGCACGCGCGTCGATCAGCGGTCCCATCAAGGTGCCCGCCGTAAGCGGATTGCCAATCGGCACCTTCGCATACAACTGCTTCAAACGTTCGACAGTGGCCTCGTAGACGCTCTCGTGCACGAACAGCCGGCGCAGCGTCGTGCAGCGCTGACCCGCCGTGCCGACCGCGGAAAACAGGATGCCGCGCAACACGAGTTCGCGGTCGGCGCTCGGCGTGACGATGCCCGCGTTATTGCCGCCCAGTTCGAGGATCGAGCGCCCGAAACGCTGCGCCACGGCCACGCCCACCGCGCGGCCCATTTCCGTGCTGCCGGTCGCGCTGACGATGGCCGCGCGCGGATCGGCGACGAGTTTCTCGCCCACCTCGCGTCCGCCGATGACCAGCGAGACGAGGCCTTCCGGTGCATCGCCGAACGCGTGCAGCGTGTCGTCCATGATCTTCTGCACGGCGAGCGCGGTGAGCGGCGTTTTCTCCGAAGGCTTCCAGATCACGGGATTGCCGCAGACGAGCGCGAGCGCCGCGTTCCAGGACCAGACCGCGACGGGAAAATTGAACGCGGAAATCACGGCGCAAACGCCCATCGGATGCCAGCTTTCCGCCATGCGATGACCGGGACGCTCGGAGGCGATGGTCAGACCATAAAGCTGACGCGAAAGACCGACCGCGAAATCGCAGATGTCGATCATCTCCTGCACTTCGCCGAGTCCCTCTTGCAGGATCTTGCCGGCCTCCAGCGAAACGAGACTGCCGAGCGCCTCCTTGCGGGCGCGCAGGCGCTCGCCCAGCAAGCGCACCAGTTCGCCGCGTCGCGGCGCGGGGACGTTGCGCCAGTGCAGAAACGCGGCCTGCGCGCGCGCAAGCGCGGCGTCCACGTCGGCGGGCGACTGGCTCGCCACCTGCCCGATGGTTTCGCCGGATATCGGCGATTTCACTACGATGTCACCCGACCTGGCTTCTTCTGAAATGCCGAGGTCGGCGAGAATGCGCGCTGCGTCCATGACCGATCCTTATATTTCCGATAAGAAACAAACTCTCGTGCGCCGACTATACACGGCGCCCGATAGCGCATCAAGACGGACAAAAACGGATGCAGCGGCACGGTCAGATGCCCGTGCGACAAGCGCTAACGGCAGCTTGCACGGGGTTCCGGCAGAAAAAACGGACGCTCAGCAGGAGTTTCCGATCAGAAACTTTTCGCCTCTACGACTGAGTTTCCTATCGGAAACCGAGAAAAATCGGGCGCGGCGCGTCGGCGCTGCCGACGCTGCGAAGCAATGGAAGCGCAACCTCAGCGCGCGTAACCGTTGCCGCCACCGGCCTGCGAGTCTTGCGCGCCGCGCCAGCGAGCAGAACTGCCCTGACCGCTCTGACCGCTCTGACCGCCCTGACCGCCCTGACGATCCTGTCCAGTGCCGTTTCCAAACGGTGCATGGCCGCTGCCGTCGCGACCAGCATGGCCGGAACTAGCGGCGGGCGCACCCGGACCGCGCTGACCGTAACCCGGCTGCGCCTGACCGGGCCCGCGTCCGCGATGCTCGTCGGGCGGCATCTGACCACGACGATAAACGCCGCCCCGGCGATCCCCGTCATCGCGACGACCGCCGACCGCGATATCAACGGTCCCCACCGCGCCATATGCCGGCGCATAACCATAGCCATATGCGGGCGCCGCCTGAACAACCTGACCGCCGCCCTGATCGTCATAACCGTAGGCCGTCCCATATCCCGGTCCGTAACCGGGACCGACCACACAGCCCGCCAACGCCGCAGCGGCTCCTGCCGCCAGCCACAGTTTCAACATCGCTGTTCCTCGAATCGCTATGCGAAAAATTCGCCATCAACAAAAAGCCCCGCAAACATCGCGGGGCTCGTCGGATCGCACGGACACCTTAGCGGCAGTGCTTTTCCCAGTGCTTATGCACGCGGACCTTGTGGCACTCGTGGTGCACGCCGGCCTGCGCCGACGAAACGCCAGCGGCGAGAATGCCCAGCGCGGCCAGTGCGAGGAGGATTGGCTTCATGGATTGCTCCGATCGGTTGAATGCGGGGCTCGAATCGTAGCAACGGGCTTTGCGCGGCGCGAGCAATGCAAAACGCGGCCTGACAATCGAAACGCCCATGGCATCGCCAATCGCCGAAGCAACGGAAAACGCGGAAAAAAGCGGCGGGAGGGAAACGATCAGGTGAAACGAAAAAGTGCGCTTTATCGGTTGTCAGCAGGAAGGCGGACGCGGCGAGGCGCGCGGCCGCGCTTCGTGCTCACGATTCTTGCGTGCATTCCGGGCGCCCCATGCGATGACCGATGATCAAACCGGCGTCGTAGGCGGTTTCGAGCGCGCGACCGACGTCTTCCGCGCTCACGAGGTGAAAGTCGGCGGTTTGCTTGCCGGTCAACTCGAAGCGCTCGATGCCGAGCGTTCTACGCGAGATGGCTAACAGTAATTCGAGGCGTTCGTCATGCATTATCTTTACTCCATTTGATCTTTCTCACCTGATCTAAATATAAGGTCGGTCATGGCGCACTTCACGTGGCGCCGCGCCGCATATCGAGGCTCTACTCAAAACCTTACTGTATTGAAAGACAACTCCTAACCGCATAAGATCCGCCGCGATCTTTAAGGATTGTCAATTCGAATCCCTAAGCAATTTCACGCGCCAAAAGCGACAGATCGCAGCAGCGGCCCCGCGCCCATCCGATCGACGACATTGGCCATCTGGCCGAGTTTCCTAAGCGCTACGCTTTGTTATTATCGGAAACGTGCCAGAACAGAATTCCTCTTTGCCTTCGCTTATGGACAACTCGCTCGCGCAACCGTCGAGTTCCTCGACCGCCGACCTCGGACGCCGCGTCCGCGCCGCGCGTCTCGCCCAGGATCTGACGATCGACTACGCCAGCCGCGTCTGCGGCGTGTCGCGCTCGACGCTCTCGAAGATCGAAAACGGTCTGATGTCGCCCACGTTCGACGTGCTGCAAAAAATCGTCGCGGGTTTGAATATCGACCTCGTCGATCTGTTCGGCTCGGCACCGAAGCTCGATTTCGGCGGCCGTCGCGCGCTCACGCGGCGCGGCGCCGGCAAGCCGCACGCGTATCGCGGCTACGAAATGGAACTGCTCGCCACCGAACTCGCGCACAAGGCCATGCTGCCCTTTCTCGTGCGCATCACCGCGCATTCGACCGAGGCCTTCGACGACTGGGGCCGCCACGAGGGCGAGGAATTCATCTACGTGATCAGCGGCAGCGTGTGCCTCTACACCGAGCTCTACACGCCCACGCAACTGGAAGCCGGCGACAGCCTCTATTTCGACAGCCGCACCGGGCATTACGCGGTGTCGACCAGCAAGGAGGACGCCATGGTGATCTGGATGTCCACCGGCGCCGCCGTGCCGGGCTCGCCCGAACCGGAGGCGCAAGCCGCGCCCGCCGCGAAGCCGACGCGTTCCAAAAGGAAACTTTCGTCGGCTTGAGGAAACGCCCGCCGTTTTAGCGGTTTGCGCGACCCGGGCGGCGCGCTCGAGTCGACCCGGCTGTCTGCTGATCCGCCGCCGGCCTTTCCACCGCCTGCTTGTCCGCCGCCGACGCTTCCGGCTGACGCTTGCGCGACCGGCGTCCCGGCGCGCTGGCGTGCGCCACCGCATCGCGTTCGCGCGCCGCGATCCGCACCGCATCGATCAACGCGCGCCCAGCCGGCGAGGGCTGCGTGTCGGTACGCTGGATCAGGCCGACGGGCTCCTCGCCGCCCGCCACCGGCAACGGCAGACGCACGAGCGACCCGTGCCGCAAGTCGTACTCGACCGCGCCCGACGGCACGAACCACACCGCGTCGTTTTCCAGCGCCATCGCGCGTCCGACCGAAACCGAGAGCAATTCGACCGATGACGTCAGCGGCGGCGCGCCCCACGCCGCCAGCAGGCTGTCCGCGGCCTGGCGGATCAGCGTGCCGAACGGCGGCAGCACGAGCGGAAACTGCGTGGGGAACTGCGCGAGCGGCCGCGCCGCGCCCGCGCCCTGCAACAGCGGATGCCCCGCGCGCACGACAACGGTCATCGGCTCGTTGTAGAGCTGCTCGAAGCTCAGGCCGACCATGCGCTCGGGATCGGCGAGACGGCCCACCGCGAAGCTGATCGCGCCCGCCTTGAGGCGTTCGAGCAGTTCCGTATTGGCCGCCGTCAGCAGCCGCACGCTCACGCGCGGCCACTCGCCGGCGAAGCGGCGCATCGCGTCAGGCAGCAAGGCCGTCGCCACCGTCGGCAACACGCCGATGTCGAGCGTCGCCGCCACCGCGCCCTCGTCGCGCGCGAGCAAGGCCACGCCCTGGCGCAGCGCGCTCACGCACGCGCTCGCATGCGGCATGAACAGCTGGCCCTCGCGCGTGGTCACTGCACCGTGGCGGCCGCGCTCGAACAGCTTCACGCCCAGCGCCGACTCCAGCTCGGCGATGGTCTTCGACACGGCAGGCTGCGTCACGGACAGACTTTCCGCCGCCTGCTGCACGCTGCCGAACTGCGCCACCGCCAGAAAACACTGCAAATGCCGGAATTTGACGCGCGAATCCGCAAGCCGGTTTTCCATAACGATCCGTTATACGAGATGCGATAAAACATCATTTTGCATAACTTTTCGCATTGGATAAAGTGGATGTCATCCGCGCAACGCGACCGTCCGCCGCGCGGCATAAATCCACTTCCCCAAAATCTGCCAGGAGACAACCCCATGGACGAGTCCATCCTGTCGCCGCGCGACTTCGACTCGCACCCGGCTTTCGTTTATCCGCCGTATCGCTCGTCGGTGAAACGCGGTCCCACGCTGCCCCTGATTCCGCTGAAGGAAAAACTGCGCAATCTGCACGCACCCGTCTACGGCGCGGAAGATCTCGGCGCGCTCGACAGCGACCTCACGCGCAACGCGGCACGCAATGGCGAACCGCTCGGCGAACGCATCATCGTCACGGGCCGCGTGCTCGACGACGGCGGCAAGCCCGTGCGCAACACGCTGGTCGAAATCTGGCAGGCGAACGCCGCCGGCCGCTACGTCCACAAGCAGGATCAGCACGATGCGCCGCTCGACCCGAACTTCCTCGGCGCGGGCCGCTGCGTGACCGACAACGAAGGCCGCTATCGCTTCCTGACGATCAAGCCGGGCGCGTATCCCTGGGGCAATCATCCGAACGCCTGGCGCCCGCAGCACATTCACTTCTCGCTGTTCGGCGACTACTTCGGCTCGCGCCTCGTGACGCAGATGTACTTCCCCGGCGACCCGCTGCTCGCGTTCGACCCGATCTATCAAGGCACGCCCGAGCAGGCGCGCGAGCGCATGATTTCGCGCTTCTCGCTCGACACCACCGAAGACAGCTACGCACTCGGCTACGAATTCGACATCGTGCTGCGCGGCCCCAACGAAACCCCGATGGAGCGTTGATCATGGCACTCAAGGAAACGCCCTCGCAGACCGTTGGCCCGTACTTCGCCTACGGCCTCTGCCCGCAGCAATACAACTTCGATTTCAAGAGCCTGTTCACCGCCGACATCGTCGGCACGCAGACGCCCGGCGAGCACATTTCGCTGATCGGCCGCGTGATCGACGGCGACGGCAAGCCGGTCTTCGACGCGATGCTGGAGTTCTCGCAAGTCGACGCCAGCGGCCGTTATCCGGCCTCGCGCGAGCAGATCGCCGAAACGGGTTTCCGCGGCTTCGCGCGCGTGGGCACCGGCACGGATCCGGAACAGCGCTTCATCGTGCGCACCGTGAAGCCGGGCGTCGAGAACGCCGGCGAGGCGCCGCATCTGAACGTGATCGTGATGATGCGCGGCATGCTCACGCATACCTTCACGCGCGTGTATTTCGACGACGAAACGGCGGCCAACGCGGCCGATCCGGTGCTGTCGTCGGTACCGGCGGCGCGTCGCGACACGCTGATCGCGCGACGCAGCGAACAGGCGGGCAAGATCGTCTATCACTTCGACATCGTCATGCAGGGCGAACGCGAAACCGTGTTCTTCGATCTCTGATCGCTGCATGCCACGCAGCCGGAGCGCGCCGCTCGGCATCAAAGACGCATGACTTTCACGCGCCTTTCATGAACGTACCCTAAGATCGCCCGCACTGCGATCTGATCGCGGAACTCCGAGCTGTACCTTGATGAAGCCTGCCACGAGGAGGCTTCTTTTTTTGCTTTCGCGCATTGTCGTCGACGTGAACGCGCACGCTCGAATTGCGAATCAGCCGAGCGGACGCACGCCGATCAGCACGCCATGCAGCCAGAACGCGAACACGGCCCACGCGACGAGACCGATCACGACGGCCAGCGCGTCGCCGCTTGCGCTGCCGGGCGGATAGACCACGCCGGCCTCGCGATCGCGACGGCGGCCGGCCCGCACTTCCACGAGCGCCCAGATGAAGAACACGCCGAACAGCACGATGGCATGCAGCGTGCCGTTGGCGAGCAGATGCGCGAACGCCCAGAGCGCCACGCCGCTGACGAAGGGCTGGCCGAGCACGCGTTTGATGTGATTGTTGGGCACGTAGGCCGCCACGATCATCACGAAGGCGATGGCGGTGAGCAGCGCGACGAGATGCGCCATGCCCGGCGGAGGCAACCAGACGGGGACGGGATAACGCCGCGCGAGCCCGTAGCCGGCGACGGTGAGCACGACGCCGAGTATCGACAGCAACGCGAACACGCCGCGCCATGCACGGATGCCGAAGCGTTCGATTTGCGCCGCGCGCCACGGCCCGGCCAGCACGCGGATCGAGTGCACGCCGATGAAGATCGCAAGACCCAACACCAGTAACGCCATTGCCGTCTCCTGTCTGCGCGTTCAAGCGCGCATTGCTGTTTATCACAAGACGGCGTGCAGTGTCGCGCAACCGATACGCCACGCCAATGCGAGAGATCGGCGCAGCGCATCCGCGTTAATCACGCGAACAGCGAACAGGAATACAGCGGGACGCGAACCGGCGAATCCACCATGCCCATTAAGCGGCCATAATGAACCGAATAGTATTATTAAAACATCGCTGAAAAATATACCGGAAATGGCCAATAAGCCGAATTGCCATCCGGCAAAATCGACAAAAAGCAATTACGAACGCCACCCCGGGCAAACGCCCGTGCGCCGTGCCGTACAGGCCAATCAGCAGCGGAAATGCTCGATATCCTGGCCTGCGTGCTTATAACGCAAAAGCCAGCTCGGCATTTCGCCTTCCCCGTTCCAGGTATTGCCAAAGGCATCCCGGTACTTCGGTTGCCGTTCGCTTTCGGCAATTGATGACTCAAGATCTTCGAGCGTAATGCCGTACTCTTCCATGCGGTGTTGAATCCACAGGATGAGCCGTTCGCGCGCCTCACCGTCGAGGTCGAACATCGGTTAATTCCTCTCGCATCGCCAAGGGCAAGGCGCCGATCGCTATCGAATCGTCTGCCCTGAAAAGACAAAGGCTTCGCTCGTACCGCGAAGCCTTGCTGCACTGATGAGGTGGCCTGGGCTGTGGAACCCGTGACCGGTTCGGAGGGGATTGCGGTCCGCTACTCCGCTCGCCAGAATCCGCCGCTATGGGTGCGCGGCTGTTTGCTGCAAGCGGAACTGATCATACCTTGCACGCGCCGCACTGATCAAGCGCTTTCCGGCCAGCGCGGCCCGTTGCGGGGCCGCGCTGGCCGTCCATCACGACGCCGATGCGCGACGCTTCCCCGCCCCTTTTCGGGCCCTGGCATCGCCCGCCGACTCGCTCACGCCATCGGCATCGGCGGCCGCCTCGGCAACGGGCGCCACCGCGCTTTCGTCCCCAACGCGCTCCGCGCTCGCCACGCGTGCGAGCACCGGTTTGAGCGCCGCGCCCGTGTGGCTCGCGGCCACCTTGACGAGCCCTTCCGGGTCCGCCGCGCCGACGATCGTGCCGCCGCCCACGCCGCCTTCCGGCCCGAGGTCGATGATCCAGTCGGCTTCCGCGATCACGTCGAGATCGTGCTCGATCACCACGACGCTATGGCCGCCGTCCGCGAGACGATGCAACACGCGAATCAGCCGCGCCACGTCCGCCATATGCAGGCCGACGGTCGGTTCGTCGAGCACGTAGAGCGTGTGCGGCGCCTTCTGTCCGCGACGCGTGATGTCGTCGCGCACCTTGGACAGCTCCGTCACCAGCTTGATGCGCTGCGCCTCGCCGCCCGACAATGTGGGCGACGGCTGACCGAGCGTGAGATAGCCGAGCCCGACGTCCTTCATCAGTTGCAGCGGATGGGAAATGCTCGTGATCGAGGCGAAAAATTCCACCGCCTCGTCGATCTCCATCGTCAGCACTTCGCCGATATTGCGGCCGCGCCACGTCACCGCGAGCGTTTCCGGATTGAAGCGCTGTCCGTGACAGACATCGCACGGCACCTTCACGTCCGGCAGGAAGCTCATGCCGATCGTGCGCACGCCCTGACCTTCGCAGGCCGGGCAACGTCCGTCGCCGGTATTGAACGAGAAACGCGAGGCGCTATAGCCGCGTGCGCGCGCTTCGAGCGTGTCGGCGAACAGGCGGCGAATCGCGTCCCATACGCCGATATAGGTCGCGGGACACGAACGCGGCGTCTTGCCGATCGGCGTCTGATCGACTTCGAGCACGCGGTCGATGCTTTCCCATCCGGTGATCGATTCGCAGCCTTGCCACGTATGCGCGACCTCAAGCTTCGGCTTCGCGCTCGTGCGCGCGAGCACGCTCGAACGGCGCTCCGCCGCGCTCGGCGCGGTGTCCTTCGCCGCCTTGCGCGCGCGCCGCACCGCCGGCGACGACAGCACCGAACGGCCCACCGCGTCGAGCAGATTCGACAGCAGCACGTCGCGCGCGAGCGTCGACTTGCCCGAGCCGCTAACGCCCGTGATCGCCACCAGACGACCGAGCGGAATATGCGCGGTCACGTTGCGCAGATTGTGCAGCTTGCCGCCATGCACCGTGAGCCATTGCTCGGGCACCGCCTCGCGGCCCGCACGCGCGGCCTTCACTTCGCGGCGCGGTTGCAGCGGATGCACGATCGGATGCGCGAGATAGCGGCCCGTGAGCGAGTCCGGCTGCGCGGCGAGATCGGCGACCTTGCCTTGCGCGACCACGCGCCCGCCGCGCTTGCCCGCGCTCGGCCCGATATCGATGATGTGATCGGCGCGGCGAATCGTGTCCTCGTCGTGCTCCACGACCACGAGCGTATTGCCCTTGTCGTTGAGACTGCGCAGCGCGTCGAGCAGGATCTGGTTGTCGCGCGGATGCAGGCCGATGGTCGGTTCGTCGAGCACGTAGCACACGCCTTGCAGATTGCTGCCGAGCTGCGCCGCGAGACGGATACGCTGCGCCTCGCCGCCCGACAGACTCGGCGCGGCGCGATCGAGACTCAAATAACCGAGCCCGACTTCTTCGAGGAATTGCAGACGGCTGCGAATTTCGCTGATCACGTCGCGCGCGATCTGCGCGTCGCGGCCGTTGAGTTCGAGCGATTCGATCCAGCGACGCGTTTCTCCCACCGTCCATTGCGCGACATCGACGATCGGCTGTTCATCGAACGTCACCGCGCGCGCGACCGGATTCAGGCGCGTGCCGTGGCAGTCCGGACACGGTTCGTCGACCATGCCGTCCGGCTCCTGCTCTTCCGACGGCAAGGTCTGTTCGCGGCCGCGATCGTCGGCGGACATCACCGTGTCGTCGTAGACAGCGCGCTGTTCGCGCGTGAGCGCGAGGCCCGTGCCCACGCAGGTCGTGCACCAGCCATGCTTGCTGTTGTACGAGAACATGCGCGGATCGAGTTCAGGATAACTGGTGCCGCAAACCGGACACGCGCGCCGCGTCGACAGCACCTTGACTTCGCCGATGCCGAGCGTCGAACCGCCGTTTTCGAGTGCGCCGTCGAGACCGTCGAGCGGCGCGAGCAGATGCACGACGCCCTTGCCCGCTTCGAGCGTCGCGTCGAGCAGCGTGCGCAATTGCGCCTCGTTTTCAGGCTCGATCAGGAGATCGCCGACCGGCAGTTCGATCGTGTGCTCGCGGAAACGGTCGAGCTTCGGCCACGGCGCGACCGGCACGAATTCGCCGTCCACGCGCAGATGCGTGTTGCCGCGCCCCTTCGCCCACTTCGCGAGATCCGTATAGACGCCCTTGCGATTCACGACGAGCGGCGCGAGCAGACCGACATGCTGGCCGCGATGCTCGCGCAGCAGTTGCGCGACGATGGCATCGACGCTCTGCGAGGTGACCGGCGTGCCGTCATGCACGCAATGCTGCACGCCGAGTTTCACATAGAGCAAACGCAGGAAGTGCCAGACTTCCGAGGTGGTCGCGACCGTACTCTTGCGGCCGCCGCGCGACAGACGCTGCTCGATCGCAACGGTCGGCGGAATGCCGTAGACCGCATCCACTTCGGGACGGCCCGCGGGCTGCACGATCGAACGCGCGTAGGCGTTCAGCGATTCGAGGTAACGGCGCTGACCTTCGTGGAAAAGAATGTCGAACGCGAGCGTGGACTTGCCCGAACCGGACACGCCGGTAATGACGTTGAAACGGCCGTGCGGAATATCGACGTCGAGCGCCTTGAGATTGTGCTCGCGCGCATTCACGATGCGCACCACGTCCTCGCCCTGAATCTCGCGGCGCGCCTGCGCGGCACGCAGGGCCGTCTGCAACGCGACGCCCTCTTCTTCGGCGACTAGCACACCGTTCGCGGCGCCGAGCGCGGCTTCGTAGCGTTCGAGCGCCGCACCCGTGTGCGAGCGCGGGCACGCGACCACCTCTTCGGGCGTGCCGACGCAAACGACTTCGCCGCCCGCATCGCCGCCTTCCGGACCGAGATCGATGAGCCAGTCGGCCGCGCGAATCACGTCGAGATTATGTTCGATCACGAGCAGCGAATGACCGCCCGCGAGCAGCTTGCCGAACGCGCGCATCAGCTTGGCGATGTCGTCGAAATGCAGACCCGTGGTCGGTTCGTCGAACATGAACAACCGGCCGCCCGCGGTCTTTTCCTTGCCGCGCGACTGCGCCGTTTCCGCGAGAAAGCCCGCGAGTTTCAGACGCTGCGCTTCGCCGCCCGAGAGCGTCGGCACGGGCTGGCCAAGCTTCACGTATTCGAGGCCCACGTCGACGATCGGCTGGATCACGCGCAATACTTCGGCATCCTGACTGAAACATTGCGCCGCTTCGCTGACGGTCAGGTCGAGCACGTCGGCCACCGACAACGCGCGGCCGCCGCGCTCGATCTTCACTTCGAGCACTTCGGGACGATAACGGCTGCCGTCGCAATCCGGGCAACGCAGATAGACGTCGCTCAGGAACTGCATTTCGATGTGCTCGAAACCCGAGCCGCCGCACGTCGGGCAACGGCCTTCGCCCGAGTTGAAGCTGAACATCCCCGCCGTATAGCCGCGCTGCTTCGCGAGCGGCGCCTTGGCGAACAGCTTGCGGATCTCGTCGAACGCGCCCACATAGCTGGCCGGATTCGAACGCGCGGTCTTGCCGATGGGCGACTGATCGACGAACACGGCGTCGCTGATCTGCTCGGCGCCGCTCAGGTTGCGGAACACGCCCGGCGATTCGGTGGCCTTGCCCAGATGCCGCGCGAGCGCCGGATACAGCACGTCCTGCACGAGCGTCGATTTGCCCGAACCCGACACGCCCGTCACGCAGACGAGACGTTGCAGCGGAAACGCCACCGTCACATCGCGCAAATTGTGTTCGCTCGCGCCTTCGAGCAGCAGCGTGGGCGTTTTGGCATCGACGGGACGGCGTTCCCAGTTCGACGCGTCCGCGACAGCGCGGTGGCCGCCCAGATATTCGCCCGTCAAGGTGCCGGACGAACGGATGTCGGCGGGCGTGCCGTCATAGACGATCGAGCCGCCGCGCTCGCCCGGGCCCGGCCCCATGTCGATCAGACGGTCGGCCGCCAGCATCACGGACGGATCGTGTTCGACGACCACGAGCGTGTTGCCCGCGTCGCGCAGCCGCTGCATCGCTTCGACGATACGGTTCAGGTCGCGCGGATGCAGGCCGATGCTCGGTTCGTCGAGCACGAACAGCGTCTTCGTGAGCGAGGTGCCGAGCGCCGTGGTCAGGTTGATACGCTGCACTTCGCCGCCCGAGAGCGTGCGGCTCTGGCGATCGAGCGTGAGGTAACCGAGGCCCACGTCGCACAGATACTTGAGGCGCGTGCGCACTTCGGCGAGCAGGAGCTTCAACGCATCGTCGAGCAATGCGGAGGACAGCGACAGATTGTCGAAGAAGCGGCGAATGCGCTCGATCGGCAGCAGCATGACGTCGTGCAGCGTCAGGCCCGGCAGCGCTTCGAGTTGCGCGCGCGACCAGTCCACGCCGTGCGGCATGAAACGCGCGGCGGGCGCGAGCACCTCGTCGGCGTTCTCCTGACTGCCCAGACGCCATTGCAGCGCTTCGGTCTTGAGGCGCGCGCCGCCGCAGGTTTCGCACGGCGTATAGCTGCGGTATTTCGACAGCAGCACGCGGATGTGCATTTTGTACGCCTTCGACTCCAGATACTGGAAGAAGCGTTTGACACCGTACCACTGCGTCTGCCAACTGCCCTTCCAGTCCGGCGCGCCGTCGATCACCCAGTCGCGTTGCGCCTGCGTCAGTTCCGACCACGCCGTGTCGCGCGGAATGCCGGCCTTCGCGGCGTAGCGCATCAGGTCGTCCTGGCACTCCTTCCACGCGGGCGTTTGCAGCGGTTTGATCGCGCCGCCGCGCAGGCTCTTGCGCGCGTCCGGAATCACGAGCCCCCAGTCGACGCCGATCACGCGGCCAAATCCACGGCACGCATCGCAGGCGCCGTAGGCGGAGTTGAACGAGAACAGCGCCGGTTGCGGATCGGCGTAGCGCAGATCGCTGTCCGGGCAATGCAGGCCGGTCGAGAAACGCCAGATCACCGGTTCGGGTTTCGCATCGGAAACCTCGGCTTGAGCGTCCGTTTCCGATACGACATAAATGTTCACGCGCCCCGCGCCGCGCCTGAGCGAGGCTTCGATGGCCTCGATCACGCGGCTCTTTTCGGCGTTCTGCAAACGGAAACGGTCGGCGACCACGTCGAGCACCTTGCGCGTGCCCTCGGCGGTTTTCACCTCGCGCTGCGCCTGCACGCGCGTATAGCCGCTCGCCGACAGCCACTGCGCGACTTCTTCCTCGCTAGTGGTGTCGGGCAGTTCGACGGGAAACGTCACGACGAGGCGCGGATCGCCCACCGCCGTGCGCGCGAGCAGTTCGGCGTAGATCGTTTCGGGCGTGTCGTGGCGCACCGGCTGCGCGGTCACGCAGTCGAACAGATTCGCGGCGCGCGCGTAGAGCAGCTTCAGATGGTCGTTCAGCTCGGTCATCGTGCCGACCGTCGAGCGCGAACTGCGCACCGGATTGGTCTGGTCGATGGCGATCGCGGGCGGCACGCCGTCCACGCGATCGACCTGCGGGCGGTCCATGCGGTCGAGGAACTGACGCGCGTAGGCGCTGAAGGTTTCGACGTAACGGCGCTGGCCTTCCGCGTAAAGGGTGTCGAACACGAGACTCGATTTACCCGAGCCGGACGGCCCGGTGACCACCGTCATTTCGCCGGTGTGCAGATCGAGATCGAGGTTCTTGAGATTGTGCTGGCGGGCACCGCGGATACGGATGGATCGGTTATCGCTCACTTGCGCTGGCATTCCGGCTGGATCACTCGCGGGAGCCGGGCGGCGACGCGGCCCGGCAGCTTGCAGCCCGACGGTGCGGACTGAGTGTTTAAGATTCTACTGTATATTTATACAGCACGCTGGGGGCGCGACTGGCCGCCGCCAAGCCCGGTTTGTGGCTCGTCAAGCCGGCCGAACGGCCTACGCCGTTTGCATCGGCGCGGGCCGGGACGGCTCAACGCGCCGCGCCGGACCGTAGCCAATTCAGCCGCGCGCTCGCGTCCATTCGCGCCACATCGTCTCGTAAGCAGACTCCATGCCGCGCGCAAATCGCGCGCCATCCATCAGCGGCGACGCCTCCATCCGCGCCCGCAAGCTCGCCCGCAGCGCGGCCAGACGCGGCAGATCGTTGACGAGCGCGGCCACGGTCTCCACGAACGCCTCGTCGGAAAAAGCGGCCAGCTCATCGAGACCCAGATTCGCCAGTTGCGACAGCCCCGCCCGTCCGGCGCAGGTCGTGCCAACGCGCGTGACCACCGGCACGCCCATCCACATCGCGTCGAGGCTCGTGGTGTGGCCGTTGTACGGCAGCGTATCGAGCGCCAGATCGATCTCGTGCCAGGTGCGCAAATAGGCGTCGCGCGGCTGGAACGGCACGAAACGCACGCGCGCGGCGTCGATGCCGTGACGCGCGAGACGCGTCAGCAGACGTTCGCGCGCCTCGCCCTGCGCGGCCATCAGCAGCAGACGCGCCTGCGGCAAGGCCGCGAACACGCCGGACCACAGCGCGAGCGTTGCCTCCGTGAGCTTGCACGGATTGTTCAGGCTGCCCAGCGTGACCTGCCCCGTTTGCGCGGCGGGCAGCGCGTTCACGGCGGGTTCTTGCGCAAGCGGGTCGTAGCACCAGAACGTGTCAGGCAGACGCAGCGTGCGTTCGGTGTAGTGGCAGTCGTGCATCGCAGGTTCAGCCTGCGGATCAAGATGGGGATCAAGATGCGGGTCACTGAGCCGATAACCGATCGCATCGAGCCCCGTGGTGCCGGGATACGCGAGCCACGCGACCTGCACCGGCGCCGGCTGGCGCGCGAACAGCAACGGACGGCCATCGGCCATATGCATCGCGAGATCGACGAGAATATCGATGCCGTCCGCCTGAATGCGCGCCGCGAGCGCGGCGTCGTCGAGCAGACGCACGTCGTGCCAGTGGTCCACGTGTGCCGCGAGTTGCGCCGTGGTGGCGTCCGGGCGCACGACGCTCGAATACGCGTGAATCTCGAAGCGGCTTCGATCGTGATGCGAAAGCAGCGGCGTCATGAACAATGCCTGGCAATGCTCACGAAAATCCGACGACACATACGCGATGCGCAGACGCCGCCCCTGCGCGCTGCGCGGCGCGTGCGCGATACGTTCGGCACGCAGCGGCGCTTCGTGTTGCGCGGCGAGGCGGCGCGCTTCGGCCGCGATCTCCTCGCCATCGAAGGACTGGAACGACAGCGCATAAAGCAGATTGCTGTGCGCGGTGAGATTGCGCGGATCGCTCGCCACGGCTTGCCGGAAGCAGGCCACGCCGTCGTCGAGTTCGCCGCAATCCTTGAACACGTTGCCGAGATTGTTGAGCGTCGGCGAATGGTGAGGCGCGAGCGCGAGCGCCTGGCTCAACAGCGCGCGCGCGGCGTCCTGGTGCCCGAGCGCGCGGTGCAGATTGGCCGCGTTGTTACAGGCATCGACGAAATCGGGCCGCGCCTTCAACGCCGTGTCGAATGCGTCCATCGCGGCCTTGTGCTCGCCGAGTTCGCGGCACACGTTGCCGAGATTGTTCGCGGCCTCCGCATGCGCGGGATCGATCGCCAACGCGCGCCGATACTGCGCCTGCGCCTCGCGCCGCTGCCCCAGCGCGTGCAGCGCGTTGCCGTAGTTGTAGGCCGCCGGCGCGAAATCCGGCGCGAGCGCCACCGCGCGGGCGAGCACGTCCGCGGCTTCCTGCGCGTGCGCGTCGTCCATCAGCAGCGCGCCGAGATTGACAAGCGCGGCCGCCGAATCGGGCGCGACCGCCACGGCCTCGCGCAGCAAGGGCAGCGCCTGCGCGTGCTGGCCTTGCGCTTGCAGCAAGGTGCCGAGATTGGTGAGCGCATCGGCATTGCCCGGCTGCGCCGCGAGCGCGCGCGCGTATGCGGCCTGCGCGAGCGCGGGTTCGCCGAGCAGACGGCGGCAGTTGCCGAGGTTATTCAGCGCGTCGGCGCGCTGCGGATCGCGCTGCGCGACGCCTTCCCAGGCGAGCGCCGCGTCGGACACTGCGCCCTGCGCCTGCAACGCGCTGGCGAGGCCGAACCAGTGATCGGCATCGGCGGCGTCTTCGTCGATCAGGCCGCGATAGATCGATGCAGCCTCGGCATGGCGCTGCGCGAACGCCAGCGCCTGCCCGAGCGCCTCGCGATACCGCCGGTTGCCCGGCTCGACTTCGAGCGCTTTCGTCAGCCGTTCGATAGCGTCCTGAAAGCGATTTTCCTGAATGCCGATGACCGCGAGCCGGAATTGCGCGGCGCCATGCGCCGGATCGAGCGCGACGATCTGCAGGTAGAGGTCCCGCGCCTGCGCGAGATGGCCCGCAATATGCTGTTCATGCGCGCGCTGAAAAAGTTCTTCGGTCTGCATCCGGGTAAGCCAGTCGAGGTGCGATCCCCCGATTGTAATCGGACGCCGAACCGGTTCCTGAATACGCCGGAATTCGCCTTTTCAGAACCCGCCATTTAATTCGTCATCCGATTTAATTTCCCATTTCATTTCCTCGTCCATTCCCTTCGTTAATAAACATCGCATGCCCATTTCAGTGATTTTTATTCGATAACGCATGCGCAAGCTCAACGCATCGCACCGCGCTTTTCGGCACACTGAAACGCGTGTTGAAAGTGGTGCATGCAACACGCATGCACCACTTTCGCGCTTTACGTCCCATCTTCATTTCCCATCTTCACCAGCAACAGGAGCCCGACGATGAGCAAGACAATGCAAGCCGCGGTAGTTCGCGCGTTCGGAAAACCACTCGTCATCGAAGAAGTGGCCATACCCGAACCCGGCCCCGGCGAACTCCTCGTGAAGATCGAAGCCTGCGGTGTCTGCCATACCGACCTGCACGCCGCGCACGGCGACTGGCCCGTGAAGCCGGAACCGCCCTTCATTCCGGGGCACGAAGGCGTGGGCTACGTCGTGGGCGTCGGCAGCGGCGTCAAGCACGTGAAGGAAGGCGACCGCGTGGGCATTCCGTGGCTCTACTCGGCCTGCGGTCATTGCGAGCATTGCCTCGGCGGCTGGGAAACGCTCTGCGAAACGCAGAAAAACACCGGCTATTCCGTCAACGGCGGCTTCGCGCAATACGCGAAAGCCGACGCCAATTACGTGGGCCTGCTGCCCAAGGGCGTCGATTTCATCGACGTCGCGCCGGTGCTCTGCGCGGGCGTCACGGTCTACAAGGGCCTCAAGGTCACCGACACGCGGCCCGGCAACTGGGTCGTCATCTCAGGCATCGGCGGCCTCGGCCACATGGCGGTGCAATACGCCCGCGCGATGGGGCTCAACGTGGCGGCGGTCGACGTCGACGACGCAAAGCTCGAACTCGCCAGGCGTCTCGGCGCCACCGTCACCGTCAACGCGAAAACCACCGACCCGGCGGCGTATCTGAAGAAGGAAATCGGCGGCGCGCACGGCGTGCTCGTCACGGCGGTGTCGCCCATCGCGTTCTCACAGGCACTCGGCATGGTCAGGCGCGGCGGCACGGTGTCGCTGAACGGCCTGCCGCCCGGCGACTTCCCGCTGCCCATCTTCGACATGGTGCTGAGCGGCGTCACCGTGCGGGGCTCGATCGTCGGTACGCGCCTCGACCTCGAAGAGTCGCTGATGTTCGCGCAGGAAGGCAAGGTCAAGGCCACCGTAAGCACCGACAAGCTCGATAACATCAACGACATCTTCGCGCGCATGGAACGCGGCGCCATCGAAGGCCGCGTGGTGCTCGACTTCGCGAGCTAATCCGCACTCGCTTCATCGAAGCGTTCGCCAATAAAAAACGCCGGGCTCGAAAGCCCGGCGTTTTTTTATACTACGCAGACGCCAAATCAGGCAGCAAAATCAGGCGCCCATCAGGCCGCGATATCCACGCCCGTCAGCACCTTGACGTCCACGGGCTCGGCCAGCCACTCGCCGATTTGCGCGCGAAACGCCACGTAATGCGGGCTGTCGCGATGTGCCTGAATGGCCGCTTCATCCGCATAGGTTTCGTAGACGTGAAAGCCCGGCGTGCCGTCCGCGCGACGCAGCAGGTCGTAACGCAGATTGCCCGGCTCACGGCGCGAATGGACCACCATATTGCGCAGTACCGCTTCGAGGTCGGCAACGTGTTCGGCCTTCGGCGTAATGCTTGCAAAGATGTAGATGCTCATCGTTGTTTCCTGTCGTCAACGAAGTTTCCGATCGGCAACCTGCCGACCGGTGCGAGGCGCGCTCAGGCCTTGTAGCGTTCGAGCCAGTGCGCGTACGGTGCGGGCAGCGTCCACGCGGCGCGCTCGACGTTGAGCTGCTGCGCGGCGAAGTACGGCCAATGCGGGTTCGCGAGATGCGCGCGGCCCACCATCACGAGATCGAGCTGCTCCGAGGCGACCGAACGCTCGGCCAGTTCCGGCGTGCCGATGCCCCATGCCGACGACACCGGCAGACCGGTCGCTCGGCGCACCTTCTGCGCGATCGGTGCGAGGAACGCGGGCGCCCACGGAATCTGCGCCGTCGGCGTCGAGAAACCGACGCTCACGCTCAGCATGTCGAGGCCTTCGCGCTTGAAGTTCTTCGCGAGTTCGATCGACTCGGCGAGCGTCTGCTCGTCGCGGCCATCGTACTCGATCACGCCGAAACGCGCCGTCAGCGGCAGATGTTCCGGCCAGACCTTGCGCACGGCCGCGAGCGTTTCCAGCAGGAAACGACTGCGGTTTTCGAGGCTGCCGCCATAGGCGTCGTCGCGCTGGTTCGAATGTTCCGAAAAGAAACTCTGACCCAGATAGCCGTGCGCGAAATGCAGTTCGAGCCATTCGAAGCCCGCGTCGAGCGCGCGCTTCGCGGCGGCGACGAAGTCCTCGCGCACACGCGCGATATCGTCGAGCGTCATCGCCTTCGGGACCTTCGGCAGATTCGCGCCGAACGGAATCGCCGACGGCGCGATGGTTTGCCAGCCGCGCGGATCGCCTTCGGGCAGATGATCGTCGCCTTCCCACGGACGGTTCGCGCTCGCCTTGCGGCCCGCGTGCGCGATCTGGATGCCCGGCACCGAGCCGGCCGCCTTGATCGCCTTCACGGTCGGCACAAACGCCTGGGCCTGCTCGTCATTCCAGATACCCGTGCAGCCCGGCGTGATGCGGCCTTCCGGCGACACCGCCGTGGCTTCGACGATCACGACGCCCGCGCCGCCGCGCGCAATCTGCGCGTAGTGAACGTGGTGCCAGTCGTTGATCACGCCGTCGTTGGCCATGTACTGGCACATCGGCGGCACGGCGATACGGTTGCGCAGCGATACGTCCTTGAGCTTGAACGGTTCGAACAATGCAGACATCAACAGCTCTCCTGTGTCGATCGGAGCGGCGCACACGCGCCGGGGTCCGGTCACATGAAAAATGGGTTCAGCCGAACGCGGATCGCAACGGATGCGATGGGCGCGGCGCTCACCCGCGATGAAACGGAAACGCGAAAACGCGAAATGGTGCTTTCGGCGGCACGCAGGTGGCACGCACGCGCCCCGCCGCGTCGCGCGCGGCACAAGGCGTTGCCGAAAGGAAAAGGTGTGTGAAAACGCAGGCGGCGCGCAGAATGCCGGCGCCGCCTGCGTCAACCGCTCATGAGCGCTTGAGCGCGGCGAGCAAGGCTTCGGCGACCGGCTCCGACGAAGCCGGGTTCTGACCCGTGATGAGCAGCTCGTCGACGGCGACGTGCGGCGCCCAGTCGGGGCCCTTGGTGTAGCGGCCGCCGTTGCGCTTGAGCATGTCCTCGACGAGGAACGGCACCACATCGGTCAGCCCCACGGCCGCTTCCTCGCTGTTCGAGAAACCGGCGACCGACTTGCCCGCCACGAGCGGCTTGCCGTCGGCGCCTTTCACGTGACACAACACGCCCGGCGCGTGGCACACGGCCGCGACCGGCCTGCCCGCCGCGAGCGTCTTTTCGATCAGCGCGATCGAGACCGGATCTTCGGCGAGATCCCACAGCGGGCCGTGGCCGCCCGGATAGAACACCGCGTCGAAGTCGCTCGCGTCGATATCGGCGAGACGCTGCGTATTGGCCAGCTCGGCCTTCGCGGCGGCGTCCGTGTCGAAGCGGCGCGTGGCGTCGGTCTGTGCGGACGGATCGCTGCTCTTCGGATCGAGCGGCGGCTGGCCGCCCTTGGGCGACGCGAGCGTGAGCTGCGCGCCGGCATCGCGCAGCGCGTAGTACGGCGCGGCGAATTCCTCGAGCCAGAAGCCCGTCTTCTTGCCCGTGTTGCCGAGGTCTTCGTGCGAAGTCAAAACGATCAGTACCTTCATCGGCGTTCCTTGTTCGGTGATGTCCGGGCGCTTGCGCGTCCGTTCGGAACCGGTCCATGTGTGCATATTGCTCCGCAAGCGCGCGTTATTAGACCGGTCGTCTAGACCTTCGCCGCATGAAGCGGCCCTCTTTGCTGCGCCCGGCAAGCGGCGCTGTCTCTGTCTCTATGGATGGGGATTGCGACGCGGGCGCTACGATGACGCCGCTGCGCGTTCGATCACGTTGCGGGCGGCAGGTTCAACAAGGCGCGCGTGGTCGCCATGGCCGAATCGAGCGGGCTGCGGTCGCGGCGGATTTTTTCCATCAGCGTCGCGCCCAGCCAGAGTTCGTACAGCGTGCCCGCCGTGCCCGAGGCGTTGCGCACGCCTTCGAGCGAACCGTCCGCGAGTCCTTCTTCGATACACGCCGCGATGCGCCCGATGATCTCGTCGGTGCCGCGACGCAGGACCACGCGCATTGGCTCCGACAGGTCGCTGACTTCGGCGCCCAGCTTCACGGCGAGGCACTTGCCGTCGGGGCCGTCCGCGCACTGCATCGCGCGCCATTCCTCGAAATAACGCATCAGACGCTCGCGCGCCGTGCCGGGCGCGCGCACGAGTTGCGCCTCCAGGCGTTCCGCATATTCGGTGAAATAGAAGGTCAGCAAAGCTTCGCCGAACGCCTCTTTCGAACCGAAATAATGATAGAACGACCCTTTGGGCACGCCGGCCGCCGCCAGGATCTCATTGAGACCGACGGCCGAAAAGCCCTTGCCCAGCAAAATGGGCATGGCGGTATCGAGGATGTGTTGCCGCACTTCCACGGCTGGCGCTGCATTCATGGGAGGGCATGTTACAGCCCGATTAGACCAGTCGTCTAGGCTTCTCCCGATCGTCAATGGGGTTTTTGGCGCAAGCTTTCAGCACACGTCTCGCCGTCCTGTTGTGCAGCCCGCCGCCCAGCTGTTTCGTATCGGAAACTTTCACCCGCACTCATTCTGGAGCGTAGCCTCATGACCCCACGCACCCTGCTCTGCTACGGCGATTCCAACACGCACGGCACCAAGCCGCTCAATCTTCCCGGTGTGCTCGAACGATTCGCCCCCGCCGACCGCTGGCCCGGCGTGCTGGCCGAGACGCTGGGCAGCGGCTGGAAGATCGTCGAGGAAGGCCTGCCCGCGCGCACCACCGTCCACGACGACCCGATCGAGGGCCGCCACAAGAACGGCCTCGCGTATCTGCGGCCGTGCCTCGAAAGCCAGTTGCCCGTCGACGTAGTCGTGCTCATGCTCGGCACCAACGACCTCAAGACGCGCTTTTCGGTCACGCCCGCCGACATCGCCCATTCCGTCGACGTCCTGCTCGAAACCCTGGTCGCCTGCCGCGCGGGCCCGGGCGGCGCGACGCCGCACGTCCTGCTGATGGCGCCCGTGCCAATCGACGAGGTCGGCTTTCTCGGCGCGATCTTCACGGGCGGCGCGGCGAAATCGCGGCTGCTCGCGCCGCTCTACGAGCGCGTGGCGGTCAAGCACGGCTCGGCGTTTCTCGACGCCGGCGAAGTCGCCACCGTCAGCGCGACCGACGGCATCCACTACGAGGCCGATCAGCATCACAAGCTCGGCCGCGCCGTCGCCGCGATCGTGCGCCAGCGCTTCGGCGCCTGAACACGCGAAAGCACGTCGGCATGCCGCAAAAGAAAAACGCCGCCGGGCGCAAGCCCAGGCGGCGTTTTGCTTGTTTGCGATCCGGCGCGAACGCCGGATGCGGATCAAGCCGATATCGCTGATTGAAAAATCAACGCGACATCATGTTCATGCTGACGTTGTGCATGACCCACAGCGTACCGACGACCACGATCAGGACCGTCAACACCGTGAAGCCAAATGCCGTCACGTTCCAGCGCTGGCCCGACGACGTGTTCATGTGCAGGAAGAACACGAGATGGACCACGATCTGCACCACAGCCAGCACGGCGAGGCCGAGCAGCGCGGTTTCACGCGGGAAGCCGCCGTGCAGCACGAGCCAGAACGAAGCGGCCGTGAGCACCACCGCCAGGACGAAACCTGCCACGTAGCTAGCTACGCTGCCATGGCTTTCTTCTTCATGGATGGAATGAGCACTCATTTAGATCACGCTCGCAAGATAAACAAAGGAGAACACGCAAATCCAGACGATGTCCAAGAAGTGCCAGAAGAGGCTCAGGCACGCGAGGCGGCGGATTTCGCGCTCGCCCAGCACCGGCGCCTTCACGGCTTGAACCATGAGGACGATCATCCAGATCATGCCCATCGTCACGTGGATACCGTGGGTGGCGACCAGCGTGAAGAACGACGACAGGAAGGCGCTGCGCTGCGGGCCGTTGCCCTCGGCGATCATGTGCGCGAACTCATGCAGTTCGAAGTACAGGAACGTCGCGCCCAGCAGGAAGGTGATCGCCAGCCAGACCAGCACTTGACCCTTGCGCTGCTTGTGCGCGCCGATCATGGCGAAACCGTAGGTGATGGACGACAGCAGCAGCACTGCCGTTTCCATCGCCACGCCCTGGATGTCGAACAGATCCTTACCCGTCGGGCCGCCTGCGAACTGATTCTGCATCACGGCGAACACTGCGAACAGCGAGCCGAACAGAATACAGTCGGTCATCAGGTACAGCCAGAAACCGAACACCGAGTGTGACGGCGGGTGATCGTGGTGATCGTGCTCCGCAAGTGCGGCCGCACCAGTTTTCGTCAACATCAGTTGGCCTCCAGTGCTTCTTCAACCTTGCCACCGCGCTGCTTGTCAGCAAACGCCTTGACCAGTGCGCGACTACGCGCTTCTTCGTCCGCCCGGACCTTGGCGGCCGGGATGTAATAGCCTTCGTTCTTCTGGAAGCTGTAAGCGATAGCCGTGCCGAGAATACCGACGAAGCCGACGATCATGAGCCACCAGATGTGCCAGATGCCAGCAAAGCCGAGCACCAGGCTGAAGAAACCGATGAACAGACCTGCGCTCGTGTTCGAGGGCATGTGGATATCGGTGTAATGCGTGTTCGCGACGTCCGGCGTTTCGCGGCCCATTTCCTTCAGGTGATGGAATTCATCGAGTTCCGACACGTTCGGGATAACCGGGAAGTTGTAGACCGGCGGCGGCGACGACATCGACCACTCCAGCGTACGGCCACCCCACGGATCGCCCGTCAGGTCGCGGTTTTCCGGCAGGTTGCGGTCGCGGATCGACACGTACAGCTGCATCAGCTGGTGAGCGATACCGATTGCCACGAGCACGGCGCCAACCCAGGCGATGACCATCCACGGATGCCATGCCGGATTGTCGTAGTGGTTCAGACGGCGGGTTGCGCCCATGAAGCCCAGCACGTACAGCGGCGTAAATGCAACGTAGAAGCCCACGAGCCAGAACCAGAACGCGCGCTTGCCCAGCTTTTCGTTCAGCTTGAAGCCGAACGCCTTCGGGAACCAGTAGTTGAAGCCGGCCAGGTAGCCGAACAGCACGCCGCCGATGATCACGTTGTGGAAGTGAGCAATCAGGAACAGCGAGTTGTGCAGCACGAAGTCCGCGCCCGGGATCGCCATCATCACGCCGGTCATGCCGCCGATGGTGAAGGTGACCATGAAGCCGAGCGTCCACAGCACCGGCGAGGTGAACTCGAGGCGACCGCGGTAGATCGTGAACAGCCAGTTGAAGATCTTCACGCCCGTCGGGATCGCGATGATCATCGTCATGATGCCGAAGAACGCATTGACGTCGGCGCCCGAACCCATCGTGAAGAAGTGATGCAGCCACACGAGGAACGAGAGCACCATGATCGAGCAGGTCGCGTAGACCATGGTGGTGTAACCGAACAGCGGCTTCTTCGCGTAGGTCGCAACGACTTCCGAGAAAATACCGAACGCCGGCAGGATCAGGATGTACACCTCGGGGTGACCCCAAGCCCAGATCAGGTTCAGGTACAGCATGGCGTTGCCGCCGCCGTCATTCGTGAAGAAGTGCGTGCCGACGTAACGGTCCAGGCCGAGCAGCGCGAGCGTGACGGTCAGGATCGGGAACGCGGCCATGATCAGCACGTTCGTGCACAGCGCCGTCCACGTGAACACCGGCATCTTCATCAGCGTCATGCCGGGGGCACGCATCTTGATGATGGTGACGAAGAAGTTCACGCCGGTCAGCAGCGTGCCGACACCCGAGATCTGCAGCGCCCACAGGTAGTAGTCGACCCCGACGCCTGGACTGTATGCCAGCTCCGAAAGCGGCGGATACGCGAGCCAGCCCGTCATGGCGAACTCACCGACGACCAGCGAGATCATCAGCAGGATCGCGCCAACGGCGGTCATCCAGAACGACAGCGAGTTCAGGAACGGGAACGCGACGTCGCGCGCACCGATCTGCAGCGGCACCACGATGTTCATCAGGCCAACCATGAAAGCCATGGCCATGAAGAAGATCATGATCACGCCGTGAGCCGTGAAGATCTGGTCGTAGTGGTGCGGCGGGAGGTAGCCCGGCGCGTTGTACGCCAGCGCGAGCTGGGTACGCATCATGATGGCGTCGGCGAAGCCGCGCAGCAGCATGATCAGGGCGAGCACGATGTACATCACGCCCAGACGCTTGTGGTCGACGCTCGTCAGCCACTCGGTCCACAGATATTTCCACTTACCGAGGTAAGTGACGCCACCGAGCACGAATGCGCCGATGATTGCCATCCCGATCATCGTGCCGAGAATAATCGGCTCGTGATACGGAATGGCGTCCAGTGTAAGTTTTCCGAACATGCTTGGATTACCCCTTGGTCACGCAGGACGGGTCACTGAAATTCGTGACGTGGCCGTTGTTGTACTTCGCGATGATGTTGTTGAAGAGCTTCGGATCCACCGTCGAGAAGTACTCAACAGGCGCCTTTTCGCTCGGCTGCGCGACCGTCGCGTACTGGTCCATCGAAAGCTGCGTCGAGGACGCCTTGACCTTCTGAACCCACGCGTCGAAGTCTTGCTGGCTCGTGGCGAGCGTGCGGAACTTCATGTCCGAGAAGCCCTTGCCGCTGAAGTTCGCCGACAGACCGGCGTAATCGCCAGCGTGATCGGCGATCAGGTGCAGACGGGTCTGCATGCCTGCCATCGCGTAGACCTGGGTGCCAAGCTGCGGGATGAAGAACGAGTTCATCACCGAATCCGACGTGATGCTGAAGTTCACCGGCGTGCCGACGGGCACGGCCAGCTGGTTCACCGTCGCGATGCCCAGATCCGGATAGATGAACAGCCACTTCCAGTCGAGCGCCACAACTTCGACGTTGATCGGCTTGACGTTCGATTCGAGCGGCTTGTACGGGTCGAGCTCGTGGGTGGTCTTCCACGTGAGCACGCCGAGAAACAGGATGATCAGTGTGGGGACCGTCCAGACGACGATTTCAATCGCCGTCGAGTGCGACCATTTCGGTGCGTAGGTGGCGTTGCGGTTGGAAGCGCGGTAGCGGTACGCGAACCACAGCGTCAGGATGATCACGGGGATCACCACGATCAGCATGGCCCAGGTGGAGGTCGCGATCAGCGACTTTTCCGCCATGCCCACGCTCCCTTTGGGGTCGAGGACTTCCATGTTGCAGCCGGAAAGACACATGGCCAATCCGGCGCTGACGGGAAGCAATAACCTTTGAAAGGTTGTTCTTTTCATCACGTTTGCCTGAATTTCATTCATTGAATAGTTCCGGGCACTACCCCTGACATCACGCAAAGGAAGCGCGACCGCATCATACAGCCGCTTTGATCAATAACAATCAATGAATGTTGAAAATGATCTTTGTCAAAACAAAAGTGAGACACTTTGTCACATGTGTTCGCGAGGTTCGTCGCGCCTCATCAACACACGCACGTCATGCCCTGCCCTTATTCCAACGCAGACTCGCCGCGGCTTTTTTCCCGAATCTTGCAATTCGGAAACTCTTGAACGTACACGCGCGCCGTGCCGCGAACACTCGCGGGACGGCGCGCGCGTGCGTCGTCATTCTTTAACTACAGTGAACGTGCTGCTTACGTCGGCGAACGCTCGGTCAGCGAAACCGCACGCACGTCCGCACCGGCCGAACCGGCGCGCACGGCATCCGTGTTGGCGTTCGCGGCTTCGTCGGTCGGCTGCTTGGTGCGGCCGGCCTGAGCGACGAGGTTCGCGGCCGAGAGCTCGATCGCGTCGGTCATGGGCTTCGGATAGATGCCCACCGCCAGCACCAGTGCGGCGAGCGACGCGAAGATCAGCGTTTCGCGGCGGCCGATGTCAGCCAGCTTCGCGACGCTCTTGTTCGCCACCGCGCCGAAGATCACGCGCTTGTACATCCACAGCGTGTACGCGGCGCTGAGCACGACCGTGGTCGTGGCGATCGCACCGATCCAGAAGTTCACGCGGATCGCGCCCATGATGACCATGAACTCGCCCACGAAGCCCGAGGTGCCCGGCAGGCCGACGTTGGCCATGCAGAACAGCATCATGAACGTCGCGTAGCGCGGCATCACGTTGACCACGCCGCCGTAAGCCGCGATCGTGCGCGTCTTGGTACGGTCGAACAGCACGCCAACCGACAGCAGCAGCGCGCCCGAGACGAAGCCGTACGAAATCATCTGAACGATCGCGCCTTCGGTGCCGATCTGGTTGAAGAGGAACAGGCCCAGCGTGACGAGACCCATGTGGGCGACCGTCGAGTACGCGAGCAGTTTGGTCATGTCGGTCTGCGCGAGCGCGAGCAGGCTCGAGTACACCACCGCCACCAGCGACAGCGTGATGATCACGGGCGCGAAGAAGTGCGCGGCGTCCGGCGTGATCGGCAGCGTGAAGCGCAGGAAGCCGTAGCCGCCGAGCTTGAGCATGGCCATCAGCACGGTCGCGCCGGTGGGCGCTTCGAGGTGGACGTCGGGCAGCCAGGTGTGGAACGGCCACATCGGCACCTTGACCGCGAAGGCCGCGAAGAAGCCGATGAACACCAGCACCTGCGGGACGAAGCCGAGCGTGAGGTTATGCCACGCCGACATGTCGAAGGTGTGCGACTGGCTGTAGAGATACAGCATCGACAGCAGCATCAGCAGCGAGCCGCCGAACGAGAAGAAGAAGAACTTGACCGCGGCGTACGTGCGGCGGGCGTGGCCCCACGTGCCGATCAGCAGGTACAGCGGGATCAGCGTGGCTTCGAAGAACACGAAGAACAGCATGCCGTCCGTGGCCGCAAAGGTACCGACCATCAGGCCCGAGAGGATCAGGAACGCGCCGAAGTACTGGGCGACGCGCACGGTGATCGACTCCCACGAGGCGATCACGATCACCAGCGTCGTGAACGCGGTAAGCACGACGAGCCACATCGAAATGCCATCGATCCCCAGACGCCACGCCACGCCGAACTCGGGCAGCCAGTTGCGGAATTCGACGAACTGCATGCCGGCTTCGTGGTTGTCGAAGCCGCTGATGAGCGGCAGCGTCAGCAGCAGACCGACGAGGGAGCCGATCAGCGAAAGCCAGCGCGCGCGCTGCGGATGACGGTCCGACCCCAGACGCAGCACAGCCACGCCGAACAGGATGGGAATCCAGATCGCCAGACTCAGAAATGGAACGGATTGCATTTCAACAGGACCTTAAAAATGCGGAGCAAATAGCTTCGACAGCGCGCCGCCCGGGCGCAAGCAATTTGAAAGATTGACGCGGGGTGAAAATCGAACCGGGCTGGCTGTAATGTCTTTGTCAGCTGAGCGGCGAAATGCAACACACGTTCAAGGGTTAACGAGGGTAATCGGAATACGGAACTTTTGCAGCGCAACAATGCGAGCCGGATCGAAGATTGATGCAAGTCATTGTTTTTATTAGCAATTATACTACGAAGAAAAACGACAAAACGGCCTCTGAAGCCCGCTTTTTACTCCGAAATCACCTGTTTCGACCTCGCAAGCCCCACCTGGCGCGGCATGCTGTCGCGCAGCGCGGGCTGAATAATACATTACTTGTATCTTTCGTTTCAATTACTTAGGCAGAGAGAGCGGTCCGCCGCGAGCGTCGAAAAGACGTTCCAGCCCCACCTTGCGACCGTTTGCGCAGCGCAAAAAAAAGCCCCTGCCGTATGCGGGCAGGGGCCAAACTCTCACGATGCGCCAGCGACGCTGGAACACGCATGGGCGCACTGTAGCGGGTTGCGGACCCCGAATTAAGCGGGCCGCCTGGAAGAGTCCTTTCCGCCCAGCCGAAACGGCGCCCCGCTCCGACGAACGCCGCGGTCCGGTTCATCTTCCTCCCGCCATGCGCATTAAATATCAAATGAGAATCATTTGCATTTGATAAAAAATTGCCGCATCATGGAGCCCATGCCGGCGAGACCGGCTCCGAATCATGTGAGCGCGGAGCGTCCGCGCCACGCTTGACCGTTCGCCGGAGGCTCCATGAACTACACCGCCCCGTTTACGAGAAACGACACCCTGATCGACGACACCTTCGTCCATCATCCCGACAGCGCCGAGCAAACCGTGCTGCGCGCCGTGCGCACCTGGCTGCGTCCGCATTGCGACGCCTACGCCAAGGACGAAAACTGGCGTGGCGTGCTGGCCGACGCCGGTATCGCCGTCGACGGCATCGGCCACTTCGATCTGCTGATGGGTACGCTGTGCCGCGCGTCGTGCCGCCCGCTCGACACGCGCTGCCGCTGCGCCTCGGAGCTGGCCAAGGACGAAGGCTCGCTCCTGCAGGTGATCGCGCTGCTGCAATCGACGCGCAGCGAAGCCGCCGTGCAGCTGCTCAACGACTGGCTGCCGACGCCGAGCGTGAGCGGCATGCTCAAGACCGCGCGCTGGTTCGCCATCGCGCTGCTCGACGCCGGCGTGCAACTGAGCGACCGCGCGCGCCGCGTGACCTATATGCACTGATTCTGTGCGCTGACTGGCTCCCTGCAACGCCAGTCGTCATGCCCGCGACGCGTCCGGCCCGGACACCGGCCTCGCAAGGCATGAGCTCATAACCAAAAACGATTTGGGCGCGCGCGCCGTCGCCGGTAGCATCTGCGCCTTCGACCGGCATTGCGCCGCCCGCAGTTTTCGTTGCTCCTCGTTGCCGCCCCGCCTCGCATGTCCGTTTCGTCCGCTTCCGCCCCTGCTTCGGCTTCCTCTTCGTCCCACGCCGGCCGTCCGCTCATCCGCAGCGCCGCCGACGTCTCGCGGCTCGTCAACGCGGGCGGCGCGCCCGGCAGCAACGCACGCATCGTCGTCGCGATCGCGCTGGGCGGCGTGTTCCTCGACGCCTACGACCTGGGCGCCCTCGCCTTCGGCCTCAAGGACGTCGCGCGCGAATTCTCACTGACGCCCGCCGGCACCGGCTTCGTGGCCTCGGCGATCACCTTCGGCGCAATCGTCGGCGCGTTCCTCGGCGGCTTCCTGACCGACCGCATCGGCCGCTACCGCGTGTTCATGGCCGACATGTTCTTCTTCGTGGTCGCGGCGATCGCCTGCGCGCTCGCGCCCAACGCATGGGTGCTGGGCGGCGCGCGCTTCGTGATGGGCCTCGGCGTCGGCATCGACCTGCCGGTGGCGATGGCCTTCCTCGCCGAGTTCTCGCGCCTCGCCGGACGCGGCAACAAAGCCGCGCGCGTGGCGATGTGGTGCCCCGTCTGGTATGCGGCGATCAGCGTCTCGTATCTGCTCGTGCTCGCGCTGTACTCGACGCTGCCCGCCTCGCACTCGCACCTGCTGTGGCGCCTGACGCTCGGTTTCGGCGCGGTGCCCGCGCTCGTCATCATCGCGATTCGCAGCCGCTATATCAGCGAGTCGCCGGTGTGGGCCGCGAACCAGGGCGATCTCGCCGATGCCGCGCGCATCCTCAAACGCTCCTACGGCATCGACGCCGAAGTCGCGCCGGAAGCACGTCAGGCGGCCGCCGCGAAACCCGCACGCGTGGCGTCGTGGAAGAACTACGGCGCGCTGATGCGCGGCGTCTACGCGCGACGCACGACGCTCGCGACCGTGATCGGCGTGGCCTCCTCGTTCGCGTACAACGCGGTCGCGTTCGGCCTGCCCGTGATCATCTCGAGCTTCCTCGCGCAGTCGATGCTCACCACCATCCTCGCCTCGCTCGCGCTCAACCTGGGTTTTGCGTTCGTCGGTGGCCTGATCGCCGTGCGCACGGTGCCGCGCTTCGGCGCGTGGAAGATGACGGTCTGGGGCTACACGATCCAGTTCTGCGCGCTCGTGGGCCTCGCGATCGTCGGCAAGCCGTCGACGACGCCGGAAGTCGTGAGCGCCGTCGCGATGCTCGCCGCCTTCCTGTTCGGCCAGGGCATCGGGCCTGGCTCGCACAGCATGACGTTCGCCTCGCTCGGCTACCCGACGTCGCTGCGCGGCGTGGGCGTCGGCCTGAACCAGACGCTGATGCGCGCAAGCTCGACGGTGTCGCTGTTCCTGTTCCCCGTGCTCGCCGCCGCGCTCAGCACGCGCGTGTTCTGGATCATCGCCATCGCGCCGCTCGCCGGTCTCGCGGCGCTGCTCGCGGTGCGCTGGGAACCGTCGGGCTACGATGTCGACGCCGAAGATTTCGCCGATGAAACCGGCAGCACGAACGCAATTCGCCTGACGGAAACCGCACAGTAACGCCACGCGGGAAGATTCAGGCAGCGGCGCGTCGATCGCGCCGCTTTGCCTTGGTGAACAATTGATTCGGATGCCTGATCAATCAGCCGGATAACCGCGACGCCGCTCAGTCGCGACGCGTACGCGACGCCACGCGCTCCCGCACGAACCGGCGCAGCGCGCGCGCCATCTTCGGATATTGCTCGCCCGGCACCGCGAACAGCACGAGCGCGCACAGCGCCAGCACACCGCAGAACAGGAACGTGCCGCGATAACCGAAGGCCTGCACGAGCAAGCCCGACAGCACGCCGGAAAGAATCGAACCGAGCCGCGACGCATTGAAGAACAGCGCCGTCGCGCGCCCCGGCGATTCGGGCATCAGATCCTGCACGTAGGTCATGCCGAGGCACGACGTCACGGCCACCACGAATGCGTTGAGAATCTGCATCGGGATGAGCGAATGCACACCGGGCGCCGCCGCCATCGACGCGAAGTACACCGCGTGCACGACCGCACACGCCGCGAGCCAGTTCGGCTTGTTGAGCTTCGAGGCCTTCGCGCCGAGCGCGAGCATCATCGGGATTTCCATGAACGCGCCGAGACCGAGCATGATCGAAACGTCGATGCGCGTGCCGTCCAGCCCATGCACGATGTAGAGCGGCAGCACGATCATCGTCGCGTTGGCCGCGAGGCCGATGAGCGTGAGCGCCACGACGGCGCGCATGATGTCTTTTTGCGTGGCTTCGGGCGCGTCTGCGCGCACGCGCTGCTTCACGGCGGGCTGCACTTCCGCCTGCGTGAGCGGCTGCCCTTCGTACGGCGCGATCGCCTCCTCGGCGATTTCCTGGGCGACTTCCTGCGCCGTGGGACGCGTCATCAGATGTTGGGTGGCGTGCTCGTCGGCGCGCGGCTCGCGCATGCGCCAGACGATGAAGCCGCACGCCGCGAAGCTCGCCGCCGCGAACAGAAAGAGGCCGTAGAAGCTCGTGGCCGCCAGCACCAGCGCGCCGACCGCCGGGCCGAACACCCACGCCGCCGAGAGAATCGTGCGCAGCGTCGCGCTGGCGAAAGTGCGTTCGGCATCGTCCGCGCAGGGCAGCGCCGCGCGGCTGAACGAGAACACCAGCGACAACGCGCAGCCGCCCGCGCCGATGAACGCGATGCCGACCACGAGCAGCAGCCGGTAGTCGCGCACGATGCACAGGGAGATATAGCCGAGCGTGGCCGCGCATAGCGAGGCGAGCAACAGCGGCCGATGCTTGCCGGTGGCGTCGCTCCAGCGGCCCGCCGCCGTGCTGGCGATCACGCCGCTCATGGCGATCGTCGTCATGAACAGGCCGAGTCGCAGCGGCGTCATGCCCGCGCGCTCGACGCCGAATAGCGAGAGATAGGGCGCGGTGAACGACATCGCCACGCCGAGCATCAGGGTGGCGCCGGCAAGCGGCAGGAAACCGGGGATATGCAGAAGACCGACAAAGCGCGAGTTTTTGAGCACGGCGCGACGGGTAGTGGCGAGGGGAAGGCCGCGACGCTTGGGGTGCGTCGTCAGGCGTATCGACTGCGATTATCGGGTGGAACGGTGGATGCTTGCAACCGTGGTGTTACCGATATCAGCATCTGGGTGGGCTGAGGTGAGTCAGGCGTGTTGCAATATTTGCAGGGCGAAATGCGCCGGCGGCCGCTTTTACAAATCGCTTGTGGCAGTCGATGAGGGCCCCGGAATGAATATGGGCGCTTGCTGCGCGGAGAAGCGTTTGGGCTGGATTGCGAAAGTGACCGCACCCTGGTTGATCGCAGCGGCATCCGTGATGCCATCACACACGGCGTGCCCCGACGGCAGGTGCAAAAAACCGCCGCCGGGTCGGCACACGGAAAGCGGCTAGAACCAGCGACGCTCGCGGACATACTGCATCCAGAAGAGGCAGCCCACACCGATGGTCCCTGCCGTCACCGTTACCGCGAAGATGGGAACGATGTCTGTCGAAGTAAGCGACAGGGCGGCACAGACAATCAGTACACCGCAACAAACCAGAAACACCACACCGGGAGTCAGGCGCATCGTGAACCTCGCTTTTGAGCAGGAAACGGGAAGCTTAGTGTCACGGGCTATCGCGATATTGACCTCTATCACCTTTCAGGCTGCGTACTACCTGGCAATCCATAGTTTTGAGATCGGTTTACGATCAAAGACCACTTGCACAGGAGGCAAAGATGCTTATCAACGCATGGCGCGGTCAGGAACGGTGCTGGAAGGTTTGGTGGCTCCTCGGACTCCCCTACGGCCTCGTTGCCGGTTTCATCCTGCGCGCGTGCGTGCAGGCCGAGGCGTCGACGCTCGCATTGCTGGTCGTCGTCATGCTTTATGCGGCCGGACTGTTTCTATGGATGGTCTGCGCCTGGCGTTGCGCGCCCAATGTGAAAACGTCGCTCTGGACGCCCACTTCCCGCGCGCTCATCGTTCTTCAAACGGTGGCGCTGGTCTGGCAGGCGGCTGATGCCTGACAGCGCCGCTCCCCTCGCCCTACACACGAAGCCCGCCTTCGCCCGCTCCCGCACCACGCGACAAAGTTCTCCACAGATTTTGTTGGCAGCCCTGTGCGTAACCCTGGGACGAGTGCGCCAAGTGCCTGATGCATATCGTTTTGTTCACGACGTTTCCAATCAGAGCAGATCGGGCGCCAGGCGCCACGTCCCCGCGCGGCTTGTCCACAGATTTTGTTCACAGCCTTGTGGGCAACCTTGGGACATTTCACCTAAGTCATTGACAGAAAAAGAGAAGCGCACCGGGAGCAGCAGAAATGCACGTTTTTTGCGCAAAAAAGTTGTCCACAGTTTTTGTTGAAAACTTTGGGGATAACCTCCTGGAGATTACGCCAACCCATTGATCGGACGGACAGTTAGTCGCTCCAGTCACGAAAGCGGCAACTGCGTCTGCGATGAGCACCGCTCGCGCGGGCGAGGCGCTCGCCTCCCCGCTTCGCGTTCGATTACCTCTCTTCGCTCACCTCAGGCCAGATCGAGCGCCGCCGTCAGATCGCCAGGCGGCGTCTGTCCGCGCTCGGCAAACGCCCGGTCGCGCGACGCCACGCCGTCGAGCGGCGCGAGGCCGTGCACGCGGCTGATGAAGCGCAGGATCGACGCCGTGTCGTAGAACGTGTGATCGACGTAACCCTGCTTCGCGAACGGCGCGATCACGAGCGCCGGAATGCGCGAGCCCGGTCCCCAGCGGTCGCCCGTGGGCGGCGCGACCGGATCCCACCAGCCGCCGTTCTCGTCGTGCGTCATGACGATCACCGTGTTGGCCCATTGCGGGCTGCGCTGCAGATGCTCGATGACGGCGGCCACGTGCCGGTCGCCCGACTCCACATCCGCATAGCCCGCGTGCATGTTCAGATTGCCCTGCGGCTTGTAGAAGGTCACCGTCGGCAGACGGCCCGCGTCGATGTCGGCGAGCAGGCGGTTGGTGGCCGGATCGTCGCCCACGCCCGCGTCGCGCAGGTGCCGCGCGCGCTCCGCCGTCCCCGGCGCAAAGCTCGCGAAGTAGTTGAAGGGCTGATGGTGATACTGAAAATCCGGCACCGCGCCGGTATCGCGATGGTCGAGCGCGTACTGCCAGGCGCCGCTGTACCACGCCCAGTCGACACCCTTCGCCGACAGCCGGTCGCCGATCGTCGCGTAGGTTTGCGGCGGCAACACGCGCGGATCGGCGGCATCGGCCCACGCCGCATTGCCGTCCTCGGCCGGACGCACACTACTCGGCTGATACGGCGGCGCCATCGTGTTGACCGCGTAGCCGTCGGGCGTGAACAGGCCGTCGTTCACGAACTTCGGCGGGCCGCCGAGCGCCGACGCCGGACTCGCCGCCGCCGTTTTCAGACGCGTGCCGAGCGGATCGTCGCCATCGAGCACGGAAACCAGATGCTTCGCCGGGCTCGCCTGGATGTTGGGATAGAACGGCGCCTGCGCAGAGATCAGGAAGATGTGGTTGAGCCACGAACCGCCGAACGCAGCCATGAAGAAGTTGTCGCAAAGCGTGTATTGCTGGGCGAGTTTCCACAGCCTCAGCGAGTCCGCCGAATTCTCGTAATAGCCCATCACGAGCCCGCCCGAGTCGCCCCACGCGGCGAACTGGTCGTTGCGGCCGCCGTTGATCTGCATCTGGTTCTGATAGAAGCGATGCACGAGGTCGCGCGTGATGACGCCGTTCGGCAGCGGCCGGCCCTGCGCGTCGGCGATGCGGAACGGCCCGTTCGACAGCCCCGTGATGGCCTGCTCGTCGATCATGTAGCGCCGGCCGCCGACTTCCTGCGCCTGCGGAACGAGCCCGCCCCAGATCTTCGGCAACTGCGCGAGCGCGGTTTTGCCGTCGCGGTCGAGCTGCGTATAGCGCGCTGCGCCGACACCGGCAAGCGGCGTCTGCACGCCCGGAAAATCGCCGTACAGGTTCACGAAGCTGCGGTTCTCGGCGTAGATCACGACGATGTGGCGCACCTGGTCGCGCAACGCCGCATCCACGCGCGCGTCGGCCGCGCTGCGCGGCGCACCGGGTCCGCCCGTCGTGCCCGTCGAGCCCATCGTGCCGGTCGCGCCCGGCCCGGTCGTCTCGCAGCCGCCGATCGCGAGGCCCACGCCCACCGCCGCGAGGCCGCCCAGCACGCGGCGACGCGTGGGATCGTCGGGGCCGCTCGGGCCGTGTGCGTTGCCCTGATCGCTCATCGGGCCGCCTGCTTCGTGCGGGTCCTCGGGCTTCGGGTCGTCGTGCTTCATGAACCTGTCTCCTGTGTCCGGTCGAAAGTCGCACGGGCTGCGCGCCGCGCGCGGGCTACACGTCTCACGGGAGGATACCGCGTGCGTCGGCGCAAGCGACGCACGCATGACGGTTCGGCGGCCTTACATGCCCCGACATGCCCCGACGTGCCCCGATGCGCCTGACGTGCCCGAAGCTGCCGAAGGATCAGGCGTCAGGTGTTACGCGGCGGCAGCCCGGGCTGCGGCCCTTGCGCGAGCGTCTGCGCAAGACGCGGCTCGGTGCCGCCGCCGTCGTGCGCGGGCCGCGCGACGATCGGCAGATCCACGCGCTCGTGACGCGGCGCGCTGCCGCCATCGGTCCAGAGCGGATCGGGAATCTCGCTGAACACCTGACGCAGCCGCTCGCCCCACGTCGAATGCAGCATGTCGAAATAGGCGTTCGATTCATCGAGCGATGCATAGCGAGTCACGCGCAACGCATCGCGCTCGTAGACGAGCAAATCGAGCGGCAAACCCACCGAAAGATTCGAGCGCAAGGTGGAATCCATCGAAATGAGCGCGCATTTCGCAGCCTCGTCGAGCGGCGTGCGCGGCGTCAGCACGCGATCGATGATCGGCTTGCCGTACTTCGATTCGCCGATCTGGAAATACGGATTGACGCTCGACGTCTCGATGAAATTGCCCGCCGCGTAGATCTGGAACAGCCGCATCGGCTGACCGCGCAACTGCCCGCCGAGGATGAAGCTGCAATTGAAATCGACGTTGAAGGCCTTGAGCGCCTCGGCGTCGCGCCGATGCACCTCGCGCACCGCCTCGCCGACAAGCCGCGCCGCCTCGACCATGCCCGGCACGTTCCAGAGCGTGGGCCGCGCCGGGTCCTGATGCTCGGTGAGCACCTGTAGCGTCGCCTGCGTGATCGCCAGATTGCCGGCCACGAGCAGCACCAGCACGCGTTCGCCCGGCTCCTCGAACACGGCCATCTTGCGCGACGTGCTGATGTGATCGACGCCCGCGTTGGTACGCGTATCCGCGAGAAAAACGAGGCCGTCGTCGACGGCCATGGCTACACAGTAGGTCATGCTGTTCCCTCGACGCGCGCTCTACGCACCGGATGTTGCCGATGCGAAACACGCGTCGTCTCCTTGAGTTTCCTTTCCGATATCGAGAAAACTATTGCTGCGCACTCAGTGCACTCTGCGCGCTGACGCGCACGTTCACGTCCATCGTCTCGTTCAGTCCGCCGATGCGGCGTCCGCGCACCGGCGCCGCCGCTTCGTAGTCGCGGCCCACGGCAATGCGGCAGTACTTCTCGCTCGCGAAACACGCATGCGTGACGTCCACCGTGACCCAGCCGCCGTCGAGCCAGACATCGACCCACGCGTGGCTCGCCATCTCCGGCACGTCGCCGGGATCGACATAGCCGCTCACGTAGCGCGCCGGCACGCCGCGCGCGCGGCACAGCGCCAACATCACGTGCGCGTGGTCCTGACACACGCCGCGCCCGATCGCGAGCGCATCCGCGGCCGTGTGCGTGACGTCTGTCACGCCCGCTTCGTAGCACACGCGCTCGGTCACGCGCGCCGCCGCCTCGAGCAGCGCGGCCGCGCTGTCGAGCGGCGCGAGGCTGTGCGCGAACGCGGCGAGCGCGTCGTCGGCTTCGGTCAGGCGCGTGGGCGACGTGAAATGCTCGGCGGGAATCGGGCCCTCGCCTTCGGGCAACCGACCGTCGGCGAGCGGCACCGTCTCCACTTCGCCGCGCACGCGTAGCCGGATCTCGTTGTGCGGCTTCGAGAGCACCAGCGTCATCAGCGTGTTGCCGTAGGCGTCACGGCTCGCGTCGAGCTTGCCCGGAGCATCGACATGCCATTGCGTGACGATCTGGCTCGACGTGGTGAGCGGCGCGAGGCGCAACTGCTGGATCGAATAATGCACGGGCGCATCGTAGCGATAAACGGTGTCGTGGCGAATCGCGAGTTGCATGGCGAAAGTCCTTCAACAAAACGGCAACAAGAACCACATCAAGACGAAAAAGATATCGATCCACGCGCGCCCGTCTAACCCACCGGCAGCATCAGATAGGTACGCGCCACCTGGTTGCCGAGTTCGTAGACGCGCGCGAGGAACTGCGTGAGAAACGTATGCACGCCCACCGAAAAAATCTGCCGCAGATCCGCATAGAGCAGTTCGGCGCGCAGCTTGCCCGCCGTGCGCTCGACCTCTTTCGACGTGTCCGTGCGCAGCATCGCGAGATTCGCGCACACGCCGTCCATCGACGCGAGCAGCGAACGCGGCATCTGCTGATTGAGGATCAACAGTTCGACCACGCGCGCCGGCGTGACCACGTCGCGATAGACCTTGCGATAGATTTCGAGCGCCGACACCGAACTCAGAATCGAAGTCCAGTAATAGAAGTCTTCGAGCTGACGCGCGGCGGAACGCGAATCGGCGTTATCGACTTCCACGAAACGCACGTCGAGAATGCGCGCGGTGTTGTCGGCGCGTTCGAGAAAGGTGCCGAGCTGCGTGAAGAACAGCGCGTCGTCCTGCAACGCTGTCCCCACACGCACGCCGCGCGACAAATGCGAGCGGAATTTCACCCATTCGAACAGCGTTTCCGGATGCGTGCTCAATTCGTCGGTTCGCAGCAGCTCGTGAAACTGCAGCCAGGTGTCGTTGACCGTTTCCCACCACTCCGTCGTAAGCGTGCCGCGCACGGCGCGCGCGTTTTCACGCGCGGCCTGCAGACACGAATAGATACTCGACGGATTGGTCGGGTCCGCGACCAGAAATTCGAGCACGTTCGCGCGCGTGACCTTCTCGTGACGCGCGTCGAAAGCCGCGTCGAGCTCGGAGATGCGCAGCATCGCGCGATGCGTGCGCGCCTCGTCGTCGGCATTGCCCGGCAGCAGCAGCGCCTTGAGATTGATGTCCAGCATGCGCGCGGTGTTCTCGGCCCGCTCCATATAACGGGCCATCCAGAACAGATGATCGGCGGTACGGCTCAGCATGGTCGTTCCTCTTCGGTTCCAGTTGCAGCGATTCTGTCGAGCGGGTTGATTCGAGCTTTATTCGCGGGTTATTCGCGGTTCATTCGCGGATTTATTCCAGCACCCACGTATCCTTCGTTCCGCCGCCTTGCGACGAATTCACGACCAGCGAGCCTTCCTTGAGCGCCACGCGCGTGAGGCCGCCCGCCGCCATCTGCACGGTCTTGCCGGACAGCACGAACGGACGCAGGTCGATGTGGCGCGGCGCGATGCCCGCTTCCACGAAAGTCGGGCACGCCGACAGCGACAGCGTGGGCTGCGCGATGTAATTGCCGGGCCGCGCGATCAGCCGCGCGCGAAACGCCTCGATTTCCGCGCGCGTCGAAGCGGGGCCGACGAGCATGCCGTAACCGCCCGCGCCGTGCACTTCCTTCACCACCAGTTCGGGCAGCCGGTCGAGCGTGTAGGCGAGATCTTCGGGGCGGCGGCATTGCCACGTCGGCACATTGTTGAGAATCGGTTTTTCGCCGAGATAGAACTCGATCATGTCCGGCACATACGGATAGATCGACTTGTCGTCGGCCACGCCGGTGCCCATCGCGTTCGCGAGCACCACGCGGCCCGCGCGATATGCCGTGAGCAGCCCCGCCACGCCGAGCGCCGAATCGGCGCGAAATGCGAGCGGATCGAGAAAGTCGTCGTCCACGCGGCGATAGATCACGTCGACGCGGCGCGGGCCTTGCGTCGTGCGCATGAACACGTAGTTGTCTTCGACGAACAGATCGCTGCCTTCGACCAGTTCGACGCCCATCTGCTGCGCAAGAAACGTGTGCTCGAAATACGCCGAGTTGTACATGCCCGGCGTGAGCAGCACGACGGTGGGATCGTCCACGCCCGCGGGCGCGCAGGCGCGCAGCGTTTCGAGCAGCAGATCGGGATAATGCGCGACCGGCGCCACCTTGTGCTGCACGAAGAGTTCGGGGAAAAGCCGCATCATCATCTTGCGGTTTTCGAGCATGTACGAGACGCCGGACGGCACGCGCAGATTGTCTTCGAGCACGTAGAACGCGCCGTCGCGGCCGTCGCGCACGATGTCGATACCCGCGATATGCGCGTAGACGCCGAGCGGCAGATCGATGCCCTGCATTTCGGGCCGATACTGCGCGTTGGTATAGACCTGCTCGGCCGGAATGCGCCCGGCGCGCACGATGTCGCGATCGTGATAGACGTCGTGCAGAAACAGATTGAGCGCCTGCACGCGCTGACGCAAACCGCGTTCGAGCAGCGCCCATTCGTCGGCGGGAATGATGCGGGGAATCAGGTCGAACGGAATCAGACGTTCGGTTCCGGACAGGTCGCCGTTGACCGCGAACGTGATCCCCACACGCCTGAACAGCAGGTCCGCCTCGGCGCGCTTGCGCGCCATCGTTTCGCCAGTCTGCCGCTCCAGCCAGTGCTGGAACCGCTCGTAGTGCGGGCGCACGGCGCCCTCATCGCGCATTTCGTCATGGACTTGCATCGGCTCGTTCTCGCGCGTGGATGCAGTGGCGCGTCTCGCACGCATGATCGTCGTGGCGTCATGCGTGGCGCGCTGCGTACTCTGGAAAAGCAAGGGACATGCCATCCGCGCGCCCCGTTTCGCGCGCCTTCATGGTGCAAATCGGCGCGCGTAAACGAAAGCCGCCGCGCAATGCGCGAGCGGCTGGCGACGCCAACCGTCCGCGCGCCTCATCGTGGTGCAGAGGCGGTGCGGACCGGGCAGGCGACATTAGATCAGAGGAAAGCGCAGCGTCATCAAGACGAAAAACGTCTTGATGACGCCGGAGCCGGCCATCGGAAGATCGAGGCCGGAAACCCGCTCAGTACTCAGCGCTCAGCGAGAAGAGGCCGCGCTTTCGCGCTGCCCGTGGGCGCTGAGCCCGGTGCGCTGCTGCACGCCCCATTTACGCCGCCCAAGCAGGAAATGGAACCAGCCGAGTGTGGCACCCGTGTGACGCATGAGCTGAAACGAGAACGGCTCGAAAATCGCCGCCAGCAACGCCATGCCGAAGCTGGAATGCGTGCGGTCGCCGCTCCAGCGCCGGTACAGGTGCACCGAGAACAGATGGAACGCGAGATCGATCGCAATCTTGCCGACGATCACCGCGAGCACGGGCAGCACGATCGTAAAGCGCCCGTCGAAAAGAAAACCGAGCAGCAGCGCGAACGCCGTGAGCCCGTAGATGGGCTGCACCGTATCGAACGCCTTGACCGGCAGCATCATGAGACCGAGCTTGCCGTAACGGCGATTGCCGGTCATGTCGCGATACCAGTACTGCGTTTGCAGAAAGCCCGCGAACCAGCGGCGACGCTGGCGCAGGAAGCTCGCGAGCGTACCGGGCGCGTCGGTGGTGGCGCGCGCCGTGCCGATCACGCGCACGTCCCAGCCCAGACCTTCGCGCGCCGAATGGCGGCGCAGGCGATGGATCAGTTCGTAGTCCTCGACGAGACAATGCGGATCGAAGCCGCCCACCGTCATCACCGCCTCGCGCCGGAACGCCGCGAAAGCGCCCGAAACGAGCAGCAGGCTGTCGGCACGCATCCACGCAAAGCGCGAAATGAAATTGCGGATGTACTCGTAGGTCTGGAACCACTGGAAGAAGCGCCCGCTCGCCGAGTTGCCGCAGACCGGCGTGAGCAGCCCCGCCGCCGCGACCAGTTGCGGCTCGCGGCCGAATGCCGTGGCCATGGCGGCGCAGGCGTCGGGTTCGAGCAGCGTATCGGCGTCGACGGTCATCACGGTCTCGGTGTCCATCGCGCTGAGCGCCGCGTTGAGCGCGCGCGCCTTGCCGCCGTGCGCGAGCTTCAGCCAGCGCAGCGTCGGATAGCGCGCGGACGGCGCGCTCAGGCGCCCTTCGCCCGGATCGGCGAGCCCGTAGCGTTGCGCGAGCAGCGCGGCCGTGCCGTCGCTCGAACCGTCGTCGGCGATCACGATCTGCTGCGGCGCGCGCGTCTGCGCGAACAGCGCGTCGAGCGTGATCGGCAACACGGCGGCCTCGTTGTGCGCGGCGACAATCACGCCGAGCGTGGGCAGCGCGTGCGGCGGCGCCGCCGATTCGTCGCTGGCCGGCGCGGGACGCAACAGCACGCGCGCCTGCCACGCCACGAACAGCAGCAGCACGGTGTCGTAAATCACATAGGCGATGCCGGTCGACCACGCCACCACGCCCTGCAGGAAGAACGCGCGCGCGAACAGCACGCACCAGAGCACCATGACGCTCAAGTGAATCACGACGCTGATCAGCGGTGTGGGCGGCGGCGTCAGGCGCGGCGAAGTGCGCGCAAGCGCCTGGTCGAGCGAGTCGTTCAAGGCATTCCTTTTGTGTTCGTTGCGTCGAGGCATGTCGTCAGCGCGATCCGTCGTTGCGTGGCGGCCTTCACGGCATCATCCGGCGCAGCACCGAATGACGATCGATCCATTGATGCTTGAGCGCGCCCGCGATATGCAGCGCGAGCACGCCGTAAAGCGCATAGCTGCACGCCGTATGCAAGGCGCCGAACTGCTCGTGCAACTGGTTCTTGGTCGCCGGATCGAGATTCATGATGAAGCCGATGCGCGGCCACTCGAACAGGCCGAACAGATACATGGGATGCGAGGCGGCGGCCACCCACGCGGAATCGTGCAGCCAGCCCGAGAGCGGCATCGCGAAGATCAGCACGTACAGCGCGATGTGCGCGGCATGGGCCGCGACTTTTTCCCAGGTGGGAAATTCGGCGGGCAGCGGCGGCGGACGATGCGTGAGGCGCCACAGCACGCGCAGGATCGCGAGACCGAGCACCGTGATGCCGATGGACTTGTGCGTGTCGATCACGAAGCGGATCGCGTTGTCGGAGAGCGTGCCGTCGGGCAGCAGCGCGGCGCTCAGGCCGAGCGCGACGTTGCCGAGGATCAGCAACGCGATCGACCAGTGCAGCAGCACCGCGACGCGCGTGTATTTGGACGAAGCGCCTGCACTGTCGAGACGGGAATCGGCGGAGAGAGAAGTTTTCACGTGAACGTGCCGTAACGGGTCAGTTGGGTTAACGCGCCGCGCGTCGAAATTATTCCCGCCACGCGCGGCAGGCGGCCGGGTTCTCAGGCGTTCAAACGAGCGTTCATAGCGAGCACTCATACGATTGCGCGCGATGCCGCCGCCCGGCAATGCGCCCATTATGGCCCGTCGTCCCTGACACTGCAGAAGCCGCCCGATGGCGCGCGTGTCAGTTTGGCGTCCGGCAGCCGTCATGCAACGGTAATGAAAATGAAAAAACCGGAGCGGCCCGCAGGGACCGATCCGGTTCGGGATGAAGCAGATGAAGCGTGTTCGAAGACGCGCGGGCTTACTTCGCGGGCTCGGCCACCTTCTGCGCGGCGCCGGCCTTTTCCTCGATGCGACGGCCCACGTCGGCGTCGATATTCTTCCAGTACGTGAAGACGTTCTCGCGCACCGGGCTGCCCACGCCGTTCAGGCTCGCCACCACCTGCTCGACCAGCAGTTCGCGCTGCTTGTCGTTGAACACCTTGCGCACGAGATCGCCGGGCTGGCCGAAGTCGTCGTCTTCCGCGTGCAGCGTGTAGGCGCTGCGCACCATGTCGCCGTCGGTTTCCCAGCCGTCTTCGGCGGGACCGGTTTCGTCCGCCCACGGACGGCCGAAGCTGTTCGGCACGTAGACCGGCGCGTTGCCGGTGTGCTCGTAAGCCATGTGACCGTCGAACTGATAGGTCTGCACCGGCACCTTCGGACGGTTCACCGGCAACTGGTTGAAGTTCGTGCCGATGCGCGCGCGATGCGCATCGTTATAGGCGAACGCGCGGCCCAGCAGCATCTTGTCCGGCGACAGGCCGATGCCCGGCACGGTGTTGCCCGGCGAGAACGCGGCCTGCTCGATCTGCGCGAAGAAGTTTTCCGGATTGCGGTTCAGCGTCATCGTGCCGACCTTGATCAGCGGATAGTCCTTGTGCGACCAGGTCTTGGTCAGATCGAACGGATTGAAGCGATAGTGCTTCGCCTCCGCGTACGGCATGACCTGCACGAACAGCGTCCACGACGGGAATTCGCCGCGCTTGATGGCCTCGAACAGATCGCGGCGATGGAAGTCGGCGTCGCGGCCCGCCGTCGCCTCGGCTTCGGCATTCGTGAAATTGGCCATGCCTTGCTGGGTGTGGAAGTGATACTTGACCCAGAACTTCTCGCCCTTCGCGTTCACCCACATATACGTGTGCGAACCGTAGCCGTTCATGTTGCGCCACGTCTTGGGCAAGCCACGCTCGCCCATCAGATACGTGACCTGATGCGCCGATTCCGGATTGTTGGTCCAGAAGTCCCACTGCATTTCGCTGTCGCGCAGACCCGAATCGGGCAGACGTTTCTGGCTGCGGATGAAGTGCGGGAACTTCATCGGATCGCGCACGAAAAACACCGGCGTGTTGTTGCCGACCAGATCGTAATTGCCTTCGGTCGTGTAGAACTTCAGCGAGAAACCGCGCACGTCGCGCCAGGTGTCGGGGCTGCCCATTTCGCCCGCGACGGTCGAAAAGCGCGCGAGCATTTCGGTGGCCGCGCCCTTCTGGAACAGCGCCGCCTTCGTATATTGCGAAACGTCCTCGGTGGTCTTGAACTCGCCGAACGCACCGGAGCCTTTCGCATGCGGTTGACGCTCGGGCACCTTCTCGCGATTGAAGTGCGCCATCTGCTCGAGGAAATGCACGTCGTGCAGCAGGATCGGACCGTCCGGTCCCACCGTCAGCGAGTTACGGTCGCTGACGGCCGGTGCGCCCGCGCTCGTCGTGGATTTGCCAAGAGGCTTGCCGCTCGATTCAGCCATGTCACATCTCCTGTGAAATCGCCAGGCCGCGCTGCGCGGATTGCATCCGCGCTCCTCGTCAATGGGAGCGTCGCGGCTGGATTGGGGGACGGGTCTGCGCGCGGGCTGCCGCGCGAGAGAGGGAACATTGTGCACGCATGCGCAAAGCGCTGCGCTTAACGCGTGCCGCACCTTGACGCCGGTTCGCCATTGCTGCGGCGGCCACGTGTTTCCGATCGGAATGTCGTGCCGACGACGCGGTTTTCGTATCGGAATCATGCGCTGCGCATCGGCAATTTTCGCCTTCCACCACGCTTGCACCCTGTCAAAAATTCCCAAAGCGAATCAAGCGTTTACTGAAATGTTGCGACGCACAATAAAGTGCTTGACACAGGGTTCTTTTGAGATATTATGAACCTCGATTGCTGCATCGCATCAATGCGCGAACCGGTGATCGATTCGATTGAAAGACCTCTTTTATTCGCAAACGGAACCGACGCGTAGCGGTCCCCACCATCAGGAACGACGACATGTCTCTGCCCACTCCCGAACAATTCGCCGCCACCCAGAAAGCGGGTCTCGAAGCGCTTTTCGGTCTCACGACCAAGGCGTTCGAAGGCGCGGTCAAGCTCGCTGAACTGAACATCGAAACGGCCCGCGCGGCAATCGCCGAAGGCCAGGAACACGCGCAGCGCTCGCTGTCGTCGAAGGACCCGCAAGGCTTCTTCGCGCTGCAGGCAGGCTTCGCCCAGCCGGCCGCCGAAAAGGCGCTGGCTTATGGCCGCAACGTGTACGCCATCGTCTCGGCCGCGCAGTCGGAATTCACCCAGGCCGCGCAAAGCCAGATCGAGCAGCAGCAACACGCCGTGCAGACCTTCGTCGACAACGCAGCGAAGAACGCCCCGGCCGGTTCGGAAACCGCCGTCGCCGCCTTCAAGTCGGCCATCACGGCTGCGCAAGGCGCTTACGACTCGGTGAACAAGGCCGCGAAGCAAGCCGCTGAAATGGCGGAAACGAATTTCGACGCCGTGACCAAGGCCGCCTCGAAGGCCGCCGCTCAGGCCACGCGCGCCGCCAAGCAGGCAGCGTAAGCGTCTGGCGATTCAGGCGCCCTCGCCGGCCGTCAGGCCGGATATCGGCGAGGGCGACAGAGGTAAAAAAAGCGGGTTTCGTGCAAACGAAACCCGCTTTTTCTTTGCCGCGCGAGATAGATTCGCGCGCGGGGCGCGGGCTCAGGAGCCGAACATCCGGCTGACGGCCTGTTCGAGGTGATCGCGCATGGCCTGCGCGGCGCGCTCGGCGTTGCGTGCCTGAATGGCTTCGAGCACTTCGAGGTGCTCCTGCTGCACGATGCGCTGACGCTCGATCGACTTCACGAGCGACAGGTTGCGCGACAGGTTCATGCTGAACACCATCTGCTCCTGGATGCCCGAGAGCGCGGTGATGAAAAACTGGTTCTTCGACGCGCGAGCCACGGCCATGTGGAAGGCGAAGTCGTCCTTCGCGCCGATGCCCGAGGTCTCGATGATCGTTTGCAGGTTGTCCCACTCGTGGCGGATCGCGGCGATGTCGGCGTCGTCGGCCTTCTGCGCGGCGAGCGAGGCTGCACCCGACTCCACCACCACGCGATATTCGTAGCAGCGACGGATGTCCGACAACGTTTCGAGCGGCGCGAAGCGGCGCACGTCCGGATCGGGACGGCGCATGACCGTGGTGCCCGAACCGTGGCGCGTGGCGATGATGCCGTCCGCGCGCAGTTGCGCGAGCGCTTCGCGCACGGTCGGACGCGAGGTCGCGAAGCGCTCCGCGAGCATGTGCTCGGTCGGCAGGCGCTCCCCTTCCTTGTATTCGCCTTCGATGATCCGGTTCAGGATGTCGCTGTAAATCCGCGCCGGCATATTCGGCGCTTTCTGCTCAGCCATGGTCAGTGCTACGCGTAGGTTGTCAGGTATGTCGTGGATTGTAAGTCATTGACGCGGCGCTTCGGCGAATCTTCGGCTTTCTACGCCCCGTATGGCGCGCGCTGCGGCGATTTCTCGCGCTTACGCCAAATCGCTGACAACTATCCGCAAGGTCGCGGTTTCGCGCTGTCCCGGCGCGAGCCAGCGCAGCCCGAGGCCGCTGTGGATCGCGTCGGGCAAGCCGAGCCAGGGCTCGACGCAGTAGAAGTCCGAATCGGCGGCCAGCGTCCATGACGTCACGGCGTACCACGGCGCCGAGCCCGGACGGCGCAGGTCGATGTCGATCACGCGCTTCAGTGTCGGCATCTCGATGCGCACCGTGCGCTCGGGCTCGCCGTCGAGACAATGAAAGCGGTCGACGATCTGCGGATCGTCGAAGCGATAGTGCGTCGCGCCGGGCGTGGGCGCGGTCGTCGTGCCATCGGCGAGCTGATGACGGTAGACGTTGCGCGGCAGCGTCAAGCTGGCCGCGCCGCGCTGCGCGTGCGGCAGCGCGAAGTAGAAATGGTGGCCCGCGTAATAGGGCAACAGTGAAGCGCCCTCAAGCGCCGTGTTCGTCGTCGTCAGTTCGACGTCGAGCGTGTTTTCGTCGATCAGCCGGTACGCCGCCTCGAAGCGAAAGCTGAACGGATAGCCCGTGCGCGTCGCGTCGCTGTCGGTGAGCGTCATGTGCACGGCGTCGCCGGCGGCATCGACTTGCGCCTCGAACGGCAGATCGCGCGCGAAGCCGTGCAAGGGCACCTCGCGCACCACGCCCTGCGCGTCGCGCCAGCGCCCGATCACGCCATCCACACGATGCCGCGCGATGAACGGAAACAGCAGCGGATTGCCGCCGCGCACCAGCGCGGGCTGGCTCCAGTCGGCGCTATCGGGCCAATGGATGATCGACTCGCCGTGCCGATGCCACGACAACAGCCGTCCGCCCGCTTGCGGCGCGACGCGCAGCAGCGAACCGCCGCGCCCGATTTCAATGACGTTCTGATCCTGAAACTTCGGCATGGCGTGTTTCGCTGATAGTCGCGCTTGTGCGCTTGTGCGGGCGGGGTTTCGTATCGGAAAACGAGAAAACTTCCGGCGCGTTACGACGCCGCTTCGGCGCGCGCCTGCTTCCATTGCGCGAAGGCGGCCAGTGTCGCCTCGTTCGGCGGATAGGTGCCGGGCAGCGCCGCGCCCGCCTCGATGCGCTCGGTGATGAAGCATTCGAGTTCTTCCTGCTCGAAGGCCGCCTGCGCGACTTCCTCGGCAAGATGGCGCGGAATCACGACCACGCCGTCGGCGTCGGCGACGATGATGTCGCCCGGATAGACGGCCACGCCGCCGCAGCCGATCGGCACGTTCAGATCGACCGTGTGGTGCTTGCACAGATTCAGCGGCGCCGACGCGCCCGCGCAGAACACCGGAATGCCGAGCGCCGCGATGGTCGCGCTGTCGCGCACCGGACCGTCCGAGACCATCCCCGCCACGCCGCGCACCTTCATGCGCGTGGCGAGGATCGAGCCCATCGACGCCGCGTCGGTCACGCCACGGCAATCCTGCACGAGCACGGCGCCCGCGGGCACGGTTTCCACGCCCTTGCGCTGCGGATGCTCGGGATTCTGGAACGCGCTCAACTGATCGAGATCCTCGCGCGCCGGGATGTTGCGCATCGTGAAGGCCGGACCGACGAGATTCGGCGCGCCCGCCGCCGGCGCGGCAAGCGGATGCACGCCTTGCAGGAACACGTTGCGCAGGCCGCGCTTGAAAAGCTGGGTGGTGAGCGTCGCGTTGGAGACGTGGCGCAGTTGTTCGAGCGCGCGTTCGCTGACGGGGATGGCGGGTGAATTCATCGTGTCTCGTCCGATTTTGTGATGTGTGATGCGCGAGGACCGCAGATCCGGCGCAATGTCCGCATTGTTGTAATACAACACGAAAATTGTCAACCAGCCCGTCGCGGCGTGCTTTCCCCGCAGTCATCCGACAACCCGCCGAATCCGTCCCACGCCGATTTGCGCGAAATATCCGACATGCATGCGCGATCGTCGATCGAGAGCGACGGCGTTCCGGCCCCGCCGCGAGTCGCCCCGGCATTAGGGAAATCCCCATTCACTGAGGATTTGCTTTACAACTTTGCCGCAAATAGAATGATGTCTTACATGACCGGGCAGATCGAACCGATCGGCACCGCGTCACGGCCCAACAGCGATTCGAACAACACGGCTGAAAAAACGCGGCGTCCAGGCACACTGGCCAGCCGCAAGACACACCTGGCACACGCATACAACTTCCATCCGGGCGCATCGTCCGGCGCGGCCTCCCCCGCGCCCGCTCCCGACAACAGCAGGAGACGAGCAGTGCAACGCAAGACTATCAAGGGGCTTCGGTGGTGGATCATCGGCCTCATCATGATCGGCACGATCTTCAACTATCTCGCGCGCAGTTCGCTTTCCGTGGCGGCGCCCACGCTCACGCAGACGATGCACATGACCACGCAGCAGTATTCGTACGTGGTCACGGCGTTCCAGGCCTGCTATGCACTCGCTCAGCCGATCGCCGGCTTCGTGCTCGACTCGGTCGGCGTCAAGATCGGCTTCGCCATCTTCGCGTTCGGCTGGGCCATCTCCAACATGCTGCACGGCCTCGCCACCAGCTGGCCCTCGCTCGCGTTCTTCCGCGGCCTGCTCGGCATGAGCGAAGCCGCGATCTTCCCGGCGGGCATGAAGGCGATCAGCCAGTGGTTCCCGGCGAAAGAGCGTTCGGTCGCCACCGGCTGGCTCAACACCGGCACGTCGATCGGCGCGATGATCGCTCCGCCGCTCGTGGTCTGGTGCATTCTCAAGTACAACTGGCAATTCGCGTTCGTCCTGACCGGCGGCGTGGCGCTGATCTGGGTCGGCCTGTGGCTCGTGTTCTTCAAGACACCCGCCGAGCACCCGAAGCTCTCGCAGGAAGAAGCCGACTACATCCGCGCCGGTCAAACGCCCGCGCAGAAGGCATCGGGCAAGCAACGCGCCTCGTTCAAGGAAGTGCTCAAGACGCGCCGCTTCTGGGGCATCGGCATTCCGCGCATGCTCGCCGAGCCGGCATGGCAGACCTTCGGCGCGTGGATTCCGCTGTACATGGTCACCGTGCGCCACATGAACCTGAAGGAAATCGCGCTGTTCGCGTGGATGCCGTTCCTCGCCGCCGACCTCGGCTGCCTGATCGGTGGCTACCTCGCGCCGCTGTTCATCCGCTGGTTCGGCTGCTCGCTGATCACCTCGCGCAAGCTCGTCATCACGACCGGCGCGGTGCTGATGATCGGACCGGCCTGCGTGGGTCTCGTCGCGAGCCCGTATGCCGCGATCGCCCTCTTCTGCGTCGGCACCTTCGCGCACCAGACGATTTCGGGCGCCCTGTTCACGCTCGCCTCGGACGTCTTCGGCCAGCATGAAGTGGCCACGGCGACGGGTCTCTCGGGCATGTTCGGCTATCTCGGCGCGACGGTGTTCTCGCTCATCGTCGGCGCACTGGCCAGCACGATCGGCTATAACCCCTTGTTCGTCTGCCTGATGTTGTTCGACCTGATCGGCGCCTGCGTGGCCTGGCGTCTGATCTCGAACCAGCAGCGCGACGACGCGGTCAGCGCCGCGCTCCAGCCCGCGCACAACGTGAAGGCCTGATCGGCTCATCATCGGCCGGCGTCCGCGAGGGCGCCGGCTTTTGGCGTTTTTATGTGAGGTAATCCACTGTGAAGAAAGTTGCATTGTCCGGCGCCGCCGGCCAGCTCGGCACCGTATTGCGCAAGGGCCTGCTCGAGCGCGGCGTGAACCTGCGATCCGCCGCCGGCACGAAGCCGCTCGAACCGCTCGTCGCGGGCGAAGACGTCATGCACGGCGACCTGCGCGATCCCGCAGTGGTCGACCGCCTGCTCGACGGCGTCGACGTGCTGATCCACATGGCCGGCACGAGCGTCGAGCGTCCGCTGCCCGAGATCATCGAGAACAATCTGCGCGGGCTCGTGGAAGTCTACGAAGGCGCGCGCCGCCACGGCGTCAAACGCCTTCTGTTCGCGAGCTCGAATCACGCGATCGGCATGTATTCCGTCGACGACAAACTCGACCTCGATTGCGCGTTTCGTCCGGACGGTTTCTACGGTCTCTCGAAGGCGTGGGGCGAATCGCTCGCGCGTCTCTACTGGGACAAGCACGGCATCGAGACCGTGAACGTGCGCATCGGCAGTTGCCTGCCGAAGCCGACCGAGTTCCGCCATCTGAGCACGTGGTTCGGCCACGAAGATCTGTTCCATCTCGTCGATCGCGTGATCAACGTGGAATCGATCGGCTTCGCCGTGGTGTGGGGCGTGTCGAACAACACGCGCAGCTACTGGGTGCAGGAAGGCGAACACGACGACGCGAAGCGTCTCGGTTACGCGCCGACGCAGAATTCGGAAGACTACGCCGCGGAGATTCTCGCGCAGCAGAATCCGCTCAACGCGACCGCGCAGCGCTATCAGGGCGGCAGTTTCGCGAGCTTCGATTTCACGCCGATCGAACAGCGCGGCAAGCGCGGCTGATCCCCACAAGCCGTTCGCCGGAAAACAAAAAAGCGCCTGCACAGGCGCTTTTTTTCATGGCGAGGCACGCGCATCGCGCGCGTCACGCACTCACAGCACGCCCGATTTCACGATCATCTGCACCGCCGCCGCCACCACGCACACCAGCACCACGACGCGAAACGCGAGCGGATGCAGCTTGTCGCGCAGCGGCCGGATCAGCAACATGCCGACGATCGCGGGCAGGCTCGCCAGCGCCGAGATCGCGAGATCCGCACTGTTGGCGTGCGCGCCGCCGCTGAACGTCGTGATGAGCGTGAGCACCGAAACCACGAGGATGATCGCGATCTGCTTGGTGAACGCGCGGCCCGTCGCGCCCGTGGCGATCAGGTACATCGCGAGCAGCGGCCCGGGCACCGAGGCGATGCTTTCCATCAGCGCCGCGCCAAAGCCGAGCGCGAAGCCCACGGGCCGCACGAGCCCGGGCGAGAGCGTGAGTTTGGGCGACGCGAGCAGCAAACCGGCCGCCAGCGCCAGCGCGACGCCCGACGCCGCCTGCGCGTGATGCGGGTCGAGCCGGATCAGCACCGAGACGCCCACCACGTTGCCGATCACCGTGCCGATCAGCGGCGCGGCGATGTGCTTGATCGTCTTCCACAGCTCGCCGCCTTCGAGCGCCTGCGGAATATTGCCGAGAATGATCGGCATCGACAGCAGCAGCACGGCCTGTTTGACGGGCAGAAATTGCGTGAGGATCGGCATGGCGACAAGCGGCACGCCGATGCCGCTCACGCCCTTCACCATGCCGCCGAGCACCAGCGCGACGGCGAGTCCGGCGAGTTGCCACGTATCGAGCGCCTGCATGTGAGGCAGCAGGACGCCTCCGGAAAGAAAGGATTCGAGCATCGTCGACGTTGGGTGCGTGAATGAGCGGCGGCGCGGGTGCTTTCGCGATGCCGGGGGCTGCATGATAGCGCAGGCGCTCGAACGTCACAGGCGCCGCCCCGCTTCCCGCGTATTCACGCTCGGCGTCACACTCAACTGCACAAGCGAAAAAAACGGCGGTGCCGCCAGGCACCGCCGCAAGAGACTCCCTCGGAGCGTGAAATCAGAAACGATGGATGATGCCGATCGCGCCCGCGAACTGGCTGCGCGACGAAGCCGGCGCGCTGTTCTGACCGTCGCCGATATCGGCCGTCGCGTTGATGATGTCGCCCGCGCCGTTCGTGCCGAGCGTCTGGCCGCCCGCGCGCTGATACGCCTCGACGAAGTACAGGCCCGTGCGCTTCGACAGGCTGTAGTACTGCGAGAGGTTGAACTGCTGGTACGACGCCGCGCTGGTGATGCCGTTCGCTTTGGTCGCGCGCGTGTAGCTGTAGCCCGCCGCCAGATCGAGCACCGTGAACGGCTTGTAGTGCAGCACCACGCCGCCCGTGTTCCAGATCTGCGTGTCGAAGAACTTCGAACCCGCGCCCGCGATGTACTGCACATTCGAATAGGATGCCGAAATATCCCATTGCGAATTGAAGGCATAGCCGCCCGTCACGGCGAGACGCTGCTGCGCCTGCGCGGTCTGGAAGCCGTTGGTGATGCCCGAGACGCCCGGCTCGCCGCCGCTGTACGCAGTCGAGCTGGAGCTCCACGTGCCGCCGCCGCTCGTCGCGTTGTTCAGACGCTCGAAGCCCACGGCAATGCCGACCGGACCGTGAATATAGTTCGCCGCGACGCTCCACGACGAGCCGGCGTTCGTGCTGCCCGCCACGCCGCCGAAGGCGTACATGCCGCTGAACGTGAAGCCCGAGAAGTTCGGCGACGTGTAGACCAGCGCATTGTTGATGCGGTAGATCGTATCCATCGAGTCGAGGTCGCCCGGGTGTGCGCCGTACGCGCCCGTGAGCCAGTTGGTCGGGCTGTAGGCCGAGAGCAGCGTGTAGTACGGCGCGTACTGGCGGCCTGCGGTCAGCGTACCGTATTGCTGGTTCGCGAGACCGACGAAGGCCGCGCGGCTGAACATCAGGCCCGAGGTCGATTCAGCGCCGGTGGCCGAGTTGTAGCCTTCTTCGAGCTGGAAGATCGCGCGCGTGCCGCCGCCCAGATCTTCGCTACCCTTGAAGCCGAAACGCGAACCCGCCCAGATGCCTTGCGCCATCTTGACGAGCGAATGGCCGCCCGAAGTCTTGCCGAGCGACGTGGCGCTGCTTTGATAACCGATGCCGGTATCGACGATACCGTAGAGCGTGACGCTGCTCTGGGCGTGCGCGCCCAGTGCGGCAAGTCCAAGCGTGGACGCGAGAATGGTCTTCTTCATCTGTACTCCTGATCTAATCGTTGTGATGTATTGATTTTTTAACTACGCGTGAATCGTCTTGCCTGTGCTCCTCCAGCATCGCGGCGCGCGAGGCGGCCAAGCCCCGCCGCGCGCGCCGCGATAAACCGCGCCGAATCCGTGCCGCTTAGTGAATCTCGGGTTCGCCGCCGTTCTTGACGCCGCCGCCGCACGAACCGCCGGCGCCGTCACGCTGCATGAAGTCGAATTCGCAGCCGTTGTTGGCCTGCATGACGTGCATCTGATACATCGCGCCATAGCCGCGCGTGAAGCGCGGTTCCGGCGCGACCCACTCGGCCTTGCGACGTGCCATTTCCTCGTCGGAAATCAGCACGTTCAGGCGGCGTTCCGGCACGTTCATTTCAATCAGGTCGCCGTCCTTGACCAGCGCGAGCGGACCGCCGATGAACGATTCCGGCGCGACGTGCAGCACGCACGCGCCATAGCTCGTGCCGCTCATGCGCGCGTCGGAGATGCGCAGCATGTCGCGCACGCCCTTCTGCAGAATCTTTTGCGGAATCGGCAACTGGCCCCACTCGGGCATGCCCGGCGCGCCGACAGGACCGGCGTGCTGAAGCACGATCACGCTGTTCTCGTCGCAATCGAGGTCTTCGCTGTCGATGCGCGCGGCCATGTCGTTGTAGTCCTTGAACACGACGGCCTTGCCCGTATGCACGTGCAGACGCTTTTCAGCCGCACCCGGCTTGATCACCGCGCCATCCGGCGCGAGATTGCCGCGCAGCACGGCGAGGCCCGTGTCCGGCATCAGCGGCGTCGCGCGGCGATAGATCACTTCGTCGCTATAGATCTCGGCGTCGGCGATGTTCTCGCCGAGCGTCTTGCCGTTCACGGTCATCTGCGTGCCGTCGATCAGATCGCCGAGCTCCTTGAGCATCGCGCGCAGACCGCCCGCGTAATAGAAGTCTTCCATCAGGTACTTGCCGGTCGGGCGCACGTTCGCGAGCACCGGCGTGCGGCGCGCGATGTCGTCGTAGTGGCCGAGCGTCAGGTCGACGCCCGCGCGGCGCGCGACGGCGATCATGTGCACGATCGCATTGGTCGAACCCGACAGCGCGAGACACGTGGTCACCGCGTTGTCGACCGACTTGCGCGTGATGATGTCCGACGGCTTCAGGTCTTCCCACACCATCTCGACGATACGCATGCCCGTCTTCGCCGACATCTGCGCGTGACGCGAATCCGGCGCCGGAATCGAGGCGAAGCCCGGCAGCGTGAAGCCGAGCGCTTCCGCCGCGCTCGTCATCGTCGAGGCCGTGCCCATCGTCATGCAGTGGCCCGGCGAGCGCGCGATGCCGCCCTCCACGCCCTGCCAGTCCGCTTCGGTGATCTTGCCCGCGCGCAGGTCGGCCCAGTACTTCCAGGTGTCCGAACCCGAACCGAGCGTCACGCCGTTCCAGTTGCCGTTGAGCATCGGGCCCGCGGGCAGGAAGATCGTCGGCAGATCCATCGAGATCGCGCCGAGCAGCAGCGCGGGCGTGGTCTTGTCGCAGCCACCCATCAGCACCACGCCGTCGGCGGGATACGAGCGTAGCGTTTCCTCGGTTTCCATCGCGAGGAAGTTGCGATAGAGCATCGTGGTGGGCTTCTGGAACGGCTCGGAGAGCGTCTGCACCGGCAGCTCGATCGGGAAACCGCCGGCCTGCCAGATGCCGCGCTTGACCTCTTCCACGCGCTGCTTGAAGTGCGTATGGCAAGGGTTGATTTCGCTCCACGTATTGAGGATGGCGATCACCGGCTTGCCCGCATACTCCTCGCGGCTGTAGCCCATCTGCGCCGAGCGCGAACGATGGCCGAACGACCGCAGGTCGTTCACGCCATACCAGCGGTGGCTGCGCAGTTCTTCGGGGGTCTTTCGCTTGTTGCTCATCTTGCCTTGCTCCAGTGTTTCCGCGGATGTGTCAATAAAGCCGCCGGCGCGGGCCGACATCGCGCTAACGCGATTCCTTCACGCGCGACACGAGTTGTGTCGGGCTGACGAACTGCAGCGCGACCAGCACCCAGGCGAGCGTGATGGCCATGTAGATCATCGCCATGGCGTCGATGGACTGCGGCGCGCGCACGCCCGTCGAGAACACTGCGTAATACAGCGCGACGACGAGCGTTTGCGTGTCGGGTCCGGCGGTAAAAAAAGTCAGTTCGAACATGCCGATCGTGCGCACCAGCACGAGCAGCCCCGCCGCCAGCATCCCCGGCACGAGGAGCGGCAGCAATACATAACGGAAATAACGCAGCGTGTTCGCGCCGAAAATGCGCGCCGCCGATTCCAGATTCGGATCGATCTGCTCGATGAACGGCGTCATCACGAGAATCACGAAAGGCAGCGCGGGCACGAGGTTCGCGAGGATCACGCCGGGCAGCGTGCCCGCGAGACCGAATTGATACATCGCGGTGGCCATCGGAATGCCGTAGGTCACGGGCGGCACCATCAGCGGCAGCAGGAACACGAGCATGGCGATGCGCTTGCCCGGAAACTGCGCGCGCGCGAGCGCATACGCGGCCGGCACGCCGAGCGCGATCGACAGCACGACCACCGCGCCCACCACTTCGAACGTGACCCACAGCACGCTGCCCAGCTGGAAGTCGCGCCACGCCTGCGCATACCAGTGCAGCGTGAAGCCTTGCGGCAGCGGCGTGCCGAACCAGCGCGTGGCGATGGAGTTCACGCCCACCGTGGCGATCAGCAGCAGCACGTTGAGCAGGAAGAACACCACGCCGCCCCACACCAGCACTTTCCAGACGATCTCGGGCACGTTCGCGCCGGGCTTCGTCTGCGGCGCGTTGGCGGCGGGCGCGGGACGTTCGTCGCGCATCGGCGCGCCCGCGGGCAGACCGGCGGCGTTACGTTGATGGACGCTCATCAGCCTTTCCCTCCGCTCACCGGGCCCGAGTAGAAGAAGCGTTTCGCGCTGAGCATCGCCGCGACCACCACGAGCTGCACGAAGCCCATCACGATGGCGATGGTCGAAGCGAGCGAGTAATCGTAGCTCTCGAACGCCGCCTCCGACGCCGCGATGGAAATCACCCGCGTGGGACCGGCGGGCGCGCCGAGCAGCACGGCCGACGGAAACACCGAGTACGCCTGCACGAACGACAGGCACGCGGCCATCGTGAGACCGGGCGCGAGCAGCGGCAGATAGATCTGCCGGAACTGCTGCCACGGACCCGCGCCGAGCGTGGCCGCCGCGCGCGCGAGCGTCGGGTCGATGCCCGTGACGTACGAGAGCGTGAGCAGGAACGCGAACGGAAAGCCCGAGACGATCAGCGAGATCAGCACGCCCCAGTAGTTGTGCGTGAGGCGGATCTCTTCGTTCGTGTACAGATGCAGCGCGTGCAGCGCCTGCGGGAACCAGCCGTTCGGCCCGAAGTAGCTCAGCATGCCGTCGGCGATCAGCACGGTGCCCAGCGTGACGGGAATCACCAGCAGCGTCGTCACGAGCTTCTGATACGGCGACTTGCGGCGCAGCGCGAACGCCACCGGCAGCGACAGCCCGACGTTGATGACGGTCGCGGGCACGGCGAGTTTCAGCGTGACGAACACCGTCGGCCACAGCGACAGATCGTGAATGAACTGCAGATAGTTCGCGAACACGCCGCCGCCGTTCATCGGCTTGAACGACAGCACGAGACCGTAGGCGAACGGATAGAGAAACAGCGCGATGATGAAACCGAGCGCGGGCGCGACGAGCCAGCCGCGCGCGTCGCGCGGCGCCTTGGTGAGCGACGGGGCCAGCGCGCTCATGATGCACGCTCCGCATAAGCGAGCACGCGCGACGGCGCGACGCGCAGCGTGGCGCGCTCGCCCGCTTCGAATTCGCCTTCCACGCGCGCCCACAGCTTGCCGAACGGCGCGTTCGCGAGCAGCAGCGAATCGCGGCCGCCGTATTCGACCATTTCGACTTCGACATCGAACGCGTTTGCATCGCCCGCGCTGGCGCGCTCGAAATCTTCGGGGCGCATCGCCACCGAAATCTCGCCGCCCTTCAGTTCGTCCATCGGCACGCCCGTCAGCGTGATGCCCGACGACGACAGCGCGATATGCTCGCCACGCTCGCCGCTCACAGCGAACGGCAGCACGTTGCGATAGCCCATGAAACGCGCGACGTGCAAATTCGCCGGACGGCTATAGATCTGCTTCGGCGTGGCGACCTGCTGCACGACGCCCTCTTTCATCACGACGATGCGGTCGGCCATCGAGAGCGCCTCGTCCTGATCGTGCGTGACGTAAATCGTGGCGCGTTCGAGCTGGCCGTGAATGCGGCGGATTTCGGCACGCATTTCGATACGCAGACGCGTGTCGAGATTCGACAGCGGCTCGTCCATCAGCACGAGCGGCGGCTCGATCACGATCGCGCGCGCGATCGCGACGCGCTGCTGCTGGCCGCCCGAGAGCTGACCCGGCAGCTTGCTTTCGTGCCCGACCAGTTGCACGAGTTGCAGCGCTTCGCGCGCGCGTCGTTTGACCTCGTCGCGCGCGATGCCCTGCATCTTGAGGCCGAAGCCCACGTTGTCGAGTACCGACATATGCGGGAACAGCGCGTAATTCTGGAACACCATGCCGAAGCCGCGCTTCTCAGGCGGCAGCACGTCGATGCGTTGTTCGTCGAGCCAGATGCTGCCGCTCGTGAGCGGCTGCAGGCCCGCAATGCAGTTGAGCGCCGTCGATTTGCCGCAGCCCGACGGCCCGAGCAGCGCGATGAATTCGCCGCGGCGAATCTCCAGATCGAGACCGCGCAGCGCCGCCAGTTGCGCGCCCTCCGCGCTCGTGAAGCTGCGGCACACCGCGTCCAGACGCAGACGATCGAAAGAATGCTTCATGACACCTTCCTGACCACGAGATCCCTTTCTCCGGCGCCAGACTGCGAGCAGCCCGGCGCCGCGCCCTTTACTGCGACTTCTGCGAGCCGACTTCGCGGTCCCATTTCTGGAACGCCGCGACCATCGCCTGCGCCGAGAGCGGCTGGACGTGCGGATACTGCGTCAGCCACTTCGCGTATTCGGGACGGCCGTATTTCGCGATCACGTCCTGGCTCGGCTTCGGCGCCATCGAGAGCGTCACGCCGTTCACCGCCGGGCCCGGATAGAAGTAGCCGTCGTCGTAGGTCATGGCCTGTTGCTGCGGCTCCAGCATGAAGTTCATCAGCTTGAGCAGGACCGCGAGCTTCTCCTTCGACACGCCCTTCGGCACCACCATGTAGTGGGCGTCGTTCACCCACGTCATGTTGTCGAACGCCTGCACCTTGAATTCAGCCGGCACGATGCCGAGCGCGCGCGGGTTGATATCCCAGCCCGTGACGGTCACGGTCATGTCGCGCGTGCCTTCGCCGAGTTCCTTCATCACCGCCGAGGTGCCGCCCGGGTAATACGGCACGCACGAATTCAGCTCCTTGAGGAAGGCCCAGGTCTTGTCCCAGCCATTGATCGGGTCTTGCGGATTCTTGTCGCCGAGCAGGTACGGCAGCCCCATCAGGAACGTGCGGCCCGGACCCGAATTGGCCGGACGCGCGTAAATGAGCTTGCCCGGATTGGCCTTGCAGTACGCGAGCAGTTCGGCCGGCGTGTGCGGCGGCTTCGCGACCTTGGCCGGGTTGTATTCGACGAGCGGACCGGCCGGCATGTACGACACTTCGAGGCCGTAACCCTGCGCGAGATCCTGCATCTTGCGCGGACCCGGCGCGTACTTGTCGAGCACGCCCGGCAGCGCCGCCGTCTGATCGGGCAGCAGCTTCATCCACAGATTCTGTTCGATGCCCGCCGCCAGCGCGTCCGTGCCCGTGAGCACGAGATCGATATCGGCGCGGCCGGCCGCCTGCATCGCCTTGATCTTGCCAGGCAACTGCGGCGCGGGAGCATTGGTGTACGTGATGTTGGAGACGAGATTCGGGTACTTCGCCTTGAACGCCTCGAAGGCTTTCTGCGTGAGTTGCAGGTTGCCGGCCACGTCGACTATGTTCAGGGAAACGGGATCCGCCTTCGCCGCGCTCATGCCGAGCGCCGCCGCGGCCGCCACACATACGGCCAGCACGCTGGCCTTCAAGCGTCCATCGAACATCGCATCTCCTCACATCTGATTATGGGTTTTGAATACACGGCTGTTGTCGTTCTGATGCCTGTATTTCCGGCTGGACGCCTGTTTGGCGCCAGCCTGTTGCCAACTTATTGCCAGCTTGCTGCCAACTTCGCGCCAACTTTCGCCGCGGTCAAAGGATGCCGAACCACACATCAAGTTGTCAAGCAACGTCAGGGCTTTTGTGAGCATCCTGTGAGTCGATTGTCGGGCCGCCCCGTGAGAAGGCGCTTGCAGCAGGCTCGGGAGCCGCGGCAAGCGCCTTCGCCCGACGTCGTGCGGTACTTACTTGCGCACCAGTTCGCCGTCGCGCAGACGCCACAGCGCCAGCGGATTCTCGTCCTGGAGCGCGGCCGGCAGCAGTTCCGCCGGCAGATCCTGATAGCAGACCGGACGCAGGAAGCGTTCGATCGCCATCGCGCCCACCGAGGTCGTGCGCGCGTCCGAGGTGGCCGGGAACGGGCCGCCGTGGACCATCGCGTACGACACCTCGACGCCCGTCGGGAAGCCGTTCGCCAGAATGCGGCCCGCCTTGCGTTCGAGCACCGGCAGCAGACGCGCGGCCATCGCGTAGTCGTCGCGGTCGATTTGCAGCGTGGCCGTGAGCTGGCCTTCGAGATGCTCGGTCACGCGCAGCAGTTCCGCTTCGTCGCGGCACGCCACGACGATCGAGGTCGGCCCGAAAATCTCGTCCGACAACGCGTGCTGCGCGAGGAACTGCTCGGCGCTCGCCTTGAACAGCAGCGGCAGCGCGGCGCACTGCGCATCGCTGGCCGTGCCTTCGGCGAGTTGCTCGACGCCCTGCGTCTTGCGCTGCGCCACGGCTTCGTCATACGCCGACGCGATGCCCGCCGTCAGCATGGTCTGCGCGGGCTTGTGCGTGAGCGCCGCGCTCGCGGCCGTCACGAAACGGTCGAGCTCCGGCGAATCGATCGCGAGCACGAGGCCCGGATTCGTGCAGAACTGGCCGACGCCCATCGTGAGCGAATCGACGAAACCCTGCGCGAGCGCCTCGCCGCGTGCCGCCAGCGCCGCCGGCAGCACGAGCATCGGATTGATGCTGCTCATTTCCGCGTAGACGGGGATCGGTTCCGCGCGCTGCGCCGCGATCTGCACGAGCGCGAGACCGCCGCGGCGCGAACCCGTGAAGCCCACCGCCTTGATGGCCGGATGCGCGACCAGCGCTTCGCCCGTTTCGTTGCCGCCGCCGAAGATCAGCGAGAACACGCCTTCGGGCAGGCCGACGTCGGCGACCGCCTGCTGGATCGCGCGACCGACGAGTTCCGAGGTGCCCGGATGCGCGAGGTGCGCCTTCACGACCACCGGGCAGCCGGCGGCCAGCGCCGACGCCGTGTCGCCGCCCGCCACCGAAAACGCCAGCGGGAAGTTGCTCGCGCCGAACACGGCCACCGGGCCGAGACCGATGCGTTGCGCGCGCAGGTCCGAGCGCGGCAGCGGCTTGCGCTCCGGCAGCGCCGAATCGAGCACCGCGCCGCACCAGCGGCCGTCGCGCACCAGCGAGGCGAACAAGCGCAACTGGCCGACCGTGCGGCCGCGCTCGCCTTCCAGGCGCGCCTTGGGCAGCGCCGATTCCAGATGCGCGCGTTCGATCAGTTCGTCGCCGATGGCGAGAATGCGCTCGGCGATCGCTTCCAGCAGTTTGGCGCGCGTTTCGTGCGGCGCGGCGCGGAAGGCGTCGAACGCCTGCGCCGCGAGTTCGCAGGCGCGTGCGACGTCGGCCTTGTTGCCGAGACCGAAGGCCGGCTCGATGTCCTGGCCGAGCGCGGGCGCGAAGGCACGCATTTCGCCGGCCTGACCGCGCACCGACTGCGCGCCGATCAGCATGGCTCCCGTGATAGACGACATGGTCGCTCCGTTCAGTTCATTCAGTGACACAGGCGCCTGCACGAGCCTCCGCGCAAGCGCCTGCACGCGCCGCTCAGGCGTGCGCCGCCTGCGCCGAACCGGCCAGCGTGCGCTCGAACGCGAGCAGCGTCTTCGCCGCTTCGCCGATGGCGGGCAGCGCTTCGGCCGGCGACTGCGAAAGCAGCGGCAGGATCGGGCCCATGTCGGCGATGCCCGACAGCGTGACGGCGTCGTGCAGCACGCGGATCAGCGAGATGTCGTCGCGCAGCGTTTCGAGCGGCATGAACGCGTCGTAAAGGCGTTGCGCTTCGTCGGCGCGGCCTTCCTTCGCGGCCTTGAGCAGCGCCATCACGGCGTTCGCGGCGATACAGCCCGAGCCCGTGGTCCAGGCGGCAAGGCCGAAATCGCGCACGTGCACGAGGGCCGGACGCTCGCCCATGCCCGAGACGACCTTCGAAGCCGGCACGCTTTGCAGCAGGCGGCGCAGATACGGATCGTTGGCCGGATCCTGACGCACGATGGCGTACTTCACGGCGATGAGCGTGCCGCGGTCGATCAGGCGCACGAGCGTGTCCACATCGACATAATCCTCGCTCTTGATATAGAGCGTCAGCGGAATGCCCGCGGCGTCGGCTACGCGCGTGAGGCCCGCTTCGACGCCGGCCGGCGTGGTGAAGCCCGACAGCGGCAGCACCATGGCGGTCTTGTACTGCGTCTGCGCGAGGATGCGCGCCTGATCGAGCATCTTGCCGTAGTCCGGGCCGATGGCCGGGATCACGCGCGTCTCGGGCGCGGTCTGTTCGGCGAGCATGTCAAGCAACTCGCGGAATTCGCTCACGGCGACGTGGTACAGGTTGGCATTGCCGCCGTACAGCAGCGTGCGGATGCCGCCCGCTTCCATATGGCGGATGAGCTTGCCGTTTGCTTCAACGTCGAGGGAAAAATCGGCGCGGCGTGCCAGAGGGGGCACCGCCATCACGGTCGAAGCGAATTCGCTTTCGACGATCGGGGACACGTTCATGAGGCCTCGTGCAGAAATGGTGGGTTGTCGATATCCGCACAGTAGCACTCGCCCCGACTAGTTGTCAAACAACTTGATGGACTTGTTAGGGTTTGTTCGGAGACGGTCGGCCACACCAGCGTGGGCGCGGCTGGGCGGGGATTTGCGGCGGTTGTTCGCACTGCTGTTTCGGGGATTGATCGGACGATCAGGCACGCGCCTTTACATGTTGTACACAATCCCGCGCGATCCCGTGCGTTAGCGAATCCGTCCGCGAGTGACAACCCAACGCCCGGCACATTCCCCAAAAAGCAACAGCCTTCGCGGCCGTGCGCCCGTCTTGAAAGTCGCCGATTGCGCTCGGACGCCGCCCGTCCGAAATCCGCGCGGCGAACTCAAGCCCTTGAATCCGCACGACTTTCGCGAACCATCCGGGACGCCATGCCGCGCCGCCTTGCGACACCCCGCCACTTGACCTGCCACGGCCGATACAGCCAGCGCAACGGATTATTGTAAAATGCCCCGCCAATCATGGAACCGGTTCCAATTACCATTGGTTACCGCGGCGGCCGAGCAGAAACCGGCTTCCCCAGATGGTCACGGTCAGATCAGATCGCGCCGAATTCATACAGAATCGAACAATGTCCGAATCCCCTCTCACGTCTCGCCGTGGATTCCTACGCACGGCGGTAGTGCTCGTTCCCGCAGGGGCGCTCGCCGGCTGCGAAGGCGGCGCGCAGTCGTCCGCCGGCAACGCGCAACAATCAGGCGGCAGCCAGCCGGGACAAACCCAGGCCCAGGCCGCGCCTTACAAGCCCCGCTACTTCGACGCCCGTGAATGGGCCTTCGTGCAAGCGGCGGTCGACCGCCTGATTCCCGCCGACGCCGAAGGTCCGGGCGCGCTCGACGCGGGCGTGCCCGAATTCATCGACCGTCAGATGGACACGCCTTACGCGCACGGCGCGCTCTGGTACATGCAGGGGCCGTTCCAGCAAGGCGCGCCCGAACTCGGCTATCAGATGAAGCTGGTGCCGCGCGACATTTACCGCCTCGGCATCGCGGCGGTGAACGCGTACGCGAACAAGGCATACGGCAAGGATTTCGACGCACTCGACGCGAACACGCGCGACGCGCTGCTCGCGAATCTCGAAGCGGGCAAGGTCGAACTCGATTCGGTGCCCGCGAAGGTGTTCTTCGGCCAGTTGCTGCAGAACACGCGCGAAGGCTACTTCTGCGATCCGATCCACGGCGGCAACAAGGACATGGCCGCGTGGAAGATGATCGGCTTTCCCGGCGCGCGCGCCGACTTCATGGATTTCGTGAACCAGAACGGTCAGCCTTACCCGTACGGTCCGGTATCGATCAACGGGGAGCGCACGTAATGGCGATCAAGAAACCTCATGTGGACGCGGTCGTGGTCGGCTTCGGCTGGACCGGCGCGATCCTCTCGAAAGAGCTCACGGAAGCGGGCCTGAACGTGGTCGCGCTCGAACGCGGCGAGTATCGCGACACCTATCCGGATGGCGCGTACCCGAACACCATCGACGAGCTCACGTACAACATCCGCAAGAAGCTCTTTCTCGACCTTTCGAAGACCACCGTTTCGATCCGCCATAACGCGGCCGAAACGGCGCTGCCCTACCGCCAGCTCGCCGCGTTTCTGCCCGGCGAGGGCGTGGGCGGCGCGGGCCTGCACTGGTCGGGCGTGCACTTTCGCATCACGCCGGAAGAGCTGCGCCTGAAGAGCCATTACGAAGAACGCTACGGCAAGAAGTTCATCCCGGAAGGCATGACGATCCAGGATTACGGCGTGAGCTACGACGAGCTGGAGCCGCATTTCGACTTCGCCGAAAAAGTGTTCGGCACCTCGGGCCAGGCCTACAAGGTCGGCGACAAGGTGGTCGGCGACGGCAATGTGTTCGAAGCGCGCCGCAGCGACAATTTTCCGTTGCCCGCGCAACTGAATACGTACTCGGCGCAACGCTTCTCGGACGCCGCGAAGTCGGTCGGCCTGCATCCGTACCGGCTGCCCTCGGCCAACACCTCGGGTCCGTACACGAACCCGTACGGCGTGCAGATGGGCCCGTGCAACTTCTGCGGCTACTGCAGCGGCTACGCGTGCTACATGTACTCGAAGGCGTCGCCGAACCTGAACATCCTGCCCGCGCTCAAGCTCGAAAAGCACTTCGAACTGCGCTCGAAGTGCCATGTGTTGCGCGTCGAACTCGACGACACGAAAAAGCGCGCGACCGGCGTGACCTACGTCGATCCGTCGGGCCAGGAAGTGTTCCAGCCCGCCGATCTCGTGATCGTCTCGGCGTTCCAGTATCACAACGTCCATCTGATGCTGCTCTCGGGCATCGGCAAGCCGTATGACCCGGTGTCGGGCACGGGCGTCGTGGGCCGCAATTTCGCCTACCAGAATCTCTCGACCATCACGGCGTTCTTCGACAAGGACACGTGGACCAATCCGTTCATCGGCGCGGGCGGCAACGGCGTGGCCGTGGACGACTTCAACGCCGACAACTTCGACCACGGTCCGCTCGGTTTCGTCGGCGGCTCGCCGCTGTGGGTGAACCAGGCGGGCGTGAAGCCGATCAGCGGCATCGCCACGCCCGCGGGCACGCCGAACTGGGGCTCGCAGTGGAAGAAGGCCGTGAAGGATCACTACGCGCACACCATTTCGATGGACGCGCACGGCTCGAACATGTCGTATCGCGATGTGTTCCTCGACCTCGATCCGACCTATCGCGACTCGTACGGCCAGCCCTTGCTGCGCATGACCTTCGACTGGAAGGACAACGACGTCAAGATGGCGCAGTACGTGACCGGCCAGATGAAGAAGATCGCCGAGGCGATGGGCCCGAAGGCCATCAACGTCTACACGCGCGAGTTCGGCGCGCATTTCGATTCGCGCCGCTATCAGACCACCCACCTCGTGGGCGGCGCGATCATGGGCACCGACCCGAACACCAGCGCGCTGAACCGCTATCTGCAGAGCTGGGACGTCCATAACGTTTTCGTGATTGGCGCGTCCGCGTTCCCGCAAGGCATCGGCTACAACCCCACGGGGATGGTCGCCGCCCTGGCGTACTGGTCCGCGAAGGCCATTCGCAGCCAGTACCTCAAGAACCCCGGCCCTCTGGTGAGCGTGTGACGACCCGCATGAAGAAGACCCTTTTCCCCACGGGCGTCGCACGTGGCGCGCTGGCCGCATGCGCGGCGCTGTCGGTGACGTTTTCGATGACGTTCGCGGCCACGGCTGCGCACGCCGCCACGGCGGCGCCGTCGACGCAAGCCGCGTCGTCCGACGCCGCGCGCGTCGCGCACGGCGAGTACCTCGCGCGCGCCGGCGACTGCATCGCCTGCCACACGTCGCAAGGCGGCAAGCCCTTCGCGGGCGGCCTGAAGTTCGACACGCCGATCGGCGCGATCTACTCGACCAACATCACGCCCGACGCGAACAGCGGCATCGGCAAGTGGACCTACGACGACTTCGCCAAGGCCGTGCGCGAGGGCGTGCGCCCGAACGGCGACACGCTCTATCCGGCGATGCCCTACCCGTCGTACGCGCGCCTCTCCGACGACGACATGAAAGCGCTCTACGCGTACTTCATGCACGGCGTCGCGCCGGTGAACGCCGCCAATCGCGCGGTGGACATTCCGTGGCCGCTGTCGATGCGCTGGCCGCTCGGCATCTGGCGCACGATGTTCGCGCCGAAGGTCGCGCCGTTCGACGCCGCGCATTACAACGATGCGATCGTCGCGCGCGGCGCATATCTCGTGCAGGGTCTCGGCCATTGCGGCGCATGCCACACGCCGCGCGCGCGCACGATGCAGGAACTCGCGCTGACCGATCTCGAAGGCGACGACTTCCTCGCGGGCGGCGGCCCGATCGACGGCTGGGTGCCGTCGAGCCTGCGCGGCAATCCGCGTACGGGCATCGGCGCGTGGAGCGAGGACGACATCGTCCAGTTCCTGAAAACCGGCCGCAATCTGCACACGGCGGCGTTCGGCGGCATGACCGACGTGGTCCAGCACAGCATGCAGTACATGACCGACGCCGATCTGCTCGCGATGGCGCGTTATCTCAAGACGCTGCCCTCGAACGACGCGAAGGAAACGCCGTACGCCTACGACGCCACCGCCGCGAGCAAGCTGCAAGGCGGCGATGCGAGCGCGCGCGGCGCGGCGGTCTATCGCGACAACTGCATGGCCTGCCACCGCAGCGACGGACGCGGCTACACGCGCGTGTTCCCGGCGCTCGGCGGCAACCCCGTCGTGCAGGGCAAGGACGCCACGTCGCTGATCCACGTGCTGCTCGCGGGCGCCGCGCTCGAAGGCACGCAGACGGCGCCCTCGACCTTCACGATGCCGCCGTTCGGCTGGCGCCTCTCCGATCAGGAAGTCGCCGACGTCGCCACCTTCGTGCGCACCAGTTGGGGCAATACCGGCGCGCCGGTCAGCGCCGACGACGTCGCGAAGCTGCGCAAGACCGTGAACGTCACGCCGCCCGAGCTGCCGCCGGGCGCCTCGCTCAAGCGCTGATATCCGCGACACGCCACGCGTCGAATCACGTGGCGTCGCGCGATATCACGCGCCTGAGGTCCTGAAGTTCCCATCCGCGTTTTTCCAGCGCCGCACGCCGGCTGCCTCGTCATCGAGGCGGCCGGGCTGCGCGCGCATAACAACGAGACCGCTTTGATGCGGCGCTCCACTCTTCACCGAGACGACACATGATGAAACACCACCTGCTCTGCGCTCCGGTTCTGCTCACGCTCGCGGGCACCGCGGCCGCGCAGGGCTCCGTCACGCTCTACGGCATCGCCGACGCGGGCATCACCTACCGCAGCAACGAGCGCGTCGGCAAGACCGGCGCCTATCAGGGCCATTCGAATGTCGGCGTGACGACCGGCAACCTCTCCGGCAGCCGCTGGGGCCTCAAGGGCCGCGAGGATCTGGGCAACGGCCTCTCGGCGATCTTCGTGCTCGAAGACGGCTTCGACATCAGCAACGGCACCTCGGGCCAGAGCGGCCGCCTGTTCGGCCGCCAGGCGTTCGTGGGCCTCGCCGACCAGCACTTCGGCTCGCTGACGATGGGCCGCCAGTACACCTCGCTCGACGACTTCGTCGGGCCGGTCGCGCCGGTGAGCCAGATCGGCGGCTTCGGCGCGCATCCGGGCGATATCGACGATCTCGACCAGACTACGCGCGTCGACAACTCGATCAAGTACACGAGCGCGAACTACAACGGCTTCACGTTCGGCGCGCTATACGGTTTCGGCGGCCAGGCGGGCAGCCTCAAGCGCAAGAACACGTGGAGCGTGGGCGCGGGCTACGCGAACGGCCCGCTGCGCGTGGGCGTGGGCTACGAGCGCTCGGACAACAGCAAGACCGGCCTCGACGACACCACTTACGGCAAGTGGCAAGGCACCTACGACGGCACCTTCAACTCGTCGATCAACGAAGGCTTCGCGAGCGCGCAATCGCAGCAGGTGGTGGCCGCGGGCGCGACGTGGAATTTCAGCACGGTGCAGGTGGGCGTGAACTACAGCAACGTGCAGTACAAGGCGGGCGCGAACTCGCTCTATTCGGGCACGGCGAAGTTCAATATCGCGGGCGTGTTCGGCATGTGGAACGTGCAGCCGAACACGCATCTGTTCGCGAGCTACAGCTACACGCGCGGCAGCGACGTCGACAATCTCGACGACGCCGCGCAGTACCACAACGTCTCGGTCGGCGCGCTCTACGACTTCTCGAAGCGCTCGACGGTGTATCTGCTGGCCGGTTATCAGCACGCCTCGGGCACGACGCTCGACGCGCTCGGCCGTCCGGTGGCCGCGACCGCCTCGGTCTCGGACAAGGGCAACGGCCACTCGTCGAACGCGCAATCGCAGGCGATCGTGAGCGTGGGTTTGCGCGAGAAGTTCTAGGCGTCGCTCATCATTTCGCCGATAAGAAAACGGCGCGCGGGCTCTCACCCGCGCGCCGTTTTTTCATCCAGCCATTGGCGATACCGGTCTCAGTGCAGGACCTCGGGACGGGCGAGCAGGCCGATGAATTCGTCGATCGTCAGCGCGGGCGCGAATTCGGAGAGTGTCGAATAGATCACCGTGTCGTAGATCGCGGAACCCGCGGGCGACTCGAGATCGACGCCCGCCGCCGCCGCGCGGTGCTCCGCGCGTTCGTGGGCGATCGACAGCAGAAGCTGGGCTTCCGTTTTCGAGAATGGCGTTTTCATACCTGCTCTAACGGCGCATGTACGGGAAAGTTTAGGGAAGTCCTCGCAAGAATCGGTAAGTTTACGAATCGTCAGCGAGCCGCGACTTCGCCGGGCGCGGGCGCCGGCCCGCTCACGTTGTAACCCGCGTCGCGCAGCCGTTGCAGCAGCGACTGCGCACCAAAGAAGTGCCCCGCGCCCACGGCGACCAGAATCGGGCCCTTGCCGTAGAAATAGCCGTCGCGCGCGAGCGTCTGCGCAAAAATATCGGTGCCGCGCACGTAGAGATACTGGCTGAAGTCGTAATGCGCGTCGCTTTCGCCAGGGTAGCGCGCCATCGCCAGCCGCTCCAGTTGCGCGGCGTCGCCCGCGACCCACGCCTGCTGGAATTGCGCATACGACGCCGCGCCCTGGCGCGCGCCATGCAGGCCCGCGCACTCGCCTTGCAGGAAGGCGTCCTGATCGGCGGCGGGCATGGTGTCGAAGAGGCTCATGCCCTGCTCCATCGTCTCCAGATAGATCAGCGGAATGCGCCGGCGCTGCGCGATCGTTTCGAGCCGCAAATCGATCCCCGCGAACACGAGCGACTCGCCCGTCGGCACGAGATGCGGATGCGTCGCGCCGTTCTTCCACTCGAAGCGGTCCGCGTGCAGCCGCACCGCATCGACGAGAAAGCCCGCGAACCACGGCTTGTGCTGGAAGAACAGCTTGATGTCGGCGCCGCTGTCGCGCGCGCAATGCGCGAGCGCTTCGGCGCTCATCGACTGCATGTGATTCGAGAGATTGTCGGAGGCCGGATAGAGGCCGTAGCGCAGGATCGTCTGCACGTTCTCGTGCGTCGGGTTCACGTTCGTTTCGAGCACGACCGCCTGCACGCCGTCCGCCAGCGCGGCAAGCGCGGCGTCGATGCGCGGATCGTCGTGCGCGAGGCCGTGGATCGTCGGCAGCAGCAGCAAGGTCGGATGACCGGGCAGGCTCGCGGTCCACACAGGCGGACGATAGCCCGGCGCGGCCTCTTGCGCGCCGCGCGGCGTGCGGTCCTGCGCCCGCGCATCCGCAGACACGCCCACGCACAAACTCACGCACAAACTCACGCACAAACTCAGTAGCAGATTCAGACAGAAGCCCAGCCACGCGCTCGCGCGCAGCACGGTCCTACGCCGTGCACGCGGACGTCTCTCGTCGATGCGGTCAGTGTTTATCATTGTCGTCACCGCTTGTGGGAGGACCCGGTTGCAGCATAGGCGAACGCGATGCCGCGCGTCCGTGCGCCGCCGCACATGCGAAACCGCGTGCGCCCCGAAACGCTTTGAACCGCTTGAACCGATCGCCGAGGAAGCCCCATGGATCGTCTGCAAACCATGCAGATCTACGTGAATATCGTCGAGCGCGGCAGCTTCACGCAAGCCGCCGACGCGCTGCAACTGCATCGCCCCGCCGTCACGAAAGCCGTGCAGCAACTGGAGGACGAACTCGGCATCCGGCTCCTGAACCGCAGCACGCGGCGCGTGAGCACGACCGCCGAGGGCGACGAGTTCTATCAGCGCTGCGTGCAGTTGCTCGCGGGCGTCAACGAGACCTTCGCCTCGTTCGCGCAGTTTTCGCAGCAGCGTCCGCAGCCTAAAGGACGGCTGCGCCTGAACGTGGCCGTCGCGCTCGCCAAGGCCGTCATCATTCCGGCACTGCCCGAATTCCAGCAGCGCTATCCGCAGATCGAAATCGTGCTGGGCGCGAGCGATCAGCCCGTCGATCTGATCGGCGAAGGCATCGATTGCGTGGTGCGTATCGGCGATCTGAAAGACTCCAGCATGGTCGCGCGCAAGATCGGCTCGGTGTCGATGGCGACCTGCGCGTCGCCCGCCTATTGCACGCGTCACGGCCTGCCACGCACGCTCGACGATCTGCGCGCGCATCGCGCCGTGAACTTCTTCACCGGACGCAATCGCCGCGTGATGGACTGGGTGTATCGCAGTGGTGGCAAGAACGTCGCGCTCAAGCTCGAGAGCGCCCTGCTCACCGACAATGCCGAAGCGCTGCTCGCCTGCGGTCTCGCGGGCTTCGGGCTGATACACGCACTGCGTCCCGCGTTGCAGCCGCATATCGACGCGGGACAACTCGTGGAAGTGGTGCCGGGCGTCGTGAAGGTGCCCAAGCCGATTTCCGTCATGTACCCGAATCGCGAGCATCTGCCGGGCAAGGTGCGCGTGTTCGTCGACTGGCTCACGGAGCTGATCGGCAAGCGGTGTCCGGGCTGACGTGCTGCGCGCGTTCCTCACCGGTGTCGCGCATTGTTATTCATCCAATAACAATGAGTAATCGCCCCGCGCGTTTATTCGCGCCGCCGCGCGGCATACAGTATTCGGACCCGGCGCGCTCCGCGAGGCTGTGCTCGATGCTGTGCGCCCCGTTCGAATTCAAGAGGAATCCAGAATGTCCAGAATCGTACGCTTTCACCGTATCGGCGGCCCCGAGGTGCTTCAGATCGACGATATCGACGTGCCCGCGCCCAAGGCCGGGGACGTGCAGATCCGCGTCAAGGCGATTGGCCTGAATCGCGCCGAAGTCATGTATCGCAGCGGCCAGTACACGCACGCGCCGCGCTTTCCGGCCGCGCTCGGCTACGAAGCGTCGGGCGTGGTCGAGGCCGTGGGCAGGGGCGTGCAGGACTTCGCGCCCGGCGACGCCGTGAGCGTCGTCCCCGCGTTTTCGTTTCTCGACTACGGCATGTACGGCGAACTCGTGAACGCACCCGCGCGCGCCGTGGTGAAGAACCCCGCCGGCCTCTCGTTCGAGGAAGCGGCCGCCACGTGGATGCAGTACGCCACGGCCTGGGGCGCGCTGATCGAGATCGGCGGCCTCGCACGCGGCCAGGCGGTGCTGGTGGGCGCGGCGTCCAGCAGCGTGGGACTGGCGGCGATCCAGATCGCCAATAGCGTCGGCGCAGTACCGATCGCGCTCACGCGCAGCGACAGCAAGCGCGCGGCGCTGCTCGAAGCCGGTGCACAGCACGTGATCGCGGGCGGCGGCGACGCGCTCACGCAGCAGGTGCGCGAGCTCACGGGCGGCACGGGCGCGCAGTTGGCCTTCGATCCGGTTGGCGGCCCGGAAGCGGCGCATCAACTGCGCGCGCTCGCGAAACAGGGCATGTTCGTGCAATACGGCGCGCTCGACACGCGCGATCTGAGCGTGCCGGTGATGGACCTGCTCTCGCGCCATCTCTCGGTGCGCGGCTACGAACTGTTCGAAATCACCACCGACGCCGCGAAGCTCGAACGCGCGAAACGCTTCATTACCGAAGGCCTCGCCTCGGGCGCGCTCAAGCCCGCGATCGACCGCACGTTCACGCTCGACGAGATCGTCGAAGCGCATCGCTACATGGAGGCGGGCGCGCAGGTCGGCAAGATCGTCGTGACGGTGTAAAGCCCGCCGGCACGAAGACCAACGCAGCATGAAAAACGCCCCGGTTTCAGCGGGGCGTTTTTCTTTTCAGCGTGCAATGTCAGGCATCAAGCCGTGCGCGCCTTCGCGAGCACGTCGAGATTGCCCTCGCCGAAACCGTGGTGGCCCAGGCGCTGCACCACTTCGAAAAAAATCTCGCCGGGACGACGCTTCACGAAGGTCTGCAGGAAAAGACGCGGCACGCCGTCCGCGCCGATTTCGCCGTCGATCAGAATATGACGCTTGCGCAGCGCCGCGATATCGAGGCCGTGACCGGGCAGGCGCGCATCGACCGAATCGTAGTACGCGGGCGGCGGCTCCACGAATTCGACGCCATTGGCCATCAGCGCGTCGACGCAAGGCACGATGTCGTCGCTGGCGAGCGCGATATGCTGCACGCCCTCGCCCGGATGATCGGGCAGATAGTCGTGCATCAGCTCCGTGCGGCGCGTGCCTTCCTCATAGACGGGAATGCGGATCTCGCCGCCCGGCGACACCATCACGCGCGACTCCTGCGAGACGTGCCAGTTCGCGTTGATCTCGTGAATCTCGCGGAAGTGCAGCAGCTCGCGATAGAAGTCGAGCCATTCGCCGATACGGCCCGCGCCCACCGTCTGCGTGAGGTGATCGACGCGTTGCAGGCCGGTGCCGCCGTGCTCCAGATCGGCCTCGGCGGTGGCGATGTCGATCGGCCGGAAGTCGATGTCGAAAATCGAAATATCGCCGACGCCGCCGCGCTGGCCGCCACGGCCGCGCCAGCGGTCGACGAAATAGATATGCGAGTCGCCGATACCCTGAATGGCCGGGATCTTCAGCTCGCCCGTGCCCACGCGCTCGCCCTCGAACGCCCACGCGCCCAGACGCAGCGCGTGCTCGAAGGCGCGCCGCGCGCTGTCCACGCGCACGCCGATCGCGCAGATGCCCATGCCGTATTCCTCGGCGTAGCGCGCGGCGAACGAGTCCGGCTCGGCGTTCAGCAGGAAATTCATCTGGCCCTGGCGATAGAGCGTCACGTCCTTGCTGATGTGGCGCGCGATGGCCTTGAACCCCAGCTGCTCGAAGCGCCGCCCGAGCGCGGCGGGATCGGGCGCCGCGAATTCGACGAACTCGATGCCGGCCATGCCGAGCGGATTGGCCTGCTCCGGCGCGCCGGAAATGGGGTTGGACGACATGCGGAAGGCTCCTGATACCAGCAAAAAACCATGAACGACAGCGACGACAGACCGCGCCGCCAGTGCACGCCAATTTTAACCAAATCGTTCATCGCGCCAAAGACGGGCATCGTTCCGGGGCTGCCCGTTCTCGGTGCTAACCCGCAAAGCGTTCGATAAACGCACGCGCTTGGGCGATAATCGCGCATTTTGCGCGTTCCGTACATTGCCGAGCCGCCTGCGCGGCTCTATGCTCCGTTTCACCGCTGCGGCAAGTCCCGCAGCCATGTTTTGCGACATAGATCAAAAGCCAGTTTCTGGAGACACTCATGACCCCGACCCTCGACACCACCGGCGCCAGCGAGCCCGCCCCTGCCGCCCGTTCCAGCGGCCAGGCCCGCAAGGCCGCGATCGGCAGCTTCGTCGGCGCCGTCGTCGACTGGTACGACTTTCTGCTCTATGGGATTGTCGCCGCACTGGTCTTCAACACGGCATTTTTCCCCAACATCGGCAAGATGGGCACGCTCGCGGCGTTCGCGACCTTCGGCGTGGGCTTCCTGTTCCGCCCGCTCGGCGGCGTGGTGTTCGGCCACTACGGCGACCGCCTCGGGCGCAAGCGCATGCTCGTGCTGACCGTCATGCTGATGGGCCTCTCGACGGTCGCCATCGGCCTGCTGCCCACTTTCGCGACGATCGGCTGGTGGGCGCCCGTACTGCTCGTGCTGCTGCGCGCCATTCAGGGCTTCGCGGTGGGCGGCGAATGGGGCGGCGCGGCGCTGATGGCCGTGGAAAGCGCGCCCAAGCACAAGAAAGCGTTCTACAGCAGCGGCGTGCAGGTCGGTTACGGCGTGGGCCTCGTGCTCGCGACCGGCATCGTCGCGCTACTGAGCCATCTGCTCGGCGAGACGGCGTTCCGCGCCTGGGGCTGGCGTCTGCCGTTCGTCTTCAGCGTGGTGCTCGTGCTGGTCGGCCTGTGGGTGCGTTCGAGCATGGACGAGTCGCGCGAATTCGTCGAAAAGGTCGAGCACGGCCATCGCAAGCTCAAGATGCCGGTGCTCGAAGCGCTGACGCGTCATCCGAAGGCCTTCGTCTATATCGTCGCGCTGCGTCTGGCCGAACTCTTCACGATGTACATCGTGACCGCGTTCGCCCTGAGCTATTCGACCGCGAACCTCGGCCTCTCGCGCGATCTGTTCCTCGGCATCGGCCTGTTCGTCGGCGCGCTGTCGTGCGTGACGATTCCGTGCTTCGCGTGGCTCGCCGACCGCGTTGGCCTGCGCCGCGTCTATCTGATCGGCGCGACGATCGGCCTCGCCGGCGCGGTGCCGTTCTTCCTCGCACTCGAAGCGCGCTCGATCGTGTGGATCGTGATCTGCTCGGTGGCGCTCGCGAACCTCGCGCACGACATGGTGGTGAGCGTGCAGCAGCCGCTGTTCACCGAACTGTTCGGCGCCGAATACCGCTACAGCGGCGCGGGCGTGGGCTACCAGTTCGCGAGCGTGGTGGGCGGCGGCTTTACGCCGTTCATCGCCGTGGCGCTGGTGGGCGTGGGCGGCGGCTCGTGGCATCTGGTGGCCGCGTATCTCGCCGTCGGCTGCCTGATTTCCCTGATCGTGGCGGCGCGCATGAAGCCCGCGCAGGCGCACTGAGCGCAAGCGCAGAGGCAGTCACGAGGCCGGGCGCATGCCCGGCTTTTTTGCCTTCCGGCCATCCGATATGAAAACCACCCCCCTCGCCCGGCGCGACTGGATCGCCGGACTCGAAAAAGGCCTCGCGATACTCGAAGCCTTCGACAACCAGCACGCGCGCATGACCGCGACCCAGGCCGGCGAACGCACCGGCCTCTCGCGCACCGCCGCGCGGCGCTATCTGCTGACGCTCGAATCGCTCGGCTACGTCTACACCGACGGGCGTCTGTTCGGCCTCACGCCGCGCGTGCTGCGCGTAGGCTGGTCGTATTTCGATTCGGCGCGCCTGCCGCGCACCGTGCAGCCGTATCTGCAGCAATTGAGCGCGACGCTCAACGAGTCCGCGTATGTGAGCGTGCTCGACGACTGGGCTCTCGTCGTGATCGCGCGCAACGGCGTCTCGCGCGTGATGACGACGGGCTTCGTGCTCGGCGCGCGCGTGCCCGCGCCGCTGATCTCGCCGGGCGTCGTGCTGCTCGCGCACAAGGAGGATCAGGAGGCGGTGTCGAACTGGCTCGACGGCGTGGAGCTCGCGCCCTTCACGGCGCACACGATCACGAGCGCGTCGCGTCTGCGCGAAAAGATCGTGCGCGCGCGCGTGGACGGTTATGCGCTGATCGAGCAGCAGTTGCAGGTCGGCGTGCGCGGCGTGGCCGTGCCGCTGCGCAATCGCAACGGCGATGTGGTGGCGGCGTTGAGCACCAATATGTCGATCGGGAATGAAAGCCCCGAAGAGGCCGTGCGGCGCGTGCTGCCGCATCTGCAGGAGACGGCGCTGGCGATGTTGAACGTGTTGTGAAGCGGGAAGGTGAACGGCGTCAGTGTGCCCGCGCCTCCCCCACAATCCACCCCCAAAACGCCTTCATCGCCGGCGTCATCTCGCGCGACTTCAACCCCGCGAGCCAGTAACTCCCGAGCCTCACCTCCACCTCGAACGGCCTGACCAGCAAGCCCGCCTGCAACTCGCGCGCGAACATGCACGCGGGCGCGAGCGCGACGCCCGCGCCCTGCATCGCCGCCTCAGCCATCAGCCGCGACGAATCGAAAATCGGCCCGCTCACGGCCCACGCCCCGATACCGGCGGCCGCGAACCAGTCCAGCCATTCGTCGGGGCGATAGGAGCGCAACAGCGTCTCCTTCGCCAGATCGGCCGGCGACGTCAGCCGCCGCGCGATCTCCGGCGCGCACAGCACCGCGTGCGGCGCGTCGAAGAGGCGCGTGTTGTCGGTCGCGGGCCACTTGCCGTCGCCGAAACGAATCGCGAAATCCAGCCCCTCGCCCGCCAGATCGACGAGATTGTTGTTCGTCAGCAGCCGCAATTCGACGAACGGATGCGCCTCGCGAAACGACTTCAAACGCGGCATCAACCAGCCGATCGCAAACGTCCCGACCACGCCCACCGTGAGCACTTCGTGCAGACGTCCGCCCTCGAACTGCTTGAGCACGGTTTCGATGCGGCCGAACGCGTCGCTCAGCACGGGCAGCAGCGCGCGCGCCTCGTCGGTCATGCCGAGCCCGCGCGGCAGGCGCCGGAACAGCGGCACGCCGAGCCACTCTTCGAGCATGCGCACCTGCTGGCTTACCGCGGCCTGCGTGACCTTGAGTTCGAGGCCCGCGCGCGTGAAGCTCAGGTGGCGCGCCGACGCCTCGAAAGCGCGCAGCGCATGCAGCGGTAAATTGGGACGCATCGTATCGACCTATAAGTTTGGCTTGTGGCTCAGCCAAATTATCGTCGCTTGTCGGGCGGCGGGCAACGCACCACAATCGTCGGCGCAATGCGTGTGATCCGCTGCCCGGCGGCGTCTGTCGGGCGCTCTACCGACCAACTCCCTCCTCGATCGTGAAAATCAAGATAAAACTTTTACTGATGTCGATGAGCCTGGCCGCCGCCGCTGCCACGGCCACCACCGGCCACGCGCAAGACCGCCTGAAAGACGCCGTCGATGCCGCCATCGCGCCCGTGCGGACGCAATACGGCGTGCCGGGCCTGATCGTCGGCGTGACCGTGAACGGCAAGCACACGTTCTATCGCTACGGCGTAGCCTCCAGGGCCAGCGGCGCGCCCGTGCGCGACGACACGCTGTTCGAAATCGGCTCGCTGACCAAGACGTTCACGGCCACGCTCGCGTGCTACGCGCAGGGCGCAGGCAAGCTGGACTTCGCCGCGCCCGCCAGCCGGTATATCGGCGCGCTGCGCGGCAGCGTGTTCGATCGCGTGAGCGCGCTGAATCTCGGCACGCATACGTCCGGCCTGCCGCTGTTCGAACCCGACGACGTCACCAACGAAGCGCAGCTCATCGCCTACTACCGCCGCTGGCAGCCCGCGCAGCCCGTGGGCACGCAGCGCGTCTATTCGAATCTCGGCATCGGCCTGCTCGGCATGGTCACGGCGCAAAGTCTGGGCGAGCCGTTTCACGAGGCCGTGCAGCAGCGTCTGCTGCCCGCGTTCGGCATGACGCACACGTGGCTCGACGTGCCCGCCGCGCACATGCCCGATTACGCGCAAGGCTACGATGCGCACGACACGCCGCTGCGCCTGCATCCCGGCGTGCTCGCCGACGAAGCCTACGGGATGCGCACGACCGCGCCCGATCTCGTGCGCTATCTGGACGCCAACATGGGTCTCACCGCGCTGCCCGAGCCGTGGCAACGCGCGCTCGCGTGCACGCACACGGGCTATTACAAGGCGGCCGCAATCACGCAGGATCTCGTGTGGGAGCAGTATCCGTGGCCCGTCACGCTCGCCACGCTGCAAAGCGGCAACGGCCCCGACATGCTGCGCAAGGGCATGCCCGCCACCGCGATCACGCCGCCGTTGCCGCCGCAAACCGACGCGCTGATCAACAAGACCGGTTCGACCAACGGCTTCTCGACTTATACGGCGTTCGTGCCCTCGCAGAAAATCGGCGTGGTGATTCTCGCCAACAAGGCCTATCCGATCGACGCGCGCGTGCGCGCCGGCTACGCGATCCTCACGGCGCTCGCGAAAGAAAAGCCCTGAAATCAGGCGGTTTTCTCGCGCGCGCCGCAGCGAGACGGCGCGCGCGGCTGCGGCCCGGCCTGAAACGGGCGCGGGGGATCGGCTAAAATGCGGCCCACTACGCCATCCCCACGCTTTATCTGACTTAACGGAGTGCTCTCATGATTCAACCCGGCAACGTCTTCAAGGACAATCTCGCGCAACTGCCCGCCATCGACGGCATCGAGCGCATCGATCTCGTGAACGGCCAGGGCGCCGTGGTCTCGACGATCGAAAACAAGCCGGGCAAACAAGGCTCGCTCGCGGTCTATCACTATCTGCAGCAAGCCTTTGGCACGCTCGACGCCAAGGCGGCCGAGCACGGCCTCGCAGTGTTCGCCGAGCACACCGCCGACGCACGCAATCGTCCGGGCGCGCACCCGAACGTCGACCGTCTGCTTGAAGTCGCAGCGGGCGGCGAAGCGCTGCGCATCGACGTGATCGCCGCCGCGTAAGCGACGGTGACGAGCGTGCGGCCAACGCGGCTGCACGCTTTTTTTTTGCGCCAATTAATTCGGCATCCGTATCAATTGAAATCGTCACGCTATCATCGCGTTCGATTCGAAACGGTTGACACGCGAATATTGCTCGTCTAGTTTACTGGAAACCAATCTCCAATAAACTGGACACCGCATGGACATCCACACCGCCCTTGCCCAGCGTTTGCGCGAATTGCGCGACGCGCGCGGTTGGTCGCTCGATGCGCTCGCCGAGCGCAGCACGGTCAGCCGCTCGAATATTTCGCTGATCGAACGCGGACAGAGCAGCCCCACCGCCGTCGTGCTCGACAAACTCGCGACGGCGCTCGGCGTCTCGCTCGCCTCGCTGTTCGAAGCACCCGACGGCGCGGCGGCCACCGAGCCCTCGCCGCTCGCCGTCGCCGGGGAACAGCCGGTCTGGACCGATCCCGCTTCGGGTTACGTGCGCCGCAATCTCTCGCCCGCGCTCTGGTCGCCGCTGCAACTCGTGGAAGTGCAATTCCCGGCGGGCAAGCGCGTGGCCTACGACACCAGCCTGCGCGACGCGGAAATCCATCAGCAGGTGTGGATCATCGAGGGAGAAATGGAGATGACCGTCGGCGAGGAGCGCTGGCGCCTGCGCACCGGCGACTGTCTCGCGATGCGCCTCGATTGCCCGATCGTCTATCGCAACCCCACGCGCAAGCCGGCGCGTTATCTCGTGGCGCTCAGCCGCGTCCCCGACGGCAGCGCAAGGAGCCCGGCATGAACGACGTGAACGCAATGAACGACGCCATCGCGGTACGCCCGCTCGGCGCGAACGAAGCCGCCGCCAGCATCGACGCGCTCGCCGACGTGCTGATGGACTGCGTGGCGGGCGGCGCCTCGGTCAGCTTCATGGCGCCGCTGGCGCGCGACACGGCGCGGGCATTCTGGAAACGCGTGGCCGACGGCGTGGCCGCAGGCGAACGCATTCTGCTGATCGCCGAAGACGCGCGCGGGGAGATCGCCGGGACCGTGCAGATCGTCACGTCGCAGCCCGACAATCAGCCGCATCGCGCCGATGTCGCCAAGATGCTCGTGCATCGCCGCGCGCGGCGGCGCGGCGTCGGCCAGTTGCTGATGCAGGCCGTCGATACCCACGCGCTCGCGGCCGGAAAAACCGTGCTCGTGCTCGACACCGTCACGGGCGGCGACGCCGAACGGCTCTACCGGCGCAGCGGCTGGCAACGCGCGGGCACCGTGCCGGACTACGCGCTAATGCCGGACGGCGCACTCTGCGCCACCACCTTCTACTACAAACACCTCGCCAGCGGCTGACATCGCAAACCAGTGGTTTCGTCCAAATTTCCGAAAAAATACATTAAAAATAACTGGACGAAAATCAATACGATTGCACAAACCACTAACCAGGAACCCATTCGCCATGCCGCGTCCGATTGCCGTCCGCATTCATCCCGATGCCATTCGCCACAATCTCCAGATCGCGAAGCGAAGCGCGCAAGGCGCGCGCGTCTGGGCAGTCGTCAAGGCTAACGCGTACGGCCACGGCATCGAGCGCATCTATTGCGCGCTCGCGGCGGCAGACGGCATTGCGCTGCTCGATCTGGACGAAGCCGTGCGCGTGCGCGAACTGGGCTGGACCGGCCCGATCCTGCTGCTCGAAGGCGTGTTCGACGCCGCCGACGTGGCGACGGCCGTCGCGCATCGCCTGACCGTGACCGTGCATGGCGACGATCAACTGGCGCTGCTCGCGGCGGCCAACACCACGCGCCCGATCGACATCCAGTTGAAGATGAATTCGGGCATGAACCGCCTCGGCTATCGTCCGGACGCCTACCGCGCCGCCTGGGAGCGCGCCCGCGCCGTGCCGACGATCGGCGAGATCGGGCTCATGACCCATTTCGCGAACGCCGACGACGGCGCGATCGACTGGCAACTCGATCGCTTCGACGCCGCCACGCAGGACATTCCCGGCGAGCGCTCGCTCTCGAATTCGGCGGCGGTGCTCTGGCATCCGCGCGCGCACCGCGACTGGGTGCGCCCCGGCACGATCCTCTACGGCGCGTCGCCCACGGGCGCGGCGCGGCATATCGAAAGCGTCGGGCTGCGCGCGGCCATGACGTTCACGAGCAGGATCATCGGCGTGCAGACGCTCGCGCCGCAGGAAACCGTGGGCTACGGACGCACCTACGAAGTCGAGCAGCCGATGCGCATCGGCGTGGTGGCCTGCGGTTACGCCGACGGCTATCCGCGTCACGCGCCCACCGGCACGCCCATCATGGTCGACGGCGTGCGCACGCGCGTGGTCGGCCGCGTGTCGATGGACATGCTCACGGTCGATCTCACGCCGTGTCCGGCGGCGAATATCGGCTCGACGGTCGAGTTGTGGGGCGAGCACATCAAGGTCGACGAGGTGGCCGAACCGTCGGGCACGATCGGCTATGAACTGCTCTGCGCGGTCGCGCGCCGCGTGCCGGTGACGATCGACACGCTCACGCCGCAAACGCGCGAGGAACGCGAAAGCGTCGCGGCCTGAACGGGTTTTATCGGTCTCGCCCATCCGGCGAGGCCCGTCATTCAGGCATCGGCACGCCCATTTCCTCCAGCACCGCCCGCGCGCTGCGAAACGCTTCGCTCGCCGCGGGCGCGCCCGCATAGAGCGCGCTGTGCAGCAGCACTTCGCGGATCTCGACGACGCTCGCGCCGTTGTTGAGCGCGCCGCGCACGTGCCCCTTCAGTTCCGTGCTGCGCCCGAGCGCGGCGAGCATCGCGCAGGTGCACAGGCTGCGCGTCTTGAGATCGAGGCCGTCACGCAGCCACGTGCTGCCCCACGCGTGTTCGTTGAGCCAATCCTGCAGCGGACGCGAAAAGCCATCGGTTCCGCTCATCGCGCGTTCGACGAACGGCTCGCCCATCACCTGCGTGCGCCGCGCCTTGCCGGCTTCATACGCTTCGCTGTGTCCGGATGACGCTGCCGCTTCGGTCGATTGATTCGGATTGCTCATGATGACCTCATCGTCGATGGTGGATGAATCTTGAAGCGAATTCTCATGGATGTTGAGTGAATACACGCCAAACCACGCCATTGTGCGCAGAACCGCCCAGGCGCCGCGCGCCGCCCGGCGGTATACTCACGCGAACCCGCCGCCTCCCGCACCCTGCTCCATGGCCGATTCCGTCCACTACCACCAGGTCTTAGAGGTTCCCGGCCTCGTGCTGGGCGCCGCGCGCTTCGTCGACTTCAGTTTCGAGCGCCATTTCCATCTCGACTTCCATATCGGGCTGGTGACCGACGGCGTGCAGCGGCAGCGCTTCAACGGCAAGACCGTGCGCGTCGGGGCCGGATGCATCGCGCTGATGCCGCCCGGCGAGATTCACGACGGCGTGGGCGAGGACGGCGACGCCTATACGCTCAAGACCTTCCGCGTCGCGCCCGACCTGCTCGCGAGCGTGGCGCAGGAGATCGGCGGCGCGCCGCGCGAACCCTCGCTCGCCGCGACCCTGCTCGAAGACCCGGCGCTCGCGCATCGGCTGCTGCGACTGCACGACGCCATGAGCGCCAACGCCGACGCGCTCGCGGTGCAATCCGAATGGCTCGCGCTCGCCGATCTGCTGCTCGCGCAATCGCGCGCGATCGTCCCCGAAACGGTGCAAGGCGCGCTCTCGCCGCTGCAATGGCAGCGCGTGCGCGACTACTGCTTCGCGCATCTCGCCGAAAAAATCACACTCGATGCGCTGGCCGACCTCTGCGGCCTCGGGCGCTTCGCGTTCCTCAAGCAGTTCAAGCAGACCATCGGCATGACGCCGCACGCCTGGCTCGTGCGGCTGCGCCTCGAACATGCGTGCAGCCTGCTGTCGAGGCGTCCGCAAGCCATCGCCAGCGTCGCGCAGGCGGTCGGCTTCTACGACCAGAGCCACTTCAATCGCGCGTTCCGCCAGGCCTTCGGCGTCGCGCCATCGACTTACCAGGCCTGAGCGCCCCCGCCGCGTCGCGCAATTTTTTACAAGCCGACGCCGGGCCGCCTGCGCCAGAATGCGTCGATCCGGGCGAGCCATCGTCGCCCGCCAGTCGAGGAACGCAGGCATGAACAGTGAGCGAGCACCGGGCGCACGTGCGCCCGCATGGGGATTTACGAGCGACAACATCGCCGGCGCATCGCCGGCAATCGTCGAAGCGATCGTGGCGAGCAGCACGGGCCAATCGAGCCCATACGGCGCGGACGAGATCACCGCGCGCGTCGAGCGCAGGCTGGCCGCGATCTTCGAGCGCGACGTGGCCGTGTTTCTCGTGCCGACCGGCACGGCCGCCAACGCGCTGTGCCTGAGCACGATGACGCCGCCCTGGGGCAACGTCTACTGCCACCCCGCCAGCCACATCAACAACGACGAATGCGGCGCGCCCGAGTTCTACACACACGGCGCGAAGCTCGTGACGCTCGACGGGCCGGCCGCGAAACTCGATGCCGACGCACTGCGCGCGGCCGCGCGCGTCAAGGTCGGCGACGTGCACTCGACGCAGCCCGCCTGCGCGAGCATCACGCAGGCCACCGAAGTGGGCAGCGTCTACACGCTCGATGAAATCGCGGCGATCGGCGAAGTCTGCAAGGCCGCGTCGATCAAGCTGCACATGGATGGCTCGCGCTTCGCGAACGCGCTCGTCTCGCTCGGCTGCACGCCCGCCGAGATGACGTGGAAAGCGGGCGTCGACGCGCTTTCGCTCGGCGCGACGAAAAACGGCGTGCTCGCCGCCGAAGCCATCGTATTGTTCGACACGACGCTGGCCGCCGAAATGGGCTATCGCCGCAAGCGCGCGGGCCATCTGTTCTCGAAGATGCGCTTTCTTTCCGCGCAGATGGACGCGTATCTGAACGACGATCTGTGGCTGCGCAACGCGCGTCACGCAAACGACATGGCGCGCCGTCTCACGCAAGGTCTCGCGACGGTGCCAGGCGTCGAGGTGATGGGCGAAACGCAGGCCAACATCATCTTCTGCCGTCTGCCGAAGCCGGTCAGCGCCGCGCTGGTGCAGGCCGGATTCCAGTTCTATCGCGACCGCTGGGGTCCGGACGTGGTGCGTTTCGTGACAGCGTTCTGCACCGCGCCGGATGCGGTCGACAGCCTGATCGCGCACGCGCGCGACGCGGCCGCCTCGCCGCGCGCGTGAGGAGCCGCTCATGACGCAACGCCTCTATTTGCAGAGCGACGAACTGGAAACGGCCAGCGTCGCGCTACGCTGCACGCGCACGGACGACGGCCACTATCACGTCGTGCTCTCGGCGACGCTGTTTCATCCGCAAGGCGGCGGCCAGCCGTCCGACATCGGCACGATCGGCACGGCGAACGTGCTGCGCGCGCTGCTCGACGGCGACGAGGTGATCCACGTTTGCGACGCCGAAGTGCCGCTCGGCAGCACGCATTTGCGCGTCGATGCGAATGCGCGCGACCTGCACGCGCGTCTGCATTCTGCGGGCCATCTGCTCGGCTATTGCGGCGAACAGCTTGGCTGGAAGCCCGTGAAGGCGCATCACTGGCCGGGCGAAGCACGCGTCGTATTTGAAAGCAGCGGCGACGCGCCGCCCTTCCACGCCGATCTCATCGAGCAGCACGCCAACGCGCAGGCGGCGGCCGATCTGCCGCGTCATAGCCATGTCGAAGGCGCGGTTCGCAAGATCGGCTATGGCCCGCAACCGGCTTATCCGTGCGGCGGCACGCATGTGGTGTCGTCGGCGCGGGTGGGCAGGATCGTCGTGTCGAAGGTGAAGGAGAAGAAGGGACAGCTCTCGGTGCATTACTCGGTGGAGTGAACCGGATTCACCCGTCGCGCTGAATGCGTCACGCGTTCAGCGCCAGCTCGGCGCGCAGATCGTCGAGCGCGGCGCGGGCGATTTCGAGCCGCGTAAGCAGGACCGGCGATGCACTTGCGATCGGCATGCGCGTCTCGTGCGAGAGGCGTCCTTCGAGCGCGAGCATCGCCTTGATCGCGCTCGGATTGGGCGCGGAAAACAACAGCCGCAGCACGGGCACGAAGCGCTTGAACAACTCTGTCGCCGCTTCGTGTTGCGACTGCTTCATGAGCGCTAGCACGTCGCGCAGCAGGTCGCCGCAAACGTGCGCGCCGGCGAGAATACCGCCCGTGCCGCCCGCGTTCAGGCAATCGAGAAACGCGTCGTCACTGCCGCATAGCATCGCAAGACGCGAGCCGCCGAGCGCGTCGAAACGCTCGCGCACGCAGGCCTTGATCGCCACGATATTGTCGATGTCGGCGAGATCGCTCGCGGTCTGCGCTTCGATGGCCACGCCCGTGCGATGCGGCACGTCGTAGAGCACGATGGGCCGCGCCGTCGCGCGCGCGATCTGCTCAAAGTGCCAGGCCACGCCGCGCTGGTCCGGGCACACATAAGCGGGCGCGGAAACGAGAAAACCCGTCACGTCCCAATGTTCGAGGCGATGAATTTCGCGCACGAAGGCGCGCGTGTCGCTGCCGCCCACGCCCGCGAGCACCGGCACGCGCTGCGCGGCCACATCGGTGATCGCCTGCAACGCGGCGGCGCGCTCCACGTCGTCGAGCAAGGCGGCCTCGCCAGTCGTGCTCAACGCCACGAGACCGTCGATGCCCGCGTTCACGTAATGATCCGTGAGCGCCTGCAAGGCGTCGATATCCACTTCGCCTCGACGCATCGGCGTGACGATCGGCAACCAGATGCCTTCGAATCGATTCAGCATGCCTGGCCACCTTGACGCGGACGCAGCGAGCCGATCGTCGCTTCGGGCACGATGCGCATGAGCGTGTGCAACGTGAAATCGAAATCTTCCGGCGCAATGTCGAAACGCACGCACAGCGTCTCGCGCTTCACGGCGGACTGCACGACGTAAATGCCGAGCGGCGAATGATAGAGCGTGGCGAGTTGCGCGCGCGCCGCATCGTGCGTGCGGGCGCCGAGCACGATATCGAGCCAGGCGCGCGGCGCGCGCAGCGGCACGACCTTGGCGCGCGGGCGCGATGTGACGGAACTGGAAGCGGAACTCAAAGCGGGAATCGTGGTGGAAGCATCCACAACGGCATGACGGGCAAGACGGGATTGTGCGAGAGCCATACGATCGGGCGAAAAACGCGCCGGTGGTGAAGACAAACCTAGCGTAGAGCGGATCGCGTAAAACCGGTGTTAAAACTTCGGGCGCAATCGCTTTTTTCGACATGCCGCGCGCGCACTTTTAACGTTTTATTGATGAAGAATCCTTGCGGTTTTGCATCTCGTTTATTCGCTTGCCTTTACCTCACCCTACAATTCAATATCCCTACCGATTAAGGAAAGGAATTCGAAAGAATTCCCCGGAAAAAACGTTTGTAATCAGTGGTAACATACGCCCCCGACGAGGAAAATCGCTTATATAACGATCCTCCGTACCGGTTGGCCAGCACTGTCTTCGCATACGCGGCCAACCCGCTTCCTTATTCGATAAAACCAGCGCGCCAGCGTCCGCCGCAGTCCGATCGCGGGGACGCTACGAGGTTGGCGCCACTGCATGCCATGAAAGTCCGTAATGCCCGTCTTTGGGCACCCCGAGGTCCACGCCGTTGGTGCCTCGCAGCCGGCGCGCTCGCCATCGCGGCCGCCCTGCGCATTGCCCTGCATCCGGTGCTCGGCCCGATCATGCCCGCAACCGCGTTTTGCATCACCGCCGCGCTGGTCGAATACTATTTGGGCCTCGCGCCTGCGTTGACCGTGATGGTGCTCGGTCTCGGTATCGCCGATTATCTGTTCGTGCCGCCTTACGGCAATATTACGTATTTCGATCGCCACGATCTCATTCTGATCGTGTCCTATCCGCTCGTCACGCTCATCGTGATTACCTTGATCGAGCGTCTGCGACGCGAGCAATGCCGCGCGCAATTGATCGCGTCGGTTGCGCAATCGCGCTACGAAATGCTGCTGCGCCACGACAACGAACGCGCGCTCGCGCGCCGCGCCGTGGACGAAACCCATCGCCTGCTGCGCCATCTCGCGCAGCATCACGACGGCTTCATTCTCATCAAGGCGCTCGAAACGAATGCCGCGCAGCGCGCGAGCGTGGGACAGAGCGCGGGCTCCGCGCTGCCGCAAGCCAGCGAAATCGCGCCCGGTCCGCTGTTCGACGCCGTGCATCCCGAAGACGTGCAGCGCCTGAACAATGCGCTGTGGCCCGGCAATCATCGCGTGCGCCTGTTGCGCGCGCCGCACGACCGCGAGCATCGGCTCACGAATTGCCTCTGCGAGCGCTTCACCACGCACGCGGGCGATTTCCTCGTGCTGCGCACGGAGAGCTGACATGGCGACGATCGAACCGGCACCCTCAGCCGTGCAAGGGCCCGCCATGCAGGCCGCGCGCTTTTTCCACGAAGGCGATTCGCACGCCGTGCTGCTGCTGCACGGCCTCTCCAGTTCGCCGCTCGAATTGCGCTATCTCGCGCGCTATCTGCAGAACGAAGGCTTTACGGTGTGTGCGCCGGTCATCGAGGGCTATAGCGCGGGTTCGCCGATGCAGACGATGGAGCGCTGGCTCGAAGGCGCCGTGCGCGAATTCGACGCGCTGGCCGCGCGCTACGCGCGCGTCTCCGTGTGCGGTCTTTCGATTGGCGGCGCGCTCGCGCTGCGCCTCGTTCACGCGCGGCCCGCCGCGCAGTCGCTCGTGCTGCTTTCGCTCACGCTCGCCTACGATGGCTGGGCGATTCCATGGTATCGCTTCCTGCTCGATTGCGCGTACTACACGCCCATGCGCCACACGTATCAGTATCGCGAAGCCGAACCATTTGGATTGCGAAACGAAGCGCTGCGCGCGAAGATCGCGCGGGCGATGCAGCGCAATGCGTTCAGCGAAGTGGGCCCCTCGACCATCGCCCTGCCCGCGCTGCATCAGGCACTGCGGCTCTCGCGCAGCGCGCGCAAGGACGTCGCCGCGATCGAAAACGACACGCTCGTGATTCATTCGATCGACGACGAAACGTCGAGCCCGCGCAATCCACGCTACGTGATCGATCATATCGGCGCGAGTTTTCTGCGCACCGTCTGGCTCGACGATTCGTATCACATGATCACGTCCGATAACGAACGCGAGATCGTGGCGCGCGAGACTGCGCTCTTTCTGCGCGAAAGCGAAATTGCGCACGGCGCACGCGATGCGCAAAGCCAGCCCGTGGTGTCGAAAGCGCTGGCGCGCCGCCTGCGCCAACTGGCGGCAGTCGGAAGGAAAAACGCTTGAAGCTGCTCGACAAGACTGCCGCCGCGTTGGGCCTCGCGTGCGTGATCGCGCTTGCCTTCGCCCAGCCCGCACGCGCCGACGACGACGCGACAACGCTCACCTCAACGCCATCGTCATCGTCGACGCCAGCCGATTCGCCGTGGAAGATCTCGATCGGGCCTGGCATGTATCTCGCGCCGCAGTATCCGGGCGCGCGCCACATGAAGGTGTATCCGTTTCCGTCGCTCGATATCTCGTACCGCGACCGCATTTTCTCGCAAGGCCCCGACGTGCTGGGCGTGAACGTGTTCCAGAGCGAGAATTATCACGTGGGCGCGTCGCTGAGCTTCGACTTCCAGTCGCGCACGGCGTCCGACGATCCGCATCTGCACGGACTCGGCAACGTCGACGACGGCCCCAAGCTGCGCCTGTTCGCCGACTACACGCTCTGGGCCTTCACGGGCGCGGCCGCCGTGTATCAGGACATCAGCGGGCACGGTCAGGGCACGACGGCGACGCTCGATCTGTACGCGTCGCTGCCGCTCACGGGCTGGCTGTTCTCGGTCGGACCGGGTCTCACGTGGGCCAATGCGGTCTACACGCGCACGCTGTTCGGCGTGTCCGGCGCGCAGAGCGCGACGTCCGGCTTGCCGCAGTACGCAACGGGCTCGGGCGTGCGCGATCTGCACATGACGTTCTACGCGACGCACGACTTCTCGAAGCACTGGGTCGGCTCCGTCAACGCGACGCTCGGCCGCCTGGAGCGCTACGCCGCCGGCAGCCCGATCACCGAGCGCCGCCGCGAACTCACCACTTTCGCCGCACTGAACTACCGCTTCTGATCACGCGGCTCAGCCGTTGCCGCCGTGAAAGAGCGTGAGCCGGTTCGTGACGGACGTCACGCCCTGCACGGAGCGCGTGACCTCTTCCGCCTGACGAATCTGATCGCCATTGCGCACGGTGCCGCTCAAGGTGACGGCGCCGCTGCGCGCGCGCACGAATACGCCTGATACGTCGAAGCCCTGCGCTTTCGACAGCGCGCGGCGCACCGCACGCGACAGGGTGCGATCGGCCTTGGTTGCCTTCTGGTTCGTGGGCGAGGCTTGTGTTCCCGCTTGTGCGCCAGCTTGTGCCGACATCGACGAGCCATCGGCCGCCGGCGTATCCGTCTGCGCATACGCGGCGACGGCGCCGCTCAGCGCCAGGCAGGCGCACACGCTTCGCAACAGAGTGAATGTCATGACAACCTCCGTCCGTGAGAATCCGGAAAAGCCGCGCAACGCGCGCGGATGCTACGGTTATACGCCTACTGCGCGTGACGGGTTGTCAGGCTGTCTTGCGCACGGAAATCCGGCCACGACTGAATCAAGATCGCAATACTAAGCAGTCCTTGTCTGACGACGGAAGAATTGCCAGAGCATCGCGCTCGCTTCGGGGCCGCGTCCCGAATGAAACGCCTCGCGCGCATCGCCGCCGCTCCACGCGTGACCGAGCCCGCGTATCACGCACACGCGAACGATCAGCCGCCCGCGCTTCATATAGTCGACGTAGTCCACACCGTCGCGCTCGAACGTGCGTTGCTCCCCCACGCGCAACTCGCCTTGCGCATCGACGAGCCGATTGACGCGCGCGAACGCCTCGCCCAGTTGCAGCGCATTGCGCTTCGCCACCACCGCGTCGATATCGCCATGCACGACGATGGCGGGCATGCCCGGAAACGTCTCCACGTCGATGGCGGCATCGACGAGATGCACGGCTTCGTCGCGGCTGCCGCGCCGCATGACGCTCATCGCGCTCATCGTGGACGTGGCCGCGCCGAACGCCGGCCCCGAATGCAGGCCGACGGCGGCGAACAGCGCCGGGTGCCGTATCGCGAGATTCGCCGCGAGGCCCGCACCCGCCGACATGCCCGCGAGGTAGACGCGCGCCGCATCGAAACCATGCTCCCGCACGATAGCCGCGACGAGCGACGCCACCGCAGGCGCTTCCGTCTGCGCCGGATCGCCGTGCCAGTGCCAGCAGCGCTGCGCGTTCGCGGTGACCGCCTGCTCCGGCAGCAGCACGGCAAAACCGGCGCGTTCCGCGAGCCTGCAGATCCGCGTACCGGCCGCAAACGACGCGGCGTTCTGCTTGCAGCCGTGCAGCATGACGACGAGTGGCAAACGCGCGCGCGCCGGACGATTCGCGGGCACGTACAACTCGTAGGCAAGATGGTTGACGAGATGACCCGGCAGCGGCGGCGCGGAATGAAACGAGCGTATCCACTTTCCCGGCGCGGCGGACGGCGCGCTGCGCGCCGCCGCGCGTTTGACGGCGGGCTTGCGCTTGACGGCCGGTTCAAGGGCGGATTTGACAGCTGAATTGACAGCGGAATTGAATGCCGATTTAGCGGCGACTTTCGCGGCCCGCTTCGGCTTGAGCGATTTCACGGGACGCACGCCCATCGCGGTAGAAAGCAGATCGAAACCTCTGAGCCAGACGTTCGATTTTTTGCGAGGCATAGGCAACGGCGCCGAAATGTGCGGGAATTCGCGGTCGTTCGTGGAGGTAGCGTGTTCGCGCCCTTCTATGCGAACGCGGCTCGACAACGCGCACGGCCGTGAGCCACGCGCACGCGTCCACTGTATCGCGATGACGAAAGCTGCGCATCGGGCGCGCCCGCCCTGGTCGAACTCGCCGTCCGCGCGAGTTAACTTTTCTTCATCAAGCCGTCTCTTTTCTGATAAGTCCAGGCCACTACGCTATGCACATGGAGCGAGCAATGAACTGCGCATCGCCCCTCACTCAACCGTAATGGAGAAACAGATGAAAGCCCTCATGATCGCCGCCGCCCTTGCTGGTATCGCCACCACCACGACCGCTTTCGCGCAGACGAACGTCGGCACCGCGCCGAATTACGGCGCGCATCAGGCTGCGCCCACGCAGGTGAAATACGTTGGCGCGGCGGCAACGGCGGACCAATGGGTGCCGCCGTACGGCCAGCCCGTCAAGTCGCTCACGCGCGCCCAGGTGTATCAGGACCTCGTGCACGCCGAGCAGGACGGCCAGCTCGCGTATCTGGATTCGGTGGTGTACGCGCATTCGTAATGCGCTTCGATGCGGCGGGCGGCAGTTGGAATGCGTCCGCCCGCTGAAACGCGACATGTGCGCAATATGAGCACAACGTCGGACCACGCCATGCGCGGCGCCGGCGTTTGTGGCGTGCTGGTCGCCTGATAATCGGTTATAGCGTGCCGCGCTTACGGCTGACGCGGCGTATTGGCATCGACATAAACCCACGCCGACACGCCCGACGCAAGCGTGACGCGATCGCGCCGATACGCGGCCACTTCGTAATCGTCCGCGTGGGCGAGTTCCTGTGCCGTAATCGCAAACACGGCGCCCGCCACGCGGTCGGCGGGATTGCCCGTATAGGCGACCACCGGATGATGCGTCTTGCCGCTCGTCTTCACGACCTCGGCGTCGTCGATCTTCAGCATCGTGCGCGAGAAGCCCGGCATCTCGTCGGCTTCGCCGTCGAGCTTGCGGCCGAAGGTGGCCAGTTGAACCTGTTCGAGCTGGAGCGTGCCATAGGAAAACAAACGCTCGGAAAAGGGCTGATCGGTCTGTGTCATCGTGTGAACTCAAGGCGCGGTTGAACGCCGCGCACGCCGCCTGATCAAACGCCGGCGACGGCCACGGCGGCGAAATCCGATCGATTTTAAAACATTCGCTCGATACCGGCTACATCGCGCCCGCCCTATTAATCAGGATTCCGATTCATCTAAACGGCACGCGATATCGGCAATTCAAGCCACCCAGATATTCTCGATCGACTTCAGCGCGCCCATCACGATCGAACGATTCAGCGCCGCGGCGAGCGTGCCGTCGCGCTCCGCATACGCTTCGCACAGTCGCTGATGATCGGTGCACGAGCGTTGCATGCGGCCCGGCAGCGACGTGCTCAGGTGCCGCATGCGATTCGTGCGCATGCGCATGGAGTCGAGCACTTCCTTGAAGATCGCGTTGCGGCTCACGCGCAGTTCCTCGTCGCGAAACGCGACATTGGCCCAGAAATACCGATCGACGTCGCCTTGCGCGGCGGCCTCGGCCAGCACGCCGTGCGCGCGCCAGAGCGACGCGATGTCGTCGTCGGTCGCGTGCTCGACGATCGCGAGCGACACCTGCGCGTACAGCATCGCGCGCAAATGATAGATCTCGCGCACGTCCTTGAGGCTCATCGCCGCCACGCGCGGGCGCCGCCGCGGCGACCAGTCCACCATGCGTTCGCGATGCAGCACGAACAGCGCCTCGCGCACCGGCGTGCGGCTCACGCTGAAGCGCCGCGCGAGTTCGACCGAATTCAGATCGTCGCCGGGCTGCAGCCGTCCTTCGATGATGCCGCGCGCCACCCAGTCCACGATTTCCGCGACTCGCGGGCTTTCGCCGCCCGCCTCCGGCAGGTCGTCGGTATCCATCAGCACGGCGTCGCTCTCCGTCATATGCGCTTCCTTTTCTGTCCCTGCGAGGCGCCTGGCGCGCCGCCCCGCCGATTTTACCAACTGCCAGCCCGCTGTTTGCCCCGACCCGCGCCCGAATCTCTAAACGTGCCGCCAAGCTCTAGTGTATACACTTAGCCGATTTTATCTTGAAATTTCTCCTTCTCAAGACATACACTGAATCAAGTGTCGACACTCACAAAAAAGCCGCACATCACTATTGGAGACATTCATGTATCTGGAGAAGGAGGTCGCCCTGGCGGGCGGAGTCGAGGCGGGCGTGTCCGCGCGGCTCGACCGCCTGCCGCCGACCCGCTACTTTCGCGGCCTGGTCGCGCGCATCGCCATCGGCGGCTGGTTCGAGTTCTACGAGATGTTCATGGCCGCCTATATCTCGCTCGGCCTGATCCACAGCGGCCTCTACCGCGCCACCACGTCGAGCATGTTCGACGTGAACGGCTTCGCGAGTTTCCTCGGCTCGTTCTTCGCGGGCATGTTCGTCGGCACCGTCGCGCTGGGCGGCTTCACCGACCGCCTCGGCCGCCGCGCCGTGTTCACGGCGGCCATGCTCGTCTATTCGGTGGCGACGCTCGCCGCCGCGTTCCAGACCTCGCCGGTCGCGATGGACGCCTGGCGTTTCGTCGCCGGCATCGGCATCGGCGTGCAGCTGATTACTGTCGACACTTATATTTCCGAGCTGACGCCCAATCACACGCGCGGCCGCTATTCGGCCTTCAGCATTCTCGTGATTCTCACGTCGGTGCCGACCGTCGCGGTGCTCTCCTATCTGCTCGTGCCGTACACGGCGCTGGGTCTCGAAGGCTGGCGCTGGGTGATGATCATCGGCGCGGGCGGCGCGGTGCTGATCTGGTTCGTGCGGCGCGGCCTGCCCGAGTCGCCGCGCTGGCTCGAAAGCCAGGGACGGTTCGCCGAAGCGCGCGCGATCGTCGACGATATCGAGCAGCATGTGGTCGCGGAAACGGGCCAGCGTCTGGCCGCGCCCGTGCCCGTTCCCGATATGCCGCGCGACGGCATCAACGACGCCCCCGCTTCGTGGCGCGACATGTGGCGTGGCCGCTATCTGCCGCGCACGATCATGCTGTCGTGCTTCAACTTTTTCCAGACCTTCGGCGTGTACGGTTTCGGCGCGTGGGTGCCGGTGCTGCTGTTCACGAAGGGCATCACGCTCACGCATTCGCTGCTCTACACGATGGTGATTGCGTTCACGACGCCGCTGGGCGCGATCGGCGCGATGCTGTTCGCCGAGCGCGTGCAGCGCAAGTGGCAGTTGGTGGGCTGCGCGATTGTCGTGGCGGTCGCGGGCGTGCTGTTCGGCATGGCGCGCGAACCGTTGCCGATCCTGCTGTGCGGCGCGGCGGTGACGATCGCCAACAACTGGCTGATCGGCATCTTCCACACCTATCAGGCCGAGCTGTACCCGACGCGTTTTCGCGCGCGCGCCGTCGGCTTCGTCTTTAGCTGGAGCCGGCTCAGTTCGATTTTCGTCGGCTTCTGGGTGGCGGCGCTGCTCAAGCATTCGGGCGTGCCCGCCGTATTCGTGCTGATTTCGTCAGCGATGTTGGTCATCGTCGTGATGGTGGGCGCGCTCGGGCCGCGCACCAACGGCGTCCGTCTGGAGGAATTGTCCCAATGAGTGTGATCGCCGCCGCCTTTGCGCACGGTCTCCATGCCCTTGCGCAGCGCCCGCTGCCCGCGAACGTCGCGCGCGAAGCGCAACGTTCTCTCATCAATGTGATCGGCACGTCGATTGGCGCGTCGCGCCATCCCGGCGTGGACGCGATACTCGCCGCCGCGCGCGATCTCGGCGTCGCGCCACGCGCGCCGGTGCCGGGCCGCACGGAACGCGTGGACGTGCATTTTTCCGCGCTCGCCACGGGTTTCGCCGCACATCTCGACGATTTCGACGATACGCATCTCGCCACGGTCATCCATCCGGCCGCGTCGGTGCTCGCCGTCATCACCGCGCTCGCGCCGGAAACGCGACCGACGGGCCGCGCCGCGCTCAGTGCGTTCGCGCTCGGCTGCGAAGCGCAGTTGCGCGTGGGCGTGTCGATCTCGCCCGAGCACTACGACCGCGGCTGGCACATCACCGGCACCTGCGGCGTGGTCGGCTGCGCCACGACGGCCGCCCTGCTGCTCGGCCTGAACGAAGCGCAACTGACGCAGGCCGTGGCGAACGCGGCGTCGATGTTCGTCGGCCAGCGCGAGGCGTTCGGCACGATGACCAAGCCGTATCACCCAGGCAAGGCCGCCGCCAACGGCATCGCCGCCGCGCGACTCGCGCTCGCGGGCCAGCAGGCCGCCGGCGATATCTTCGAAGCCGCGGGCGGCTATTCGCATTCGATGTCGACACGCGTCGATTTCGAGCAGATGAATGGCGCGTTCGGCGAACGCTGGGAACTGCTGTTCAACACGTACAAGCCGTATCCGTGCGGGATCGTCGCGCATCCGGCCATCGATGCGGGACTCGCGCTCGCGCCACGCATTGACCATGCTGAGGATATCGAAACGATTACGCTGCGTTGTCATCCGCTCGTGCCGGAGTTGATGGGCAATCCGCAGCCGAAGGACGGCTTGCAGGCGCGCTTCTCGGCGATCCACGGCGTGGCCGCTGCGCTGTGCGACAAGCGCGTGGGACTCGCGCAGTACGAGGACGCGCGCGTGGTGCAGGACGACGTGCGGCGCGTGCGTGCGCTGACGACGCTCGCGCCCGATGCCGCGGTGAATCGCGACGAGGTGTTCATACGCGCGACGCTCAAGCGCGGCGACGTGCTCGAACATCATGTCGAGCACGCGCGCGGCAGTCTCGCCCGCCCGCTCACCGACGCGGAACTCATGGACAAGGTGCGCCTGCTGATCGATCCGCTGCTCGGCGACGGCATCGCGGCGAGTCTCGCCACAGCCGTCGAAACGATCGACGCCGCGCCGTCTCTCGACACGTTGTTCGCGCTCTGCGCACCGCAAGAGGAACTGAACGATGCATGAAGCCGTACAACATTCCGCCGTCTCCGATGCGCTGACCGCGCTGGCCTGCGCCTCGCTGGATCGTTCGGCCGGCGCTGCGATTGAAGCCGCGAAAACACGGCTCGCGCAAGCCCGCTCATATCTGCACGACGACCGCGCCATCGCCACGCAACTCGCGACGCTGTTGCAGTCGCAAGGCAGCACGGCCACCGATCTGCGTGTGCGCGCGTGGACGCTGGGCGCAACGCTCGCGCATGCCGATGCGTTCGCATCGGATGCGCCAGTGCTCGCCGTTGCGATCGCGGTTGGCGAAGCCACGAACGCATCCGATGTCGACATCGCCGCCGCCACCGCGATCGGCATCGAAGCGGCCGCGCGCGTGCTCGCCGCGGTGGACAGCAGCGAATTCCGCGCGCGCTGGAACGTGGCGTCGTCGCTCGGCATCCTGGGCGCAGTGCTCGCCGCCGCGCGGCTCTACGGACTCGACGCAACGCGCGCGCGTCACGCGCTCGGCGTGGCCGCCACGCAAGCCGCGGGACTCGCGCACAACGCCACGCACGCGATGCGCGCGATCGAGACCGGCAAGGCGGCCGCCGACGCAATCGAAGCCGCGCTGATCGCGAAACACGGCTTCACGAGCGCGCCCGCGTCGATCGACGGACGACGCGGTCTCGCCGCGTTGATGGCGTATCGCTTCGACGCGGCGAGCATCGTCGACGGCATCGGTTCGCACTGGATCTCCGTGTCATAGCGCGATTGTGCGTTCGACGCCGATGCACGCGCATCGGCGAACCCAACAACAGGAGAACAGATGGCGCGTATTTCCCGCAACCGCCGACACCTTCTGCAAGCGAGCGCAGCGCTCGTCGCCGCTTCGCTGCCAGGCTGGCCCCGCGCTTTCGCCGACGAAAACAACACGACATCGAGCGCGGGCACATCGACCGACGTCACCGCGCAACTCGCGCGCTACATCGTGGCGTCGCGCGGCCAGGCGCTGCCCGAGGCCGTCGCCACCGCGTGCAAGAACCATATCCTCGACACCTTCGGCGCGATGGTCTCCGGCTCGCGCATGCGTCCCGGCGAACTCGCCACGCGCTATGTGCGCAGTCTCGGCGGCACGCCGCAAGCGTCGGTGATCGCCTCGAACCTGCGCACGACCTGCGTGAACGCCGCGCTCGCCAACGCCATGTGCGCCCACTCCGACGAAACCGACGACTTCGAGCCGGTGACCAAGGCGCATCCCGGCAGTTCGGTCGTGCCCGCAGCGCTCGCCATCGGCGAACACGCGGGCTGCAGCGGCGAAGCGTTCATTCGCGCGGTGACGCTCGGCTACGACATGGCGTGCCGCCTGCTGCTGGTGCTCGGCCCCGACCGCGTGCGGGCCTCGCATCGCAGCGCCGAAGGCACGGCCTCGACATTCGGCGCGGTGGGCGCCGCCGCCGCGCTCGCCTCGCTCGACGAGCGCGACACGCGCTTTGCCATTTCGTACGCCGCGCAGCAGGAATCGGGCTTGTGGAGCTGGGTGAAAGACAAGGACCACATCGAAAAGGCCTTCGATTTCGCAGGCATGGGTGCGCGCAACGGCGTGCAGGCCGTGACGATGGTGCAGTCCGGCATGACCGGTGTCGCCGACGTGCTCGACGGCACGCACAATCTGTTCATCGCGCTCTCGACGCAACCGGATCCGCAGGCGATGCTCGACGGACTCGGTCAGCGTTTCTTCGTCACCGAAACGGCGATTAAAACGTATTCGGTCGGCTATCCGATTCAATCGCCGCTCGACGCTTTTCTCACGCTTCGCAAACAGAACGGTCTCACGCCCGGCAACGTCAGCAAGATCGAGGTGCATGTGCCGAGCGATGCGGTCGGTATCGTCGGCGACAGTTCGATGCCCGATGTGAATTGCGCGCATATGGTGGCGGTCGCGCTCGTAAAAGGCGCGGTGTCGTTCGCGGACAGCCATAACGCCGCGTTGATGCACGATCCGAATATGGTCGCGTTACGCAGCAAGATCAGCGTTGTCGCCGATAAGGCGCTCGACGATCCCGCCGCGCCACGCGGCGCGCGCGTGGACGTCACGACCACAGACGGCCGCACGTTATCGCATACGACACGCTTTCCGCCTGGCACGAAAGAAAATCCCTTGAGCGTGGAGGGCGTGAATGACAAAGCGCGCGATTTGATGGCGCCGGTGCTCGGCAAGGACAAGACGCAACAATTGATCGCGCAGATCAATCGTCTGGAAACCGTGCACGATATTCGCGCGTTGCGCGCGTTATTCACGGTTTGATTGCGGTAATAAAATCGGCCCGCGTTCTATAACTCGCGCTACATGAAATTGCGCGTGTGCAGCGACGCGAGTTCGCGCGCCTCGTGCGGGTCGAAACCCAGACGCACGAGGCGCGTATAACGGCCATCGGCCATCTCGCGCATCAGGTTCTGCACGAGCGCGTAACCGCGCGCCACGGCAGTTGGCGTCAATTCGCCTGCCGCGACGAGAATCAGCGCATCGAACACTTCTTCGTTTAAGCCCGCCGTTCCCGCGAGCGCGCCGTGACGCGATTCGATGGCGCGCGCGAGCCGCGTGCGCAAATGCGGTTCGCCTTTCAAACGATAAAGCAGATGCGACATGCCCAGTGCAACGTGACGCGCTTCATCGCGCGCGGCCAGTCGTGCGATCTGTCGCGTCAGCGGATCGGGCCCGTGTGTCTGCAGAAATTGCAGCAGCGCGACGAAAGTACCCTCGCCCATCACCGAGAGCAAAAAGCTCGCAACGGAAAAATCCGCTTCATCGAGCAGCGTTTTGAGCGACGCCTGTCCGCCCGCCGTCGATAAGGCAGGCTCGTGGCCCTTGTGGCGAATGCGCCGCGTGAAGACTTCGATATGGCGCGCTTCGTCGGCGACCTGAATCGCGAGCGCCGCCTGCAATTCGCGGTAATGCGGATGCAATTGGCCCAGAAAGCGCGCGGGCACAATCAGCGCGGCGTTCTCGTTCTCGACCATATAGGTCATGATCTGCACGACGGCCGCTTCCACCGGCGCGGGCAGATCGAATGGCACCGACCAGTCGATCGCCTCGTCGGGATTCCATTGCGACGCAACGGCCTGCGCGTAGAGATCGGCCGCGTTGTCGGTCCAGACTTCCGCCTTCTGGTCGAGCCGAAACGCGAATGCCGGCGCACCGGCTTCGACCTGCGCGCCGCGCGCCGCGAGTCCCCAAACGGGCAACGCGCGCGCGGCCACCGCCTCGGGCGCATGCGGATCGCTGTGACCGCTCTGCTGCGCGTCGCGCCAGCGGCCGTACCGGCTATTTCGAGCAACGAGTGCATAGCGACGGCCGTTCATATCCCCTTCATCGCCGTCCTCGCCTCCCTCGGCTTTCCACTGCACATCATGGCCCTGCGCGCGGCACCAGTGCGCAAGCATCACGTCCCAGCCGGGCGCCGCGCCCACCACGCGCAAGCGCTCGCCCGGCATCAACGCATCGAGCGCGTGCCGGACCAGGAGATGCGCGCCCGCATCGAAACCGAGCGCCTCAATATCGATAAGCGGGCTCGATGATCCGGCCTCGGTCGTCATAAAACGCCTCCTCGGTCACGGCGCGATCGAGCAATGCGTAGCCGCTCGCGCGGCCCGGCAGCCAGCGCCGCAGTCCTTCCAGTTCGAGCAGCGGACGCACGCTCGCATCGTTCCAGTCCATCGCCATCAGCAACTCGCCAAAGCGGCGCGCGTCGTCCTCCGCCACGCCGGGGCTGACCGTCATGTTGCAGTGATCGAACGCGCCGGTCGTGGCGACGATACGCGTGCCGCCCGCCGGCAGCGTGCCTTCGTCGGCGAAGGCCTTGTAGTTGCCGGCGATCATCCACGCCGCGTCGATCTCGCCGCTCACGAGCGCGCGGGCCGCGTCGCGCTCGCCGCCGATATGATCGCCATGCTTGCCGCCCAGCACGTCGAAACGACGCGCGCGATAATCCCGATCCGCGACGATGCCGCCTTCATGACGCAGATGATCGAGCGGAATCAGCGTGGCCTGAGGCGAATCTATGGCGCCAAAACCGATCGCCGTATCGCGCAGATCGGCGAGCGTTTTCACATGGCTTTCACTGCGAACAATTAATACGGAATGCAGATCAACATCCGTATCGCGCATGACAAGCGATTGAACCGATTCGCCGCGCGCCTCGGCCATGCGCCGCGCCCGTATCCATGCGAGTGGCGAATTCCAGGCGAAAGCGATATCGCCCGCAAACTGTGCTTCGACCTGCGTTTCGTAATTCGAATACAACAGATAGTCGATGGCCAATCCTTGTTCTGCGAACCAGGACTTGAAGCCCTCCCAGATCGTGACGACTTTCGGCGCGTAGGCGACGGCGCCGAGCATCAGCGGTGCGTTGCGTGACATGGCGTTTTTCTCCGTCAAGCGAGCGGCATGCCGCACAGCACGCGGCCGAGAAAGTCGTAAAGCACGTCCGAGGTCGGTCCCATGATGGACGCGGCGCGGGCGTCGCGAAACAAACGCTCGATGCCCACCTCCTTGCGAAATGCCGCGCCGCCGCAAATACGCATGGCCGTATCCGTCACGTCGAGCGCGGCTTCGGCGGCCGCGGCTTTCACTTCGAGCACGCGCAGCATCGCGTCGGCCCGCCCTGCCGACATCGCGGCCAGCGTGTCGTCGCGCAACGTGCGAGCCTGGTCGGCGCGCAGTTGCGCGCGGGCGAGATAGGCGCGGATTGTCGGCAGATCGCAGAGCGCCTCGCCGCTCTCCGCGAATCGGCTCGCGGTGATGTGCTGCGTTGCGCGTTGCAACGCGCCGTCGGCGAGACCGATCGAAGTCGACGCAACGAGGTTTGCAAACACCGGCAGCGCGTCGCCATTCATGATGTCGCCGCCGCTGCCGTCCGCGCCCAGCATCGCGCTTGCGGGCACGCGCAAACCCTCGGCGCGGATCGGCGCGGATGCGTTGCCGCGCAGACCGAGACCGTCGAAAGCATGCGGCGATTGCAGCCCTTGCGCGCGGCTGTCGACGAGCCAAAGCGTGCTGGCGCCTTCCGCGCTCACGGGCCGCGACGACCACACATAGGAATCGGCTTCGGATGCCGACGTCACCATGCTCTTGCTGCCGCTGAGCACGAAATCGTCGCCATCGGCGCGGGCCGTGCCGACCGGCGCCCAGAAGTGACTGCGCGAGCCGGTCTCTGACCATGCGAGCGTCGTGAGGTGCTCGCCGCGCGCGATCGCGCGACGGATTTCGACGGGGCCGTATTTTTCGATCAGCGACGCGCCCGCGTAGTGCATGGTGACGACCATCGCCGTGGACGGGCAATCGCGCGCGATGCGCTCCACGACCCGGCAGGCCTGCGCCGCACCCAGGCCCATCCCGCCGACCTCCTCGGCGCTGATGAGTCCGAGCAGGCCGGCCTCGCCGAGCGCATCGACGGCCGCGCGCGGAAAGCGGGCGAGCTGGTCGGTCTGAGCGGCTTCGGGGGCGATGAGGGTGGAAACAAGCGGTTCCAGCACTTCGAGGTAGGACATCGGAACGTCTCCCGGTCAGTGGTCGCGGAAACGGTTGTCCGGTCTGTGCCGAAGCCGCGCGAGTGCGCGCGGCCCGAAATGGAGCGCCCGTGGAGCGTATACCGGTGCCTCTGTCGCATGCAGACCTGCAACAACGACTCTCGCACGTAAAGAAACCCGCCGAAGATTGGCGTGGCGGCGGGCAGAGCATTATTTCACTTGCCGGAAATAGCTGGGCGCTGGATGCGCAATCGGCATGCTGCGGCGGCTGTTCAAGCTGCCGGGCGCGTCGAGTCAAGCGCGTCACGTCACGTCGAATCGCAAAGAGTCATTCACCTCAACGTGAACTCCCTGTCCGGATTTCGCCGATCACTTAGGACAACCTGAATTCGCGCAACGCATTGCAAGCTAAGCGTCAGCTAAGCTTTGAAGCGTAGGCTTCACGCAAGCCAAGCCGTTTCGATTCTCTTTTCCTTTTTCCGTGGAGATGGTCATGACATCCACGTATTCAATGCCCTCCGCGCACGGCCAGAATAAAGTGCCGGAAATCACGCTCGCATTCTGGATTATCAAAATACTCTCGACGACAGTCGGTGAAACCGGCGCGGATTATCTCGCAGTCAACGCGGGCTGGGGGCAAGGCGTGACAAGTGTCGTCATGTGCACGCTGCTAGTCGCGATTCTCGCGTTGCAATGGTCGTCGGACCGTTTCCGTGCGTGGCTTTATTGGCTCGCTGTGGTTCTGGTGAGCATCGTCGGCACGCAGATCACCGACCTGCTCACCGATGGATTAGGCGTCAGCCTGTATGTCAGCACCGCCCTTTTCGCCGTCACGCTCGCCGCGATCTTTATCGTCTGGTATCGCAGCGAACATACGCTCTCGATCCACACCATTGTGACGCGCCGCCGCGAAGCATTCTATTGGGCCGCCATTCTCTGCACCTTCGCATTAGGCACGGCGGCAGGCGATCTCGCGACGGAAGCCGCAGGACTCGGCTTTACGCGAGGCGCGATGATTTTCGGCGTGCTGATCGCGGCGGTCTGGCTGCTGTTTCGCTTAGGCGCGAATGCCGTCGCCACATTCTGTGGTCGCCTATGTCCTGACGCGGCCATTTGGCGCCGCGCTGGGTGATCTGCTGACACAAGCGCGTGTTTATGGCGGACTCGGCTTCGGCGCGCAATGGACCAGCGCCGTATTTCTGACTGCCATCGTTGGACTGGTCGCGATGGTGGAAATCAAGGCGCGATCACTTCGCGCCGAATCTTCAACTCACTGATTCACGCACATTCACCTCATGCCTGAAGGAGTCGCGATGTCGATTCGATCCACCCTGCTGCTCTCCGCTTGCGCTACGCTCGTGCTTGCCACGAGCGCGTGCTCTCGCTCCGCCGACAACACGACCGCGAATCCCGCCAGCAACGCTGCCGCACAGAAGGACGCACAAGGCCTGGCCGGCGCGAATTCCGCACTCGGAGATCTGGGCGCATTCCGCGCCATTGCGGTAGACGTGACGGCGAAAGTCGAAAGCGGCGACCTGCCCGCGGCCAAGGCGCGCATCAAGGATCTGGAGATCGCCTGGGATGAAGCCGAAGCCGGCATCAAACCGCGCGCGCCCGGCGACTGGCATCGTGTCGACAAGGCCATCGACCGCGCGCTGGACGCGCTGCGCGCCTCGACTCCGCAGCCCGCCGATTGCAAGGACGCCATGCACGCGCTGCTCGATACCTTCGATAGCTTGCAGCACAGTGCGTAAGATGGCGGCGATGAATGGTTACCGGCTGCATATCGCCGCCATTCATTCGTGCCCGCCCATGTCATGTTCAATCCAGTCTGCGCTTAAACCGCGACTTCGGCTAATCGCGCGCGCGAACTCCTAATCAATCCCCGCCGCGCGGGCTGAACGTACGCGGAAACACCGCTGGCGCGCTGCGATCGACGAGGCAATAACCGAGCGCCGGCCGGTTCGATTCGCCGGCGACATAACCGGCTTCGCTCAGGAATCCCGCCGCAAGCATGCGCGTGCGAAAGCCGCTTTTATCCACGGGTCGGCCCAGTACGACCTCGTACATGCGCTGCAATTGCGGCAGCGTGAACGGCTCCGGCAGCAAAAACGCAGGCAGCGAGGTGTATTCGACCTTGCTGCGCAGCCGCTCGACCGCCGCCATGAGAATGGCGTCGTGATCGAATGCGAGTGCGTGTTTGCCGATCAGCGCATCGACGGCAAACCACGCCACCTCGGCTGCATTCGCGCCCTTCGCGAGCGACACATCCTGCGCGGCAATCAGCGCGAACCACACATGCGTGGCGGACCAGCCGCGTGGGTCGCGTACCGCACTGCCCCAACTTCCCAGTTGCTCCAGATACGGACTCTTCACGCCGGTCTTCTCGTGGAGTTTCCGGCGCGCGCAATCCTCGAGCGTCGTATCGACCTCGACGTCGACGAAACCGCCGGGCAGCGCCCAACGCCCCGGATGTGGCTCGCCCGGCACGTCCGGACGCTGCACCAGCAACACCTGCAACGCATTGTCGATCACCGAAAAGATCACGACGTCGACGGTCGTATAAGGCTGCGGAAACTCGCGCGCCGGTCGCGCGCGGCGGCTGGAGGAAGGCTTCGTGTTTGCCATGGTGCACCTTGAATGCTTGACGTTCCGGATTCGAGGTTGTATTGTACAACCCATGCAAGTTGCACTGTACAACTCAACCAAGGAGCAGACCATGTTCGGCATCCGGTTCATCAAGTCGCAACCGACCGTCCACCTCATGCAGTTCCGCGCCGGCCAGATGGTGCGTGAAGGCGCCGGGCTGTCGTTCTTCTATTACGCGCCCGCCACGACGCTCGTGTCGGTGCCCGTTGCGAGCCAGGATCGCCCCTTCATCCTCGAACTGGTGACAGCGGATTTTCAGAGCGTGACCGTGCAGGGACAAGTCACCTACCGGGTTCGCGATCCGCATCGCACGGCCGCCATGATGGATTTTTCGCTGGGCAAGGACGGCCGGAGCTATGTGTCCGACGATCCCAAACGCCTCGGCGACCGCGTGGCGATGCAGGTCGAGGTGATCGTCCAGCAGACCGTGCAGGCGCTCGATCTGAAGCAGGCGTTGCGCGCCTCCGCGGCGATCGCACAAACCGTGCAAACGGGCCTCGCCGATCAAACGGAAATCGGCGCGCTCGGTCTGGAAATCCTCGGCGTTTCCGTGATGGCCGTGAAGCCGACGCCGGACATCGCACGCGCACTCGAAGCGGAGGCCCGCGAATCCAACCTCAAGGCCGCCGACGACGCCGTCTATCTGCGCCGTATGTCGGCGGTGGAAAACGAACGCGCGATCCGCCAGAACGAACTCGATACGGACATCGCCGTCGAGCAGAAGAAGCGGCAGATCCGCGAAACGCAGATGGAAGCGAAGGCCACGTTGATGCGCAAGGAAAACGCGTTGCGCAACGAGCAGATGACATCGGATATCGAACTCGAGGAACAGCGCAAGGCGTTCGTGAACGGCCAGGCGCAAAACAGCCGGACGCTCGCGGAAGCCGAAGCGCACCGTGTCGCCGCTGTCATGGAGGCGCTCGAAAAGGCCGATCCGCGCATCGTCAGCGCGCTCGCGGCGGCGGGCATGCAACCGGGTCAGTTGATCGCTCAGGCATTCGGCGGCATTGCCGAGCGCGCGGAACGTATCGGCCAGCTCAATGTGTCGCCCGATCTGCTTCAGGGCTTGATCGGCGGCGGCGAAAGGAAGGCAGCATGAGCGCCGAATCACGCAAGGTCGTGCTGGTGACGCGCCGCACGCGCTACGAAGAGTTGATCGCGCGGCACCACACGCTCGCCCAGGCGCGCTTTTACATCGAGCATCTGGGCGCGGACTTTTCCGACTATCTCGCCGAACACGCCGCTTACGCGCGCGCACTGGAATTGACGGTTCGCACGCTCGAAGACTGGGGTCGTTACCAGATCGTCGATCGCAGCTATCTGCCCAATTTCATTTTCGCGCCGGACGACATCGTCGTCGCGCTCGGGCAGGATGGCATCGTCGCGAACTCGATCAAATACCTCGACGGCCAGCCGCTGATCGGCCTGAACCCCGAACCCGGCAGATGGGACGGCGTGCTGCTGCCGTTCGAGGCACCCGACCTCCGTGCCGTGCTCGCGGATGTCGCCCACAGCCGCCCGCGTCGCGCGACGAAATCCGTCACCATGGCGGAAGCGCGACTCTCGGACGGGCAGGTGCTGCGTGCGGTCAACGATCTGTTTATCGGGCCGCGCACGCATGCGTCCGCGCTCTACGAAATCGAACTGGGCGAGCGATGCGAATCGCAGTCGTCGTCGGGCGTGATCGTGTCCACGGGGCTGGGATCGACCGCGTGGATCAAAAGCGTGGTGACGGGATCGATTGGCGTGAGCGAGGCGGTGCGAGGCTCGGGCGGCAATTTCCACTACGAGCCTCAGGACTGGGACAGCCCTGAACTGACCTTCGCCGTGCGCGAGCCGTTTCCGAGCCGTGCGTCGAAAACCGAACTGGTATTCGGCCACGTGAGCGCCGCGCAGCCACTGCGAGTGCGTTCGCGGATGCCGGAAAACGGCGTGATCTTTTCCGATGGCATGGAAAGCGACTATTTGCGATTCACGGCAGGCATGGAAGCGACCGTGACGGTAGCCGAGACACGGGGATGCCTGGTTATTTAGGGTTCCGTATTACTTTTATGAACTCGCGAGTTCTCGCGTGATAATCGTTCGCCCCACTCAGGGATTTTTAATCAGTCGGCGCAAGCACCCGATTCACCGAGAATCGATATCACCACAACCCTTGCTCGCCCCTTTCCCATGCCGACAATTACGCTGCGCCAGGCATCAGATGCAGACTGGATCTTACTGAGCATGATTCAGGAAACCTGCATGAAGGAGTACGCGGTACAAACGTGGGGAACATGGATACCCGAGCCACCGGAAAACTTCCGGCCCGAAATACACGAGATTATCCAATACGACGGAGACGAGATTGGCTGCATGGCCGTCGTCGCAGAAGAGGGCGTGCTGTCGCTGGAAAAACTTTATATCCTGCCGGCCTTTCAGGGACGCGGCATCGGCACGTGGCTGCTCACGCGCCTGATCGAGCGCGCGCACGCGTGCAACAAGCCCATCCGGCTACGCGTTCTTCGCGTGAATCCCGCCAGGCGGCTTTATGAACGGAACGGCTTCCTGATAGACAGTTCAAGCGACGTGCGCCATTTCATGTCGTATCCGGTCAACAACTCATGACGCAACCTGCGCGAGAAACGTCGCGAAGTAATCGTCGTCGAGCCAGCCGGAAACATGTTCCGACGCCTCGATACGCCGGATTTCCTGCTGCCCCTTGTCGGTCAGGATCGCAATCTGGAGCGTCGGGACGAATTTCGTACTGGGAGGAGGTTTCTGATCAACGGTCTGAATCAGCCCTTGCGAGCGAAGCAAAGTAAAAATTGCCGGTCGCTTGTGCCACGGTATCTGGCGATACAACGCGAGTCGGAGAGCTTCAAGTACAGCGCCGTTGTTGAATTCCATGAGCATCCTTCTGGTGTTCGACTGAAATGTGCTGCGGGCTCTGAAGGCTCACAGTAGCACAGGTCGCGGTCCACGCGATGACACAAAAAACACGGCTTTCTCCGCTTATCTCGTCGTCCCGATTATTTTTTCGACGTGCATGGCCGGTTTTGCGCGTCGGCAGCACCGCGTCGAACGGCGCCAGCAGCGGGTCGCGCAACCTCGCGCCGTCTCCCGCGCACGCTTGCGTTCGGGCGTTCAGCCCGTTACACTGCGCCGCAGACGAGATTCAGCCATTCGCTCGATTCTCGCGTAGGCGTTAACGTGAACCAACGCAAATCCTTGAGCCGGACGACCTGACGTCGGGCTCAATTGCGTCGGGTTCATATTGATGAATAACGCCATTTCGAAGGCGCTATCGCGCCGTCGTTCCAGCTTTCTCCTCCCCCTCGGCATCGTCCTCATTGGCGCCAATCTGCGTGCGCCGATCACCGCGCTCGGCCCGGTTCTCGACCGCATTCAGGCCGATCTGGCGCTCGGCGACACGACCGCCAGCCTGCTCAGCGCCCTTCCACTGCTGATTTTCGCGCTGCTTTCGCTGGTTGCGCCCGCATTCGGCCGGCGCTTCGGACTGGAGCGCAGTCTCGCCTTCGCACTGGTTGCGATCCTCATCGGCACGCTGATCCGTTCGTGCCCTTTATCGGGCGGCCTCTGGATCGGCACGCTTTTGCTCAGTTGCGGAATCGCCGTCGGCAACGTGCTGCTGCCGGGCCTCGTCAAACGCGCGTTTCCGGAGCACGCCACGCTGTATATCGGCGTGTACGCGGCGGCCATGGCCAGCGCGGCCAGTCTGGCCGCCGGCCTCGCCGCGCCCGTGGCGGACCTGCCCGGCTCGAACTGGCGCATCGCCATTGCGCTCGGCGCCGTGATCACCGCTGCCGCCATCCTCGTCTGGCTGCCGCAGTTGCGTCGCCCGCATCATGCCGTGGCGTCGCGCGCGAACGCGTCGCACGCAGTCTCGCCGTGGCGTCATCCGATCGGCTGGCAGGTGTCGAGCTTCTTTGCGTTCCAGTCGTTCGTGTTCTACTCGCTGATCACCTGGTACGCGGCGATGAGCGCGGCGCGCGGCGAATCGGCTACTGCGTCGGGTTTCGATCTGCTGCTTTATCAGGTGGTCGCGGTGGCCACGAATCTGCTGTCCGCGCCGCTCATCAAGCGCACGAAAGACCAGCGCGCCATCGGCCTCGTTTGCGGCGCGAGTTTGCTTGCGGGAACGATCGGACTCGGCGTCGCCGCGCCCTTTCCGGCGCTCTGGCTCGCGATTGCGGGTCTGGGCGCGGGTTTTTCGATGACGACCAGCCTGTCCTTGTTCGCGCTTCGCACGCGCCATCATGACGAGGCCGCGAAGCTCTCCGGCATGGCGCAGTTCGTCGGTTATGCGGGCGCGGCGCCAGGGCCCGTTTTGACGGGCATGCTACACGGCGTCACAGGTTCGTGGACGGCGTCGCTCGCGATGCTCGTCGGCGCGAGCGCGCTCGTCACCGTATTCGCGGTATTGTCGGGACGAGACCGGTTGATTGATTGAATCAGCGATTCATCGCGCGCTTCGTGTTTTAAACGCCCTCGACGAAACGAAGTAATTAGTGTGCGGACGCATTGCCCGTCAATCGCTTAATCTCCCTACTGAGCATGCGGTCGCCGATCGACAGTTCCGGATTCACTCGAATATCGCGTTATGATGAATTCGTGACTGAATTGGATAAATCGAAATCGGGGAATATGGCGGCTTGTTTTAGAACCTCAGGCGAAACAACTCCAGCAGCCTGCACGGCGCGGGGGCGTGCATGAGCCGGGCCCGTCGATCCAGCGAGACGGACTGGATCCAGCGTGCTGTTGCGGTGGAAGGCGTCGAGCGCATGGAGGCCTTTTTCACCGGCAACGCCTACGCGAGCCATCGACACGACACCTATGCCATCGGCCGCTCCCTCGCAGGCGTCCACGATTTCCAGTATCGGCGCGGCAAGCGGCGCAGCCTGCCGGGCCACACCATCGTCCTGCATCCCGACGAACTGCACGACGGACAAGCCGGCGCGGAAGGTGGCTTCCGTTATCGCATGATCTACGTCGAGCCCACGTTGTTTCAGGATGCGCTGGCCGGGCGCGCGCTGCCCTTCATCGAGCATGGTGTTTCGACCGACCCGCGCCTGCTGGCCGCGACCGACATGCTGCTTCAGCCGATGAACGTCACGCTCGATCCCATGGAACAGGCTGAAGCGCTCGCGGACCTCGCGATGGCACTGGCGACCGTCTCCGGTGCGCGGCCCGCGCCCGCTTCGCGCGATTTCGCCAGCGCCCGTCGCGCACGCGAATTTCTGCACGAGAATGCGCTGCGCGTGGTCACGCTGGACGAACTCGAAGCCATCACGGGCCGCGACCGCTGGAGCCTCACGCGCGACTTCCACACCTTTTACGGCACGAGCCCTTACCGCTTCCTCACCCTGCGCCGACTGGACGCCGCGCGCCGCATGATGGAAGCCGGCACGCCGCTGGCAAGCGTCGCCGCGGCCACCGGCTTCACGGATCAAAGCCACCTCACCCGCCATTTCGGCAAGGCCTTCGGCATCGCACCGGCGCGCTGGCTGCAAATGTTGCGCGACCCGACCGCGGATCACCGATAACCGGCAGCGATCCCGATTCCCGCGACTGTAAGCAAGTTGCAATATCGTGCAAGACGGACTGATGCATGGTGCGTAGCCTTTGCGCCATCCATTGCACAGGGAAATTGCCGTCATGTCTCGCGACACACTCGATACGCACGCCGCGCGCGGCCAGCGCCATGCCATCGCCTTGCACGGCAAGTTCGAACGCATCGAATCGCATTGGGGCCAACATGTGATCGCCGAAATGAACGATCATCAATTTCGGATCGTGCGTTTGCAAGGCGATTTTCTGTGGCGCACGCACGTTGAAAGCGACGAGACGTATTTCGTGTTCGACGGAGAATTACGTCTGGACTTTCGCGACCGTTCGCTCGTATTGCGCGCGGGCGAAATGGCTGTGGTGCCCAAAGGTATCGAGCACAAGCCGTACGCAGCCGATGAGGTCAAACTGCTATTGATCGCGCGGCGCAGCGTCGACCAGTCTGGCGAAGCGCGATGGATCTAGAGCATTCACGCCCTGGTCGGCCATGGTCGGCGGCGTCGCAGCGAGGGCACACGTGCCGTGTGCCCCCCTACCTCACCGCTTACTCAGCGTCGACCGAACTCGCCGACTCCGCCTGCGCGGTCGGCGCGGACGCCTCTTTCGGCGGCGCCTCATCCTTGATCTCATAGGACGGATCGCGCACCCAACGGCTCAGGTCCTTGCTGATCACAATAGTCGTGCGATCCAGAATCGAACAGCTCCCCTTGAACGCTCCCCACACGCCGCCGACGGACCAGCGATTGATTTTGGTGTGACGAACCACCTTGCCGTTTTCAATCAGATCGGCGCTGACCGTCGTGGCCTTCGGACCGCTCCATGCGCCGCCGCCCACGCCCAGCACGTGCGTAATCTGCAACCTGAGAATCCGAGCATCGCCGGCATCAGTTTGCGCGGCAATCGTACCGTCGCCGCCATGGTTGATCTTGCGGAGCATCTTGGAGACGTGCTGGGCGAGCATGTCTTCAATGTGGCATTCGTTCTTGATCTGCTCGACGACGCTCGCGTCCGGCGCGTAGGTGACCGGCGTTTCAAGTAAAACCGGCGTCGCGGCGAAAACCGAGGTCGTTGAAAAGCAGAGAGCAGCGGTGAGGATTCTCTTCATAGCGTGCGTTCTTATAATGTTATGGCCGGTTCGCCGACATGGCGCGGCCATCGACTATTTTAAAGCCATGTCGAGTTTCGCAAATCAGTACGCCTGATGACGATCGGACTATCTGCCCTCTCGTCGCGCGAGAAGCAGACAAGCCGATCGTTCAATCAAGCGTCAGGCGAGCTGGAAAACCGCCACGGTTTCGCGCAGTTTCCCGGCCTGATCTTCAAGCGACTGCGCCGCTGCGGCCGACTGTTCGACGAGCGCCGCGTTGCGTTGCGTCGCTTCATCCATTTGCCCGACGGCAAGCGCCACCTGGCCAATCCCGTTGCTCTGTTCCTGCGAAGCGGCGGTGATTTCGCCCATGATGTCCGTCACGCGCTTGATCGCCGAAATGATCTCGCGCATCGCCTTGCCTGCGTCGTCGACGAGCGTCGTGCCCGAACGCACGCGCGACACCGAGGTATTGATCAAATCCTTGATTTCCCGGGCCGCACTGGACGAACGTTGCGCGAGCGTGCGCACTTCGCCAGCCACCACGGCGAAACCACGGCCTTGTTCGCCAGCTCGAGCGGCTTCAACAGCCGCATTCAACGCGAGAATATTGGTCTGGAATGCAATACCTTCGATGATCGCAATGATGTCCGCGATTTTCGTCGAGCTCTCGTTAATTTCACTCATCGTCGATACCACCTGTTCGACGACATCGGCGCCGCGCAATGCCGTTTCCGATGCGTTCTCGGCCATCGCATTCGCGTGCTTCGCGTTCTCCGCGTTCTGTTTAACGGTGCCGGTCAATTGCTCCATGCTTGCCGCCGTTTCCTGCAACGCGGAAGCCTGCTCTTCCGTACGCGAAGACAGATCGAGATTACCCGCCGCAATTTCGCTGGTCGCCTGCACGATGGCCGCGCTTCCGCTCCGCACGGAACTGACGGTTTCGGTCAGCGCGGTTTTCATCGCCGAAAAGCCGTCGAGCAATTGGCCCATTTCGTCGCGTGAATGAATGTGCACCGGACGCGTCAAATCGCCTTTGGAAATAGCCTGAAAATGTTCGAGTGCAATCGACAACGGCACGCCGATCGCGCGACGCAACATAAACCACGCGTAAACCGCAAGCGCGAGCCCGACGAGAATCGCAATCACGCTGATCGCGCGAATGCGCTCATAACGGGCGGTTGCATCGCGAAACGCACTATCCGTGCTGTTTTGCTGAAAGGCAAAGAGCGCTTCGTTGGCCTTCGCATACGCATTGAATTGACCGGCGAGTTCGCCTGCGATGCGTTGGGCCGTCGGCGCATCGCCCGCCTTCACGGCCGCCCAACCTTGATCGAGGAGTTGCTGATGGGCTTCGTAGCTCTTGCGAACGGCGTCGTGAAACTCCGCTTCACCGGGTGCATCCGGCAGGTCTTCGTAAATCTTCAATTGCTTTGCGGCAGCCTGGCGAAACGCGTGGGCTTTATCGATGGCCACGTCGACGGACGGCGTACCGATCTGAATCACAGCACGGTCGTAATTCAGTCTTTCGCGCGCGACGTTCAAATTGGCCATGGCCGCGGCCAGCATGCCCGGCATTTTGTTGTTGTGCGTATCACCGAAATCGCTATTGCTGGACGCCATGCCGTAAAGACCAAAAGCGCCGATCATGACCATCAACGCCCCGAGCGCGAGCATTGATACGCCCACTTTCGCCTTGATTGTGAAGCCGTTCAACATGATTTTCTTACCTGCTGGAAAGTCTTGCTACCGTGGAAAGGAGAACTTCATCTACGAGGACTTACGACAGAAGTTAAAAAAATCTTTAGGGTTTGTCCCTATACGCTTCGCTCCGGTACATATCGCGGCGAGCGGGAGCGCAATCGCATAAGGAGTTACAGCGCGCGAGCGCGGCGTATTGCCGCAAGGCGAATTGAACGTCGAAGGAGAGTAGTCGCGTCGCCATGCGGGTGTCGCGGAAACCGAAGTCTGATTGATATTGCGGCAGGTTTGTCGCTGCGCGATTGCGCAGATTGGGTGAGGTGCCCAGGTAAAGACATTGAATTGAATCAAGCAGCATGTGGGGTTCACCAACTGATGGCGCTTTTGGAGAACCTTTCCTTGTCGCTTCGAAACAGAACATACGCGTGATGAATTAATCGAAACAACCCAAGGCATCAATTGCAGTCGCGTTGACACATAGCCGCTTATAAGCTACGGCGCGTGCGCCGCCATGAGCACGGCGCGGCATAGCCGCAGCGAACGTCCGCTTGCGGCGCACACAGGTGACCGCCTCGGGTCGCACTATGTTGATCGCCGTACTTCAATGTCGCTTCGGTTCCTGCGAAGTGCCTCAGGCAGGAACCTGCTGAGTATCCCGCCGCCGCCCACTACAAAGTGACCAGTTCACACCGTCTTGTCGAGTTAACTCATCCGACCAGGTGCGGAGCACAAGGGGAGAATCAGCAGAGGCACCCGTGACGACCGATGTTCTTGAGCGGAAGCTCGACGCCTGATTTTTATCCAGGTCGGACACCTCACCGCCGGCTGACAATTTGGTCGACGCTGCGCTCGTGGTTTCGATCGGTTTTCCAGAAACCAGCGTTGCCCTACCATTTCTCAGGTAGTACCACCGTCAGCTATAGAGTAAATTTTCCCTAACGTCAAAAAGCTTACGGCTCCATACGGAAATAAATACTTTTTTACGGTATTCAATTGCGAGTGACAAATGCGGAATGCATTACTTTAGCTCTTTTGATACGCGCATCCATCAAGAATGCTCTTAATAACCCGACACTTTAAAACTTTAAAATGCCTGAAAAATCGATTTCCCGCATTCAATAATTCGCTATAATCCGCACTCGCGATAAAACAAGCAAATAGCATCAATTCGCAGAAAAAAAGGGGGCGCGATGGACGCGCAATATCCGGTAACAAGCGTTTCCGGGGGATATTTCCAGCAGGATCGGCTGGTCATGCTCGACACGCCGTTGGGCCGCGATGCGCTGATACCGCAGAGAGTTGTCGGCCGCTCGCGACTAGGCCGTCACTTCGAGTTCACGGTCGATGTCGCTTCGACGGCGGTCGTGCTCGATCTCAAGTCGTTGATCGCGCAACCCGTCACGCTCTGGATCCAGCAAGCCGACAAAACGTACGCGCCGCATCATGGCTACGTACACACTGCACGGCGACTCGGCTCCAACGGCGGTCTCACGAGCTATCAGCTCGCGTTTGCGTCATGGTTGCACTTCCTGCGATTTCGCCGCGACCAGCGGATCTGGCAAGACGTGACCGCCGAGACCATCGTTGCCGATGTCTTCAACGCTCATCCGCAGGCTCAGGGCATGTACCGCTTTGCGCTCTCGAAAAACCTGCCGATTCGCTCCTACTGCCGTCAGGACGAAAGCGACTGGAATTTTGTGCACCGCCTGCTCGAATCCGAAGGGCTATACGGTTACTGGCAGCAGGCACAAGACGGCCACTCTCACACGCTTGTCATCACTGACCGCCTGCAGACGCTCGATCCGATCGCATTCGGGACGGTGTGCTTCCATCGCGCAGGCGCTGGGAGCGAGGTAGACGCGCTCACTCAATGGTCGGGCACGCGCACACTGCAAAGCTCCGTGCTAACCACGCGCACCTTCGACTACAAGGCGCCTTCGACGCGGTACAACCCGAAGGACACCAGCATCCCAACGATGCCCGATCAGGGCGCGTTGCCGGAGCAGACCGAAGTTTACGAGTACACCGGTGCCTACACGTATGCGGACCAGAAGCGCGGCGATGAACTGTCTCGCATCCGCATGGAGGAATGGGAGTCACGCGCGAAGCGATTTCACGGTGTCGGCGGCGTGCGCGGCGCCGACGCGGGCCGCCGTTTCCTGTTGCACGGTCATCCCGACCACGACCGCGATCCCACGAGCCAGCGCGAATTCGCAATCATCGAGACATCCTGGACGATCGAGAACAACCTGCCCGGTAACAGCAAGAGCCCGCTCTTTCCACACAGCCTGCAAGGCACACTTGCCAACGCGCGCGCAAGCCAAGGCGACGCTGAGTCATTCGCGGTGCCGCACGCAGATGGATCGGAAGGCTTTTATCGCATCGAGATCGAAGCACAACGCACGACGGTACCTTTCCGAAGTCCACTCGAACACGCGAAGCCTCAGACCCACCTGGAGTCTGCGATCGTCGTCGGCCCTGCGAACGAAGAGGTCTACACCGACGCGCTGAATCGTATCAAGGTCCAGTTTATCTGGGACCGCGAGGGCGGCTACGACGAGCGCTCCTCTTCCTGGGTGCGTGTCGCTCAGTCCGACACGGGTGACGGCTACGGCGGCGTGCACATTCCGCGCGTCGGCGAGGAGGTGTTGATCGACCATATCGGCAGCGACTGCGACCGGCCCGTCGTTGTCGCGCGCCTGTACAACAGCGCGGCCACGCCGCAATGGCATTCGCATGGTCTGCTCTCGGGCTATCGCTCGAAGGAATACGGCGGCGCTGGCTACAACCAGATGGTGATGGACGATTCGACCGGCCAGAATCGCGTACAACTCTACAGCAGCAGCGCGAATTCGCATTTGCATCTAGGGTATCTCGTACAGCACACCGGCAATAACCGCGGCACCTATCTGGGCAGCGGCTTTGACCTCAAGTCCGAGGCGTGGGGTGCGATCCGCGCTGGCCGCGGTTTGTTCGTGACGACGCACCCCGCCACTGCCACGCAGCCGATGAGCACCGGGCAGGCTAGCGAGCAACTCGCGCGCGCCGACGCACTCGTCGAAAATCTATCGCAGGCGAGCGCCGCCAATCGCGCAGAGAGCCTGCAAGCGGCACAGGACGCGCTCAAGGACTTCTCCGACGCCACCCAGCACAGCGTCGCCGGCACCCAGTCCGGAGGCCGGACTGCGGGCGGGGGTGACGGCAATGCGAACGGCTTCGAGAAACCAATCATGCTAATGGCGAGCCCGGCGGGCATCGCACTTTCAACACAACAGTCCACGCATGTGACCTCAGATCAACACGTCACGATAGCGAGTGGGCAGAACACGCACATCGCGGCGGGCAAGTCACTGCTTGCGAGCGTCGGGGAAAAGCTCAGCCTGTTCGTGCAGAACGCGGGCATGAAGCTGTTCGCAGCAAAAGGCAAAGTCGAGATCAACGCGCAGAGCGACGAACTAGCGCTTTCTGCGCTCAAGGACCTCAAGATCACAAGCGCGAACGGCAGGCTGGTACTGACCGCGGAGAAGGAAGTGTGGATCGGCGCTGGCGGCTCATATATTCGCATCAACGGCAATCTCATTGAGAATGGGACGCCGGGCCAGATCCTCGAGCGCGGCGCCTCGTGGCAGAAGCAGGCCGCGACCAGCGTACAGCAGCAGCAACAGACATTCTTCGAGAGCCAGACGCCGCTCGCGTTTAGTCAACAGCTATTCCTCGACGACGTTCTGCACAAGCCCGAGGGTACGGCAACTGAAGTCAACTACACGTTCGTCGATGCAGCGGGTGCAGTGCTCGGCAGTGGTGTCATCGATGGAGCAGGCAAAACGCTGCGCGCTTTCACCGACACGCCGCAGCCAATCAAGGCCATGCTCGACCTGGGCCAAGGCAAATGGACCGCCCTACAGTACGACGAACCATACAATCTGCTGACCAATGCCACCGACAACCCCGACGCCGGCGTATTCGACTATCCAGATCACGCCGACGCCGCGTCAAACGACAGCAGCGACACGCACGCCAGCGACCCGAGCGACGACGACGTCAACTATAGCGTAGAGGGTTCACGCGCATGAAGCAGACGGACGTGCGCCAACCATCCGCGTCTGCGCAGAACATTTGAAAATCAATCGGGATCCGCCACACATGAAGCACCGTATCGCCCCATCCGTGCTGCTGGGACTGCTGTTTTTCCCAGCAATGCAAAGCGCAATCGCCCAGGCGCCGCTTGACATCGCGCTCGGCGCGCCCGCCGGTTTCATCGCATCGGATATCCACGCGGGCGGCGACGGCCGCTACTGCATAAGCGGCTCGGTTGTCGATGACACGGGGCCGAGCGAATCGGCCTACGTACTGCTCGTGGACACGACGCACCGGCAGGTACTATGGCGCGCTTCGATTCCGCATGGTCATAACACCGTGGGCAACACCGCGACGCGCTGCATTGGCGACGGCAAGGCCTGGTACGCCGTTACCGAAGAGCACACGAACCGTGCCGAGTCGCTCAACCAGACCAAGGTCATCATCAACAAGCTATCAAGTCAGGGCGTGCTGCTCAAGCAGCAGGCGATCAACGCCGGCTTCGACGAGTGGTCGTATCTGCTCGACGCAAACGCTGGCGGCGTCGCCGTCGCGGGCGGCACGAGCGCGACGCTCGAACGCGGCGGCAGCTTCGGCACCTGGGTCGCCCGGTTCGACACCGATCTGCAGCCGACCCAGACCGTCAAGCTCGACAACGGTGCGTTCTGGACAGACACGCGGGCACAACTCGACGGAAACCATCTGCTGCTGTCTGGCGAGTTTCTTCCGAACAAGGGGCCTCAGGCTGGTGGACGTGATGCCTATGCCACCGCAAAGATTGATCTCGCCAGCCGGAAGTATGCGTGGGCCAACTATGCGTTACCCGATAACACACGCTCGGCCAATGCGGTGTTCTCGACGGACGGCACAACGTACATGGTCGGCTTCACGCCGAACGATCTAGCTGTCGCCAAAGTCGATCGTACAGGTAAAACGCTCAGTGCCTTCACCGTCAAAAAGCCGCTGTGCGGCGCCGATGCGCTGACACTGAGTGGCAGCACACTCAAGGCCATCGGTACTGCATGTGATGGCGACGCCCCCGCCATAGCGAGCATCGACTTAGCATCGAAGGCGGCAACAGCCGCCCGTGCTCTCGGCGGCGATGTGTCGGCATCTACCTTCGACGGCGATGTCTGGGTCGGCATCGTGAAGACGAAAGCGCACGACCAGTTCTTCAGGCGCAGTGCACAATAAAGCGGCGGAGCGGATATGGCAACAGCGGCAAAGAACGAGTACCCGTACGAGAAGAAACTGGCATTCATCCAGGCGCTCTACTGCCCGGCGCGTCAGTGCGCCGACGAAACCGGCTGTTCCTGGCAGTTAATCCTCGCCCAGGCGGCGCAGGAAACGGGCTGGGGTGAGAAAGTGCTCCCCGGCACAAACAACGTCTTTAACATCAAGGCGACACCTGACTGGCCGGGACCACAGGCAACCTTCCGCGTTTGGGAGGAGGTGGACGGCGTGAAGGTGTGGGTCAACGCGCCGTTTCGCATCTACCCAAACTACCTCGAAAGCCTTCGTGATCGCCAAAAGTTCCTGAAGGAAAATCCGCGCTACACGAAAGCGGGCCTCTACGACGATGGCACCAAAGGTGACCTCGTCAAGGAGGCGAACGCGCTGCACAACGCCGGTTACGCAACCGACAAGCTCTACGCCAGCAAGCTCAAGGAAGTCTTCGACGGCCCGACCATGAAGCGCGCGATCACCGCCGCGCAGAAGGAAGGCTGCAAGGGTTGCCTGCCAACCATCAACGTCTATCTGCGCGATGCCGCGCGCGTCGAGCTCGCGAACGTCAAGGTCAAGGCAACTCAGGGCACCAACACCTGCCAGCTCCTCACCGACAAGACCGGCCACGTGCAGGTCCAAGCCGCGTTGTCGGGCGGACAGATCGCTTTGGAGGTGTGGTCGGAACACGACAAGCGGTGGATTGCGATTCCGGACAAGATCACGCCGACTTCGCCTCCAACCGCCGTCACGCTTGTAGGGCCGACGATTGTCGTCGAAACGTCGACCCAGCATCATGTGCCGGCGGCGGAAACGAATACGCCTGAAGCCTCGCAAAAAGCCTCAACGCCCACATCGGCTACACATGCGAGCGACGCTAAAACTACGTCCTCCACAAACGCTGGTGCTGCCCACCCAGCGCTGCAAGACTACACGATCAAAAAGGGCGACTCCCTCAGCCAGATCGCCAGGACCCATCACACGAGCTATCTGACCATCGCACGCCTGAATGGCATCACCTCTCCCTATCACATTTTTCCAGGTCAGGTGCTGCGCGTGCCGAAGGTCACGCAAGCCGCCAAAGGCACTTCCCCCGCATCGACCACTACCGCCGCTTCGCCCACCGCTGCCCACACGACAGCCCCTGCGCCATCAGCCGCCTCCGTACCCACGCACGAGCAACATTCGGAGAACACAGTCCACGCCGTTCATCTGCGCAACGAGGCAGACCATCCACAAATCGACGTACTGAGCGGTCGCCGCGCCCCGTGGATGACCATCGCTGAGCAGGAGTTCCATGCGGGCGTGAAGCGCCGAGGTGGCGCACATCCCGATCAACACATCATGGAATACTTCAGCGCGACAAGCCTGGGGCGCCAACACACCGACACAGTGCCGTGGTGCGCCGCTTTCGTGAACTGGTGCATGACGCGCGCAGGCTTTCGCGGCAACAACAACGCCGGTGCCAACAGCCTCGCATCCTGGGGCAAGCCGACACAGGGCAACAAGCCCGCGTACGGCGCCGTCGCGGTTGTGCATATTCCACCGCACAATATCCCGCACGTCACCTTCGTGAACGGCGCGGCCACACTCGACGCGCACGGTAACGTTACGCGTATTGCGACGCTCGGCGGCAACCAGGGCCACGCGCACGAGGTAAGCGAAAGCTCGCTGCCCGCGTCGTGGGTCGTCGCCTACCGCTTCCCGTCCGATTACACGGAATCACCTGACGACTATCACCTGCAGCGCGCGCATACGGACAATGCGCAAATGACTGCCGCCTCGACGCATTAACGCGTCGACCGAAAGCGTCCCGACAATCAACCCAGGAAAGTCACCCAGTGAAAATTCGCATGCACCTCGCCTCGTTCTACAGCGCCGCGCTCGCCACCGCACTCGTCCTCGGCTGCGGCCAAGCCTTCGCGCAGACGGTCGTGCTCAAGGCTGACGCGCAGCAAGGCACGCTGGTGCTCAAGAGCGCCCCAGCAACCGCTGGTGCCGAGAAGCGTTACGCCTACACCCTTGCACTCAACACCCCCGACTGCAAATTGTCAGCATCCGGCACTGCCATGTTTTTTCGCAAGACTGACGGCATGAGTGATTCCGCATATCTGCCCGATGGTGATAACGTCAAGACCAACCAGTTCATTGATCATGGCGAGATCGGCGACGTCATTATCACGATCGACGTCGAGTCGAAGCGGCCGAAATACGCGAACGTCATGGTCGACAATCCCAAACCGGCGAGCAACGGTTGCTTCAAGGTAAAGGACGGCAGTTACGAGTTCTACAGCAAATGAGCTTCGCATGCCGCGCCCACGAGCGAGTCACGACACACTAGGAGCCCTAAGGCAATGGATCTGATTCGACTCGGCGACGATACCGATCACGGCGGCAAGGTCGCCACGGCGTCACAAGCAATGCAACTCGACGGCCGCTACGTCGCGCGTAAGGGCGATGAGGTCACGTGTCCGCGGCACGAGGACATACGACCGAATGTAATCATCGAAGGCGACGAGTCGATCACCGACGACGGCGTTCCCATCGCACGCGACGGACACCGCGCGACGTGCGGCTGTCGCCTGATTTCCAGCGTGATCTAAGGGCCGCATCGAGCCAATGCCCCCTCGAAGACTGGGCAAACGTCTGAAATAATGCAAATAGCCGTCATAGCGTATATGGCTGAACGACTGGCCGACTTAGGTCGAACTCAGTCACTCGCCGTTCGTCTCCATACGATGTGATACGAAGGAAGGGCATCCTTGCCTTGCTCACCTGAAAGACGAGAAATGCCGACAACACGATGAGGAACTCCGCGGATGCACGCGTCAATGGAGACGCAAGAGCTCGAAGCGGTGCTCCACGGCACGCAGTGGTTAATCTCGCCGACTTCGGGTGAATGACAGGAGCCTGACACTGATGATAGGCACACGGCCGCACGCCGGTGGAAGGATGAAGCCCGCGTGTTCGCTATCGAGCGGCCGTGACCTTTCCCCTCCGAAGTATCCCGCTGTAGAGTTAGTGGCAAGGCCGCAGGAGAAACCTTGTCATGAAGAAGTCGCGGTTCAGCGAAGAGCAGATTATCGGGGTGCTGAAGAAAGCCGATGCTGGCATGAAGGTCGCAGACTTGTGCCGCAAGCACGGCATATCGGATGCGACGTTCTATAACTGGCGCAGCCTCTGTGAATCAGCCGTGCACGGGAAGGGCGTGGTTTATAGGCCGTTTACGGAGCAACTACGTCAGAGGGGACGGCGACTGGAGCTGATTCAAGTCGACAACGAGCCGGAGTTCGTCAGCAAGGCGCTCGATGCATGGGCGCACGAACATGGCGTCGATCTGCCGCTCATCCGTCCTGGAGAGCCGGTGGAAAACGCACACATCGAAAGCTTCAACGACCGGCTGCGCGAAAGGTGTTTGAAGCAGCATGCGTTCGTCAGTCTCGACGATGCCCGCACGCCGATCAAAGCGTGCCGCACGGACTACAACTCGGTGCGCCCGCATAGTGCCTTGAGGCAACTGGCACCGGACCAATTCCGACAACTGCATCAACCGAAAACCGGCGAGACCACTAACTTACGAATGGTGCACTCGGCAGGGTGAGGTCAGTCGGGCCAGATCTTTTACCCTCGGTGTCTCTTCGGTAAATCGCGCGCTTACCGGAAGGAACACAACGGGGAAGGCATGATGCACCACTGGCTCGCCGAGCATCACGTGCTTGAGCGCGTGCGCCGCAGACATTGAGCTGAGGCGCGGGCCATTGCGGCCCCTGGTTGTGGTCAGACGGACGTTGCGTCTATTCTGCGTCTATTCTGTGGCTGCTCGATAGCAGCTGCGGGGAGCGGTTTGCTATTCGCGCTACCGTGAGCTAGCCGAGCACGTTAGTCACTAGCCGGCAAGCCGCTTTTTCCCGCGCCCAAACGCCAGAACCCCGGCTCTCCTTCTGGAGAAGCCGGGGTTCTGGACGTACTGCATAAGAAGCCTGACGAT
>NZ_JAWRWY010000014.1:0-266304 GCF_046535315.1 Paraburkholderia sp. SIMBA_027
CGCCCGTTTGGCGGCCACACCGCCAACTACGGCGAAAAGCCGGTGCAGCGCGCCTGCGCGGCCGCGGACCGTACCGGTCACGCGCTGCTGCACACGCTGTATCAGCAGAACGTCGCCGCGAAGACCACGTTCTTCGTCGAATGGATGGCGCTCGATCTGATCCGCGACGCCGAAGGCGACGTGCTGGGCGTGACCGCGCTCGAAATGGAAACGGGCGACGTCTACATTCTCGAAGGCAAGACCACGCTGTTCGCCACGGGTGGCGCGGGCCGCATCTTCCAGGCATCGACGAACGCGTTCATCAACACGGGCGACGGCCTGGGCATGGCCGCACGTTCGGGCATCGCGCTGCAGGACATGGAATTCTGGCAATTCCACCCGACCGGCGTGGCCGGCGCGGGCGTGCTGATTACCGAAGGCGTGCGCGGCGAAGGCGGCATTCTGCGTAATTCGAATGGCGAACGTTTCATGGAACGCTATGCGCCGACGCTGAAGGATCTCGCGCCGCGTGACTTTGTTTCGCGTTCGATGGGGCAAGAGATTATCGAAGGCCGTGGCGTGGGTCCGAAGCAGGATCATATTCTGCTCGACCTCTCGCATATCGGCGCCGAGACCATCATGAAGCGCCTGCCGTCGATTCGCGAAATCGCCATTCGCTTTGCCAACGTCGATCCGATCAAGGAGCCGATTCCGGTCGTGCCCACCATCCACTATCAGATGGGCGGCATTCCCACCAACGTTCATGGCCAGGTCGTGGGCACGTCGAAGGGCTTCAAGGATCCGATCAACGGCTTCTACGCCGTGGGCGAATGCTCATGCGTGTCGGTACACGGCGCCAATCGTCTGGGCACGAATTCGCTGCTCGATCTCGTGGTGTTCGGCCGCGCGGCCGGCAATCACATCATCGATCATGTGAAAACCATTCGCAGCCACAAACCGCTGCCCGCCGATGCCGCCGACTTCGCCCTCTCGCGTTTGAACCAGCTGGAAAAATCGACATCGGGCGAGCACACGCAGGCCGTGGCGCGCGATATCCGCTCGACCATGCAGAATCACGCGGGCGTGTTCCGCACCGAAAAACTCATGGCCGAAGGCGTCAAGATGATCGGTGAGGTGGCGCAACGCGTCGGCGATCTGCATCTGAAAGACAAGTCGAAGGTGTTCAACACGGCGCGCGTGGAAGCGCTCGAAGTGGCGAACATGATCGAGGTGGCGCGCGCGACGATGGTCTCGGCGGAAGCGCGCAAGGAAAGCCGCGGCGCACACGCGCCGAGCGAGCACAAGGAACGCGACGATCAGAACTGGCTGCGTCACACGCTGTGGTACAGCGAAGGCGATCGCCTCGACTACAAGCCGGTGCAGATGCAGCCGATGAGCGTCGCGTCGGTGCCGCCCAAGCCGCGTACGTTCTGATCGCGCACGCCTGTCACAAGGAACTGGAAATGGCTAAACGCATTTTTGAAGTCTATCGCTACGATCCCGACAAGGACGCCGCGCCGCGCATGCAAACCTACGAGCTGGATCTCACGCACGAGCGCATGCTGCTCGACGCGCTGGTGAAGCTCAAGGAAGTGGACGAAACACTGTCGTTCCGCCGCTCGTGCCGCGAAGGCGTGTGCGGTTCGGACGCCATGAACATCAACGGCAAGAACGGTCTCGCGTGCCTCACGAACCTGAACGATCTGCCGCAGAAGATCGTGCTGCGCCCGTTGCCCGGCCTGCCGGTCGTGCGCGACATGATCGTGGACATGACGCACTTCTTTAATCAGTATCACTCGATCAAGCCGTATTTGATCAACGATACGCCGCCGCCCGAGAAAGAACGGCTGCAAACACCGGATCAACGCGACGAACTCGACGGCGTGTACGAATGTATTCTGTGCGCGAGCTGCTCGACTTCGTGTCCGAGCTTCTGGTGGAACCCGGATAAATTCGTCGGCCCGGCGGGTTTGTTGCAGGCTTACCGCTTTATCGCGGACAGCCGCGACGAAGCCACCGGCGAGCGTCTGGACAATCTCGAAGATCCGTATCGCCTGTTCCGCTGCCACACGATCATGAATTGCGTGGACGTGTGCCCGAAGGGTTTGAATCCGACCCGTGCCATCGGCAAAATCAAGGAATTGATGGTGCGCCGCGCGGTGTAACGAACGAGACGGCAATAAAGAACGCCCCGGCAGGTTGATCCTGGCGGGGCGTCTTCTTTATGCGACGTAAAACTTCAAACGGCGCTTCAAACGGCGATTTCGCAGGCGGGAATCACCGAGCAGCCGCTATCCATCACGAAGTTCAGCAGATGAGCGCACGACGATTCATAGCGCTGCGCGGGAACGGTTTGAAGCTGCCAGTCGTGCAGGCTCAGCACCGTCTTGAGCGCTTCGATTTCCGCGTCGTTCAGGTGCCACGCGCCCTGATCTTCCGCGCGGCTGCTGCAACGGCACAATGCGGCTTCGGCTTCCTGAAACACCTCGATCTCGCGGCTTTGATCGTTCAGGTCGCTCATCAGATAAGTCAGGTAGACGGCGCGAAACAGAAACGTCACATGCAGGCTCGCACCGTGGCGGCTACGCAGCGCTTCGAGCGCGAGATGGTTTTGCAGCGAGGTGGCCTGCACCATCGCGCCGGAGAGCGGCAACAGCTTGCTGCGGGTCACTCCCTGGCGATTGTTTTTTCTGGATCTGGAGTGGCCCATGCATTGGCTCCCTGCTTCTGAAATGAGCCTGTATTGTAGAGAAAGCCCTATTATTCAACGCCATCCGATTGTGAAAGGTGAATTTCAAAACACTCAACGATCCGGACGTGAATTGAGTTCACGGCGCACTCGATTACACGCCGTGTTACGAATGTAATCGACGCGCTCCGGCGCGAAATTCCCTCGCAACCGCGCACCGGCACACTGCTCGTTCCCCTGCATCCGGGCGGCCCGACGGCTCGCTCTCCGCAGGTTCAGTTCGAGGAGCCGATGCCATGAAAGTCGCGCTGTTTATACCGTGTTTTATCGACGCCTTCTTCCCCGAAGTGGGCGTCGCCACCCTGCAATTGCTGGAGCGTCTGGGCTGCTCCGTGGACTATCCGCTGGATCAGACCTGTTGCGGTCAGCCCATGGGCAATAGCGGCTGCGAAAAGCAGGCCGCCGCCACCGAAAATCTCTTCGTGCGCAATTTCGCCGGCTACGATTACATCGTCTCGCCGAGCGGCAGTTGCGTGCATCACGTGCGCGACCATCTCACGGCCGCCGATCAGACGCGCGACACCCACACCGTGCGCCGCAACACCTACGAACTCGTCGAATTCATTCACGACGTCTTGCAGGTGCGCGAATTTCCGTGGGCGTCGTTTCCTCACAAGGTCGGGCTGCACAATAGTTGTGGCACGCTGCGCGCGCTGCGGACCGCGAGCATGTCGGAAATCGACGAACCCTTCTTTTCGAAACCGCTCGCGCTGCTGAACAACGTCGCAGGCATCGAGTTCATCAAACCCGATCGTCCCGATGAATGCTGCGGTTTCGGCGGCACTTTCTGCGTTTCCGAAGAACCCGTCTCCGCGCGCATGGGTGGCGACAAGGTCCGCGACCATCAGCGCAACGGCGCCGAATATATCGTCTCGGCCGATTCGTCGTGCCTGATGCACCAGAAAGGCTGCTCGGATCGTCTCGGTCTCGGCCTCAAGTTCATTCACATCGCCCAGATTCTCAACGGAGCCACGGCATGAAGCGCGTCGATCATGCAGCGTATTCGAAAACGTTTATCGCCGACGAAAAACACATTGCGTTTCACGACAAGCGTCTGTGGGATTTGCGTTCCGCGCGCGATGTGGAAGTGCACGGCATTCCCGAATGGGAGGCGCTGCGTTCGCTCGCTTCGGCGATCAAGGAGCATACGCTCACGCATTTGCCCGATTATCTGGAAGAATTCGAGCGCAACGCCACGGCTAACGGCGTGACCGTGCATTGGGCCAAGGATGCGGAGGAACATAACCGCATCGTTCATCAGATTCTGCGCTCGCGCGGCGCGCGCCTGCTGGTCAAGAGCAAGTCGATGCTGACCGAGGAATGCGAAATGCGCCCGTATCTGGAGGCGCGCGGCATTGCGGTGGTGGAAACCGATCTTGGCGAACAGATCCAGCAACTCGACGACCAGATGCCCTCGCATATCGTCGTGCCCGCCGTGCATAAACTCGCCACCGACGTAGCCAAAACCTTCGCGAACAAATTCGGCACCGATCCGAACGAAAGCGATATTCCGAAGCTCGCCGAAGCGCAACGCCAGGCCACGCGCCCGCGCATTCTGCGCGCCGACGCGGGCATGACCGGCTGCAATTTCGCGGTGGCGGAAACCGGCGGCATCACCGTCTGCACCAACGAAGGCAATGCCGATCTGAGCGCCAACGTGCCGCCGCTGCATATTGCGTCGATCGGCATCGAGAAACTGATTCCCAAACTCGAACATCTGGGCGTATTTGTGCGCATGCTCTCGCGCAACGCGCTCGGTTCGCCGATCACGCAATACACCTCGCATTTTCGCGGCCCGCGTGACGGCGGCGAAATGCATTTCGTGCTCGTCGATAATGGCCGCTCCGAACGTCTCGCGATGGACGACTTCTGGTATTCGCTCAAATGCATTCGCTGCGGCGCGTGCATGAATACCTGTCCGGTGTACCGGCGCAGCAGCGGACTCAGTTATGGCGGCGTGTATTCCGGGCCGATCGGCGCCATTATCAATCCCACCTTCGATCTGAAGAAGTACAGCGCGCTGCCGTTCGCGTCCACGCTCAATGGCAGTTGCACCAATGTCTGTCCCGTGAAAATCAATATTCACGAGCAGATTTACAAATGGCGGCAGATCATTGCCGAGCAGCACGAGCTCCCGTTCGTCAAACGCGAGGCGATGAAAGTCGCCGGTCAGGTGCTCTCGCATCCGACGCTCTATCGCGCGGCCATCAAGGGCGCGGGCAAAGCCGTTGCGACATTGCCGCGCGCGGTGCTCTACAATCCGCTCAACGCATGGGGCAAGCAGCGCGAGCTACCCGACGCGCCGAAGCAGACCTTCCGCGACTGGTATCTGAAACACAACAAGAGGAACAAGTCATGAGTAGCCGCGACGCCATTCTTTCCCGTCTGCGCGAAGTCGGGCGCGCCGCGCGTCCGCTGCCGACGGTGCCGACCTACGACACACCGCCCGAAGCGGCGCTCGACACCTTCAAGACCTCGCTCGCGCGGCTCGGTGGCGTCTGGTGCGAACCGCCTGCCGACGGCGATCTCGACGCCTTCATCCGCACGCGCTTTCCCGAGGCGCGCGTGATCTGCTCGGCCACGCCCGAAGTGCGCGGCACGCGCGAGCTCGACGCCATCGCGCGGCCGCACGACCTCGCGGACGTCGACGTCGGCATCGTGCGCCCCGCGTTCGCGGTGGCGGAAACCGGCTCGATCTGGCTCAGCGAGCACGAGTATCGCGTCAATGCGCTCGGCTATCTGCCGCAGCATCTGGTGGCGCTGCTCGATCCCGATCAGATCGTCGGCAATCTGCATCATGCTTACCGGCGGCGCGATTTTTTCGAGGCGCGCTATGCGGTGCTGATGAGCGGGCCGTCCGCGACCGCCGATATCGAGGGCGTGCTGGTTCGCGGCGCGCAAGGCATCCGTTCGCTGACCGTCGTGCCGGTGCGCCAGCCGCGCGTGGCCAGCTAGTTCGACGAGGACGCGCATGATCTTTTCGATGGCCGGGCGCGCCGCGCTCCTGCGTTCCCTCTCGCATGGCCGCCACCGGCTGCCGTTCTCCGAATCGGTGCGCGGCGGCCTGATCTGCGCCGCGCCCGCCGTGCTCGCGGCAGCATGGCACGCGCCGCTGCTCTGCTGGTCGGCGATCGCGGCGTTCTGGACCTGTCTCTGCGACGACTCCGGCACGCGGCCGCGCGAGCGCATCGTCCAGGGCTTGCTGTTCGCCGTGCTCGGCGGTCTCGCGGCGGGCTGCGCGATCGCGGCGGGCGCGGTGCCCGGCCTCGCCATCGTGCTCGCGGGCGCGAGCGCCTGGCTCGGCGCGCTGGTGCGTTGCCGCGGCGCGTTGCCGGGCCTGCGCGGCCTGCTGGTGGCCACGGCCTTCGCCGTCTGCGCGGCCTTTCCGGTCCACGGATTGCAGGACGCGCGCGAGTATGCGCTGTACTTCATCGCCGGCGGCGTCTGGGCCACCGCCTGCAATCTCGCGCTCTGGCAATACAGCGCCGATACCCGCGTGCGCGCGGCAACCTTCGCCTGGCTCTATGCGCTCGGCTCCTACGTCGGCAAGCTCGCGCAGGCGCCCGACAGCCGTCACGGCGCCGCCGCGAGCCGCGCCCAGTTGCGCGCCTCGCTCGACACGATGAGCGCCGCGATCACGGCCGCGCCCGGCGCGGTCGCGCCCGCCTGCCGCCGCTGGCTGGCCGATGCGGAACAGGCGATGGCGCTGCTCGCGGGCATCGAAAGCCTGTTGCACAGCCGCCGACGCGCGCCGCAGGCGGAGGCCGAAGCGGCCACGCTCGACCTGATCCGCGCCGTGCTCGAACGGCTGGCCGAAGCCATCGACGCCTGCGCGGCCGACCTGCGCCGCGCCGCGAAGCCCGACGCCGCGCTGACCGCCGAGCGTCTGCGCCCGTTCGCCGAACATGCGGAACTCGCGCGCGAATCGGCCGATGCCGAAGCGCCGTCGAGCGATGCACGCGCGTGGCGCGAGACGTTCATGACGCTCTGCGCGCGCCTCGCGACGCTGGCCGCCGACGCCGATCCCGACAGCGACACGCGCGCCGCCGCCCGTGCCGCGGACGCCGCCGCGTCGCGCGCGAGCCAGCCGTGGCGCAACGCGCTGCACGCCGTGGTCGCGCAAGTCCGCACGCATGGCGTGTTCGCGCGCTACGCTGCGCGCCTCGCCGTCGCGGCCATGATCGCCGTGACGCTCGCGCGCTGGCGCAGCGCGGAGCAAGGTTACTGGCTCGCGCTGACGACCATGTTCATCGTGCAGCCGACGTTTTCGCAGACGGTGCGCGTCTCGAGTCTGCGCATCGGCGGGACGATGCTCGGCGCGGTGCTCGCTTCGGCGCTCGCGCTGGCGATCCACAGCCCGATCCTGCTCGCGCTCGCGATCCTGCCGCTCGCCACCGGGACGCTCGCCGCGCGCGCGGTCAGCTATGTCTCGTACATCCTGTTCCTCACCTCGCATTTCGTGCTGGTCGCGCATTTGGGCACGCCCGTGGGCGAGCCGTGGGATCTCGCGGTCTCGCGCGTGCTCAACAGCCTCGCGGGCGTCGCGGTCGGCGTGGCGGCGAGCTTTCTGGCGTGGCCCGAATGGGAGCAGCACAAACTCGGTCCCGCCGCCGCGCACGCGCTCAAGTGCGTGAGCGAGTACGTGCAGGCGGTGTTACGCGGACGCGCCTCGGAATCGGCCGATAACACGCAGCAGGAACAGCACGCCGAACAGCAGGCCGAACGCAACGCACGCGAGATCGCCGCGCTGCGTCGTCAGGCTTGCCTCGCCGTCGATGCGCTCGAATCGGTGATTTCGGCCACGCGGCTCGAATCGCTGAGCTCGAATCATCGCGCCGCGCATGCGAGCGTGCTGATGCTGCGTCTGCGCAAGCTCGTGGGCGTGGTCTCGCCGCTCGAAGGCGCGGACGCCGCGCTCGACCACGCGGACCGCGCGCGCCTGGCCGCGCTCGCGCAATCGGTGGGCGCGCTGCTGCGCGCCACGCGTGAGCAGCGCGCCGGTCTGCGCGCGCAACTGCAAGCTGCGGATTCCACCGAATCCATTGAGTCCATTGCATCCGCCGATTACGCCACGCACGCGCGCTCGTTCTTCGCGCGCCATATCGAACATGAGGTGATCGACGGCGCGCTGGCCGTCTCGATGGTGGTGCCCGACGTACTCGATGCCTGATCGAAGCGCTCGTCGCCGCGCGTATCGGCGTTAAAGTTCGCCGCTCCAGCCCGTCGCGTGAGTGAGTTTCTCGACGGGCGCCGCGAACACATAACCCGCGCCGCGCTCGGTCTTGATGAACTCGGGCCGCGCGGGCACGGCCTCGATCTTTCGACGCAAACGCAGGATCTGCACGTCGATCGAGCGGTCGTAGACATCGGCGTACAAACGGCTCGCTTCGAGCAGTTGTTCGCGCGCGAGCACGCAGCCCGGCGCGGCGAGAAACGCCTGCAGCAGGCTGAATTCGCCGTTGGTCAGCGGCACGGCCTCGCCGCGCGGCGACGTGAGCTTGCGCGTGCCGAGGTTCAACTCCCAACCCGCGAATCGATACGCGCGCGCATCGGTCTGACGCCCCGCGCCCGCCGCCGACATCGACGCGGATGCCGACGCCAGCACCGCCGACGCGGCATTCGCACGCCTGAGCAACGCCCGCACGCGCGCGAGCAATTCGCGCGAGCTGAACGGCTTGGTCAGATAATCGTCGGCGCCCAGTTCGAGCGCCATCACGCGATCGGCTTCCTCGCGCAAACCCGAGACCACGATGATCGGCAGCGCCGATTGCACGCGAATCCGCCGCGCGATCTCGATCCCGTCCTCGCCCGGCAGGCGCAGGTCGAGAATCACGAGGTCGATCGCCTGCTCCGCGAGCGCGGCCGACATGGCCTTGCCGCTGGCCGCTTCGCTCACGCGCATGCCGTTCTCGCCGAGATAGGCGGCGATCAGTTCGCGGATGGCGGGGTCGTCGTCGACGACCAGAATGTGGGGGGCGTTGGGCTCGTTCATGACGGCAAGGGCAGCAGCGCGGATGGCGATAGTCGATTCATCGCGACAGAAAATTATAGCGGCAGCGCCGCGCGGATCGCGCGCCCGAGCGCGGCGCGATCGACGGGCTTTTTCAGCACCGCCCGCACGCCCGCCGCGCGCGCCGCTTCGTCGAGCAGCGCCGTGCCGTAGCCGCTCACGAGTACGGCGGGCAGATCGGGGCGCTGCGCGTGCAGACGCTCGATCAATTCGATGCCGCTCATCTCCGGCATGGTCTGATCGGTCAGCACGAGGTCGAAGCGCTGCGGATCGGCGAGAAACGCATCGAGCGCGTCTTGTGGCGACGCGAAACCCACCGGCTCGTAACCGAGTTCGGCCAGCCATTCCTCGCCCAGTTCGACGAGCGCGCGTTCGTCGTCGACGAGCAGGATGGTTTCGCCCTGGCCTTGCGGCGCGTGCATGCTGTCTTGCAGCGTGGTTGATGCATCGATCTCACGTGACTCACGTGACGCAATGCGCTGAATCGGCAGATCGATCAGAAAACACGCGCCTTCGCCGGGCGCGCTGCGCACCTCGATGGTCCCGCCGTATTCCTTCACGATGCCGTCGACGAGCGACAGGCCGAGGCCCGTGCCCGCGCCGCGCCGCCGCGTCGTGAAGAACGGATCGAAGATGCGTTCGCGCACCTCGGGCGCAATGCCCGCGCCGTTATCGGCCACGCCGATGCGCACGTGACGCGGCGCGTGCGTAGCGTTCGCATCGCCCGCTGCCACTTCATCGACCGACACCGTGATCGCGCCTTCGCCGTCGAGCGCATGCAGCGCGTTGCTGCACAGATTCATCACGACCTGATGCAGATGCGTGGGATCGCCGAGCACGACGGCATCGGGCGCGTCGATACGCAGCGTCACGCTCACGCCGGGCGGCACCTGCGCCTTGAACAGATCGACGGTTTCCTCGACCACCGACGCCACCTGCACCGGCAGACGCGCCGCCATGCCGCTGCGGCTGAACGCGAGAATGCGCTCGACGAGTTGACTCGCGCGCGTGCCCGCGTTGAGCACCTGCTGCGCATCGCGGCGCGCGGGCGAGTCGGCGGGCAGTGCCGCGAACACGCGCTCGCCATAGCCGAGAATCGCGCTGAGAATATTGTTGAAGTCGTGCGCGATGCCGCCCGCGAACGTGCCGAGCGCTTCGAGCTTCTGGGCCTGACGCAATTGCGCTTCGAGACGCAGACGCTCCGCTTCGGCGGCGCGGCGCGCGCTCACGTCGTCGATGACGGCGACCAGCATGCCATCGAGTTCGCCCGAGCCGGACAGCCGCGAAATGCTCATCTCCGTCCAGATCACCGAGCCGTCTCGATGCACGTAGCGCTTTTCGAACGTCACGTGCGCGCGCGCGCCGCGTTCGAGTTCGGCGACCTTCGCGCGCGTGAGCGCGACGTCGTCGGGATGCGTGATGTCGTCGGGCGCGAGCGCGTGCAGCGCGTCGAGCGGATAGCCGACCATGCGGCAGAACGCGGGATTCGCGACCATGTACGGCTGGTTCGGCAGCAACATGACGATGCCGACCGGCGCGTTGTCGAACACGGCGCGCCAGCGTTGCTCGCCCGCGCGCAGGTCCGCGTTCGCGCGATCCTGGCGGCGCGCCTCGCGCATCAGCAGATAGAGCAGGACGAGCACGAACGCCGAGATCGCGACCGTGCGGGCGAGCGTGGCGTGGGTCGCGCTGCGCCAGCCGCCCAGCATGGCGTCGCGCGAGCGGCCCACCGCGACGACGAGCGGATAGCCGGGCACTTGCGCACGCACGGCGATGGTGTTGGCAATGTCGTTGGCGGCGTCGGCATCGGCATGGTCTTGAGCCGACGTCGTGCAGTTGAACGCGCGCGCCTGGCCGCTGCCTTCGATCGCGAGCGTGAGGCGTTCGTCGCGCGCGACGTCGCCGAGACCGGCCAGCAGCGCGGCGCATTCGCCCGCCGCAAACTCAGGCGACGCGGCAGGCGCATGCCCGAGCGTCTGCCCGATCTGCCCGGCCAGCACGCGCGCCACCAGTTGCAGCGTGCGTTGTCCTTCGGCGAGCGTCGCGCTGCGGCTTTGCCAGACGTTCACGCAGGCCGCCGCGCAGAGCACGAACACCACGAGCAGCCCGCCCGCGAGCGTGCTGCGATGAAACGAGCGTGTTGGCTTGATCACGGCGCCGACGCCATCAATTGCCGCACGCCCGCGACCAGCGCGGCGCAGTCGAGCGGCTTGGCGATCACGCGGTCCGCTCCGAGCTGACGCGCGACCGAGGCCGCCGTCGCCACGTTGAAGCGAAAACGTCCCGAGATCGCGACGACGCGCGCACGCGGAAACCGCTCGCGCAGCCGCAGCAGACGCGCCGCGCCGTCGCACTTGGGCTCGCCCAGATCGACGACGATGACCGCGACGCCGCCGAGCGACGCCTCGCCCGAACCCTCGCCCGCCGCGGCATGCGCGACGAAGCCCGCATCGCGCAAGGTCGACGCGATCAGCTCGCGCGTGCCGGGATCGTCTTCCAGCACCAGAATCGAATCGGACATGAGCGCCTTGATCCGGCCACCTGCCCGGCCGCGGGGCTGCGGCCCCGAAACGGGCCAGCGACGTCAGTTTACGGGAGCGCGGTTACGCGCGGGTTTCGGGCGGGCAAGCGGCGGATTACAAATGCAATCTCGGGACGGCAACCGGCGCACGACGCCGCCCGAACGGCGTTCCCGACGCTTCAAAAGCATTTCACGCCCGCGCAACTATCCTTAGCTCGATTCGATACTTCGCATCGCGGCCCTCGCCGCTTAGATTCGTAGCGCAACGCTCCTGCGCCCGCCCGGGCGACCGCCATAACAACGAATCGACGACGACATGAACCGCGAGACAACCCGCCCCTTCGCCCTCAAACGCGCCGCCACGGCGATCGCCCTCGCGCTCGGCGCGTTCACGGCGCTGGCCGCTTCAAGCCCCGCCGCGCACGCTCAAGGCGACGCGCTCGCCAGCCCGCAGTCCAATCCGCAAGCCAGCGCCGATGTACCCTCGCTCAAAGGCAAGCGCATCGGCATCACGGCGGCCGGCACCGACCACTACTGGGATCTGAAGGCCTATCAGGGCGCGATCGACGAAGTGAAGCGCCTCGGCGGCACGCCCATCGCGCTCGACGCGGGCCGCAACGACAATCGCCAGATCGCGCAGATTCAAACGCTGATCGCGCAAAAGCCCGACGCCATCGTCGAGCAGCTCGGCACCGCTTCGGTGCTGGAGCCGTGGTTGCAGAAAATCCGCCAGGCGGGCATCCCGCTGTTCACGATCGACACGGCCTCGCCGTCGAGCATCAACGACACCACCTCGGACAACTTCTTCATCGGCGAACAACTGGCGCTCAAGCTCGTCAACGATATTCACGGCGAGGGCAATATCCTCGTGTTCAACGGCTTTTACGGCGTGCCCGTGTGCGCGATCCGTTACGACCAGTTGAAGGCCGTGCTCAAGTATTACCCGAAGGTGCACATCATTCAGCCCGAACTGCGCGACGTGATTCCGAACACCGTGCAAAGCGCCTATGCGCAGGTCAGCCAGTTGCTCGCCAAGTATCCGAAGGGGCAGATTGCGGCGATCTGGTCGGCGTGGGACGTGCCGCAGGTCGGCGCGACGCAGGCGGTCGACGCGGCGCATCGCAACGAGATCCGCACCTATGCGGTCGATGGCAGCCCGGACGTCGTCACGCTCGTGAAGGACCCGAAATCGAGCGCCGCCGCCGTGGTCGCGCAGCAACCCGCGCTGATCGGCAAGACCGCCGTGGACAACGTCGCGCGCTATCTGGCCGGTCAGCGCGATCTGCCGCCGTACACCTACGTGCCGTCGATTCTCGCGACCAAGGAGAACGCCGGCGAGGTGCAGAAGGCGCTCGGTCAGGCCGCGCAAACCGGCCAGCTCGCCGCGAAATGAGCACGCCACGCGACGACGCGCGCGGCGAGCCGCCCACGCCGCAAGCGCACGAAACGCCGGCAGCACCCGCGCTCGAACTGCGCGGGCTCGTCAAGCAGTACGGCGGCGTGCAGGCGCTGCGCGGCGCGTCGTTGAGCGCGGCGCGCGGCACCGTGCACGGTCTGATCGGCCAGAACGGCGCGGGCAAATCCACGCTCATCAAGATACTCGCGGGGCTGGAGCGCGCGGATGCGGGCGAGATTCGCGTCGATGGCGTGAAGCGCGACGGCGGCGCGCCTGGCGAGATCGCGTTCATTCATCAGGAGCGGCTGCTGTCGCCGACCTTCACCGTGGCCGAAGCGCTGGCGCTCGGCGACGAACCGCGCGTGCCCGGCTTGCGGCGCCTGCGCGCCTTGCGCTCGCTGCTGCCGCTCGATCTGCGCCGCATGCGCCGGCGCGCGAGCGAGGCGCTCGCCGAACATTTCGACATCGCGCTGCCGCCCGACCGGCTGATCGGCGAACTGAGCGTGGCCGAACAGCAGATCGTGCAGATCACGCGCGCGCTCATGCGTGCGCCGCGCATTCTCGTTTTCGACGAACCGACTGCGGCGCTCGTGAGCCGCGAAGTCGAGCGCCTGCTGCAGATCATCGACCGGCTGCGCGCGCGCGGCCTGACGATTCTGTACGTCTCGCACTATCTGAACGAAATCGCCTCGCTGTGCGACCGCGTGACCGTCCTGCGCGACGGCATCGACGTGGCGCAGGTCGACGCGCGCACGACGCCCGTTGAAACGCTGGTCGAAGCGATGATCGGCACGCCGCCCGCCGCCCGCGCGCGCCGCGTCTCGAACGCGCGGACCAACGCCCACGACACGCAGAACACGCACGATGCGGTGCTCGAAGCCCGCGATCTGCACGCGCCGGGGCGCTTCGGTCCGCTGTCGTTCGCGCTGCGGCGCGGCGAAGTGCTGGGCGTGACCGGGCTGGTGGGATCGGGCGGCAAGCCGCTGGTGCGCAGCCTGTTCGGGCTGGAGCGCGGCGTACTCGGCGAACTGCGCCTGAACGGCAAGCGCGTGCGCCTGCGCCGCCCCGCCGACGCCGTGCGGCGCGGCATCGCCTTCGTGCCCGAGGACCGCCGCCGCCAGGGCGTCGCGACCGCGCTGCCCGTGCGCGAAAACCTGTCGCTGGCGAGCCTCGCGCGCTTCAGCCGCTTCGGCCTCGTCGATACGCGCCGCGAAACCGCGGCCGCGCGCGCGCTGATCGACACGCTCGGCGTGCGCACGCCCGGCCCGCACGCGCCCGTGCGCCATCTCTCGGGCGGCAACCAGCAGAAGGTCGCGCTCGGCAAATGGCTGGGCCGCGCGCAGGCCGGAGGCGGCATCTACATCCTCGATGAACCGACCGTGGGCGTCGACGTGGGCGCGAAAGCGGACATCTATCGGCTCATCGACGAACTCGTGGCGCAAGGCGCGTCGGTGCTGATCTTTTCGAGCGATCTGCACGAACTGCTCGACGTGACCGACCGCGTGCTCGTGCTGGCACGCGGCGCGATCGTGCAGGACGTGGACTCGCAGACGGCCAGCACACAGGATCTGCTCGCGTGGGCCACGCTCGCGCGCCGCCGCGCCGGGGCCGCGCCAACTCAGGAGAACGCCGCATGAATGGCAAGGTGATCGAGCGCCTCGACGCGCTGGGCGACAAGCCCGACGCAACGCGCGATATCGACGCGACGCGCCAGCCGGCCGGCGCGCAATTCTGGCTGCGCGGCGGCGCGGTGCTCGCGTTCGCGGTGGTATTCGCGGTATTCGCGCTGACGTCGCCGCTCTTTCTCACGGTGGCGAATCTCGCCAATATCGTGCAGCAATCGGCGGTGGTCGGCGTGCTCGGGCTGGGGCTGACGGCCGTGCTGATCGGCGGCGGCGCGGATCCGATCAAGGGCGGCCTCGACCTCTCCATCGCCGCGAACATGGGCCTGTGCGCCGCCGTTTACGCGGTGACGCTGCGCGCCGGCGCGACCAGCGCCGAAGCCGTGGGCCTCACGCTCGCGGCGGGCGTGGCAGTCGGCGCGCTCAACGCCTGCGCCGTGCTCGGCTTGCGCATCCTGCCGCTGCTGGCCACGCTCACGACGATGAACCTCTGCGCGGGCCTCGAACTCGTGCTCACACAGAATACGTCGGTGCCCGCGTCCTCGCCGCTGCTCGGCTGGTTGATCGACGAAGGCGCGTTCGGCATCCCGCATATGGCGACGGCGCTGATCGCGGTCGCCGCGCTGTTCACGCTGCTGGTCCACTACACGCCGTTCGGGCTGCGTCTGCGCGCGAGCGGCGAGCACGCGCAGGCCGCGCGCGCGGCGGGCCTGAACGTGCGCGGCTACGTGGCCGCGAGCTATCTGCTCGGCGGATTCGCGGCGGGACTCGCCGCGCTCGCCTCGTCGGCGTTGCTGAGCGGCAGCTCGCCGGGCGCGGGCGAAAATCTGCTGGCGGTGGTGGCGTCGGCACTGCTCGGCGTGGTGTTTTCGCGCCGCATGGTCCCGACCATGCCCGGCACGCTGCTGGCCGTGCTGTTCATCGGCGTGGTCAGCAACGGCTTTCAACTCGACAACGTTTCCAGCTATTGGGTCAACGGCGTGGAAGGCGCGCTGATCCTGTTCGTGGTCGCGACCACGGCGCTGCTGCGTCGTCGTCATCTCGGAACCCATGCTCATGACTGACTGGTTCGCGCGCGTTCAGCGCTTTTCGCTGCCGGGCGCGCTGGTCGCCGTCAGCGTGTTCTTCGCGGTGTGCTCGCCGGGCTTCGCGCGTACGGCCAATCTCGCCGACGTGCTGCTCAACAACTTCGCGTTGCTGGCGATTGCGTCGCTCGGCATGACGCTCGCGCTCTCGATCGGCGCGGTCGATCTCTCGCTCGGCACCGCTGTCGATGTCGGGAGCCTCGTGTTCGTGCTGCTCACCGCGCATCACGTGGGCGTGCCGCTGGCCGCGTTCGCGGGACTCGGCGCGGCCTTACTGGTGGGCGCGTTCAACGGCGTGCTGGTGGCGGGACTCGGCATCGCGCCGTTTCTGGCGACGCTCGGCACGCTGTTTATCGGCCAGACCTTGCAGCAACTCGCCACCGATGGCGGCCAACCCGTTTATCTGCTCGGCATGAGCCTCCCGCCGCTGTTCAGCGCGCTCGCGCACGGCAGCTTCGCGGGCGTGCCGCTGCCCTTGTGGATCGTGGCGGCGCTTGCGCTGGTCGTGCATGTGGCGCTAGCGCATTCGGTGTTCGGTCGCTACAGCGCCGCGCTCGGCTCGCAGCCGGGCGTCGCGCGCTATTCGGGCTTGCCGGTCGCGGCCGTGGTGGTCGCCACCTTCGTGGCGGGCGCGCTGATCTATGGCGTGGTCGGCCTGCTGCTGGCGTCGATGGTGAAAGCCTATGTGCCGCAAGCGGGCAACGGTTATCTGCTCAACGCGATCGGCGCGACCTTTATCGGCACGACGCTGTCGCGCACGCGACGCCCCAATGTGCCTGGTACGCTGCTGGGCGTGTTGCTGCTGAGTCTCGTCGCGAACGGATTGCTGCTGATCGGCTGGAACTTCTATTGGCAGCAGGTGGCCACGGGCGTGCTGATTTTCGCGGTGCTGGCGCTGAGTTTCGCCTCGCGACGCGCGGAATTCGCGTGAGGTGGTGCGCTTCGCTTACGCGAGCAGGCGCAGCGCCTCGTCGAGTGACAGCACCGTGCTGCGGGTTTCAAACGCGGTGGCGAACAGATGCTCGTGCACGACCTCATCCGGGTCGTAGCAACAGTCCTTGACGGTATAAAGGCGGAAATCCGCGTCGCTCGCGTGAGACAGCGACGAGAGCACGACGCCCGTCGACGCAATGCCCACCATGATCAGCGTATCCACGCCTTGCGCCGTGAGTTGCGCTTGCAAACCGGTGCCGGTGAATATGCTGGCGCGATGCGCGGCGATCAGCGCTTCGTCGGGCTGTTGAGCCAGTTCCGGCGCGGTTCGGTCGTCGATAAACAATCCCAGACTTTTAATGCCCTGCCCGTTCTTGTTCAACGGACTGACTTCCGGATAACCGGCGCTGAACCGCAGATTGGCGAACACCACGCGCACGCCTTTCGCTCGCGCGGCATCGCATAACGTGCGCGTATTCGCGAGCAAACCCGGCGCAACCGCTGGAAACAGCCCGAGAATATCGGTTTGATAGTGCATGACGAGCAACGCGGCGCGTGCGGGCTCGAAAGCGGTAAACGCTGAATGCGCGTGAGCGGTCATGACGTCTCCACGGGAAAGCGGACCGCCACACGGTAACGCGGCGGTCCGATCCCGGCAAGTGTCATGCTCGCGCGCACACGCGCATCATGCGGGCTTATTGCAACGCAGCAACCACCGCCGCGCCCACGTCCGCCGTCTTCGACGTGCCGCCCATATCGGGCGTGCGCGGACCTTCCACGAGCACCTTTTCGATCGCCTGCATGATCGCGTCGTGCGCCGCCTTGAACTGCGCGTCGCCGTTGCCGAGGAATTCGAGCATCATCGCGCCCGACCAGATCATCGCGACCGGATTCGCAATCTGCTTGCCGAAAATATCGGGCGCGGAACCGTGAACCGGTTCGAACAGCGACGGAAATTTGCGCTCCGGATTCAGATTCGCCGATGCCGCGAGGCCGATCGTGCCCGTGCACGCAGGACCGAGGTCGGAAAGAATATCGCCGAACAGATTGGAGGCCACCACCACGTCGAAACGATCGGGCTGCAAAACGAAGCGCGCGCACAGAATGTCGATGTGCTGCTTGTCCCATTGCACTTGCGGATACTGCTGCGCCATCTCGGCGACGCGTTCGTCCCAATACGGCATGCTGATCGAAATGCCATTCGACTTCGTGGCCGCCGTGAGTTTCTTGCGGCCGCGCTGATTCGCGAGTTCGAATGCGTATTTGAGAATGCGATCCACGCCCTGGCGCGTGAACACCGATTCCTGCAGTACGAATTCGCGCTCGGTGCCTTCGAACATCTTGCCGCCCACCGAGCTGTATTCGCCTTCGGTGTTTTCGCGCACGACGAAAAAGTCGATATCGCCGGGCTTGCGGTTGGCGAGCGGACACGGCACGCCCGGCAGCAGACGCACGGGACGCAGATTCACATACTGGTCGAATTCGCGGCGGAATTTGAGCAGCGAACCCCACAGCGAAATATGGTCGGGCACCTTCTCGGGCCAACCCACCGCGCCGAAGTAAATCGCATCGAAACCCTTGAGCGTGGCGAACCAGTCGTCGGGCATCATCTTGCCGTGCTGCAGGTAGTAATCGCAGCTCGCCCAGTCGAAATGCGTGAATTCGATCGAGAGGCCGAATTGCTTCGCGGCGGCTTCCACCACGCGCACGCCCTCGGGCATCACTTCCTGACCAATGCCGTCGCCGGCAATGGCCGCGATCCTGTAAGTCTTGCTCATTGTTTCGGTTACCTGTTCGTGTGTGAAGAGACCATGGGGCAGGAATGGCGATGATCCATCCTGCCGCGCCGCCAAACCGCATCGAATATCGCCGCATTGTAGACGCGATTTGGCGAACCGCGAAGCGCTCCGGCACACGCGGCGCGGCGTTCGAACGCCCCAGCAGAAAATGCTGAAAAGCCCGCAAAAAGAGTATGCCGCTGCTGTTTGCGTGATTTTTTCCCTGCACGCCAATGCACGCGCGGCGCTACCATCGTGCGATCCACTTTGTCACTCACCGTCAATCAACGGGACCGTCACGTCATGTCCAATTCGCCGCTGATCGAAGCCGATCGCAAGCATCTGATTCACCCTGTCATCAACTATCGCGCGCATGAAGCGCGAGGGACGACCGTGCTCGAATCCGGTCACGGCGCGTATCTGCGCGATATCGACGGCAATGAATTGCTCGACGCGTTTTCGGGCCTCTGGTGCGTAAACGTCGGTTACGGTCAGCAGAGCATCGTCGAAGCCGCCACGCGCCAGATGACGCGCCTGCCTTACGCGACCACGTATTTCCATTTCTCGTCGGAACCGGCCATCGAACTGGCGCAGAAACTCGTCGAACTGACGCCGGCTTCTCTGCAACACGTGTATTTCACGCTCGGCGGCTCCGATGCGGTCGATTCGGCAATTCGTTTTATCACGCATTATTTCAACGCCACGGGCCGCCCGGGCAAGAAGCAGATGATCGCGCTCGAACGCGGTTATCACGGCTCGTCGTCGGTGGGCGCGGGCCTCACGGCGCTGCCGGCCTTTCATCGCCATTTCGATCTGCCGCTGCCGAACCAGCACCATCTGCCCTCGCCGTATGCGTATCGCCGCGAAGACGGTGCCGACGACGCCGCGCTGATCGCGGCCTCCGTCGCGTCGCTCGAAGCGAAAGTCGCGCAGCTCGGCGCGGAGCATGTGGCCGCGTTTTTCTGCGAGCCGATTCAAGGTTCGGGCGGCGTGATCGTGCCGCCGCGCGGCTGGCTCAAGGCGATGCGCGACGCGTGCCGCCGTCTCGACATTCTGTTCGTGGCCGACGAAGTCATCACGGGTTTCGGCCGCACCGGCCCGCTATTTGCCTGCGAAGCCGAAGATGTCGAGCCCGATCTGATGACGGTCGCGAAAGGTCTCACCTCGGGTTATGCGCCGATGGGCGCGGTGCTCATGTCCGACGCCGTGTATCAAGGCATCGCGGGCGACAAGAACGATACGGCGATCGTGGGCCACGGCCAGACCTACTCCGCGCATCCGGTGAGCGCCGCGATCGGTCTCGAAGTCTTGCGCCTCTATCACGAAGGCGGTCTGCTCGCGAATGCGCAGGCATTGGCGCCGCGTTTCGCCGCCGGTCTCGACGGCCTGCTCGATCATCCGCTCGTAGGCGATTCGCGTCATCGCGGCCTGCTTGGCGCACTCGAGCTCGTCGCGAACAAAACTACGCGCGCGCGTTTCGATGCCTCATTGAAGCTCTCGGATCGCATCGCGGCTTCGGCTTATCGCAATCGCCTCGTGTTCCGCGCTTTCGGCGACAACATTCTCGGTTTCGCGCCCGCACTCTGTTATGGCGAAGCGGAATTCGAGCAATTGTTCACGCGCCTGAAACGCACGCTCGATGACGTGCTCGAAGACCGCGAGGTACGCGCCGCATTGTCGTAAAGGGATTGCTGAATTGCGCGCGCTTTCTGAAAAGAGGCGCGCGCAAGCATCGCTTAAGTTCCGGCTGCGAGATTCGCCTTGAGTCTCGCGGCTTTTTCATTGCGAGCACGGATCAAGACGCGCCAAGCGCGCCGTGCGTAAAGAACGGCGCGCCGCCAGATGCGAAGTTGAATTCGGAAGCGTGGTGATATGAGGCGTTTTCAGCCGTTGGGCCCGAACGGCGCGCCTGCATTGAGCCATTCGACCGGCGTGCAGCCCAACACACGCTTGAAATGACGGCACAAATGGCTTTGATCGAAGAAGCCCACTTCCGCCGCCACGAGCGAGGGGGATACGCCACGACGCAGCAAACGTTGCGCGTGACGCACGCGCACGATGCGCACATATTGTTGCGGCGACACACCCATTTCGTCGCTAAAACGCGCCGCGAAACGCGACACGCTCAGTCCCGCGATTTCCGCGAGTTCAGTCAGGCTGATCGGCTCGGCAAAACACGACTCGATGAAATCGAGCGCGCGTTGTATGGCGCGCGTCGTTTCCGTGGTGCGGGTTTCGCCGCTGCGCAGTGAAGTCGGCGCGGTCTGCAAAGTCGGAGCAATCAACATGGCATGCCTGCGAATCTTTGAATCAGGTTGCCGGAACCGATTGTTGCGCGGACTGCGAACTACCCGCGGGCGGCTGAAAAGCGGCAAAGCGACGAATGTCGAACGGCTCGATCGGCGTCGAGGTGCCGCCCGTGTCGATCAGTTCGGCCATCGTATCGCCCACGCCCGGTCCGAGTTGAAAACCGTGCCCGCAGAATCCGAATGCGTAGAACAAGCCGCTCGTCGTCCCGCTTGCACCCATGATCGGCCGATCGTCGGGCATATAGCCCTCAACACCACTCCAGACGCGAATGATATTGAGCCGTCTGAGCGCGGGCGCGACGCGCTGCGCCTGGCGAAATTGCAGCAAGGTGCTGTGCGGCAGCACTTTCGCACGGCGCGCGTCGAGAAACGCGGGCCCACGTGCGCAGCCGCCAATCACGATATTGCCGCGCGCGACCTGGCGGAAATACACGACCTCCGCGATCTGCGGCGACGACACGCCGACTGCCGGCGCGATGCTATACGGCACCGGTTCGGTCACGGCCATTTGCGGACCGTGCACGGCAATCGGCACCGGCTCGCCGAATTGCTCGCTCAAGGTGCTGCCCCATGCGCCCGCCGTAATCAGCAGAACGGGCGCATGAAACGTGCGGCCGTCGGCGCTGGTGGCGCGAAACTCATTGCCTTCTTTTTCGACCGAGACAATATCGGTGTTTTCAAAGATTTGCGCACCGAGTTTCGCGGCGGCGCGTCCGAACGCAGGCGCGGCGAGACGCGGATTCGCATGCCCGTCGATGGGCGCATACGAACCGGCCAGCACTTCAGGACCGATAAACGGAAAGCGCTTGCGCAAGGCATCGCCGTGCAGCATTTCCAGATCGAGGTTGTAATGCTTCGCATCGCGTGCGTAGGTCTCGAACATGTCGGCCTGCTCGGAGCGATAGCACACGCGCAAATGGCCCGACATCAGAAACTCGGCATCGTGACCGATCAATTCCGGCATGCGCAGCCAGATTTCCCGCGAGCGGTTCGCCAGCGGCAATTGCGCCAGCAAACGCCCTTGACGGCGCACGTTGCCGAAATTGGTGCCGCTCGCCTGCTGGCCGATCAGCTGGCGTTCGAGCAGAATCACCGACTTGCCACGGCGACGCAGAAAAAACGCGGTGGCGGCACCCATGAAGCCGCCACCCACGATCAATACATCGGCTTGCGCGCGCTTCACTCCGTCTCCTCCACAGTCGCGATGGCCAGCGGCTTCACGGGCGCCTGCCCGCGCAAACGTCCGACTTGCTCGAGCGGCACGCGCGCGGCGTCCGCGATAATTTCCGCCGCCGCGTGGCCGCAATAGCGCCCCTGGCAACGGCCCATGCCGACACGGCTCAGCGCCTTCGCGCGATTCGCTTCCTGCGCGCCCTCGTCGTGGATCACGCGGCGCAATTCACCCGCCGTGATGCCTTCGCAGCGGCACACCATGGTTTCGTCGGGCAGCTTCGCGGCCTGTTGCGCGGGCCATTCGAACGCCTGCGCCAGCCCTTCGCGGAAGCGGTCCATGCGGCGCTGCTCGCGTTTGAGCGCATCGAGCACGGCCGCTTGCGCGCCGCGGCCCAGATCGATCAGCGCGGCATGCGCGGCGAGACGCCCCGCGTTCTCCGCACCATCCGCGCCGAGCACACGCACGCCGTCGCCCGCGAGATACACGCCCGGCACGCTGCTGCGGCCGAGTTCGTCGATTTGCGGGAGCCATTGGCGCGTCAGCGTATCGAAGCGGAACGCGCAGCGCGCAAGATCGGCGAGTTGCGTTTCGGGACGCAAGTGATAGCCCATGCCGATGGCGTCGCAATCGATCTGTTCGATCTTGCCGCTCGCGGTGCGAAAGCGCACGGCGCTCACACCCTCGTCCGGCGTGCCGACGATTTCGACCGGCTCGATGCCGTTGTACATTTGCACGCCCGCGCGCTTGAGCGCACCCACGAGCGCACTGCCTTTGCGCAAGACATCGAAACGCGCGAGCAGCTTCGGCAACGCACGCAGACGCGCGCCCGCCGCCGACGTGTCGAGCACGGCGGCGACTTTCGCACCCGCCTGCACATATTGACTTGCGACCAGATACAGCAGCGGCCCGGTGCCCATGAACACCACGCGCCGCCCGATCGAACAGGCCTGCGATTTCAGCGCGATCTGCGCCGCGCCGAGGCTATAGGTACCCGCGAATTGCCAGCCCTTCACGGGAATCAAACGATCGGTTGCGCCGGGACACAGAATCAGCGCATCGTAATCGAGCGCGCTCGCGTGACCGTCGCGCACGATATGCAGTTTTTTGTCCCAGATATTCCACGCGAGCGTTTGCGGCCGATAATCGATCTGCGCGCGCAAGCGCGTGAACGTCTCGTGCAGATCCTGCGCACGCAGCGCTTCGGTGCCGTAGAGCTTCGCATAGGGGCGCGTAAAACCATCGGGCTGACGCCGATAGATCTGGCCGCCGTCGCGGCGGCCTTCGTCGATCAGCGTCGGGCGCAGCCCCGCGGCCAGCAGTGTTTGCGCGCAACGCACGCCCGCCGGCCCCGCGCCAACGATCACAATGCGAGGTTCGCCCATTGCGCCTCCGGTTGAGTGGTCACGAGGCGCATGCCCGCTTCGACCACGGTCGTGCAGGCACGCAGGCGTTCGCCCGTATCGGTCCAGACCCAGCAGTCCTGGCACGCGCCCATCAGGCAATAGCCCGCGCGCTTTTCCTCGCCGAATTCCGACTGGCGCACATAGCGCACGCTGCACAGCATGGCCGTGAGCAACGTATCGCCTTCGAGCGCCTCAACGCTGTGTCCGTCGATCACGATCGACACGTTGGCGCGTGCGGTTTCGCCGAGCCGCACGAATCGTCCGTTCATGCCGCCGCTCCCGTCGCGCCTTCGGGCGCGCTTTGCGTTTCGCTGCGATTGCCCAGCACGTGACGCAGGAATTCGCGCGTGCGGGCTTCGCGCGGCGCGCACAACACCTGCTGAGCGCTGCCCTGTTCGATGATGTGGCCGCCGTGCAGGAAGCACACGCGGTCCGCGACTTCGCGCGCGAAACCCATTTCGTGCGTGACCACCAGCATCGTCATGCCTTCCTTCGCGAGCGTGCGCATGACGCTGAGCACTTCGCCGACGAGTTCGGGATCGAGCGCGGAGGTAGGTTCATCGAACAGAATCGCTTTCGGCTTCATCGCGAGCGAACGCGCAATCGCCACGCGCTGCTGCTGACCGCCCGAAAGCTGATGCGGATAGTAATGAAGCTTGTGGCCGAGCCCGACCTTGTTGAGCAATTCCTCGGCGTCGCGCTTGGCCGAATGCAGCGGTTCCTTCTTCACATGCACGGGCCCTTCCATCACGTTTTCGAGCGCGGTGCGATGCGGAAACAGATTGAATCGCTGAAACACCATGCCCACTTGCGTGCGCAGATGATTGATATGACGCGAGCGCTGTTCGACACGCTGATCGAGCAGTTTGATTTCGCCCGCGTCGTACGATTCGAGCGCGTTAATGCAGCGCAGCAGCGTCGATTTGCCGGAGCCGGACGCGCCGATCAGACACACCACTTCGCCCTGTTCGATCTTCAGCGAAATGCCGTTGAGCACGGGCGTGGCGCCAAAGCTCTTGTGGACATCGGTAATTTCGATCATCGCAACCTCACTTCTTCGCCTTGTGCTTGCCGAAACGGCGCTCGAGATGCCGCGTCATGCTCATGAGCGGCAGGCTCATCAGCAGATAGCCGATCGCCACGAGCGTATAGACGGTGATGTTCTGGAACGTCGATGCCGCGATCAACTGACCTTGGCGCGTCATTTCCGCCACCGTGATGGTGGACGCGAGCGACGAGTCCTTGAGCATCATCACCAGCGTATTGCTGTACGGCGGCAGCGCGACCTTCACCGCTTGCGGCAGGATCACGCGCACCATCGTTTTCACGCGGCCCATGCCAAGCGATTGCGCCGCTTCATACTGGCCCGGATCGACGGCCTCGATACCCGAGCGGATGATTTCCGCCACGTAGGTCGAATAACCGAAACTCAAGCCGATAATGCTCGCCTGCAATGCCGACACTTCAATATGAAAGTCCGGCAAGACGAAATAAATATAGAACAGCAGGACAATCATCGGCAGGCCGCGCACCACGTTGATCATCGCGCTCACGGCCGTCACCACCGCCGGATAACGCGACATCTTGAGCAGCGCCCACACGAGGCCGAGCGCAGTGCTCAGCAGCAGGCAGCCAACCGTGATGATGATGCTCATCACCGCGCCTTGCAGCAGGATCGGGACAAAATCGACTATGTCGTGCCAACGCATGGTGTGCCTTATGCTTTCATTCGCGAACGGGGGAATGCCCGCGAGTCATACGCCGCGCCGCAAAGGCGGGCCGGGCCGGAACGCGGCGCGGAGCAAACCGTCTCGCCGCTCCGCATTCCGGTCGTTCAGTGGCGGATCAGCTCGCCAGGTGCCACTTCTTCAGGATCTTGTCGAGCGTGCCGTCGGCCTTCATCTTCGTGAGTGCGTCGTTCACTTTCGCCAGCAGCGCCGTGTTGCCCTTCTTCACGCCCACGGCGATGTCGAACTTCTCCATCGGCACGTAATCGTCGTCCACGCGCGTACCGGCCATCGCGCCCGCGGATTCCTGCGCCTTGAGAATCGGGTAGTCGTTGAAGCCCGCCACGATGCGGCCGATCGCAACGTCGCGCGTCATGTCGGCCGGGCTGTCGTACATCTTCACTTCCTTGAAGATGCCGAGCTTGACGAGCTGGTCGCCGTAGTCAGTGCCCGTGGGCGCGCCGACCGACATGCCCTTCATGTCCTGCACCGACTTGTAGTTGGTCTTGTTCGTCGACTTCACGATAATGCCTTCGCCGAACGCCGTCACCGGCTGCGAGAAGTCCACCACTTCGGCGCGCTTGGGCGTGGGCGTCATGCCCGCGACGATGATGTCGATCTTGCCCGAGACCACGGAGGGAATCAGCGCGGAGAAGGGCACGGCCTGATACGACACGTCGAAGCCCTCGCGCTTGCCGATTTCGCGCACGACGTCGGGCATGATGCCTTCGATCTTCTGCGTCTTGACGTCGAGGAAGGTGGTCGGCGCGCTCGACGGCGGCGAGCCCGCGGTCAGCGTCGGGGTATCGGCATGGGCAGCGCCGCACAACAGCGAGAACGCGACGGAAGCGGCGGCGAATGCAAGGGTGGTACGCGACATGGTCTGGTTTCCTTGTGGAGAGTCTTGACTATTTGCGCTGCGCCGTGAAAGGGTCGGCGCTCGGCATCGGCTCAATGAAGCACGTCCTGCAACCGGTAATACGCGCCGACGAGCGGCAGAAACCACGCGCGCCCGAAGTGTCCGGGAATCGCAGGCCATTCGAGCGCTCGCCACGGGTTGCGCGTGGCGGCACCGAACATCACGTCGGCCATCACGCGGCCCATGTGCACCGACATCTGCACACCATGGCCGCTGTAGCCCATCGAATAGAACAAACCTTCGTGCTCGCCCGCGCGCGGCAGCCGGTCGGCTGTCATGTCGACGAGACCGCCCCAGCAGTAATCGAGGCGCACGTCGGCGAGTTGCGGAAAATACTGAAGCATGCCGTCACGCAAAATGCGGCCGCTCTTTTCGTCCGAACGCGGATTCGACATCGCGAAGCGCGCGCGGCCGCCGAACAGCAAACGGTCGTCGTGCGTGGGACGAAAGTAATTGCCAATCTGGCGCGTCGTCACATACGAGCGGCGCGTGGGCAGCAGCGCATCGAGACGCGCCTTGCCGAGCGGCTCCGTGACGACGATGAAACTGCCCACGGGCGCGATGCGGCGGCGGAACCATTGCAACGGGCCGCTTTGCGACGCCCCCGTGGCGAGCAACACGCGATCGGCGCGCAGCGTCCCGCGCTCGCACTGCACTTCGTAGGCGTGGCCGCCGAGCGGCTTGAGGCCGACCATCGGCGTTTCTTCGAAGATCTGCGCGCCGTGACGCGCCGCCGCTTCGGCCAGACCGACACCGAACTTGCCCATATGCAGCTGCATGCCGTTGTGCTGCACGAGGCCGCCATAGAAACCGTCCGATGCGATTTCGTCGCGAATACGTTCGCGCGAAATCAGCTCGACATCTTCATCGACATCGCGCTTCAACGCTTCGAAAGTCTTCGCCAGCGATGCGTAGTGATGCGGCTTCGCAGCGAGCTTGATCTTGCCGCTCTTGCGCAGATCGCAGGGAATCTGTTCTTCCTCGACGATCTGCGCGACCGACTTCACGGCTTCGGCATAGGCGCGATAGAACAGCGAGGCGCGCTCCGTGCCGAGCTTCGCCGAGAGCGCCGCATAATCCTGCGCGACGCCCGTATTGCAGTGCCCGCCGTTGCGGCCCGACGCCTGGCCTGCGATGCGCCCGGCTTCCAGCACGGTGACCGAGTAGCCGCGCTTCGCGAGCGCCAGCGCCGCCGACAGCCCGGTAAAACCGCCGCCGACCACGGCCACGTCCACGCGGCCGGCGAGCGGCCCCTGGGCGGGCTTCGTAAAGCGCGGCGCGGTATCGAGCCAGTACGAATCGAGCTTCATCGTGTTGCGTTCCTGATGACCGACGGTAAGTGCAAGTGGGCGAATGAACGGGCGGCCGAGACGCTTAGACGCCGAGGAGTTCGGCGAGCTGCGGCAGCTGCTTCACTTCGTTGACCTGGTAATACGGCGTGAGCGGCTCATGGTTGCGATTCACGAAAGCCTTGTGCTTGATACCCATGTCATAAGCCGTCATCAGGTCGTAACGGAAACTCGACGACACGTGCAGCACGTCTTCCGGATTGCAGTCGAGCTGGTCGAACATGTACTCGAACGCCTTGCGCAGCGGCTTGTACGCCTGCGCCTGCTGAGCGGTGCAGACCTTGTGGAACGGCGCGCCAAGCTTTTCCACGTTGCTGTGGATCTGCGAGTCGTCGGCGTTCGAGAGAATCACGAGCTTGTACTTCGTGGCGAGGCGCGACAGACCTTCCGGCACGTCCGGATGCGGGCCCCACGTGGGCACTGCCTCGTAGAACTTCAGCGCCGTGGCTTCGTCGAACGGCACGCCGGTGCGCTCGCAGGTGCGGCGAATCGAATTCACCACGACGTCGCGAAACGGCTTCCACGCGCCCATCACCTCGTCCAGACGATAACCGCGGAAGAACTCCACGAACTCGTTCATCCTGGCGGCATCGAGCTTGTCGCCGTAAAGCTGGCGCGCGGTCTCGGCCATCTGGAAGTTGGTCAGCGTGCCGTAGCAGTCGAAGGTGATGTACTTCGGCTCGAAATCGATCATGGTCTGCATCCTGTCGTCGTGGCGAACCTGTTTTCAGGCTCGAATCAAGTGAGAACGGCGCGCTGCGCATGCATGCCAATTAATCAGTCATGCTGACGAACTTGGCGCGGCCCGCGGTGTCGAAATTACCTGTGAAGCGTTGCGCGCAATCCGTGTTCACTGAAATGAACGCTGCGCGGATCGTGCATCTATACGGCGAAGCTGGAACCGAAGTTAAAGCGTGAGTTGAAGCGAATGCGGTAAAACTCAGGCTGTGTCGAAATCGATCAGCACGCTCTTGTGGCGCATGCTGGCTTCGAGCGCCTGGCGTCCGAGATCCTTGCCGATACCCGACTGCTTGAAGCCGCCGGTCGGAATGATCATGTCGCCGCTGCGGCCATAGCGATTGATCCAGACCGTGCCCGCCGCAATGCGCCGCATCGCCCGCATGGCCTGGCCGATATCGCTCGTATGCACGCCTGCCGCGAGACCGTAGGTCGGGTGCGCCGCGAGCGCGATGCCCTCCTCTTCGTCCTCGAAGGTTTGCACGGTGAGCACGGGGCCGAACAATTCTTCGCGCACGGCGGGCGTGTCGTCGGTGACGTTGGCGAGCAACGTCGGGCGATGAAACCAGCCGTCTTCGGTATCTTCGAAAAAGCCGCCGCCGCACAGCACTTCCGCGCCCTGCGCGCGGCTCTCGTCGATCAGCGTGGCAATGCGTTGCGCCTGTGCGGGGCTGATGATCGGCGAATAACGCGTCGCGCTCGACCACATCGCGCCCGGCGCGATGCCCGCGAGTTCGCGTTGCACGGCGTCGATCAGCGGTTCGGCAATGTGCTTATGAACGATCAGGCGCGTACCCGCCACGCAGGCCTGGCCGCCGTTCGCGGTAAAGCCGCGCGCCACGCAGCGCGCCGTGTGCGCGAGGTCCGGCACCTGCGCGAACACCAGTTGCGGGCTCTTGCCGCCCAGTTCGAGCGTGACCGGCTTGGTGCCGTGAAAAGCGGCTTCGCTCATGATCGCAGCGCCCGTGCGCGTCGATCCGGTGAAACTCACCTTCGAAATATCGGGGTGCCGCGTGATGGCCGAACCGGTGGTCGCGCCGCGTCCGTTCACGACATTGAAAATGCCCGGCGGCATGCCCGCTTCGATCGCCAGTTCGGCGAGGCGCAGCGTGGAAAACGGCGTCATTTCCGAGGCTTTCAGCACCACCGCATTGCCCGCCGCCAGTGCCGGACCGCATTTCCACGAACACATCGAGAGCGGAAAATTCCACGGCGTGATCGCGCCGATCACCCCATAGGGCTCCGAGGCGACGAAGCCGAGACTGCCTTGACGCGTCGCCGCAATGTCGCCGCCGAGTTTGTCCGCGAGTTCCGCGAAGAAGCGAATCGCTTCGGCCGTGAACGGCACATCCGACGCATACGCTTCCGCGACCGGCCGCGTGGAGCTGACTGCTTCGAGTTGCGCCAGCGCGACCACGTTTTCGTCGATCAGTTGCGCCCAGCGCGTCAGCACCCGGGCGCGTTCGCGCGGCGAGCGCGTGCCCCAGCCGCTCGTCTTCCATGCCTGCAGCGCATTCGATACCGCGTAATCGACGGTCTGTGCCGTGGCGTCCGGCACATAACCCAGCAGACGGCCGTCCGAAGGACGATGCACGGCGATCGACGTTTCATCGGTCTGATAGTACGCGCCGCCAATGAAATGGCCTTGCGGCAGCGTGATTGCGGACGGATCGAAATCCAGCGACGGAGTAGTCATGCTCTGCCTGTTCGAAAACCGGTTAGCCCGGCGATGGCGCGCTCGCGAGTCGTCACGTGCGCGGCTTCGCCGCTTCAGCAAGTGGTGGTTCGATGCCCTGGCGGCAAAATGAACAACCACGCGTTGAAATTCATTATAGTGAACAGAAGGGGCTTGGCTAGTGATCAAAAATAATTCTGCGAAAAGCATGCTCATGCGCTTTGCTTACGCGAGAAACGGGCCAGGGCGAACCCGTAGCGGCGAGTTGACACACGCGCGCTTCATTAATGGCGCGCAGGTGACACGCAGTCGGCACGCAGGCAATCGGCAGAAGAATGAAACAACAAGGCGTGCGCGTTCATCCGCGCGATACAGGCCAGTATCGCGCGGCATCAACAGGAATGAAAGCGTGGGGAGATCGCGCGTGAAGCGCGTTCAGAAAAAAGCGAGGAAGAACAACCGGGATGCGGCGCCGATACCGGCGAAAAGCGGCGCCGCCAGAGATACTTAAAGATGAATGACCGGCGGGCGCGTGTTCATGATCCACAACAGCCGCGCCGTCTTGCTGCTTTCATTGCGCACACTGTGCGGCACCGTGCTCTTGAACTGGAAACTGTCGCCCGCGCGCAGTTCGGCGCGCTGATCGCCCACGTTCAGGATCACCGTGCCCTCCATCACGAGGCCGCATTTTTCGCCGACGCCCACCAGCACTTCCTCCGACCCCGAGCCCGCCGGCAGCATGATGACCATCATCTGCAAATCGTGCTCGCCGTGCGGCGAAAGCAGCTCTTTCTGCATGCCGTTTTTGCCCACCTCGAACAGCGGGCGCTCCGCCGCTCGCCGCACGAAATCGCCCGTGAGCGGATCGGACGGCGCGTCGTCTTCTTCCAGCAGCGCGCTCAACGGCACGTCGAGCGCCTGACGCAGACGCTCCAGAATACGCACGGACGGATTGGCCTTGTTGCGCTCGACCTGGCTCACGGTGCCGACCGACACGCCCGCGCGCAGCGCGAGTTCATTGACGGACAGGCCGCGAGCATTGCGCAGCGCGCGCAGCCGCGCGCCGACATCGGCGTGGCTCGGCAACACCGCGATTTTCTTGCTGGACTGGGTTCGCATGAGTTTCCTGTTGAATTCGGTGCCGGACGCGCAAAACCGGTTCGTTCCCCAACGCCGGCGCACGATTTCGGTGCATGGCGACGGCGCGGCGCGCCCGCTGCGTGACATCGAGGCACGCACACTGCCACTCATTATATTGAAACTTTTCTGAATGCGATGAACAATAAAAAAGCCGCGCGCTGCCGCCGCTTGTGCTCGCTCAAGTCAGGAAGATCGTCCTATGAAGCCTGCGAGCCGCATGCGACAGTCGAATCTGAACATGCCGTCCACGTCGTTATCCAGGAGTCCGCTGTGTCCGAATCCGCCGTCAAGCCCGACCTTCACTATCGCCGTTTCAGCGCCGACGACATCGACGCCGCCCACGGTCTTTCCGTGGCCGTGCGCTGGCCGCATCGCCCCGAAGACTGGCGCTTCGCCGTCGAGGCGGGCGAAGGCTTCGTCGCCGTCGACAACGGCGTCGTGATCGGCACGGCGCTGTGCTGGAAGTTCGGCGCCGACCGCGCCACGCTCGGCATGGTGATCGTCTCGCCCGATCAGCAAGGACGCGGCATCGGCCGCAAGCTGATGGAACTCGTGCTCGAGGCGCTCGGCGAGCGCGTGACTTTCCTGCACGCCACGCCCGCCGGTCAGCCGCTCTACGAGAAGCTCGGCTTCGCCGCGTGCGGCGGCCTCACGCAACATCAGGGCACGGTCGAACAGGCGCCCGCCGTCGTGCTGCCGCAAGGCGAAACGCTGCGCGCCGTCACGCCCGCCGATCTGCCGACGCTCATCGATCTCGCCTCGCGCGGCTGCGGTCTCGACCGCAGCGCCACGCTGTCCGCCCTGCTCGCGGTCGCGCAAGGCGGCGTCGTGCTCGAACGCGACGGCATCATCACCGGCTTCGCGCTCGCGCGCCGCTTCGGCCGCGGCTACGCCATCGGCCCGGTGGTCGCCGCGACGGCGGGCGATAGCGGCGATCAAGACGATCACGCGCGCGCGAAAGCCCTCGTCTCGCACTGGCTCGCGCAACACGTCGGCGACTTCGTGCGCCTCGACGTGCCGGGCGGCGCGGGCATCGAAGCGTGGCTGCCGAGCGTCGGCCTCGTGCCGGTGGATTCGGTCGTCAAGATGGTGCGCAACGCGAGCGCCGAGCAGCACAGCGGCGAGCCCGACGCGGCCTGGCGCGCTTACGGCATCATCAATCAGGCGATGGGCTGACGTGCCATGACGGTGCGCATCCAGCCCGCCCCGTAGCGGACTGGATGCCGCCCGCATTCGCCAAGGAACCCGAATCAACCGGCCCCGACTCGACGCTTCTCCGTCGATCAACTTTCTCAGCCACGAGGTCCCGCATGAGCATGGACGCCTATCCGATCGAAGTCGCGTTTCCCGACATCGCCGCGCACGCCGAAGGCAACACCGGCATCGCCTACGTGCATACGTTCGACTCCGGCGCGCCCGGTCCGCATGTGATGGTGAACGCCCTCACGCACGGCAATGAAGTGTGCGGCGCGATCGTCGTCGATGCCTTGTTGCGCGCGCAACTTCGTCCGCGCCGCGGCCGTCTCACGCTGGCGTTCGCGAACGTCGATGCGTACGCGCGCTTCGATCCCGCGCAACCGGACAAGGCGCGTTTCGTCGATCAGGATTTCAACCGCGTCTGGACCGCCGCCACGCTCGACGATACGTCGCGCCGCTCGTCCGAACTCGATCGCGCGCGCGCCATGCGCCCCGTGATCGACAGCGTCGATCTGCTGCTCGATCTGCATTCGATGCACGAAAAAAGCGCGCCGCTGATCGTCGCCGGGCCGCTCGACAAGGGCATCGCGCTGTCCGCGCAACTCGGCGTGCCCGCCACCGTGATCTGCGACGAGGGCCATCCGGAAGGCCGACGCATGCGCGACTACGAAGGTTTCGGCGATCCTCAAAGCGCGAAGAACGCACTGCTGATCGAGTGCGGACAGCATTGGGAAAAGCGTGCCGTCGATGTCGCGCGCGACAGCACCGCGCGCTTTCTGCTGCACGCGGGCGTGATCGACGCGAGCGATCTGCCCGGCGGCTGGCTCCTGCCGCTGCCCGCGCAGATGACCGTCGTGCGCGTAACCGAACCCGTGGTCGCGAGCAGCATGGATTTCCGTTTCGCCGGTCCTTATACGGGCCTCGAAACTTTCGATACGGCGGGCACGGTGATTGGCTGGTCGAACGGCGAGCCCGTGCTCACGCCCTACGACGACTGCATGCTCGTCATGCCTTCGCTGCGTCAGTTGCGGCCCGGCGTAACCGTCGTGCGGCTCGGCCGCATCGAACAACGACTCGATCACACTTCACGTCAACAGGAATTCATTCAGTGAAAGTTCAGCAGATTCAGCAGGCCGCCCAGGTGGCGGGACTCGAAGACTGGGGTATGGCGGGCCTGCCCGGCACGCAGCCCGCGCGCGTCACGGGCCGCCAGGTGGTGATTCCCGGCGCGGAAGCCGTCGATACGGGCGTGTTCGAATGCTCGCCTGGCACCTACCGGCGTTCGGTGAAGGAAGCGGAGGTGATGCATTTCCTCTCCGGCTCGGGGAGCTTCACGCCCGATGGCGAAAAAGCGCTGCATTTCAAGGGCGGCGACACGATGTTCTTCGAAGCCAATACCGAAGGCCTTTGGGAAATCAACGAAACGCTGCGCAAGATTTACGTGATTTTCTGATGCTGCATCGCACCGCGCCAAATCTCCGGCGCGGCGGTGCGTGCTAAAAGGGATTCATCAGTCCGACATTTCACGCCCACGTTTTTTTGCCACCTGATAGATTGCACGAACGCTCAGCTAAGGAGACCGTGCAATGGCTGGCAACAACACCTCCCCACCTTCGAATTCGAATCACCTCGGCGCGCTGGCGCTGATCGGCGTCGTCGTGCTGGCGCTGGCCGCCGCATTCGCCTGGACCGCCGGCTGGCTGTCGCCGCATCGGCTCACGCCCGCCAAGCTGGTCGACCGGCTCGCCCCGCCCGGCGGCCCCGCGCTGGGCTTCCGGCGCAATCACGCGAAGGGCATCTGCTTCACGGGCCGCTTCGAGTCGAACGGCGCGGGCGCGCAACTGTCGAGCGCGCCGATGCTCGCCGCCGGCACGTTCGCCGCCACGGGCCGCTTCAATCTCGCGACCGCCGACCCGCATGCGCCCGACCCGAGCGTGCACGTGCGCGGTCTCGGCCTGCTCATCGGCTCGCCCGGCGGCAGCGAATGGCGCTCGGCCATGATCGACGCGCCGTTCTTCCCCGTCGCCACGCCGCAAGCGTTCTACGAACTGCTCGGCGCGGCGGGCAACAAGAGCGATCCGGACGCGATGAAGCACTTCATCGCCGCGCATCCCGAGTTCGCGCACTTCGGCGCGTGGGCGTCGACGACGCCGCTGACCGCGTCGTTCGCGCAGGACCGCTACAACAGCCTGAACAGTTTCATCTTCACGAACGCGGCGGGCGAGGCGCATGCCGTGCGCTGGTCCTTCGTGCCGGCGGCCGCGCCGCAACCGCTCTCCGCCGCCGACGCGGCACACCTCGCGCCCAACTTCCTCGAAACCGATATCGTCCAGCGTGTGCAGTCCGCGCCGCAACGCTGGACGCTGCGCATCACGGTCGCGAATCCCGGCGACCCGACCGCCGATCCGAGCCAGGCGTGGCCGGACGACCGGCGCACCGTCGACGCGGGCACGCTCATCGTCACGGCCATCGAGCCGGAAGCGGACGGCCCGTGCCGCAACCTCAACTTCGACCCGACGGTACTGCCCGCCGGCATGCACGTCTCGGACGATCCGTTCCCGGCCGCGCGCTCCGCCGCCTATTCGGTATCGTTCAACCGCCGCACCGCCGAAGACAAGGACTACCCGCGCGGCAACGCGCAAGGAGTCGCGCCATGAACGCCGTCCACCCCCGCTTCAGTCCCGCGCAGCGCGTCCTGCACTGGCTCATGGCGATCTGCATTCTCGCGATGCTGTTTATCGGCGTGGGCATGGTGTCGACGGTGCGCCCCGACTACCTCAGGCTCGTCTCCATCCACAAGCCGCTCGGCATCGCGATTCTGGTGCTCGCGCTGATCCGCCTCGTGCTGCGGTTCGTGCGCGGCGCGCCGCCGCTGCCCGCGGCCATGCCGGAACCGATGAAGCTCGTCGCCCGCCTCTCGCACGTCGTGCTGTACGCGCTGATGATCGCGCTGCCGCTGATCGGTTGGGGCATGCTCTCGGCGGCGGATTATCCGGTGATGGTGCTGGGCGTGCGCCTGCCCGCGTTCCTGCCGCACAGCAACGCGCTGCATTCGGCGCTCTGGAACGCGCATCGCTTTCTCGCGCTGTGCTTTTTCGCGCTGATCCTGCTGCATCTCGCGGCGGCACTCCTGCATGCACTGGTGCGCCGCGACGGCGTGTTCGAGTCGATGGCGTCGTGGCGCTGAGCATCCGCCAGCAGAGGTTGCGAGGACGATAAAGACGTCGCGCGCATCAACGCCGGACGCTGAAAATACGGTTCGCGGCCACCACGTACACGCTTTCCGGCCCGCGCTCGCCGGTGGCCTCGTAGCCGCCGGTCAGCGCGCCGAAGGCCGGCAGCACGCCCACGCGCGCGCCGAAGCGAAAGCACGGCAAACGCACACGATCGACGCCCGTGCGCAGCGTATAGACCGGATGCTCGTGACCGGCGAGCACATAGCCGTCCGCGTGCGGCTGCGGATGATGGCACAGCGTCCACGGCCCGAGTCGATATGGTTCGAACACGGTCTCGATGCCGAATTCATCGGCAAGCGCGCCCGCGTGACGATCGTGATTACCCTCCACCAGCACGAGGCGCAAGCCGCGATGCGCCGCGCGCCAGCGGCTCAATCCGTCGAGCACCTCGGGCGCGTGCGATTCGCGCGCGTGCAGCAGATCGCCGAGAAAATACAGCGATTGCGGCGCGAACTGCGCGATCACGGCATCGAGGCGCGCGAACGTGTCGGCCGTCGCGCCCGTCGGCACCGGAATGCCGCGCGCGCGAAACACGGCGTCCTTGCCCAGATGTACATCCGCGACGAACACCGCGCGGCTCACGGGATCGAACGCCGCGCGCTGCGCCGAGAGCGTCAGCGGCGCGCCGTTCACGTCGATCGGGTAGGTTTGCGCGGCCATGTCAGTCGGCGCGACGCGCGGCGGTTTCGAGTTCCGCGAGCATGCGCTCGACGCGATCGGCCAGATGCTCGGTGGTCACTTTTTCGCGCAGGCGGGCGACGATCAGCGGGAACGCAAACGGCGTCGGCCTCGGCGGCCGCGCGAGCGCGAAGCGGCTTGTGCTCATGCGCGCGAGCGCCGCGCGGATACGCTCGAACTCCAGCTCTTGCCGCACGACTTCCTGATCGGCCTGCGTGAGCAACAGGTTCGCGCTGTCGTATCGGCGAAAGACTTCGTAGAACAGTCCGCTCGACGCCTGCAACTGGCGCGCACTCTTTTGCTGTCCCGGATGTCCCTGAAAAACCAGCCCCGAAACGCGCGCGATCTCGCGAAAGCGTCGCGCGGCGAGTTCCGATGCGTTGAGGCTCGCGAGGATGTCGTCTTCGAGATGGGCGGCGGAGAACAGGCCGTCGTCGACCAGCGCCTGCCAGTCGAACGGTTGCGCGCACAGCAGTTCGAAGCCGTAGTCGTTCACCGAGATCGAAAACGTGCTCGGCTGGTCGCGCGCGACGCGCCAGCCAATCAACGCACCCAGCCCGATATGCGCCATGCGGCCCGCGAACGGAAAGCAAAAAAAGTGATGGCCTTCGCGCGTGCGCACGCTTTCGGCGACGAGCACGCCCGGTCCGGGCAGCGCCGACCAGCGCGCCTGGAGTTCGAGCAACGGCTGGATCGCGCGCATTTCGGGTTCGTCGTAGATGCCGTCGCTGGCGCGCGCGAGCATCACGAGCGCGGCGTCGGCCAGTTCGGACGACAACGGCATCTTGCTGCCCGCCCATTGCGGCATCGCGCCGCGCGAGGAATTCGCGCGCTTCACGTAGGCGGTCATGTCGCGCACGCGCACGAGTTCGAGCGCGCGACCGCCGAACGTAAAGACGTCGCCAGGTTTGAGGCGCGCAATGAACGATTCCTCCATCGCGCCGATGCGACCGCCCGACAGAAAGCGCACGTCGATGGTCGAGTTGGCGACGATCGTGCCGATGTTGTTGCGATGGCGGCGCGCGAGGTCGTCGCGCGGCACGCGATAGACGCCGTCGGCGTCCGCCGCGACGCGGTGATAGTCGGGATACGCGCCGAGCGACGCGCCACCGCGTTCGACAAAGGTCAGCGCCCAGTCGAATTCGGCTTGTGTGAGATCGCGATACGCGTAGGCGCTGCGAATCTCGTCATAGAGCGCGCCCGGCGTGAAACCGCCGCCGATCGCCACCGTCACGAGATGCTGCACGAGCACGTCGAAAGGTTTGACCGGCATGTCGCGGCCTTCGATGCGGCGCTCGCCGATGGCCCAGCGCGCGGCGGCCGCCTCGACCAGTTCGAGCGCATGCGTGGGCACGATGGTCACGCGCGAGACGCGGCCCGGCGCGTGGCCCGAGCGCCCCGCGCGCTGCATCAGCCGCGCGACGCCTTTGGGCGAGCCGATCTGAAACACGCGCTCGACGGGCAGAAAGTCCACGCCGAGATCGAGACTCGACGTGCAGACGACCGCCTTCAGGCGGCCGTGCTTCAGCCCGGATTCGACCCAGTCGCGCACCGACTTGTCGAGCGAGCCGTGATGCAAGGCGATGAGCCCGGCCCACTCGGGCCGCAGTTCGAGCAGCGACCGATACCAGGCTTCGGCCTGCGAGCGCGTGTTGGTGAACACCAGCGAGCTTTGCGCCGCGTCGATGCCGGCGGCGACCGCGCCCACCTGGCGCGTGCCCAGATGGCCGCCCCACGGAAAGCGTTCGATGGTGGCGGGAATCAGCGTATCGACGATCAGCGTTTTGGGTTGCGCGCCGCGCACGTTCACGCGCGGCGTGCGCACGCCATGCAGCAGCGCGTCGTGTGCGAGCGCGAGATTGCCGAGCGTCGCCGACAGCCCCCAGACCTGGAGTTCGGGCCGCCAGTGCGTGAGGCGCGCGAGCGCGAGCTGCGTTTGCGTGCCGCGCTTGTTGCCGAGCAGCTCGTGCCATTCGTCGACCACGACGAGCCGCAGATGCGCCAGCTCCTCGCGCGCCTGGGCGCGCGTGAGCATCAGCGTGAGGCTTTCGGGCGTGGTGACGAGCGCCGACGGCATGCGGCGGTTCTGCCGCGCGCGCTCGGTCGACGAGGTGTCGCCCGTGCGCAGCCCGATGGTCCACGGCGCGCCCAGCGCTTTGGCGGCGCTCTGTAGCGCCCGCGCGCTATCGGCGGCGAGCGCGCGCATCGGCGTGATCCAGAGCACCGTGAGCGGCGCGGGCAACGGCGCACGCCGCGCGGTTCCCGGCGAAGACGCCGAAGCCGGCGATGCCGAAACCGAAGCCGTCGACCACGCCGCCAGCGCGCCAATCCACACCGCCCACGTCTTGCCCGCGCCGGTCGTCGCGTGCAGCAGGCCGCTCGCGCCGCGCGCGATCTCGCGCCAGACCGTCTGCTGAAACGCGAACGGCTGCCAGCCCTGCGCCGCGAACCACTGCGCGATGCGCGTCTCGATCGGCGTCTGCGCGGCGTGCGCGTCGTAGGCGAACGGCTCGGGCGTGAACGCGTCGGCGCTGGCCGCGTCGAGTTTTTCCTGCGCCGCGCGCGAACGCGGGATGCGGCGCGGACGCGCTTTGCGCGGCGCGGCTTCGGGGCTGTCGTCGGCGTCAGTGTGGGCGTCCGCGTCGGCGTCCGCATTTGCGTTATTCGGCGCGCTCATGGTCGCGCCTCGCTCAGAAAGCCTTTGAGCATGTCGAGCGTGTCGGCGTCGTCGATCGATTTGTCGGTGCGCCAGCGCAGCATGCGCGGAAACCGCACGGCGATGCCCGATTTGTGGCGCGGACTCGCCTGGATTCCCTCGAAGCCGATTTCGAACACGAGCGTCGGCGTCACGCTGCGCACCGGACCGAACTTCTCGACCGTCGTCTTGCGCACGACCGCATCGACCTTGCGCATTTCCTCGTCGGTCAGGCCGGAATACGCCTTGGCGAACGGCACAAGCGTGCGCGTGCCGTCGCGCTCGTCCCAGACCGCGAAGGTGAAATCGGTGTAGAGACTCGCGCGACGACCGTGACCGCGCTGCGCGTAGAGCAGCACGGCGTCGATCGAATACGGCTCGATCTTCCATTTCCACCACGTACCCGACGCCTTGGTGCGCCCCACCCCGTACATCGACGCGCGCTCCTTGAGCATCAGCCCTTCCACGCCGCGCGCGCGGCTCTGCTCGCGCAGCGCGGCGAGCGCGGGCCAGTCCGGCGCCTCGACGATCGGCGACACGCGCAGCAGATCGAGCGCCAGCGTCGCCGACATCGTCCGCGCCAGCGTATCGAGCCGCGCGCGGCGGGCGTCGAGCGGCTCGCCGCGCAGATCGCGGCCGTGCTCTTCCAGCAGATCGTAGGCGAGCAGCGCGGCCGGCGAATCGGCGAGCACTTTGCGGGTCAGCGTCTTGCGCGTGATGCGCGGTTGCAGCCGCGCGAACGGCAGCGGCGCGGTCGCGCCCGGCTCCCACGCGAGAATTTCCCCGTCGATCACGGTGCCGTCGGGCAGCGCCTCGCCCAGCGAAGCCAGCTCGGGAAAGCGCTCGGTCACGAGATCCTCGCCGCGCGACCAGATCCACACGCGCCCCGCGCGCTTGACGATCTGCGCGCGAATGCCGTCCCATTTCCATTCGGCGATCCACCCCGCGACCGCGCCCAGCGTGGCGGGATCGCTCTGGAGCGGATGCGCGAGAAAGAACGGATACGGCAAGCCGACGTCGCTCTCGTGCGGCGTATCGACGTCGTCGCCTTCGGCAGCCGGCGCGATCAGACGCAGATAGCGGGCCGCGCTGGGCGCCTGGCGCGAATCGGTCCAGCCGACCATGCGTTGCGCGATGCGCTTGTGATCGACGCCAGCCACGCGCGCGAGCGCGCGCACGACAAGCTGCCGCGACACGCCCACGCGAAAGCCGCCGCCGATCAGCTTGGTCAGCAGAAAACGCTCGCTCCAGTTCAGTTCGTCCCAATACTGCGTCAGGCGCGCGCACAGATCGGCGGGATCGCTGCCGCGCAACGGCAGCACGCGCTGCTCGATCCATTGCGCGAGACCCAGCTCCGTTTCGCGCGTCGCGGGCGGCAGCACGTGCGCGACGGTTTCGGCGAGATCGCCCACCGCCTGATACGACTCCTCGAACAGCCAGTCGGGCAGCCGCGCCCGGTCGCGCGCGCACTCGACCAGCACGCGCGTCGGCACCGCCTGGCGCGGCTTGCCGCCGGCCAGAAAATACGCGGCCCAGGCGGCGTCCTCGGGTTCGGCGGCGGAGAAATAGCTCAGCAACGCGTCGAGCTTGTCGTTCGTCGAGGTCGTGGCGTCGAGCGCCGTATAGAGGGCCGCGAACTGTCTCATGGCTGCGCGCTCGCGGCGTCGGGCGCGGCGCTGTCGTCGGCGTCGGCGGCGCGATCGGCGGCACCGGCTTCGATCGCCTCGTCGCCGTATTCGGTGGCGAACGCGCCCGCGTCGAGCCCTTGCGACGCGAGCCAGCGCACCATCGGCTCGATCTGCCCATGCGTGACGATCACGCGTTGCGCGCCCGTCGCGCCGATCGCCTGTTGCAGACCGGGCCAGTCGGCGTGATCCGACAGCACCATGCCGCGATCGACGCCGCGCCGCCGCCGCATGCCGCGCACGCGCATCCAGCCGGACGCGAAAGCATCGCTGTAATCGCCGAAGCGGCGCATCCACGCGCTGCCCTGCGCCGAGGGCGGCGCAACGATCAGCGCTTCCCTGAACGCCGACTTGTCGCGCGCCGCGATCTCGCTGACGAGACGCGTCGGCGGCAGCGCGACGCCCGCCTCGCGATACGCGCGGTTCAGCGTTTCGACCGCACCGTGGCAGAAGATCGGGCCGATGCCGCAATCGACGCTCGCGAGCACGCGCTGCGCCTTGCCGAACGCGTAGCAGAACAGCACCGACGCGCGGCCCGCCGCGGCGTTGTGACGCCACCAGGCGTCGATGCCCGCGAAGATATCGGCGGACGGCTCCCAGCGATAGATCGGCAAGCCGAACGTGGATTCGGTGATGAAGGTATCGCAGCGTACCGGTTCGAACGGCGCGCAGGTCGGATCGGGCTCGACCTTGTAATCGCCGGACGCGACCCACACGCGCCCGCCGTGCTCGACGCGCACCTGCGCCGAACCCAGCACGTGTCCCGCCGGATGCAGCGAGACGCGCACGCCGTTGATCTCGACCGCTTCGCCGTAACGCACGCCCTGCACGCTGATGCCCGGCAGCCTCGCAAGCAGCACGCCGAGCCCCGCCTGCGCGGCGAGATAGCGCGCGTGGCCACTGCGCGCGTGGTCCGCGTGCGCGTGCGTGATGATGGCGCGCTCGACCGGCCGCCACGGATCGATATGGAAATCGCCGGGCGGGCAATATAGTCCTTCGGGGCGCGCCACAATCAGATCGGAGGAATGGATCACGCCTGCCTGCTCCCTGTCGAGGTCGAACGTTCGCCTCGCTCGCGTGACGCAAGAAGCGGTCCCGAGACGGGCGGTCCCGAGACGGGCGCGTTCGCGGTAAAAAATTTCAGCCGACGCTCGCCAGGATTACATCGGCCTCATCGCGCGGTAGCGGCCGCCCACAGGAAGCCGCGGGCAACGGCTCGAAACCGCGCGTTCGCACGCCGCGACGCAGCATGGCCCGAGCTTTGCTTCAACCGCGTGTTGGTTTGAATGAATGCATCGTCGCCTGGACAACAGCCTGTATGTCGGGGCGTGTCTTGCTCGCTGCGGGTCCGCGCCCGCCGAGCGAGAATGCCGCCACTATCATCGGAGATCACCTGCATGCGAAAGAAGATTCTCGTTACCGCACTCGCCGGCGCCGCGCTATTGCTCGGTGCCTGCGCGTACATACCGCGTCCGGGGCCGGTCGGTAATCGCGCCGTGCCCGAGCCCGCCCGATCCGTCGACCTGACGAAATACATGGGCCGCTGGTACGAACAGTTCCGCTACGAAGCCTCGTTCGAAAAGGACATGGATGCGGTGACGGCGGACTACTCGCTCAACGAAAACGGCACGGTAAAGGTCGTCAATCGCGGCCGCAAAGGCGGCGTGACGGGTGACGAACACGAATCGACCGGCAAGGCCAAGGTCGTCGATGCCGCGACGAACGCCAAGCTCAAGGTGTCGTTCTTCGGGCCGTTCTACGGCGACTACTGGATTCTCGATCACGGCGACGCATACGACTGGTCGATCGTGGGCGAACCATCGGGCCGTTATCTGTGGGTGTTGACCCGCGCGGCCCACCCGTCGTCCGCGCTGCTCGACAGCCTGCGCGAACGCGTGAAGGCGCTCGGTTACGACTGGTCGCTCGTGAGAGTGACGCAGCAAGCGCCGGATTGACGCGGCGTTTTTGTATGGTTTTGTACGGCGTCGAGGCGGCGGCGGCGAGCGCGCAGCCTCAACGCGCGTGCACCGTCCACGCCACCAGCCGGGCGACGATCGGGCGCACGATCAGCACGCAAATAAACGCCGACGGCATCGCCACCCGATACGCATTCATCACATTTTCCATGTAATGCCCGTCAATGCCGAATTCGGCGACGGTAATCACGAGACACATCAGAAACGCCATGATCGTCGCCATATAAAGCGCAAAGACATAAGGCGTCGTCGAGATGGGAAAGCGAATGCGGCGGTTTTGCGGCGTTCCGGCTGGCATGAATGCGACCTCGTTCTTGTGGGCTGGTTAACGGATCGCCAGCGTAACAAGGCCGCGAATACGTGCCCAGCCGTCCAGCGCTTGATTCATTTTTAAGTAAAATTTACGAAATGACCGATCAGCGCGACGTAAAACAAGAGACATAAAACACTGAACACAGGGCAATGGACATTCTCGGCTTGATCAACTGCTTCATCCGCGTCGTGGAAACCGGCAGCATCGCGGCGGCGGCGCGCGCACAAGGCGTGAGCGCGGCGGCCGTGAGTCAGAGCATCGCGCGGCTCGAAACGCACCTGGGCGTGCGCGTGCTGTCGCGAACGACGCGCAGCATGGCGCTCACCGAAAGCGGCGCGCGTTATTACGCCAGGGTCCGCCATATTCCCGGCGACATCGATCTCGCCTCGCAGGTCGCCACGGCCGAGGCGCAGCCGCACGGCGCGCTGTGCGTCGCCACCACGGCGGCGTTCGGCCGCCACGTGCTCGCGCCGCTGATGCCGGGCTTCAAGACCGCGTATCCGCGCATCGATCTCGAACTCATCAGCACCGACCGGGCCGTCGATCATCGGCTCGAGGGCGTCGACGTCAGTATCCGGATCGCCGCGCAACTCGATGAGCGGCTGATCGCCCGGCGCATCGCGTCGAGACCGTTTCTGGTCTGCGCTGCGCGTGCGTATCTGGATCGCGCGGGCGTGCCGCTCACGCCCGAAGACCTCAAGCATCACGCATGCGCCGTGTTCCGCTATCCAACGGACGGCCGCTTTCTGCCGTGGGGATTCGTGCGCGAAGGCAGGCGTTTCGACGCGCCGATCAACCCCGCCTTCGTCTGCGACGACATCGACATGCTGGCGCAGATCGCGGCGAACGGCGGCGGCATCGCGCGGCTCGCGAGTTTCGTGGCGCAGCCGCTGATCGACAGCGGCAAGCTGGTCACGCTGTTCGAGCCGCACAACGAAGGCACCGTCCACGCCGAACCCGAGCCGATGGAACTCTATGCATGCGTCGCCGAGCGGTCGGCGATGAATGCGCGAGCGCGAGCCTTTATCGACTATGTCGAGCAGGCGTTGCAGAGCGAAACGGATTCATGCGGTACAGCGGTCGCACGATGACTCGCGACGCGCGGCCGATTCCGGCGCCGGAGGAATGAACGCGGCCAGCATGTCGGCACGCCGCCGCGCCACGCCGTGACACGGCGCGCGATACGATGCGATGCGATGACAATGCCGATAACCACGCAATGCCGATGCGCCCGGACATCCTCGATGTCCGGGCTCACCATTAAACCAGGTCGAATCGATCCAGACTCATGACCCTGGTCCACGCCGCGACGAAGTCGTTCACGAACTTCTCCTTCGCATCGGCGCTCGCATAGACCTCCGCGAGCGCGCGCAGCACGGCGTTCGAACCGAACACCAGATCGACGCGCGTGCCGGTGTATTTCACTTCCGCGCTCTTGCGGTCGCGCCCTTCGAAACGTTCCGACGACGCATCGGCCGCTTTCCACGCCGTGCCCATATCGAGCAGGTTGATAAAGAAGTCATTGCTCAACACGCCCGGCCTGCCGGTCAGCACGCCGTCGCGATTCCCGTGCGCATTCGCGCCCAGCACGCGCAGGCCGCCGACCAGCACCGTCATTTCCGGTGCGGTCAGCGTAAGCTGCTGCGCCTTGTCGATCAGCAGCATTTCCGCCGCCGGACCGTCCTGCACGCTGCGATAGTTGCGGAAGCCGTCGGCGCGCGGTTCGAGCACATTGACCGACTCGATATCGGTCTGATCCTGGCGTGCGTCCACACGGCCCGGCGCGAACGGCACGTCGATCTCGACGCCCGCCGCGCGCGCGGCCTGCTCGACACCGACCACGCCGGCCAGCACGATCACATCGGCGAGCGATGCCTTGCCCGACGCCTGCTGGATTGCCTGAAGCGTCGGCAGCACGGCAACGGCGTCCTTGTTCACGTCCCAGTCCTTTTGCGGTGCGAGCGCGATGCGCGCGCCATTTGCGCCGCCGCGCTTGTCGCCGCCACGGAACGTCGACGCCGACGCCCACGCAACCGACACCAGTTCGCTCACGGACAGCCCCGACGCCGCGATTTTCGCCTTGAGATCCGCAATGTCGGCCGCACTCGGCTGATGCACCGGCGCGGGCAGCGGGTCTTGCCACAACAGATCCTGCGCGGGCACTTCCGGACCGAGATAACGCGCCTTCGGCCCCATGTCGCGATGGGTCAGCTTGAACCACGCACGTGCGAACGCTTCGTTGAACGCCTGCGGATCGCCGAGGAAGCGGCGCGAAATCTTTTCGAATTCCGGATCGAAACGCAGCGTGAGATCGGTGACCAGCATGGTCGGCTTGCGCTTCTTCGACGCGTCGAACGGATCGGGAATGATCTCAGGCGCGTCCTTCGCTTCGAACTGGATCGCGCCCGCCGGGCTGCGCGTCTGCACCCACTCGTACTTGAACAGGTTTTCGAAGAAGTGATTGCTCCACTGCGTGGGCGTTTGCGTCCAGACCACTTCGAGACCCGACGTGATCGCATCCGCACCCGCGCCCGAGCCGAATCGGCTCTGCCAGCCCAGACCCTGCGCGTCGAGCGACGACGCTTCCGGGTCCGTGCTCACGTTCTCCGCCGAACCCGCGCCGTGAGTCTTGCCGAGCGTGTGACCGCCGGCGATCAGCGCGACGATTTCCTCGTCGTCCATCGCCATGTTGCCAAAGGTCGCGCGGATGGCCGCTGCCGCCGACGCCGGGTCGCCGCTCGCGTTCGGACCTTCGGGATTCACGTAGATCAGGCCCATTTCCGTGGCCGACAACGGGTTCTTCGCGAGCGTTTCCGGATCGCGGTGCGTCAGCCATTTGGCTTCGTCGCCCCAGTTCACGTCCATATCCGGTTCCCACACGTCTTCGCGGCCAGCCGCGAAACCGAGCGTCTGGAAACCGGCGCTTTCCAGCGCGACGTTGCCGGCCAGCACGATCAGATCGGCCCACGAAATCTTCTGCCCGTACTTCTGCTTGACCGGCCACAGCAGGCGACGCGCCTTGTCGAGGTTGACGTTGTCGGGCCACGCGTTGAGCGGCGCGAAGCGCTGCTGGCCGCGGCCCGCACCACCGCGGCCATCGATCATGCGGTAGGTGCCCGCGCTATGCCAGGCCATGCGGATGAACAGACCCGCGTAGGTGCCCCAGTCGGCGGGCCACCACGGCTGCGAGTCGGTCAGCACCGTGCGCAGGTCGGCCTTCAATGCGTCGTAATCGAGCTTCTTGAATTCCGCGCGATAGTCGAATTGCTCGCCGAGCGGATTCGAGCGCTGCGAATGCTGATTGAGCAGATCGACGCGCAACTGATTGGGCCACCAGTGAAGATTGGCGGTGCCGCTGCCGGCAATGGTTTTTGCAGCGGCGTGGAACGGGCACTTGCCTTGTTCGGGCGTCGGTGTATCGATGGGCGTGCTCATGTCGATCAAATTCGGGTTGGGGATTTTTAAATATAGCAGTGATCAATTACCTACCGGCGACCATTTTTCTTCTCTACGCATTACGCCGAACCGCGCAACAAGGCGTAAACCCATGATCGCAAACGCGTTACGCCCGGTTGACATCGAACCGTGTGCGCAAATGCACAATCGGCTTTTAATATCCGCATGATGAATTAAGAATAATTCAGGTTATGTCCATCACCTTAACGGCGCGCTCGTTCCGCTTTATTTAACCGATGGCTTGCCCCGAACACCAGGCTTAAGGTAAAGAATCCTGTACGCTTGCGCATTCGGCATGCGCTTCAGCAATCGATCCTGCAAAAGGATTTTGCAGAAAATTCAGAAAATTCAGGCCCGGAGGGCGATCGGCATGAACCAGGCAGTGGCATCAGAGCAGGCAACAAAGCAGTCAGCAGTCACCGTGGCGGGCGTGGTCGGCTCGGGTTTGATGGGCGTGGGCATCGCGACGCAATGCGCGCTGCACGGTCTGCGCACCATCGTCCACGACGTCGATCCCGCGCGCCTCGCGGGCGTGACGGCAAAAGCCGAAGCCGTGCTCGACGAACTGATCGACGCGGGCCGTATCGACGCGAACGCGCGCGCCGCCGCGCTCGCGCGCATCGAAACGAGCGTCTCGCTCGACGTCATGGCGCACGCGCAGTTCGTCTTCGAAGCCGTGCCCGAAGTGCTCGAACTCAAACATCGGCTCTACGCGCAACTCGGCGCGGTGCTCGCGCCCGATGCGATCCTCGCGAGCAACACCAGCGGCTTCGAGCCCGATCTGCTCGCGAGCGCGCTGCCCGCGCCCGAGCGTTTCGTGATCGCGCATTTCTGGAATCCGCCGCACATGATCCCGCTCGTCGAAGTCGTGCCCGGCAGCGCCACGCGCGCGGACGTCACCGCGCGCACCGAGTCGCTGATGAGCGGCATCGGCATGGAGCCGGTCGTGCTCGCAAAGTCGATTCCGGGTTTCGTCGGCAACCGGCTGCAATTCGCGGTGCTGCGCGAGGCGCTCAATATCGTGCGCTCGGGCGCGGCGAGCGCCGAAGTCGTCGACCGCGTGATGAAGGCGTCGCTCGGCCGACGCTGGGGCATCGTCGGTCCGTTCGAGGGCGCGGACATGGGCGGGCTCGACACCTTCGTCGATATCTCCTCGCATCTGATGCCCGAACTCGCCAAGGACGAAGGCGTGATCGACCTGCTGCGCGAGAAAGTGGCCGCCGGACGCGTCGGCGTGCGCAGCGGCGCGGGCTTCTACGACTGGGACGAGGCACGCCTCGCCCGCGTGAAGGCCGCGCGGCGCAAGCTGATCGCGGGCCGTTAAAGCCCGAAGCGGGCGCGGCGCCGGCTCGGCGCGGCCCGCTTCGCGGCTGACGACGGGCTTACCGAAACCGTTCAATTGCCTCATCGGAATCGCCCTCATCCGTTATTAACGGCATTTCGCCGACGAAAAAGAGCCCGATCACCACGCTTTTCGCTGAATTTAAATCGCCGCGCGTCGCGGACAATACGGTCATAGCTCAAAAAGCGGCTACTTCAGGGGGGCACGTCACGGCGTCAACCCGAAGATCGATGTCAATAAAAAAGGGGTGACCGCCTTGTTTGTCCGGATCGTGCTGCTATCGATTGCGTCCTTGATGCTGGTGCAGGTGGGCTTGCGCCAACTCGACGCGAACGCGCCGTTCATGTCCGGCGACGCGCCTTTCGAACAGGCGTCCGGCGCGCCCGCCGCGTGGCAGGACGATCCCGCCGCCGATCTCGCCGCTTCGAGCGAGAGCGCGCACGGCATTGCACCGCGTGTGTCGATCCGTCCGCACATCGTCGATCTGCGTGCGCGCGTGAAACCGCATCTGCGCGACGCCGTCTGGGAAGCCGACGCCGCGTTCGCCGCTGTCGGCAGCGATGCCGATGCGCATTGCACGGCGGCCATCTCCTGCATGCAGGCGTTCGCGCGCTCGATCGATGCGCGCTTCGTCGCGCGTTTCGCGGTGCTCGCGCTCGCGGTGTGCGCGTTTCTGCTCGCGCTGCGCGCCTGGTGGCTGCGCCGTATCCGCGACGATCTGCACGCATTGACGGCGGCCTTGCGCGCGGCGGTCCGCTGTCCCACGACCACGGCGGGCGATGCGTCCTCGTCGTCATCCTCGTCTTTGTTATCAGCCCCGCCTTCGTTCGACGGCCGCCTGCGCGAACTGCACGGCGTCGCCCGCGCGCTGGGCGATCTGCTGTGCCGCCGCAGCGGCGCGGATCAGGACCGCTCGACGTTTTTCCCCGCATTCCTTCGCCAGATCGAATCGCACGCGGCGCGGCTGCGCGCCTACGCGACGAACGGCGCGCGCTGGCATCTGCGCGTTGCGCTGGTCGAGGACATCGATCTCTTTCAGGACCTCGCGCGCCAGTTCGTCGAAACGGTGGGCGGCGGCGCGGATCATGCGCCCGTGGGCGTGGAAGCGTATCTGAAAGACCGCTTCATCTTCGGCGCGAACACCAGCGACGCGCGCATCGTGCTGCACCTCAATGCCGGCGAGGCGTTCGAACTGCCGCGCACCGCGCTCGTGCGTCTCGTCGACAACCTCGTCGGCAATGCGCTCGCGCACGGCGCGCCGCCCGTCGAAATCTGCACGGCGCGCGGCCCGCGTTCGTGGACCTTAAGCGTGCGCGATCACGGGCAAGGCGTCGGCGCGAGTCTGCCCGACGAAGGCGCGCTGGCCGCGCCGTCACTCGCCGCGCGCGCGGCGCGGGCCTCGACGCTCGGCCTCGGCAAGCATTGGGGCATGGGCATGTCGATCGTGCGCCGCCTCGCGCGGCTGTGCAACGCGAAGCTCAAGATCGGCGATCACCCGGAAGGCGGTTTGTGGGTGCGCGTGATCGTGCCGATGGAAAAGGAAGCGCGCGCTTAAGCGCGCCGGGAGCGAACGGAAGCGAACGGAAGCGAACAGCAAACAGCGAACGCACAGCGGGCCGGTCGAAGTCTCCGCTTTGACCGGCCCGCTGCGCTTTACACCGACGCTCGCCAGTGTTCAATACCCGCGCGCCGCATCCACGCAGGGCGGAATCGCCCCGCTTTCGCGATACGCCGCGAGGTTGGCCGCCACGATGCGCGACGCCGTCGAACGATCGGTCGGCGCGGAAATATGCGGCAGCACCGTCACGCGCGGATGCGCCCAGTGCCAGCTATCGGCGGGCAGCGGCTCGACCGCGAACACGTCGAGCACCGCATGCGCGAGCGCCCCGCGTTCGAGCGCCGCGCGCAAGGCCGTATCGTCGACGATCGCGCCGCGCGCGAAGTTGATCAGCGACGCGTGCGCGGGCAATTGCGCCAGCACCTGCGTATCGACGATCCCCGCCGTCTGCGGCGTCAGCGGCAGCAGGCAGACGAGGATATCGGTCTGCGCGAGCATCGCGCCGAGTTCGTCCTCGCCCGTATGACACTGCACGCCGTCGATCGCCTTGCGCGTGCGGCTCCATCCGCGCACCTTGAAACCCGCCGCGAGCAGACGCCGCGCCGCCGCTTCGCCGAGCGCGCCGAGCCCGAGCAGCGACACCGTCTTGTCCTGCGCGCGCACGTAATCCTGCGCGCGCCACTCGCGCGCCGCCTGCTGCGCCGCGTAGCGCGGCATGTCGCGATGCAGATAAAAAGTCCACGCGAGCACGGCTTCGGCCATCGTGTCCGCGAGTTGCGGATCGACGAGGCGCACGATTTGCAGCTTCATGTCGGCGAGATCGGCGACGAGGCGCTCGACGCCCGCCCACACGCTATGCACCCAGCGCAGATTCGGCAGCCGCCGCAGATCCTCCGGACGCGGATTCGCGACGATCGCCACCGTGCATCCGGCGCGCTCGGCCTCGCTCATGTCGTCGAGCGCGACGAGCGTTTCCTGCGGCATCGCCGCCTGCAACGCGGCGAGCCATGGCGCCGTGAACGCGTACTCGGGATTGGCGATGAACGGCAGCACGCGCCTCATTTCGCGTACACCTTGCCGAGATTCGCGAAGCCCTTCACCTCGATCGGATTGCCGCACGGATCGAGAAAGAACATGGTGGCCTGCTCGCCGGGCTGGCCTTCGAAACGCAACGTCGGCGCGATCACGAATTCGAGTCCGCTGGCGCTCAGGCGGTCGGCGAGCGCGCGCCAGTCGGGCATGTCCATGACGAGGCCCAGATGCGGCATCGGCACCCAGTGATCGCCGACGCGCCCCGTGTTCGTCACCGGAAACGGCTCGCCCAGATGCAGCGAGATCTGATGGCCGAAGAAGTCGAAATCGACCCACGTTTCCGTGCTGCGGCCTTCGCGGCAGCCGAGCAGATCGCCGTAGAAAGCGCGCGAGGCGTCAAGATCGCGGACGTGATACGCGAGGTGAAAAGCGGTGTGCATGAGCGCTCCAGTGTTTCGGTGTTCGAGTAATCGGGGCGAAGAATGAAGCCGAGCGTAGCAGCGCCACTTCAAAAGAGATAGCATGGATTTTTTTATGCATCGAAAGGAAAACTTTTGGAGACGCGCTACCTCAAGAGCCTGATCGCCATCGTCGATTGCGGTTCGATCGCCGATGCCGCGCGCACCGAGCACGTCACGGCCGCGGCCATGGGCCAGCGCGTGCAGGCGCTCGAACGCGAACTCGGTTTTGCGCTGCTGTCGCGGCGCGGCCACACGGCCCAGCCCACGCCCGCGTGTCTCGCACTGCTGCCGCGCGCGCGCCGGCTGGTGCGCGAGGCGGCGCTGCTCGGCGGCGACGCCGATCGCGACGGCCTGAGCGGCACGCTGCGGGTCGGCGCGATCTCCACGGCGCTCACCGGCATGCTGCCGGCCGCGCTGCGTGCGCTCACGCGCGACGCACCGAAAGCCCGGCTGGCGATCGCGCCCGGCACCTCGCAGAGCCTGTTCCAGCAGTTGCAGGCCGGCCAGATCGACGCCGCCATCACGGTCGCGCCGCCGTTCGACCTGCCGAAAACCGTGCGCGCCACCGCGCTGCGCCGCGAACCGCTCGTCATGCTCGCGCCGAAGAAAGCGCGCGGCACGCCGCTCGCGCTGCTGGCCGAGCGCCCCTATATCCGCTACGACCCGAACGCGTGGGGCGGGCGCTTCGCCACGCGCTGGCTCGCCGATCAGGGCAAGGAACCCGCCGTGCTGTGCGACCTCGATGCGCTCGAAGCCATCGCGATGCTGGTCGCCGACGGCATGGGCGTCGGGCTCGTGCCGCGCTGGTCGGGCATCGAGCGTTTCGTGGGCGACTGCCGCGTGATCGCGCTGCCGGGCGCGGCCTACGAGCGCGAAATCGTGCTGCTCGCCGACGCCGATCCCGAGCGTCCGAATCTGCTCGCGGCGCTGGCGAAGACGCTGGCGCAGTGAGCGGCGAGTCGGCGCGCTGGGTCGTCGATTGTTCTTTTCTGCGCCCTACTATGTACAACTGTGCAATAAAAATACAAACAGGCGATCACACCGCGCACAAAAATTCATGTGATTTCAAGGCCACACGCGGACGGGTTTTTTTATTCTCGCTTGACGTACATTTTTCACGTTTGTATAAATTTGTACAACTCAAGCAAAACACGCCACCCGCCAACAGGACCCACCATGAACGCACGCTTGCCGATTTCCGCCCTTTCCTCGCTCCGCGCCGTCCCCGTTCTTCCGGCCCTCGTGGCCTGCGCCGCGCTGTGCAGCGCACTCGCCGCGCCCGCCGCCTCGGCGGCCGATGCCGTCAAGACGCTCGACTCGGGCAAGCTCACCTACGGCGTCGCGGCGAGCTTCGCGCCGTTCGAATTCACGCGCAGCGGCACGCTGACCGGCTTCGACATCGATCTCGCCCAGGCCGTCGCCAAGGAAATGAAACTCGAACCCGCGCCGCAGAACATGCAGTTCAACGGCCTGATTCCGGCGCTGCAAGGCGGCCGCATCGACCTGATCAATTCGGCGATGTACATCACGCCCGCCCGCAGCGCGCAGGTCGATTTCGTGCCCTATCTGCGCGTGGGCGACCGCATCATCGTGCAGCAGAGCAATCCGGCGAAAATCACGGGCCGCGACGACTCGCTGTGCGGCAAGAACGTGGCCGTCACGCTCGGCGGCATCGAGGAAACCTACGCGCGCGCCGACGCGAAGCGCTGCACCGCCGAAGGCAAGACCGCGCCGAACGTCATGACGCTGCCGACCGCGCAGGATGCCGCGCTGAGCCTGCGCCAGGGCCGCGCCGACGCGATCTACAACTCCACGCCCGGCACCGTGCAATTGCTCGCCGAAGTGCCCAACACGTATAAGGCCGTCGGCCCCGAATTCGAGCAGACCACCACGATCGGCTTCGCCGTCGCCAAGGGCAACACGGCGATGGCCGGCGCACTCAAGGACGCGCTCGCGAAAGTGGTCGCGCAAGGCACTTATCGCCAGTTGATCGCCAAGTGGAAGCTGCCTGCTTCCGTGTCGATCTTCGACGGCGCGGGCACCGTCGCGAAGGCCGACTGACCGACGCGCCTCGCGCGCGCTTCGCTCACCCTCCTGTTTCGTTTTGTGGTTCGCGTTGACGGTTCCGGAGCGGCCTGGCCGCTCCGGCGGGCGCGCTCGCGCCTGCTTTGCGCCTGCTTTGCGCCTGCTCAGCCCGATACCTCGACGTCCGCTTGATCGCTTTCATCCGCCGCACGCTTCTCGCACATCACCTCAATCACAATTAATTCGCATAACAGATGAAAACCCTGAAAGCACGACTCGCACTCACCGGCGCGGTGCTCGCCGGCGCCGGCATCGGCAACGCTCACGCACAAAGCAGCATTACGCTCTACGGCATCGTCGATGCAGGCATCAGCTATCTGAAGACCCAGAACGGCAACCGCTTCAGCCTGCTCAGCGGCGGCCTCTCGGGCAACCGCTGGGGCCTCAAGGGCAGCGAAGATCTCGGCGGTGGAATGAAGGCGATCTTCCAGCTCGAATCGGGCTTCGCGATCGGCACCGGCAAGTCGCTGCAAAGCAGCCGCGAATTCGGCCGCCAGTCCTTCGTGGGACTGTCGGGCGACCACTGGGGTTCGCTCGTCGCGGGCCGCATGTACGACCCGATCGTCGATCTCGTGCAGCCGATCACCGCCGACGGCGCGGGCGGCAGCGTCCCGTTCGCCACGCCCGGCGATGTCGACAACAACGACTTCAGCGCGCGCGTTTCGAACGCCCTGAAATACACCTCGCCGAACTTCGGCGGCCTCCAGTTCGAAGCGCTCGTCGCGCCCGGCGGCGTGGCCGGCTCGCTCGGCCAGGGCTACACGCTCAGCGCCGCCGCGCTCTACGCGAACGGCCCGCTCAAGCTCGCGGCGGGCTACTTCCAGGCCGCCAACGCCAACGCATCGACGGGCGCACGCACGGGCTGGACCAGCGCCACCACCGACGCGCTCTTCGAAGGCGGCTCGATCAACACCGCCTACCAGAGCGCGCACGTGCTCGGCATCGCCCAGGCCGCGGCGCAGTACCAGCTCGGCGCCTTCCAGCTCGGCGCGGGCTACAGCAACGCGCGCTACACCGCCGACGGCGAATCGACCTTCGCGCACACGCAGCGCTACAACACGGGCCGCGTGTACGCGTTCTACCGCGTCTCGCCCGCGCTGCGATTCGGCCTCGGCTACGTCTTCACCGATGCGAGCGGCGACGCGTCCGCGCGCTACAACCAGGTCAGCACGGGCGCGTTCTACACGCTCTCCAAAGCCACCGACGTCTACGCCACCGCCGCCTTCCAGCACGCGAGCGGCGAGCAGCGCACGAGTTCGGGCGCGCTCCAGGACGCGCGCGCGACGATCTCGTCGTATGGCGTGGACGGCACCAGCACGCAGGCGATCGTGACAGTCGGCCTGCGGCATCGTTTCTGATCCGGTTCACGCCGGATCGCCTGGCGCGGCGCACCGATTGCGTTCGCCGCGCGTTTATCGAGGATCGCAACATGTTGTCTTTCCAGACCCCCGCCGCCCGCGACGTGCTCGACGCCGCCGCGCGCCTGCACAACGTCGCCGTCGATACGCCGCTCGTGCGTTCGGATCTGCTCGACGCGCTCACGGGTGCGCGCGTGGTCGTCAAGCTCGAATCGCTGCAACACACGGGCGCGTTCAAATTTCGCGGCGCCTATAACTGCCTGTCGCGGCTCGACCGCGCGCTCTGCCCCGACGGCGTGGTCGCCTACTCGACCGGCAATCACGGTCAGGCGATCGCCACGGTCGGGCGCATGCTCGGTCTCGCGACCACGGTCGTAATGCCGTCGAATGCGCCTGAAAACAAGGTCGAAAAAGCGCGGCTCGCGGGCGCGCGCATCGTGCGCTACGACCGCGAGCGTCAAAGCCGCGAGGAAGTGGCCGCCGAACTCGCGCGCGAAGGCCGCTACACGGTCGTGCCGCCCGGCGATCATCATCATGTGATCGCGGGCCAGGGCACGGTCGCGCTCGAATCGCTCGAACGCCTCGGCGCGGCGGAAGTCGATGCGATCGTCGTGCCGTGCGGCGGCGGCGGACTCGCGGCGGGCACCTGTCTCGCCGTCGAGGCGGCCGGCTCGCACGCCGAAGTCTGGGCCGCCGAACCGGCAAGCTTCGACGATACGCGCCGCTCGCTCGCGTCGGGCGCGCGCGAAACGAATCCGGCCGGACGCGTATCGATCTGCGACGCGCTGCTCGCCCCCGTGCCCGCCGAACTGCCGTTCTCGATCAACCGTTCGCGCCTCGCGGGCGCGCTCGTCGCCGACGACGACGCCGTGCGCCGCGCGATGGCGTTCTGCTTCGAAACCTTCCGCGTGGTGGTCGAGCCCGGCGGCGCGACCGCGCTGGCCGCGATGATGGCCGATCCGGCCGCCTCGGCGCTGCGCGGCAAGCGCGTGCTCGTGGTCGCCTCGGGCGGCAACGTGGATGCGGAATTGTTTGCGCAGGCGCTGGCTTCGCAGGCTGCGTGATCGATCGATATCGATGGGCGTAAAAAAGGCGTGCCAGAGCGGCGCGCCTTTTTTGCGTGAAGTGTCTGCGTGCGTTCAGTGCCCGCGCGCCGCCTGCAACCACGCGATCAGCAACGGATGCGGCGCACCCTCGCGCGACGACAATTCCGGATGCCCCTGCATGCCCGCGAAGAACGGATGATCGCGCGCCTCGATCGCATCGGCGATCTCGCCACTGGCGTCGCGCGCGGCAATCGTCACGCCGACACGCGCCAGCGGCGCTTCGAGCGACGTTTCCAGCCGATAACGATGATTGCAGCGAATCGGCGCTCGCGTGCCATCGAGCCAGTGCGCGAGCTGCGAGTCGTGCGAGATCGATACCGGTTGCACGCCCGCGCGATGGACGAGACTGCCATCGTGCGTTTCGCGAATCGGCACGAAACTCGGCACACGCGCGTGCGGTTGCGCTTCGAGCATGCCGACATCGTCGCGTTCGAGCGCCACGCGGGCGAGCGCCGTCGCCATCGACTGCATGCCGAGACACAAGCCGACCACGGGCACGCGCGCGCTCCACGCATACTGCGCCGCCGCGATCTGTCCGGCCACGCGCGACATGTCCGCGCCGCCGGGCAACAAGATCGCCTGCGCGCCGTGCAACTGCGCGGCCACAGTCGACGCGTCGAGCGATTGCGCGGCCACAAAGCGCACATCGAGGTCGAGCGCGAGCGCATCGGCGGCGTCGCCGAGCGCGGCGAGCGTCGCCGGATATTGCGCACGCTGCTCGCTTTCGCTGCCGATCAACGCGACGACGAGCGACGCGCGCGATGACGTTTCAAGGTCGACATCGGCAACGGCATCGACGTCAGCATCGCTCCATCGGCCAAAGCGGTCTTGCGTTGCGGCATCGCGCAACACGCGATGCTCGTCGATCACCCGCGCGACGGACGACGCGCGTTCAACCACGTAGCGCGTCGACGTCACGCCTTCACGTTCGGCGCGCGACGCAAACGCCTCGCGCAGCGCGGCCGGCTCGCCATTGGCGGGATGCATGGGCACGACCACCTCGGCGTGCCGCGCGCGCATCACGATCTCGTCGATGTCGAGTTCGCCCTGCACGCCGCCGGGACACGCGCGGTCGCGCCAGAGCAAACCGCTCGCGACCAGCGCGCCTTCCGTGCAGACGTGCTGCATCGCATCCGGAAAACGCGTCGTATCGAATCGCGCGGGCAGATGCGCGAAGATCGCCTCGCCCGCGGCCAGCCGCATCGCCAGCCGCGCCGCGAGCGCGCCATACTGCGCGGGTTCGCTCGCGGCGTCTTCGATCAGATGCAGCATCGCGCACCGCCTGGCAGGATCGCGTGACGAAGGTCCACGCTCATGCGCCCGCTTCCAGCGGCGCGAGCGTGAGCGTCGCGCACGCGGCTTCGATGCGGCGGCACGCTTCCTTCAGCGTCTCGACCGGCACCGCATACGCGATGCGCACGTGATCCTCCACGCCGAACGCGCTGCCGTGCACCACGCCCACATGCGCCGATTCGAGCAGCCACGTCGCCACGGCGAGGTCGTCGCGCAGGACCGCGCCATCGGGCGTCGTCGCGCCGATCAGGCCTGCGCAGTTCACGAACGCGTAGAACGCGCCATCGGCGGGCTCGCAATGCAGCCCCGGACACCGCGCAATGGTCGCGTTCACGAGATCGCGGTTCGCGCGCAGCTCCACGAGCCAGTCGTCGAGAAACGACAGCCCGCCGCGCAGCGCCGCAACCGTCGCCGCCTGCGAAATCGTGCTCGGATTCGAGGTGCTTTGCGATTGCAGGATCTGCATCGCGCGCACCAGCCACGCCGGGCCGCCCGCGTAACCGATGCGCCAGCCCGTCATCGAATAGCCCTTCGAGACGCCGTTCACCGTGAGCGTGCGCTCGCGCAGACGCGGCTCGACTTCGGCCGGCGTGCTGAACGCGCCGCCAAAACGCACGTGCTCGTAGATGTCGTCGGCCATCAAGAGCACGTGCTCGTGGTCGAGCAGCACGTCGGCGAGCGCGCGCAATTCCTCACGCGTGTAGACCGCGCCCGTGGGATTGTTTGGCGAATTCAGGATCAGCCAGCGCGTTTTCGGCGTGATGGCGGCGCGCAGCGTCGGCGCGTCGAGCTTCCAGCCGTTCGACGGATCGCCGCTCAGCACGCGCGCGCGGCCTTCGGCCAGCGCCACCATATCCGGATACGACACCCAGTACGGCGCGCAGATCAGCACTTCGTCGCCGGGCGCGAGCGTCGCGAGCAGCGCGTTGAAAATCAACTGCTTCGCGCCCGTGCCCGCGATCACTTCGTCCATCGCGTAACGCACGCCATTCTCGCGCTCGAACTTCTCGACGATCGCCGCGAGCAGTTCGCTCGTGCCCGCCACGGCGGTGTACTTCGTGTCGCCGCGCTCGATCGCTTCGATGCCCGCGCGCTTGATGTGCGCGGGCGTGTCGAAATGCAATTCGCCTTCACCGAGATTGATGACGGACTTGCCGGCGGCAAGCAACTCGCGCACCTTGTCGGAAATCGCGGCCGTGGGCGAGGGGCGCACGCGGCTCATGCGCGGCGCCAGTTGGGAAAAAGACATAGACACCTCTTGATTCTTTGGACTGCGCGTTCGCACGCGTTCGGGCACGCTCAGGCGGCCACGCGCAGCAGCGGACGCGCGATATTGCCGAGCGCGCGATAGCCGGTTTCGGTCACGACCACGGTTTCGCTGACACCGACGGTGAACTCGCCGTAGATGCGCAGCGCGGGCGGAATATGGAACGTCATGCCCGGACGCAGCGGCGTCGTCACGCCCGTGTAGAGGCTCAGGATCGAGCCTTCGCCCCAATCCGGCGCGAACGAAATACCGACCGAATAGCCGGTGCGCTTCTTGAAGTTGTCGGTGTAACCCGCGCGGTCGATCACGGCCTGGCAAGCAAGGTGCGGCGCTTCGCACGGCGCGCCCGGCACGATGGCGTCGAGCGCCGCCTGCAGCGCTTCCTGGCAGACCTTTTCCATATCGAGCGCTTCGGGACGCACGTCGCCGATCCACGCCGAACGCATCAGCGCCGCGTGATAGCGGTCGTGGCACGCGGCCATTTCGAGGAACGCGGGCGCGTTCGCTTCGAGCGCGCGACGACGCCACGTGCCGTGCGGCACGCCCGTGCGCGGACCGGCCGAGACGAGCGGCTCCATGCCGACGTATTCCGAACCGGCCGCGATCGCCGCGCCCATCATCGCCGCGACCAGCGTGTTTTCCGTGTTGCCCACATGCACCGCGTCGAGCCCCGCGCGCATGCCCGCATCGACATAGCTCGCGGCTTTTTCGAGCTTGGCGATTTCGGCGGGCGACTTCACCGCGCGCAATTGCTCGACCACGCCCGCCGCGTCGGCGATGGTGCCGAGCTTCGCGCCCAGCGCCTCGTAGACCGCGATCGGCAGGAACCAGCCGCGCTTGTCGATCGCCACGCGCTTGCCCGCCAGACCTTTCTGCTGGATCACGCGCACGAGCACGTCGACGGGATTGTCGCCGTCGCCATACACCTGCGCATCGGAAATAAAGGTATTGGCGATGAAGTTGAAATATTCGAGCTGGCGGATCACGAACACCGGATCGCCCTCGACCGGCAGCACCAGCGCCTGGAAGGTGTAGTAGCCCGGCGTCTGCTGGCCCGTCAGATAGAAGATGTTTTCCGGGCCGGTGACGACCATCGCGTCGATCTGGTTGCGCGCGAGCAGCTCGCGGGCGCGCGCGACGCGATGCGCGTATTCGGCGGCCGTGAAGGCCGATTCGCTGCCCTGTGCGGGGCCTTGATTCGCTTGCATGCTGTCAGTCCTTGTGTCGTTCAAAGTGTCGTGGTGAGGGCGGCGTCGAAGCTCACGCCCAGTCCGTGCGGATCGGTGACGTTCACGCCGCCGTCGCGGTAGACGATGCCGCGCGCGGGGTCGTCGACGAGGCCGTCCGCGCCGTAGAGTTCCGCCCAGCGCGGGCCGCACGCGCAGCACGCCTGGAGCGCGGCCGCCGTGGCGAGCGCGCCTTCGTTCATCTGGCCGATCATCAGCGCCACGCCCGCCGCCTGGAGCTTGCGCGCCGCGGCCACCGTCGCCGCGATGCCGCCGAGCTTGAGCAGCTTCAGATGCGCGGCGACCGGCAGGCCCGCGAGTGCGCAGAGCGCGTCGATATCGGCGGGCGATTGCAGGCTTTCGTCGAGCATCAGCGTGATCGGGCTGGCGCGCGCGACGTCGCGCAGCGCGTCCCAGTCGCCGGCCGCGATGGGCTGCTCGACGTAGTCCACGCCGCGCGCGGCGAGCGCCGCGAAACGCGTCGCGCAGTCTTCGGGACGCCACTGGCCGTTCGCGTCGACGGAGAGCGTGAGGCGCGCGCCGAAGCGCGAATGCAGCAGGTCGATGCGGCGCAGGTCGTCGTCGAAATGGGCGACGCCCACGCGCAGCTTCAGGTCGCGAAAGCCGCGGTCGAGATACTGCGCGGCGCGCGCGAGCATGGCGTCGTCGCTGGACCAGAACAGCGTCTGGTTGGTACGCCACGACGGCGCCTGCGTGCGCTGCGCCGCGCCGTACAACGCGGCCACGCTGATGCCGAGCTGACGCGCGCGCAGATCGTGCAAGGCGCTGTCGATCAACGTGCGCACCGGCGCACCGCAAGGCGCGATCAGCGCGCCGAGCGAGTCGAACAAGGCATGCGCGCCTTGGGCCCAGTCGATTTGCGCGATCGCCTTGAACGCTTCATCGACGATCTGCTCCGCCGCGTAACCGTTGAGATACGCGCAATTGATGCGCACCTCGCCAGTGCCGCACTGCCCCGCCTCTTCGAGCCGCAGATAGAGCGCCTCGAGGCTCGCCACGCTGCCCGACGACGCCGTATGCAGCACGAGGCCGCCGCCGTAATGCAGCGCCGCGCGATGCAGGCTCGCGCGAATGCCCGCGGCGCGCGTAAGCGTCAGCGCCGCGTCGTTCATTGCTCCGCCTTGAGCATCTCGATCGCGACGTCGCGATAGATCAGGCTCGACGCGAGGAATTCGTCGATCGGCACGAACTCGTCGGGCTTGTGCGCGACTTCGAGCGTGCCCGGGCCGATCACCACGCCCGCCGCGCCCACGCTGCGGAAATGCACCAGATCGCAGCCGCCCTGGAAACCGAACGGACCCGGCTCGCTGTTGCCGTGCGCGCGGCACGCGGCGAGGCTCGCCTGCACGATCTTCGAGTCGGCGGCGGTTTCGGTCGCGCCGCCCGTGGTCGGCTTGTATTCGAGCACTTCCGCGCGCACGCCGAACTGCTCGCGCGCCGTTTCCAGCAGTTGCTCGATTTCGCGCTTGACGTCCTCTTCGAGTTCGCCGGGCACCATGCGGCGGTCGAGCAGCAGATCGCACGCGCCGGGCACGACGTTGTCGGCATGTCCGCCGAGCGCGCGCGTGACCGTGAGACTCGCCGAGCCGACGAGCGGATGGCAGCGGCAACGCACTTCGTTTTCGTGATGGCCTTCGACGAGCTTGAGCAGTTGCGCCGCGCGATAGATCGCGTTGTCGCCGAGATGCGGCGTGCCCGAATGCGCCGTCACGCCGTGCACGCGCACAAGCGGACGCAGGCTGCCCTTGTGCGCCGAGAACGTTGCGTTCGAGGTCGGTTCGCCGACCACCACGAAGTCGACGTGCGGACGGCTCGCCGCGTAGAACTTCGCGCCTTCGCTGGCGATTTCCTCGTCGGCGGTGAACACGCCGAGCAGCGTGCCCGACCAGCGCGAGCGGTCGGCCGCGAGCATGCGCATGGCTTCGAGCATGGCGGCGAGCGGGCCCTTGGCGTCGCACGAACCACGTCCGTAGAGGCGGCCGTCGGCTTCGCGCAGCACGAACGGATCGGACTGCCAGCCGGTGCCGGCGGGCACCACGTCGAGGTGCGTGTTGAACGCGAAGGTCGGGCCCGGCCCGTTTTCGAGGCGCGCCATCACGTTGGCGCGGCCCGGCTTGTATTCGCTCAGCGACAGATCGAAGCCCGCTTCTTCGAGCAGACGATGCACGAGTTGCGCGGCCTCGATCTCGCGTCCCGGCGGGTTCTCGGTATTGATGCCGACGAGGGCGGCGAGATCGCGCTTCATGCGCGCGAGATCGGGTTGCATGGCGGGTTGCGTGGCGGATTGTGTAGCGGATGCGGCGGAAGACGGCGTGGAAAGAATCGCGGACATGCAGGGGGCTCCGGTCAATGCAGGATCTGGTCGAGAAAGCGGCGCGCGCGCTCGTGCGTCGTGCCGCTGAAAAACTGTTCGCTGGACTCGGTGAGAATCACCTCGCCCGCTTCCATGAAAACGATGCGGTCCGCCGCGCGGCGCGCGAAACCCATCTCGTGCGTGACGACGAGACTCGTCATGCCTTCGGCGCTCAGCTCGGCCATCACCTCGGTGACTTCGTTCACCATTTCGGGGTCGAGCGCCGAGGTCGGCTCGTCGTAGAGCATGACTTTCGGCTTCATCGCCAGCGCGCGCGCAATCGCCACGCGCTGCTGCTGGCCGCCGGAAAGCTGGTCGGGATAGTGATCGGCGCGTTCGCGCAGATGCACCTTGTTGAGCAGCGCGAGCGCGAGATCGTGCGCGTCGAGCCGCGAGACGCCCGCCACCGACATCGGCGCGAGCATGATGTTTTCGATCGCCGAAAGATGCGAGAACAGCTCGAAGTTCTGGAACACCATGCCGATCTGCTGGCGCACCTGATGCACGCGCTTGAGTTCGCGCGTGAGGTCGCGGCCTTCGAACAGGATGTTGCCGGCGTCGACGGATTCGAGCAGATTCACGCAGCGCAGCAGCGTCGATTTGCCCGAGCCCGACGGCCCGACGATCACGATGGTTTCCTTCGGCGCGACTTCGAGCGAGCAACTTTTGAGCACCTGGGTGCCGCCATAGCTCTTGTCGATGCGATGAATCTTGAGAAGCGGCGAAGCGGGTACGGTCGACATGAACAAGCCTTTAGCGGACGACGGGTTGCGAAACACCGAGCAGACGTTCGGCGAAGGACGTGCGGCGCACGGCGCTCTTGCGGCGGCGGTTCAGCGCGCGCTCCATCCAGCCTTGCAGCAGCATGAACAGCGTCGTGAACGCGAGGTAATAGATGCCGGCGGCGCTCAGCGCCTCCAGATAGCGGAAGTTCGCGCTGGCCGCCTGATTGGCCACGAGCAGCAGTTCCTGCACGGCGATCACCGACACCAGCGCGCTCAGCTTGAGCATGCCGATCATCTGGTTGCCGATGGGCGGCAGCACCACGCGCAGCGCCTGCGGCAGCACGATGTGGCGGAACACCTTCGCGCCGTTCATGCCGAGCGCGAAGCCCGCCGTGCGCTGGCCCTGCTTCACCGCATGCAGGCCCGAACGGAAGATCTCGGACATGAACGCGCCTTCGTTGAGCGAGAGCGCGAGCACGGCGCACACGAAGGCGCTGAAGCGGATGCCGAACGACGGCAGCACGTTGTAGATGAAGATGATCTGGAACAGCACCGGCGTGCCGCGGAACAGCCACAGATAGAGGAACGTGAAGGTGCGCGCGACGCGGTTACGGCTGCCTTGCAGCAGCGCCAGCACGAGGCCGATCAGCATGCCGCACAGCAGGGAGACGACGGTAATCGCCAGCGTCATGGCCGCGCCGCGCACGAAATCGGCCGAGATGAGGTAGTCGAACAACAGGGATAGAGACATTCGCAAACTCCGTTCTTTGCATCACGTTTGTTTCAATTGTCTCAATTTATACAAACGACAAAAACACGGGTCAAGCAATAAAAAAGCCCTCTTGCATGGTTTTTTTTGGCGAGCGAGGATGTTTGCGCCCTCTTTGTGGCACCCAGAATTTGTATTTTTTGTTATTCTTCCGCCATCGACTGGAGGAATGCGGAAATGATCAAGCGCCCGGGCAAAGCCGCCCATGTGCTGGCCAAACAGATCATCGACTTGATTCAGGAAGCGCACTTCGAGGTCGGGCATCATCTGCGCGAGCAGCAGCTCGCGGATCTGCTCGGCGTCTCGCGTACGCCCGTGCGCGCCGCGATGGCGCTGCTCGAATCGTTCGGCGTGATCGAGTCGCGCGAGAATCGCGGTTTTTTCCTCGCGAAGCCCGCCGACGGGCTGCATCGCATCGAACTCGAACTGCCCACTTCGGGCGACGAAGACCTGTACAACCGTCTCGTCACCGACCGGCTCGCGGGCACGCTGCCCGCCTCGCTCACGCAGACCGACATCTGCCAGCGTTACGGCGTCGACCGCATGACGATGACGCGCGCGCTCTCGCGGCTCTCGGAAGACGGGCTCATCGTGCGCAACAAGGGCCATGGCTGGAGCTTCCAGCCGTCGCTCGATTCGGCGCTCACGCTCAAGAGCAGCTACGACTTCCGTCTCACGATGGAACCGGCGGGCCTGATGCTCGCCACCTTCTCCGCCGACCGCTCGGCGCTGGAGCGCTGCAAGCGCGAGCATCTGTTTCTGCTTTCGCAACTGGGCGGCGAGAGCGTCACGCCGCGCCAGGTGTTCGACACCGACGCGAACTTTCACGAACTGCTCGCCGAGTACAGCGGCAACGTGTTCATGCATCAATCGATGCAGCAGCAGAATCGTTTGCGGCGTCTGCTGGAATTTCAGGGCTATGTGAACCGCAAGCGCATTCGCGAGTGGTGCAACGAGCACATCGAGATCATCGACGCGATTCTTGCGGGCGACATGGAAGTGGCCGCGTCGCGCATGCACGAGCATCTGCGCCACGCGTATCACACGACCGGCGCCGCCGATGCGAGCGTGAAACCCGCGACCAAAGCCGTGCGCGCGAAGAAGCCGGTGACGGCCTGAGCGGCGTCGTGTGTTGCGGATTTCGGGCGTGCCAGGACGTGCATGACGGTGCCTGAAATCCGCCGCTTACATTCCTTAATATTGCTGAAAGCATACGGAAATCTGCATCCGCGAAATTGGCGCGCGTTTGCCCCTTTGCTCCGCTCCTCATCGCACCTTCGGGCTTGTTAGTCTTGAGCGTCACTGAAACTGGCGTCTGACGCGCGTATTCGCGACTCCGCGGATCCACGCTTCGGCGCGCCGCCGCACAGACGCTCACACGCCCGATGAAGTCCAACGCTCTCAATTTTTCCGGCGGTCCCGGCGCGTTGCCGGCCGCCGTACTCGACGCCACGCAAGCCGCCATCGCCGCGCTGCCGGAAACGGGGCTGTCCGTGCTCGGCATGAGTCATCGCTCGGACTGGTTCGAGCAGATCGTCGACGAAGCCGAGCGCAATCTGCGCGCCCTGCTCGGTTTGCCCGAGCGTTTCGCGGTGTCGTTTCTGCAAGGCGGCAGCAGCCTGTTGTTCGCGACGATTCCGCTGAACTTCGCCACGCGCGCTTTCGCGCCGCCCGATTACATCAACTCCGGTTACTGGAGCAGCCGCGCGAGCGCCGAAGCCCAACGCGTGGGCCCGTGCCGCGTAGTGTGGGACGGCGCGCCGTCCGGCTTTCGCGAGTTGCCGTCGCTCGATCGCCTCGCCGTCGCGCCGAGCGCTGCGTATCTGCATTACGTGTCGAACGAAACCGTCGAGGGGCTGCAATTCGCCGCGCCCGACACGACGCCGCGTGTGCCGCTGATCGCCGATATGTCGTCGGACTTTCTGTCGCGTCCGTTCGACACGGGACGCTACGGCATGATCTACGCGCACGCGCAAAAGAATCTCGGCCCGGCGGGCGTAACCGTCGCCATGATCGACCGCGCATTGCTCGAGCGCATTCCCGAGGGCCTGCCGCAGATTCTCGACCTGCGCACGCAGATCGCGCATCGCTCGAACTACAACACGCCGCCCGTCTTCGCGATCTACGTGCTCACGCTGGTCACGCGCTGGCTTCGCGACACGATCGGCGGACTCGACGCGATGCAGCGCATCAACGCAACGAAATCGACGCGTCTTTACGACACGCTCGACGCGATGCGCGATGCCGTCGATGTGCATGCGCTCAAGCTGTGGCGCTCGCAGATGAACGCGGCCTTCACGTTCCGCGACGCGCGTCTCGACCGCGCGTTCCTCGACTTCGCGGGCGAGCGCGGCATGGTGGGACTCGAAGGACATCGCTCGATCGGCGGGCTGCGCGCGTCGCTCTATAACGCGGTCACGCTCGAAGCCGTCGAGACGCTGTGCGACGCGCTGCGCGAATTCGGAGCACGTCATGGCTGACACACTCGTGGCAACGGAAGTGGATTCGATCGAAGCGGATTCGATTGAAGCAATGTCGCGAGCGCTCGACGCCGCGCCGCTCGATCTCGGCTTGCATACGCGCATGCTCGCGGCCCTGCGCGCGGCTCACGACGTGGCGGGCAGCGCCGCGCACGAACTGGCGCTCGCCGCGTTCGGCATGCTCGGCACGACGCACGGCGATCATGCCACGCATCAGCCCACCCCGCAGCACGCGCTCGTGCTCTACAACATCGCGACCGTCTACGCGATGAACGGACGGCGCAAGGAAGCGATCCGCTGGTATCGGCTCGCGCTGGAGATCGATCCGGCGCTCGCCATCGCGCATCAGAATCTGGCCGCGACGCTCGACCGCGAAGGGCTCGCCGATGAAGCGCGCGTGCATCGCGAACGCGCGTACCGTCTGCAACGCGTCTTCGTCGATCGGGCGCTCGGCACGGAAACGCTGCGCGTGCTGATACTCGGCGTGGGTCACGGCACCGGCAACGTGCCGATCGACGCGCTGCTCGGTGCGCAAACGACCACGCGCATCCGCTACGCGATCGATTGCGCCGGCGACGCCGAAGACGCGCAGTTGCCGCCGCATGACGTGGTGTTCAACGGTATCGGCGACGCCGATGTGGCCGCGCCGCTCGCCGCTCGCCTCGCGCGTTTCGCGGATTTCGCGGCGCGTCGCGAACGGCCGCTGCTCAATGCGCCGGACGCGATTGCGCGCACGCATCGTCATCGGCTGGGGGAATTACTCGACGGCGTGCCCGATGTGATCGTGCCGCGCTGCGTGCGTCTGGACGCACGTCCGTCAAACGAAGCCGCGCTCGCGGCGCAGCTCGCGCAGTCGCAACTGACGCTGCCGCTCCTGCTGCGCCCGCTCGCCGCGCACGGCGGCGAAGGCGTGACGCTGCACGCCTCGCTCGATTCGTTGTGGCGCGCGCTCGCCGATCTCGATGCGCCGTGCTATCTCACGGCCTTTCACGATTTCCGCGCCGCCGATGGGCATTACCGCAAATACCGCACGCTGTTTGTCGCGGGCGAGCCGCATCCGTACCATCTCGCGATTTCGCGTCACTGGATGGTCCACTACTTTTCCGCCGATATGGCGGGGAGCCCGTGGAAGCTCAACGAGGAACAGCACTTTCTGGCCGATCCGCGCGCGGCACTCGGCACGCGCGCGCACGAAGCGATTCGCGCCATCGGCGCGCGGCTCGGGCTCGCTTACGGTGGCGTCGACTTCACGCTCACGGCCGATGGCCGCGTGCTCGTATTCGAAGCGAACGCGACCATGCTCGCGCACCGCGAAACGCCGCATGGCCCGTTCGCGCACAAGAACCGCTACGTGGAGCGGATCATCGACGCGTTCGGGCGCATGCTACGCGACGCGGGCGACGCGCGTTGACGCCTGGCACGTCAACGAAACCGCGTCACCAGAACTGCGGCAACACGATCGCGTCCGTCTTCGGCGCGCTCTTGCGGCGGCGGTGCAGTTTCACCTGCGTCTGCGCGATGCCGCTCCACGCCTGCTCCGCGCGGCGCACGGCGCAATCGAACGATTCGTCCTCGACCGTGCAGCGATTGTCGACCGTGATCTGCCAGCCGTGACGCGTGCGCGTGCAGCGCACGCGGTCGTCTTCCATCAGATCGGCGTACCAGCGCCAGACGCGCGCGTCGTCGGCGTTGGCGCGCGCGGCGGCGGACAGCCGCGCGACTTCGAGACTATGCGTCTGCGTGACCATATCGTTCCCCTGTCTTCATGACGCTCAGCGTCCTCATCGTCGAATCTTTGCCCGGCGGACTTCACCAGCCGAGCTTCGCTTCGACGCCCACATAATCGGCATTGCGCGCGCCCAACGCGCGGATCGAGCTGCCCACGTTGAAGTGCACGGCTTCGAGCGCGAGCGCCACGTTGTCGTTGACGATCCAGTCGGCGCGCACCTGCGCATACATGCCCGTGTAGCGATTGCCCTTGCCCGCCGTGCCCGGCACCGTCGCCATGCCCTGGCCGTAAACGGCGTCGGCAGTCGTTTCGCGCCACTGAAAACCGAGCGCGGTCAGCAGCGTGAGCTTCGGCGTGATCTTGAACGTCAGCGAAGGCTTTACGTGGATCAGGTTGCTATAGCCGGTGTAGCCCGCGAGCGTGAAGTAATAGCCGTTCGGAAACAGCGGATTGAAGGTGCCCACGCGGCCGTCGCCGGGATGGTGATCGCCGGATGCGCCGTCGATCTGCAAGCCCGCGCGCGGCGTGCCCGGCAGCGAAGCGAGCGTGTAGCCGCCGAGCGCGCCGAACGCCCACGCGCTCACGGTGTCCGCGCCCACGTGGCCGGTCTGGAACATCGTTTCCACGTCCCAGTCGAAGGGCGCGGATTTGCCCGCGTAGCGCGCGTCGAACACATCGCGCCGCTCGTTGCCGCTCGCGTCGATGAAGCGCGCGTTATCGCGCTCGTAGCGCGACCAGTACGCCGAGAGATCGCCGGGACCGACGCTCGCACGCTCGACGCGCACGCCGTCGAAGGTCAGATGGCCGTTGGAGACATCGTCGAAATCCGAGTTGTCGCGATACTGCACCGGCTGCGTGAGATAGCCAATGAAGCGCCACTTGCCGATCTCGTAGTCGGCCCAGAGCGCGTCGAAGGCCTGGCGCACGTTCGGGCCGTCGCGCACGGACACGAAACGCTGCAAGTCGAACGCCATTTCCTGACGCCCCACGCGCGCCTTGAAGGTGCCGCCGCCCACGCCGTAGACGAACGCGACAAACGCCTGCTCGATATCGAGCGGATTTTTGTCGACGGGCGTGACCGAGTCCTTGCCGTACGGACGCGCGTCCTCGAGTTGAAAGAACGCCTGGACGTGCTCGCCGAAATGCGCATCGGCGTGTACTTCGACGCGCTGGATCAGCCAGCTGTCGGGCTTGTTCGCGCCGAGGCCGAACAGCGGCGTGTTGTTCAGTTCGAAGCGCTCACGCAGATTCGCGCCGAGCGAGAGATACCACGACGGGTCGCTCGACAGCGGCAGGTACTTGAGCGCATCGAGCGGCTTGCGCGGCACGCACGGATTCGCGAGCGCGCTCCAATCTTCCTGCCAGCGGTTGAACGACGGAATCGGACGCTGCGCGTTGCAGGCCGCCGATGCCGACGTTGAAGCCGCCGCCGCAGCGGGCGCAGTCGAAGCCGCATCCGCTTGCGCATCCGCCGCATTCGCCGCGCCCGCCTGCAACCCGGCGAACGCGGCGCCCGCGAGCGCCGCGCGCCGCCATCCCTGCGCCTGGCGGCGCGATCGCTTGCTCGTGAGCATGCTGCTTACTTCGCGCGCTGATGCAGTTCGGCCACGTAGCCGCCGGGGAACTCGACCATCGCCGTGCGCCCTTCCACGTTCTGCGCGACGGGCACCAGCACCTTCACGCCGGCCGCCTGCGCCTTGGCGAGCGTGGCATCCAGATCGGGCACGTCGTAGCCGGTCGTTTCGCGGCCGTACGGGAACGGCAGCTTGCCGTCGGTCACGAACACGAGCATGTTGCCGAAGCCCGATTGCAGGCGCACGCGACGGATCGTTTCGCCCGGCTTGCCGATCTCGGCGCCGTCCGCGTGGTGGTTGTCGGAGACGATCTTGCCGTGCGAGAAGCGCAGGAAACGCTTGATGAAATTCTGCGCCTCGTACTTCGAAACATAGACGCGGTTGTCCGGCACGTACGCGAGCGGCGCGTACGACGGCGCCTTCGTGTGCCAGTAGAGTTGCATCGTCAGGCCGCCCGGCCATTGAATGATGGCGTCCTTGCCGATCGGATCGTCGAACGATTCGACCAGCACGTCGGCGCCCGCTGCACGCGCGGCGCGCACGGCCGTGTCGATATCGGTGACCAGATAGCCGGTGCGTTCGTTGCCGAACGGGTACGGCACAGGCGTCTGGAACGCGAACACCGAGAGCATGCCCACCGGCGTCTGCACGTATTGCGAGGCGGTCTTGCTCGGCGTCGGCGTGACCGTGAAGACGGCGCGCGGCGAAGCCTTGCCGCCGAAGGTCGCGAGGAAGCTGTTCACGAACGCGTCGATGTCGTCGTTGGCGACGTAGACGTGCGTCGTGTCGTATTGCGGACCGACCGAAACCACCGGCAATTGCGCCGATTGCTTCGCTTGCGCGGATTGCGGATATTGCGCGTCGTCGGCGAAGGCGCTCGACGCGGGCAGCATGACGCCAAGCGCCGCAAGCGCGACGACGAGCGCGCGCACGGGTCGTTGAAAGGCGGAAAGATTCACGTAATGCTCCTGATGAAAAATCGAAACGATGAAACGTTGAAAATCAAGCGGCGGATCCGGCCGGTTCCTCGCGCCACGCCGACGCGGCCAGCGTCGCCAGCAACGCGAGCGGCACGACCAGCGCCCAGAACGAAGCCGTCAGCCAGCCCAGCGCGCCGCCGCCCGCGCCCAGCGCGAACGCGAGCACCGGCGGCAGCGTGCGGGCGAGCCGCTCGCGCGTGTCGGCGGGGTCCACGTGCGTGCGGCCCGGAAACAGCAGATCGAACACGTCGATCACGGCCTGCGTGACGTTGCCGGTCATGACCGTGTTGGCGACCACGCTGCGCGACGCGAGCCGCGCATGCGCGTTCTGCACGCCCATCCCCGCCGCGCCGAGCAGGCCGCAGACGATCGTGAGCGGCGCATCGGCATTCGTGATCGGCGCGGCCAGCACGCCCGCGATCATGAACGCGGCGAGCAATGCGATCTGCAAGGCGTACAGGCCGCCGGCGCGGGTGCCGTGCGCGGAATCGCGCAGCGCGTTGTCGAGCACGCGCGCCGCCACAATGCCCGCGATAAAGGCCGGAAACGCGAGCCACTTGATCAGCAGCCCGCTGCCCGCGCCCGCGAGGCCCGAGCCGATCAGAATGAAATTGCCCGTGACGTGCGCCGTAAACAGCCCGAACAGCGCGACGAAACCAAGCGTATCGACATAGCCCGCGACGAACGCGAGCGCCACGTTTTCGCCGCGCAACGGCGCGAGCATGGCGGCGGGACTCAAGGCTCGTTGCTGCATGACGGTTGCGCCGCGGCGACGGTGGTGGTCGGGTTGACTTCCTGCGGCGCGGTCTGCGTCTGTGACTGCGCCACGGGCGGCTTCAACTGCGCCTGCACGAACGGAATCGCATGCTCGCCGATCACGATGCCCAGCAGGCCCACGAGCGCGATCAGCGGCGGCGCGGGCGACTGCACCCGCGAGAAGTAATAGAGGAAGCCGACCACGAGGCCCGCTCCCAGCGAAATCAGGTATGACATGTCTGCTTCTCCTTGCTGTGCTGCTGTAGCGGACCGCGTCAGGCGCGAGGCGCCGCGCGGGAATGCGGAGGCGTCCGGCCATCGGCTGCCTGCGCGCCCTGCCAGCGCGAGCCCAGAATCTGTCCGCAAAAATTCACGCGGCAATAGTCCGGATCGACGCGGTCGAGCACGTCCGCGCTCGCGGTGCCGAAGGTCGTGTGCGGCCGGTGCGCGACGCCGCGTCCAATCGCGCCGATGATCTCCTCCTCGAAGCCCTTGCCGCGCGGATACGCGGCCAGCACGCCCGAGCGCTCGCCGCCCGTGTAATCGTCGAACTGCGCAGCGACGAGGTCCATACGCACCGCGGCCGCGAGCATGTCCGCGAGCGGCGACACGCGCGCGGACACACCCGGCGTGGTGTGCAGCGCGATCGCGAGCCATGCCTCGTCCTGATCGCGCGCGCTCGCGCCATAGTGATGCAACAGGCGGCGCGCCGCGTCGGCGCTGTCGAGTTCGTAGCGCGCCGTCGAATGTGCGTAGGCGGCGCTCAAACCCATGTTCGCGTACATCGAACTCACGTAGAGCGTGCCCTCGTCGCAAGCCACGCCGCCGCGCCGCCCGTTGAGCGCCGCGAACACGAACACGCGGCTCGCATGGCCGAGCAGCACCGGCGGCAGCGCCGCGTGCGCGCTCTCCGCCGCGGCGATCGCGACCGGCGTGCACGGAATGCGTACGCCCGCCACCTCTCCGCCTGCCCTCCATGACGCTGTTCCCATGCCCCGTTTTCCTGTGCGTTGTTGTGAGTGACGTCGATGACGCGCGCCGCCGGTCAAGCGCGATGCGTCTGCGCGGCGAGCGGTGCGCCAAGCCGGTAACGGCCCGGTCCGCCGATCGCCACGGTGCCGAACAGGATCAGCAGCATCCATGCGAACTGGCCTTGTTCGAGCGTCCAGTCCGGATGCACGAGGCCGAGCGCGACCACCGTGACGACGAGAATCGGCAGCGCGGCGAGCCGCGTGTAGATGCCGAGGATCATCAGCACCGGACAGACGACTTCGGCGAAGATTGCGAATCCGAGCGTAAAACCACTGCCCAGATGCATCGGATCTTCGATCGCGCCCAGTTGTGCGTGCACGTGCAGCGCCTTCGGCAGACCGTGCACGAACAGCACGAGCAGACTCGCGGCCACGCGCAGGAACAGCAGCGCGGCGTCGGTAGTGTCGATGCGTTTCATGATGGCGCGCTCCCCGATCAGAACGCGAAGCAGCTACAGCCGAGCGCGCCCCAGAAACCGTTCTGGTCCGAAACCGGCGCGTTGCTGCGCCACGCGCGGCCGTGTGCGTGCTGGTGCACGCCGCACAGGTTCACGCAGGCGTCGCTGCACGATTGCGCAAGCGATGCCGCATTCGCCGCCGAATTCGACACCACCGGCCGATAGCGCGCATAACCGCCGAACTCCGCAACCGGCGACCACGACGGGCTGACCGGCAACGCGGGCGGCGCGAGCGTGTCGAACTCCGCATCGGCATACACCACGCGGCCATTCACCACGGTCAGCACCGAGGTCAGATGCTTGATCGCTTCTTCCTCGACCGTGAAGAAGTCGTCGCTGAGCACGGCGAAGTCGGCGTACTGGCCCGGTACGAGCGCGCCCTTCTTCGTCTCGTCGTTCGAGAACCACGCGCTGCCCACCGTGTAGCGACGCAGTGCTTCCATGCGGTCGAGACGGTCGCGCTGCGCGTACATCGGCGTGCCGCCCACGGTGCGACCGGAGGCCAGCCAGTAGAGCGACACGAACGGGTTGTAGCTCGCGACGCGCGTGGCGTCGGTGCCCGCGCCCACGGGCAGGCCCGCTTCGAGCATCTTGCGCACCGGCGGCGTTTGCGCGGCGGCTTCGGCGCCGTAACGCGCGATGAAATATTCGCCCTGAAACGCCATGCGATGCTGCACGGCAATGCCGCCGCCCAGCGCCGCGATACGCTCGATATTGCGCTCGGAAATCGTTTCGCAGTGGTCGAAGAACCAGCGCAGACCGTTGAATGGCGTGTCGGCGTTGACGCGCTCGAACACGTTCAGGAAGCGGTCGATCGATTCGTCGTAGGTCGCGTGCAGACGCCACGGCCAGCGGTTTTGCACCAGCAGGCGCACGACGTCTTCGAGTTCTTTCTCCATGCCTTCGGGCAGGTCCGGGCGCGGTTCGAGGAAGTCTTCGAAGTCGGCGGCCGAAAACACCAGCATTTCGCCCGCGCCGTTGACCTTGAGGAAGTCGTCGCCGTCGCCGGGACGCGTGGCCTTCACCCACTTCGCGAAGTCTTCCACCTCGCGCTTCGCGTTCTGCGTGAACAGGTTGTACGCGATGCGGATGCTCAACTGATCGCGCTTCGCCAGTTCCATGATGACGGCGTAGTCGTCGGGATAGGCCTGATAACCGCCGCCCGCGTCGATGGCGCTCGTCACGCCGAGCCGGTTCAGTTCGCGCATGAACTGGCGCGAAGAATTCATCTGATCGTCGAGCGCGAGCTTCGGGCCCTTCGCCAGCGTGGCGTAGAGCAGGCCCGCGTTCGGACGCGCGATCAGCATGCCCGTCGGGTTGCCGCGCCGGTCGCGCTGAATTTCGCCGCCCGGCGGATTGGGCGTGTCGCGGTCGTAACCCACCGCGCGCAGCGCTGCCGCGTTGAGCAACGCGCTGTCGTACAGGTGCAGGATGAAGACCGGCGTGTCGGGCGCGATCGCGTTGATCTCTTCGAGCGTCGGGCCGCGCTTCTCGGCGAACTGGAATTCGTTCCAGCCGCCCACCACGCGCACCCATTGCGGCGCGGGCGTGCGCGCGACCTGCTCGCGCAGCATGGCGAGCGCGTCGGCCAGCGACGGCACGCCGTCCCAGCGCAATTCCATATTGAAGTTCAGACCGCCGCGAATCACGTGCAGGTGCGAGTCGTTGAGACCCGGAATCACGGTGCGGCCGTTCAGGTCGATGCGGCGGGCGTCGTCGCGCGCCCATTGCATGACGTCGCGCTCGTTGCCGGACGCCACGACCTTGCCGTTCGACACGGCCAGTGCGGTGACGAACGAGCGGCGCTCGTCCTGGGTGGCAATCTTGCCGTTGTAGATCACCAGGTCGGCGACGCGGGCAGGTTGATCGGGTGCGCTCATCGACGCCCTCCTGTGTTCTCGATGCGGTTGATGTATTTGCTGCTGCGCGCGAAACCGGCCTTCAGGTTTTTTCAGGCGGCTTCGCACGCGTCGTTCTGCGAGGCTCGCGACAACGCGAGCCCTTCAGCTTCAGCCCGCCTCGCTCGCGTGCTCGCCGAGGATCTGCTTGGCGTAACGCACGCCGATGCCGTACGCGCTGTGCGCCTTGAAGATGTCCATGCAGCCTTCGTAGGTCTCGCCGCGCGCCCAGTCGCGTTGCAGTTCGCACATGAACTGCAGCGAGTTCATCGGCACCGCGCCCGCCTGGACGATGCGCTGCACGGCGCGCTCGTGCGCTTCTTCCGTGATGTCGCCGCATGCGTCGGTCGGCACGTAGATCTCGAAGCCTTCGTTGAGCATCTGGATCGTCGGGAAGGTCACGCAGACTTCGGTCCACAGGCCGGCGATCACGATCTTCTTGCGGCCCGTGGCCTTGATCGCTTCACGGAAGCCCGCGTCTTCCCACGAATTCATCGACGTGCGGTCGATGGGCTTTTGCTGCGGAAACACCGCCTGCACTTCCGGCAGCAGATGGCCACTGAACGAGTCGGCGGCGATGGTCGTGAGGACCGTCGGCACCTTGAAGAGCTTCGCGGCCTTCGCGAGAATCTGCACGTTGTGCAGCACCGTGGTGCGCTCGTGCGAGTGCGTGCCGAAGAACATCTGCGGCTGGTGGTCGATCAGCGCGAGTGCGCAGGTGTCGGGGGTCAACAGTTCTTTTGCCATGAGAGGCTCCGTTTAAAGGTTGGGTCGGCGACGTTGAGATTAGGGCTCGCGCGTCGCCGCGTCCTTGTCGTTGCGCTGAAATATCCTGAATTCGATCAGGATCGCTTACGATTTCAGGAAGGCGAGCAGATCCGCGTTGACCTTGTCGACGTGCGTGCTGCACATGCCGTGCGGTGCGCCTTCGTAGATCTTCAGCGTGGCGTTCTTGACGATCCTGGCCGACAGCTTCGCCGAATCGTCGATCGGCACGATCTGGTCGTCGTCGCCATGCAGGATCAGCGTCGGCACGCTGATCTTCTTCAGGTCGTCGGTGTAATCGACTTCCGAGAACTGCTTGATGCACTCGTACTGGCCTTTGATCGAACCGGCCATGCCCTGACGCCAGAATTCCTGAACGAGACCTTGCGAGACCTTCGCGTTCGGACGGTTGAAGCCGTAGAACGGCTGCGCCAGATCCAGATAGAACTGCGAGCGGTTCGCGGCCACGCCCGCGCGGATGTTGTCGAACACCTGCATCGGCAGGCCGTTCGGGTTGGTCGGCGACTTGACCATTTGCGGCGGCACCGCGCCGATCAGCACGGCCTTCGCCACGCGCTTTTCGCCGTGACGGCCGATGTAATGCGCGACTTCGCCGCCGCCCGTCGAGTGACCCACGAGCATCGCGCCCTTCACGTCGAGTGCGTCGAGCACGGCGGCGAGGTCGTCGGCGTAGGTGTCCATGTCGTTGCCCTCGGACGGCTGACCCGAGCGGCCATGGCCGCGGCGGTCGTGCGCGATCACGCGATAGCCCTGGTTCACGAGGAACAGCATCTGCGCGTCCCACGCGTCGGCGCACAGCGGCCAGCCGTGCGAGAACACCACCGGCGTGCCCGTGCCCCAGTCCTTGAAGTAGATCTGCGTGCCGTCCTTCGCGCTCACGTAGCTGCCGCCGTGATGGTGGCCGGTGCCGTGCGCGTGGGGCGCGGCGCCTGCCGTCGTCGCCGCGTTCGCGGACAGGCTCGACATGGCGGCCATGGCGCCGGCCATGCCCGCGCTGGCCGAAAGCATCCGGCGACGCGAGGCCGAGGGAATGGTCGTGTCGATTTGCTGCGTGTTCATGCTGGATCTCCGTCGTTGCATCGCTGCGTGTGCAGCGGCGATGAGGTTGCGCGTGTGAATCAGGCGCAATGCGGCGGGCGAGAAGTCATGAAGTTGACGCCGCATGCGTGAGCGCAGATTACGGAGACGGTCCTGCAAAGTCCTTGGCGCGATCTGAAAAGTCCTGAATTCAGATGCGGATTGACTCGATCGCGGGCAACGGGCGAGCGGCATCGGCGGCCGGGGCGAGGCCGCGATGCATCGTCGAAGGGAAGAAGGAAATGAACGCCTGAACGATCGTGCGCTCGGGCGCGAGCGGATCAGCGCGGGTTCAGACGCGCTTCGAGAAAACGCAGCAGCGCGCGTACTTTGGTCGAATGACGCCGATTCGGCAGATATGCGGCGTGCACGACCACATCGCCGCCTTGCGGACTCACGTGCCAGCCTTCGAACGCGCGCACGAGCTGACCGGACGCGAGCGCGTCGTGCACGAGCCATGCGGGCAACAGCGCGAAACCGTGCCCCGCGTGCACGGCGGCGAGCAGCATGTCGATGCTGTCCGAGACGAGGCGGCCGCGCACGTTCACCGCCTCCTGCGTCTCGCCTCGCGTGAAGGTCCAGACCTGGCGCGCGCGATAGCCGCCGCCATAATTCACACGCAGACAGTCGCGCCCGGCGAGATCGGCGGGCGCGTCCGGCATGCCTTCGCGCTTGATATAGGCGGCGCTCGCCACCACGATCCGCGCATTATCGGCGAGCGTCTTCACGACGAGTTGCGGATTCGCTTCGGGCACGCCGATGCGCACCGCCAGATCGATGCGCTCCAGCGCGAGATCGACATAGCGGTCGGCGGCCACCACGTCGAGCGCCATGCGCGGATGTTCGCTGAGAAACGCGGCCAGATGCGGCGCGAGCACCACGCGGTTATAGGTGGACGGCACCGCGATGCGCAGCATGCCCGCCGGTTCCGCGCCGCTGTCGAGCACGCTTTCGTCGGCTTCCGCGAGATCGTCGAGCACTTTGGCGACCTGCTCGACATAGGCCGCGCCCGCATCGGTCAGGCTGACACGGCGCGGCGTGCGCGTGAGCAGCACCGCGCCGACGTCCTGTTCGAGCGCATCCATCAAACGCGTGACCGACGAGGTCGCCACGCCGAGACGTTGCGCCGCCTTGGCGAAACCGGCGGCGTCGGCCACTTCGAGCAGGGTCTTCAAGGCGAGTAGCTTGTCCATGGCGGGCATTATGCCAGCGCTGAAACGACCATGAGCGCTGACGACGCGAAGCCGTTGCGCGCCACGCAACGCGGGATTGCGCCGCCGCCCCATTCCGCCGCCGCGACGGCGCGCCTATGCTCGTCGCACCGATTCATCGTTCAAGGAACGCCCATGTCCACGCCTTCGCGCATGCACGGCGGCACGCCGCACGCCGTGCACCTCACTCAGGGACTCATCGCGCTGTTCGCATTCAGTTGCGGCGCGATCGTCGCGAATCTCTATTACGCGCAGCCGATCATCGAACTGATCGCGCCGTCGCTGCACATGACGGGCGGCGCCGCGAGCCTGATCGTCTCGCTCACGCAGATCGGCTATGCGCTCGGCCTGTTCTTCATCGTGCCGCTCGGCGATCTGCTCGAAAACCGCCGTCTAATGATCGTGACCGCGCTGGTGTCGATCGCGAGTCTCATCGCGGCCTCGCTCGCGCAGTCGGCCGGCGTGTTTCTGGCGATCTCGCTGCTGATCGGATTCAGTTCGGTGGCGGTGCAGATCCTGATTCCGCTCGCCGCGCATCTCGCGCCCGATCATGCGCGCGGACGCATCGTCGGCACGATCATGGGCGGCTTGCTGCTCGGCATCCTGCTGTCACGGCCGCTGTCGAGCGTGCTCGCCGATCACTTCGGCTGGCGCACCGTGTTCGCAGGCGCGGCCATGCTGATGACGCTCGTGACCGCCGTGCTCGCGCTGACGATTCCGCGCCGTCAACCCGAGCATCGCGCGACGTACTTCGCCCTGCTCGGCTCGCTGATCACGCTCGTGCGCACGCTGCCGGTGCTGCGTCATCGTGCGCTCTATCAGGCGCTGATGTTCGCCTCGTTCAGTCTGTTCTGGACCGCCGTGCCGATCGAACTCACACGCCACTACGGCCTCTCGCAGACCGCCATCGCGCTGTTCGCGCTCGTCGGTGCGATTGGTGCGACCTCGGCGCCCGTCTCGGGACGACTCGCCGACGCCGGGCATTCCGTGCGCGCGACCGTGGTAGCGCTGATCGTCGGCACGCTGTCGTTCCTGCCCGCGCTCGTGCATCCGGCGTTCGGCGTGTTCGGGCTGGTGGTGACGGGCGTCGCGCTCGACTTTGCCGCGCAGATGAACATGGTGCTCGGCCAGCGCGAGATCTATGCGCTGCACGCGGCGAGCCGCAATCGCCTCAATGCGCTCTATATGACGAGCATTTTCGTGGGCGGCGCGTTCGGTTCCGCGCTTGCGGGCCCCTTGTACGAACGCGGTGGCTGGACGCTGGTCGCGTGCGTGGCATTGGTGTTTCCGCTCATCGCATGCGTGCATTTCCTGCTGATCGGCAAGCCGCACGCGGCGGCCCAGCGCTAGTTGCCTTGCAGAACCCGCCGCGCCGTGCGTGCGGCGTTCACTGCGGCGCAAGCCGCTCCGTGCGCTGCGTGCGTGCCGATTGCAGCGTCTGCCTGAGCGCGGCAAGGCGCTGAAAATCGGGCGCATTCGACGTGCGATCCCACGCCGAATCCTCCAGACCGTCGATCAACGCTGTCGCGCGCGCCGTCTCGCCCTTGTCGAATTCGTACGTCGCGAGATCGAGCGTGGCGCGCAAGGCCCACAGCGGCGCGCCATCGGCACGCGCCATCGAGATCGCCTCGTCGAGCAGACGCCGCCCCGCTTCCTCGCGCCGCGCCACGTCGTCCGGCGGCGTGCCGCGCTGCGCCGCGCGCCGCAATTCCAGCCAGCCGCGCGCGCGCTGCAACTCGGGCGCGAAGTAACGCTCGCCATTCGCCCGCGCACTCGCAAGCGCTTCGTCGAGCCGCGTGCGCGCTTCCTCGAAACGACCCGCGTGCGCGAGCGTCTGCGCGTGCAGCACGACGAACGGCGTGACCACGCGCCGGAAACCACGCGACGCAAGCCGCGGCAACGCGTTTTCCAGCCGTTCGAGCGCGACGTCCGCATGACCCGCGAGCATGTCGCGCTTCGCCGCCAGACACTCGGTGTAGTCGAGCCAGATCTCCAGCCGATGGCTAGCCGACTGCGAGCGCAGCAGCGCCAGATAGTTGGCGGCCAACTGCCGCTCGCCGCAATCGAGCGCGATCGGCACGGCCACGCAGGCCAGCACGTGACTCAGCGAGGGCTCCAGTGCATCGCCGTGAATCAGATCGAGCGTGCTTTCCACGAGCTGCATCGCTTTCGCGGGCTGGCATTGCAGCAGCGCGATGCGCGCGAGTGTGCCGCGCGCGTAGATCAGCGGATACACCGTGAGCCAGCCGCGCGACGGCGCCGTGGCGCCGAGCGTCGTGAAGGCTTCGACCGTGCGTTCGAGCCGTTCGCGCGCCTGGTCGTGTTCGCCGCAACAGTGCAGCGAAATAGCGAGTGTCTGTTCGGCCAGCCAGCGGCGCCACGGCGAATCGCAAGCGGCGCTCGCGTGCTGAAAACGCGTGGCGTAACGCAGCGACGTGTGAATGTCGCCGCTCGATTGCATGGTGTTCCAGAGACCCCAGAGCGCGTCGGCGGCAAATTCGGCGTCGTCGGCGGCGCGCGCGAGACGCAGCACGCGTTCCCACAGCGCGACGGCGCGGCCCATGTCGTCGCCCACGTGCAGCAGCGAGGTCGCGTAAGCGGCGCACAGCTTCATTTCGCAGACGACATCGACGGAGCCCGCGGGTAGCGTGTCGAGCACCGCGAGCGCGCGTTGCGCGCGCTGGCAGCATTCCTGCACGCGCGAGGCGCTGAGCAAGGTGCCGACGAGCGCCCCCGCGAGCGCGACGCCGAGCACCTTGTCGCCGTCGTCGGAGAAGGCCCAGTCGTAGGCGCTGCGCGCGTCGTCGAGCGAGAGACGCGTGCTCACATCGGCGCCCTCGTGCTCCGTCTGCGCGACGAACGGCCCGCTCTCCTCGATGCGCTTGCGCATATAGCGCACGTGGCGCGTGGCGATGATCTGCGATTCGCCTTCGTCGCGCAGCTTTTCGAGCGCATAGGCGCGCGTGCTTTCGGTCAGCCGGTAGACCGCGATCGCGCCGCGAAACTCCACATTCAGCAGCGATTTGGTCGCGAGTTCGGAAAGACTCGACACGATCACCGCGATCGACATGCCGGGCTCGGCCGTCACCGCGCAGACCGCCTCGAAGGTGAACGCGCCCGCGAAGCAGCCTGAGCGGCGAAACAGAATGCGCGACGCGGCGTCGAGCAGCATGTAGCTCCACTCGAAGGTCGCGCGCAAGGTCTGATGGCGCGGCAAGGTCGAACGCAATCCGCCCGTCAGCAGATTGAGCCGGTCGTCGAGGCGCGACGCCACGCCTTCCACGCCGAGCGTGGCCACGCGCGCGGCGGCCAGTTCGATGGCGAGCGGCAGGCCTTCGAGGCGGCGGCAGATTTCGGCGACGAGCGCGATGCTCGCCTCGTCGCGCGCGCAGTCGGGCGCGAGCGCGCGGGCGCGGCATAGAAACAGCGCGACCGCGGAATGCGCGAGGATCGCCTCGGTGGATGCGCCGTTGGCCGGCACCGCAAGCGGTTCGAGGCGCAGCACGGATTCGGCCCAGATGTGCAGCGGCTCGCGGCTCGTCACCAGCAGGCGCGCACCATGATGGCGCGCGACGAGGGTATCGACGAAACCGGCCACGACATCGATCACATGCTCGGCGTTATCGAGCACGAGCAGACAATTCGACGCTGCAACAGCCTCGCAGATCGCGTCCTCGCACGACACGCCCGGCTCGCCTTGCAGATCGAGCGCCTCCGCGAGCGCGGCGAACACGGTCTCGCGCGAACTGGCCTTGTTCAGTTCGACGAAGCACACGGCGCGGCCCTGGCGGCGCTGCATTTCGCGCGCGGCGTGACGCGCGAGACAGGTCTTGCCGATACCGCCCGCGCCGACGATCGTGGTCACCGGCACGTGCTCGAACTGCTCGACGATGCGTGCGATTTCGGTTTCGCGGCCGATCAGCGGCACGACGCGCAGCGACGCGAGCGAAGGCAGCGGCGCGGCCTCGCGCACTGCACCGCCTGCGTCCGCACCGGCCGTGCTCGACGCATTCGGCATGTTCGACGCCGTCGACTGGTTCGGCACGACCAGCACATAGCCGCGCCCCGCCACGGTCTTGATGAGGTCGCGTTCCGCGCCGAGCAGCTTGCGCAGCGCGGCCACGTGCACCTGCAGGCGGTTTTCCTCGACGATCGCGCCGGGCCACACGGCGTCCATGATCGCGTCCTTCGAGAGCATCGTATTGTTCGCGCGATACAGCACTTCGAGCACGTCGAACGCGCGCGCGCCAATGCGCATCACGATTCCGTCGCGACGGATCTCGCGCTGCTCGAAACTGACCCGCAATGTGCCAATTTGAATCATGGTCATCTCCAGGACATATTTGCGTGCTCGCACGTGACCCGACACGCACCTGGTTGAACACCGTCATTCGAAACGCCATTGCCGCCCGGTTTCGAACCCAATATCGCGCCTCCTCTCATTGAACGTCGACTTCCCCCTCTATTTTCTGGGGCGAAGTGTAATGATTAGAAATAAAGCCGTCTTGAAGAATAATTCGCGGCATGCGAGGCGCAACGCGCCGCCGGAGCCGCTTGAAGCCGCCCGGGCGTCGAATTCCGGGGCCAGTGCGCCGGACGATTTTCAGCAGTTGCTGACTCCGGCGATTGTGCAAATCATTTCCGGATTGGGTCCAATCCGCAGCCAGACGGGCATTCAGCGATTCCGGAAGCGCCATTCACGCCGCATTGCAGTCGATAAGCACAAGGCATGGCACGCGTTGCCGCTATTTCTGACCGATGGTATAAATGTCACCTCGATTCTGTCGAACCGGTTACAGCGGTGTTTGATCCGCGCCGTTCAATTCATCCGGAGAATCCGGCACGAGGTCACCGTCCATGATTTCGCGAGCAATATCAGCGCCGGTCAAGGCCGCGCCCAAAGACAATCTGGGCTGTGTTGCCAGTAAATTGCGAGTCGATGTCCATGTCGACAACGGGGATATCGCGTTCTACCGCAAATGCATGGCGGAGCCGGACCTCGAACGCATTGCCATGCCGGCCAGCGAACGCGGATTTTTGACGGGTATTTCATTAGGCAATGCCCATCGCCGGAAGATATTCCGGGGGGCACGCGCTTTAGACCGGCATTTCGATACCGATTCGATCTATATCCGCGATTTTTCTGAAGATTATCAGGCGGATATGTATGGCAATTTCGATTTCGTGCTTGTCGAATTGTCACGCCCTTTTCTCGACCGGCTGGCCGACGAGCAGAATTTGCCCGCCATCAGCGGCCTGACCTGCGGCGCGCACCAGAAGGACGCGGTGCTCGGCCATCTGGCCCGCGCGCTCGCCGCGAATCTGGAACTCGCGGGCGACATCAACACGGTGTTCATCGAACAGGTCGGTCTGGCGATCGGCTCGCACGTCGCGCGCCAGTATGGCGGCTTCAACGCCACGAACGAACGCGCCAAGGGCGCGCTCTCGGCGCTCAACGAAGCTCGTGCGAAAGAACTGCTGCTGGAGCGCACGCGCGACGGCGTGTCGATTGCCGACATCGCGCGCGAGTGCAATCTGTCGCGCGGCTACTTCATCCGCGCGTTTTCGAAATCGACGGGACGCACGCCGCATCAGTGGCTGCTCGAACAGCGCACCGAGCAGGCGCGCCGGCTCGTCGAACGCACGGCCATGACGCTCTCGGAGATCGCCGCGCAATGCGGTTTCGCCGATCAGAGTCACCTGAGCCGCGTGTTCCTCAAGCTGGTGGGCGTGTCGCCAGGCGCCTGGCGGCGGCACGCCCTGCGTGCCCCGGATGCTTCTGAGGGTTAACGTACCGCAGTCGCCGCGGATGCCGCCGACGCTGAAGACGCCGCGTTCGACGTTTCCATCGCCGTGCGATCCGAGTCGGCATTGCGCGGCGCGTCGCCGGTCTGCGCAATCCAGCCACCGCCCAGATACTGATACAGATCCACGAGATTCGTGAGTCGGCTCAGATTCGCGCTGATCAGCGATTGCTGCGCGGAATACAGATCGGTCTGCGCGCTCAGCACAGAGAGGTAGCTGTCCACGCCGTTGCGATAACGCAGATCGGACAGCGTGTAACGGCGCTGCTCGCTTTCGGTGTACGCGCGCAGATCGCTGATCTGCGTATCGTACGTGCCGCGCGCGGCGAGCCCGTCCGCCACTTCGCGGAACGCCGTCTGAATCGCCTTCTCGTACGCCGCCACGTCCTCGTCTTTTTCGAGCTTCGCCACGTCGAGGCTGGCCTTGTTCGCGCCGCCTTCGAAAATCGGCATCGTGATGGTCGGCCCGAAATCCCACGCAAGCTGGCCCGGCTTGAACAGCGAGCCGAGGCTCGCGCTCGCGTAGCCGAACTGCCCCGTCAAACTGATGCTCGGGAAGAACGCCGCACGCGCCGCGCCGATGTTGGCGTTGGCGGCCTTGAGCGTTTCCTCGGCTTCGAGAATGTCGGGGCGACGCGTGAGCAGATCGCTGGGCAGGCCCGCCGGAATATCGGCGAGCAGCGCCTGCGAATCGAGCGGCAGACCCTCGGGCAGATCGGCGGGCAACGGCGCGCCCACCAGCAGCACGAGCGCGTTTTCCGCCTGCGCGCGCAGACGCACTTCGCTCTCGTAGTTCGCATGCGCCTGCTGCACCACGCCCGCCGCTTCACGCAGATCGAGTTCCGAACCGGTGCCGGTGTCGAATTCCGTCTTCGTCAGCTCGTACGATTTCTGCGCGGCGTCGAGCGTCTGCTTCGTGACCTTCATCGTGTCGTCGTAGGCGAGCATCGTCAGATACTGATCGGCGACTTCGGAGACCAACGTGATCTCCGCCGCCTTGCGCGCCTGCGCCGTCGACAGATAGGTGTGCAGCGCCTCGTTCGAGAGGCTGCGCACCTTGCCGAAGAAGTCGAGCTCCCACGACGCGCCCGCAGCCGCGTCGTAATCGCTCGCGACCGTCGCGCGGCCCACGTACGAGAGGTCGGCCGGCGTGCGGGTGCGCGTGCCGGTGCCGGTCACGGAGACCGTCGGCATCAGGTTGGCGCGCTCGATGCGGTACTGCGCGCGCGCCTGCGCAACCTTCAGCACGGAGACACGCAGATCGCGGTTGTTCTGCAGCGCCAGCTCGATGAGCCTCTGCAGGCGCGGGTCCTTGAAGAAGTCGCGCCAGCCGATGTCGGCGGCCGAATGACCCTGCGCGCTGCGCGCGTCGGCGCCCGGCTGGCTGTCGTAGGCCGGACCCGTGGGATAGGCCGCCGACACCGGCGCGGCGGGTTGCGTGTAGTGCGGCTCCAGCGTGCAGGCGGCGCTCAGGAACGCCGCCGCCACGCCGAGCGCGGTCAGCGAGAGCTTATTCATCGTGGCTCTCCTGCGTGCCGTGGGCCGCATCGGTGCCGCTCTGCGCGTTGTCTTCGGAGCGGCTGAATTTCGATCGAATGACCACATAGAACATCGGAATCATGAAAATGGCGAGGAACGTGGCCGTGAACATGCCGCCGATCACGCCGGTGCCGATCGCGTGCTGGCTCGCCGAGCCCGCGCCGTTGCTGATCGACAGCGGCAGCACGCCGAGCACGAAGGCCATCGACGTCATCAGGATCGGGCGCAGACGCAGACGCGCGGCTTCGATCGCCGCCGCCACCGCGGTCATGCCCTGCTGCTCCTGCAGTTCGCGCGCGAACTCGACGATCAGAATGGCGTTCTTCGCGGACAGACCCACGGTGGTCAACAGCCCCACCTGGAAGAACACGTCGTTTTCGAGGCCGCGTAGCGTCACCGCGAGCAGTGCGCCGATCACGCCGAGCGGCACCACCAGAATCACCGCGAACGGAATCGACCAGCTTTCATACAGCGCCGCGAGACACAGAAACACCACGATGATCGAAATCGCGTAGAGCAGCGGCGCCTGCGAGCCCGATTGCAGTTCCTGGAACGACAGACCCGTCCACGAATAGCCGATGCCCGCCGGCAGTTTCGCCGCCAGTTGTTCCATCGCGCTCATCGCCTGGCCGGTCGACTTGCCTGCCGCCGCCTGGCCCTGTATTTCGAGCGACGAAATGCCGTTGTAGCGTTCGAGCTTCGGCGAACCGAACGTCCACTTGCCCGTGGCGAACGAGGTGAACGGCACCATCGTGCCGCTCGTGCCGCGCACGTACCACTTGCCCAGATCGTCCGGGTTCATGCGGAACGGGCCGTCGGCCTGCACGTAGACGCGCTTGATCCGGCCGTCGGTGTCGAGGAAGTTGTTGATGTACTTCGAGCCCCACGCGATCGAGAACGTATCGTCGATGTCGGCGGCGGCGACACCCATCGCCTGAGCCTTCTCGCGATCGATATCGACCTTGTACTGCGGCGTATCGTTCAGGCCGTTCGGACGCACGAGCGCCAGCGACGGATCCTTCGCCGCCATGCCGAGCAGCTGATTGCGCGCGGCCATCAGCTGCTCGTGACCGAGCGATGCGTTGTCGGTCAGTTCGAAGTCGAATCCCGACGCGGTGCCGAGTTCGGGAATCGACGGCGGATTGATCGGGATGATCATCGCGTCCTTGTCGCCCGCGAAGTGCGCGAACACGCGGCCCACCAGCGCCTGCACCTTCTCGTTCGACGCGCGGCGCTTGTCGAAGTCCTTCATCTGCACGAACACCATGCCGGAGTTCTGGCCGCGGCCCGCGAAGTTGAAGCCGTTCACCGTGAACACCGACTCGACGATGTTCTTCTCGTCGGTCAGCAGATAGTCGGTGACCGCCTTGAGCGAGCGCGCCGTGATTTCCTGGGTCGAGCCCGCCGGCGTCTGCACCTGCACGTACATCGTGCCCTGATCTTCATCGGGCAGGAACGACTTCGGCAGACGCACGAACAGGAAGCCCACCGCGACGATCACGCCCAGATAGATCACGAACCAGCGCGACGAACGGCGGATCACATGCTGCACGCCGCTGTGATACTTGTCGCGGCTCTTGTCGAAGTTGCGGTTGAACCAGCCGAAGAAACCCGTCTTCGCTTCGTGATGGCCCTGCGGAATCGGCTTGAGGATGGTCGCGCACAAGGCGGGCGTGAGAATCAGCGCGCAGAGCACCGAGAGCACCATCGCGGCCACGATCGTCAGCGAGAACTGACGATAGATCGCGCCGACCGAGCCGCCCGAGAACGCCACCGGCACGAACACGGCCGAGAGCACGAGCGCCACGCCCACGAGCGCGCCGGTGATCTGGCCCATCGCCTTGCGCGTGGCTTCCTTCGGCGGCAAACCTTCTTCCGCCATCACGCGCTCGACGTTTTCGACCACCACGATCGCGTCGTCCACCAGCAGACCGATGGCGAGCACGAGCCCGAACATCGAGAGCGTGTTGATCGAGAAGCCCGCCGCCGACATCACCGCGAACGTGCCCAGCAGCACCACCGGCACGGCGATCGTCGGGATCAGCGTGGCGCGCAGATTCTGCAGGAACAGATACATCACGAGGAACACCAGCACGATGCCTTCGAGCAGCGTCTTGACCACTTCCTCGATCGACAGACGCACGAACGGCGTGGTGTCGTACGGATACTTCACGATGAGGCCGTGCGGGAAGTTCTTCGACAGTTCCGCGAGCTTCGCGCGCACCAGCTGCTCGGTTTGCAGCGCGTTCGCACCGGTCGCGAGCTGAATGCCGAAGCCCGCTGCGGGCGCGCCGTTGTACTTGGTGTCGAAGTTGTAGTTCTCGCCGCCCAGCTCGATGCGCGCCACGTCTTTCAGGCGCACCTGCGAACCGTCCTGGTTCACCTTGAGCAGCACGTTGCCGAACTCCTCGGGCGTGCGAAGGAAGGACGCTTCCGTGATGGTCGCCTGCATCGCCTGGCCCTTCACGGACGGCGTGCCGCCGATCGAACCGGCCGCCACCTGCACGTTCTGGTTCGTGATGGCCGTTTCCACGTCCACCGGCGTCAGCGCGTACTGGTTGAGCTTGTCGGCGTTGAGCCACACGCGCATCGAGAACTGCGTGCCGAACAGCGTGACCGTGCCGACGCCGTCGACGCGGCTCAGCGGATCCTCGATGTGCGACGCCACGTAGTTCGAGAGGTCGTAGCGGTCCATGCTGCCGTCTTGCGAGACGAACGCCATCACCATCAGGAAGCTGTTGCTGGACTTCGTGACCTTGATGCCCGCTTCCTGCACGACGGTCGGCAGCACCGGCGTGGCGAGTTGCAGCTTGTTCTGCACCTGCACCTGCGCGATGTCGGGATTGGTGCCCGCCGCGAAGGTCAGCGTGATGGTGGCCGCGCCCGAATCGTCGGACGTCGACGACATGTACAGCAGATGGTCGAGACCGCTCATCTGCTGCTCGATCACCTGCGTCACGGTGTCTTCGACGGTCTTGGCCGATGCGCCCGCGTAGCTCGCGCTAATCTGGATGGAAGGCGGCGCGATGGTCGGATACTGCGCCACCGGCAAGGAAAAGATGGAGGCCACCCCCGCCATCATCAGGATGATCGCGATCACCCAGGCGAAGATGGGCCTGTCTATGAAAAATCGAGCCATTTAACGCGTCACCTCACACTGCGCCAGCGGACGCCGCTGCGGGCGAGGATGCCGAAGCCGCTGCCGAATCCGAAGCCGCGGCGTCGGCGGCGGCAGCCGTCGCCGAAACCGGCGTCGCGCCCTGATCGAGGGCGTGCACGGTCTGGCCCGGCTGCACCTTCATGCCGCCCGACACGACCACGCGATCGCCGACGTTGAGCCCCTTCTCGATGATCCAGTTGTTATCCGTTACGCCGCCCGTGGTGAGCTGGCGCAGTTCGATCTGGTCCTTCGCGTTGACGACGAGCGCCGTCGGGTTGCCCTTCTGGTCGTGCTGCACAGCCGCTTCGGGCAGCAGCACGGCCTGCTCGTTGAAGCCTTCGTCGATGCGCGCGCGCACGTACATGCCCGGCAGCAGCACGTCGTGCGGATTGTCGAAAGTCGCACGCACGGTGACCGAGCCGGTCGTCTGATCGACGGTCACGTCGGAGAATTCGAGGTGGCCCGTGCCCTTGTAGGGCTGGCCGTCTTCGAGCACCAGTTGCACCTTCGCGGCGTGCGGGCCGGTCAGCGTGATCTTGCCGTCGGCGGCGGCGCGGCGCAGCTTCAGACCGTCGACGCTCGATTGCGTCAGGTCCACGTACACCGGATCCATCTGCTGCACGGTCGCGAGTTCGGTCGCGCCGCTCGACTGCACGTACGCGCCCGGCGTCACCGACGACTTGCCGATGCGGCCCGTGATCGGCGAATAAACGGTCGTGTAGCTCAGGTTGATCTTCGCGGTTTCCACGCTCGCGGCGTCGGCTTCGACGTCGGCTTGCGCTTCGTCCGTGGCGGCCACGGCGTTGTCGTAATCCTGCTTGCTGACCGCGTTGGCCGCGACCAGCACCTTGTAGCGATCGGATTGCGCCTTCGCGGCGACCAGCGTCGCGCGCGCCTTCGCGAGCGCGGCCTTGGCGTTGTCGAGCGTCGCCACATAGGGCGCCGGATCGATCTGATAGAGCAGCTGGCCGGCCTTCACCTCGCTGCCTTCGACGAAGGTGCGCTTGAGCAGGATGCCGGTGGCGCGCGCCTGCACTTCGGCGACGAGATGCGCGCTCACGCGGCCCGGCAGATCGACCGTCACGGGCACGGCAGTCGTCTGCACGCGCATCACGTTGACTTCCGGCGTGGCGGAGGCCGCTTGTTGCGGTTTATCGGAGCAGCCTGCGAGGCCGATGGCGGCGCAAATCACCGCGCACTGCGCGGCGAGCGTACGGAGTGACGGCGTTCCCGGTGTGATGGCGTAGTTTCCTGAGTGTCTTGTCATATTCGCTAGAGGCGCGCCGGGCCCATGCCCGGCTGGCTTACCAATCCCTTAACCATTGCTTCACGCGGAATTTACGCAAACTGCAAGCGCGCCGGGTTACGCGAAAAACGCTCCGTAAGATTCACTAAGCAAACGCGGCGCGGGCGTTGATAAGATCGGCGCGAATTGATGTCCTACCCGGATGTCCTGCGCGGATGTCCTGCCCGCGCTCGCGCCGTATCGTCGCGCCATCGGGTGTGAGGGCCGGATGCCATGACGGTGCGGGACGCACGGAATTTGAAGGGCCGATTGATATGAGAAGGACGAAGGAGCAATCGCTCGCGCAGCGCCAGACGCTGCTCGATTGCGCGGAGCAGATCTTCTACAGGAAGGGATTCGCGGCCGCCACGCTCGAGGAAATCGCCGGCAAGGCGGGCGTGACGCGCGGCGCGATCTACGTGCATTTCCGCAGCAAGGCCGCGATATTCGAGGCGCTGTTCGAGCGCCCCGACCTGTCGCTCGCGCCCTTCGATCTGCCCGCGCGGCCGGCGACGGCGCGGCCGATGGACTGGCTCGCGCAGGAGTTGCGCGCGCGCCTCAAGCGCATGCTCGGCAATCGCTCGGCGCGCCGTCTTTACGGCATCGCGCTCGCGGACGCCGAATCGGTCCGCCGCAACGCGCCGCTCGCCGCGCGCATGCAAAGCGCGGCCACGCACGCCGAAACCACCATCGCCGCCGTGCTCGACGACGCCGCGCATCTCGGCGAGATCGAGGGGCCGCTCGACGCGCTCGGGTCCGCGCGCTTCATCTATTCGGCTCTCACGGGTTTCTTCTGCCGCCAGCTATCGAGCGGCCAGCCCGCCGCCGACGATGTGCTCGTCGCGCGCGTGGTGGAAACGGTGTTGTGCTGCGTGCAGTTGAGCGTGTCCGATCACGTGCATCAACCGGCGGCGATGCGCGAGACACCGGCGCGCGTCAGTGGCGCGCCGACGTCCATCGGCAGCGCCGATCAACCCGCCTTGCGCGGATAAGGAAAGCTCATCGTGACGACGAAGCCGCCGCGCGGATCGTTGGCGACATCCATCGCGCCGTCGTGATGACGCACGAGGCGGCGCACGATCGCGAGACCGAGGCCGCAATGCGCATCGCCGCCGCGCGCCGCGTCGAGCCGCACGAACGGACGCTGCACGCGATGCAGATCCGCTTCGGGCACGCCCGCGCCGTGATCGCGCACGCGCAGCACGTAACGGCCATCGGCGAGCTTCGTCGACACTTCGACCGGCGGCTCGCCATACGTGAGCGCGTTTTCGATCAGGTTCGAGAGCATGCGGTCGAGATCGACGGCGGGCAGCATGAAGCCGTCGCCTGCGTGGAGCGCGAGCTTGACGAGTGCGCCGTCGTCAGCGTCTTCCGCTGCTGCCGTTGCGCCCGATTCGGCTGAATCGCCCGCGTGCGCGCCGTAATCGCGGCGGCAATGCGCGTCGACGCTCACGAACGCCGAATCGCTGACGTTCTCGCGCGCGAAGTCGAGAAACTGCGTGACGATGCGCGACATCGATTCCGTTTCGCGCAGGAACGCCGCGCGATCTTTCGGCGTGGCGAGCAGATCGGCGCGCAACTGCATGCGCGTGATGGGCGTGCGCAGATCGTGCGCGATGCCCGCGAGCATGACCGAGCGCTCGCGCTCGCTTTCGGCGAGTTCGCTCACCATGTCGTTGAAATCGCTGACCAGTTCGCGCACTTCGTGCGGCCCCGCCTGCGCCACGCGATGCACGCCGCGCCCGATGCGATACTCGCGCGCCGCACGCGCCAGTTCGCGCACGGGACGCTGCACCTGCCACGCAAAAATCACCGCCGTGACGATCGCGAACACGAGCGTAAGCGCCGAAAAACCCATGAAGCGGCTGAGCGGCGGCATGAAGCCCGGCATCACGATCCAGTATTTCGCGTCGCGCTGACGCACCCACACGCTGCTGGTGTCCGGCTCGACCACGACGTGACTGCCCTCGCCCAGACGCGGACGCAAACTCTCTTCGAGCGGACCATTCGTATCCGTGCACGGCGCGGGACAGCCCGCCTCGATCGCATGCGCCACACCGACGTAATGAATGCCGAGCGTGTCCGCGACGTGTTCGGCGAGCACCGGATCGCGCTCGCGCACCTGCGCCGCTATCACGAGATTGTTGAGCGAGCGCTGCGCGTCGATCTTCGCGCGCTCCTTGTCGATCAGCAGTAGCGCCATCACATGCACCAGCACCACGAGGCCGACGATCATCAGCGAAAGGCGGCCGAACAGCGTGTCAAGCGGACGGAAGGGAAGCTTCATCGGCGTCATCGTCGGGAACGAACATATAGCCCACGCCGCGCATGGTTTGCAGGCGGCGCGGGTTGGACGGATCGACTTCGATCAGACGGCGCAGACGCCACACCGGCACGTCGATGCCGCGCTCGGTCACGGCCGCGCCCGGCCCGTGCAAGAGATCGAGCAGCTTCGCGCGCGAGAGCGTTTCCATCGGATGCTGCGCGAAGATTTCGAGCATCGCGTACTCGCTGCCCGTGAGCTTGACCGGCTCGCCGTCGCGCAGCAGCGTGCGCGTGGCGAAATTCAATTCGAACGGACCGAAACGGCATGGCGCGCGGCGTTCGGGCGCACCGCGATCGGGCTCGCCCTGGCGGCGCAGCACGGCGCGAAGGCGCGCGAGCAGTTCCTGCGGCATGAAGGGCTTGCCGAGATAGTCGTCGGCGCCGAGTTCGAGGCCGATCACGCGGTCGGCGCCATCGGCACGCGCGGTGAGCATGATGACCGGAATACGGTCGCCGCTCGCGCGCAACTGCTTGAGCGCCGTGAGGCCGTCGACGCCCGGCATCATCACGTCGAGCACGATGACCGAGGGACGCTCGCGTTCGAGGCGGCGTTCGAGCTGGGTGGCGTCGTGCAGCACCGAGAACGCGATGTTGCGCTGCTGGAAAAATTCGCGCAGGAGGTCGCGCAGCGATTCGTCATCGTCGACGAGCAGGACCTGGAACTCAGGATCGGACATCGTGGACGCCTCCGGGTGAAGCACAACAGTGGGCGGCGGAAGGATGGCGCTGGGTCACGGCGGGTCTTTGCAAATCAGGGTGTGGCGGTTCGAATGGCGAAATGGCGCGGTGCGGTGTCGAAGCGGTTCGACACGCGGCGCATGGGGGTATTGTGCCTGTGTTGGCGGGGATGTGGCGGCGAGGGATGTTGCGGGGGATGAATGCACGGCGGACCGTGTGATCCGCAACGGCCTTTGCCTGAAGAATATCAGTCAGGCAAAAGGCCGCGCGAATTTCGCCTGCATCATGCAGCCGTCGCCTTCACAGGAAGTCACCAGCGGCTGGTCCGGCACGACCTTCATCGGCGTCGAATTCGCGGCGGCAGAACCGTTCAGCTTCCCGGCCTCACGGTTCTGCTCATTAACCTTGGCGCCTGCGCTCAGCCAAGCGTCGGATAGTCGGTATAGAACTGCGCCGTCCCGCCAAAGAAACCTTCGCGGCGCGGCTCGTTCATCGGCGCGTGGGTCTTGATGCGCTCGACGAAATCCGGATTCGCCAGCACCATCGCGCCGTACGATTCGAGATCGGCCACACCCGACGCCACGTCGGCGCCCACCTGCTCCCGCGCACGCCCCGCGCGGTTCACCATCAGCGTGCCGGTCCAGCGCGCGCGAATGTCGGCGAGCAACGCCTCATCGCCCTGATGCGCGATGTGAAGATACGCGAGGCCCAGTTTGTCGAGCGCCGTCACCAGATAGCGGTACAACGCGGGACCTTGCTCGCCCTCGTCGATGCCCCACAGCGCCATGCCCGGCGACAGACGGATCGCCGTGCGGTCCGCGCCAATCTCCTTCGCGATGGCCGTCGCGACCTCGATCGCAAAGCGCGCGCGATTCTCGATCGAACCGCCGTATTCATCGGTCCGCACGTTCGCGCTCGGCGCGAAAAACTGCTGCACGAGATAGGCATTCGCGCCGTGAATCTCCACGCCGTCCGCGCCCGCTTCGATCGCACGGCGCGCCGCATGCGCGAAGTCGGCGACCGTGGCGCGGACTTCCTCGGTCGAAAGCGCGCGCGGCACCGGAATGTCCTGCATGCCCTTCGCCGTGAACATGCCGGAGCCCGGCGCGATGGCGGACGGCGCGACACCGGCGCGATGATGCGGCGTGTTATCCGGATGCGACATGCGCCCCGCGTGCATCAGCTGAATGAACAGGCGGCCGCCTTTCGCGTGCACCGCGTCCACGACCCGCTTCCAGCCGGCCACGTGCGCATCGGTGTAGATGCCCGGCGTGGTCAGATAGCCCTGGCCGTCGGCGCACGGCTGCGTGCCTTCGGTGACGATCAGGCCGACGCTCGCGCGCTGCGCATAGTAAGTCGCGGCGAGATCGCCCGGCGTGCCGTCGAACTGGGCGCGCGAACGCGTCATCGGCGCCATGACCAGGCGGTTGCGCAGCGCATGACGGCCGACGCGGACGGAATCGAACAATTGCTTCATGACCAGCTCCTCGAATGGGTTGAACGCAGACGGTTCGGACCTGCGATGGCGCCATCATCGGATGCTTCATGAGGAAGATAAAGACGGCTAATCGGATATCATTGATCCACTCATGGAGCAATGAAGATGGACGATTACCTCAATGACATGGCCCTCTTCGTCGAGGTCGTAAAGGCCAAGGGCTTTCGCCACGCCGCCGACGCACTGGGCATCCCGAACTCCACGCTCTCGCGGCGCATCAGCGCGCTGGAGAAGCACATCGGGCTGCGGCTGCTGCATCGCACGACGCGCAAGATCGAGCTGACCGAAGCCGGGCAGATCTATTTTGAGCGCTGCAAGCGCATCGTCGACGAGGCGCGGCTCGCGCACGCCCAGCTCGGCACGCTGCTCGCACAGCCCAGCGGCACGCTGCGCGTCTCGCTGCCGGTGGATTTCGGCGTGACCTATCTCGCGCCGCTTGTCGTGGAGTTCGGCGAGCGATATCCGGGCATCGGTTTCGATCTCGATCTCACGCCGCGCCGCGTCGATCTCGTGAGCGAGCCGTTCGACGTGGCGATCCGTATCGGCGAATCGGAAAACTCGCAGTTGATCGCGCGTTTGCTGGCAACGCTCACGCCCTCGCTGTTTGCGTCGCCCGCGTATCTGAAACGTTCAGGCGTGCCGGAGAAACCCGCCGATCTCGAACGGCACGAATGTCTGACGATCCTGAAGGCTGCTTCATGGACGCTGCACGACGGTCAGCGCAAACGCGCGGTCACGGTGCCGGTCGGCGGACGCTATGCGCTCAACAGCGTGGGGATGATTCGCCGCCTCGCCACGCTCGATCGGGGCATCGTGCTGGTGCCGCGCGAAGTGGTCGCCGACGATCTCGCGATTGGCGCGCTGGTGCCCGTCATGCCGCAGTGGCACGGCACACCCACGCCGATCTACGCGATGACGGAAACACGCTTGCTGCCCGCGAAAACGCAGCGGTTTATCGAGTTCCTGCAAGCGCGACTGGCCGAGCAAACGCAGCGCGCCTGAACGCCGCATTCACGCTTGCTTGCAAGGCGCGAAGATCACTTTGCACACTTCGGCGAGGTGTTGCGCGCGTGCATCCTCGGTCGTGATCACCGCCAGTGCGCGCCAGCCCATTCACCTACACCCCGCCCCGCAACGCATCGGCGACAACCGTAAACGCCGGTGTCGGCTGCCGTCGGCTCGGGTAATACAGATAGAAACCAGGAAACGGCGCGCACCAGTCGCTCAGCACGCGCAGCAGTTCGCCGCGCTCGATATGCGCCAGCACGCGCGCCTCGGGCACGCACGCGAGTCCCGCGCCCGCAAGCGCGGCGCGCACCGCCAGCGTCGCCGTATTGAAGATCAGCCGGCCTTCCACACGCACCTTGAGCGCGCGCCCGGCCCTTTCGAACTCCCACGCGTAGAGGCTCCCGGCGGTCGGCATGCGGATGTTCACGCAGTTATGCACGGTCAGATCCTGCGGCGTTTTCGGCTTCGGATGGCGCGCGAAATACGCCGGCGTACCGACCACGGCCATCCGGATGTCCGGCCCGATGCGCACGGCGACCATATCGCGCGCGACCTGCTCGCCGAGCCGCACGCCCGCATCGAGCCGCTGCTCGACGATATCGGTCAGCCCGTTGTCGATCACAAGTTCGATCGTGATGTCCGGATACGCAGGCAGCAGCTTTTCGATGGCGGGCCAGAGCAGCGATTCCGCCGCGTGCTCGCCCGCCGCGATGCGCACGATGCCCGCCGGTTTCTCGCGCAGCGCCGTCAACGCGGCCAGTTCGGCCTCGACTTCGTCCAGCCGCGGACCGACCGACTGGATCAGCCGTTCGCCCGCTTCGGTCGGCGAGACGTTGCGCGTCGTGCGCGCAAGCAGCCGCAAGCCCAGACGCGCCTCCAGATTGCGCACGGTCTGGCTCAGCGCCGACTGCGAGACGCCCAGTTGCGCGGCCGCTTTCGTGAAGCTGCCCTCGCGCGCCACGGCGAGAAATGCGGTGATATCGGCAAGATCGGAACGCGCCATGATTAATAAGCCCAGCTTCTAACTTCATCCCGATTCTAGCGCTTAATCGCAAGACGCCGCGCTGCTACATTGATCGTCGTGCCGCTGTCGGAGTCGCGACGGCAACTCAACGCATAAGGAGTCGACGATGAAAAAACGTGTTCTCGGGAAGAGCGGGCTCGAAGTGTCCGCGATCGGTCTGGGCTGCATGGGCCTGAGCTACGGCTACGGCCCCGCCACCGACAAGGCCGATGCCATCAAGCTGATCCGCGCCGCGTTCGAGCGCGGCGTAACCTTCTTCGACACCGCCGAAGCCTACGCGCAAGGCGCGAACGAGGCATTGCTCGGCGAGGCGCTCGCGCCGGTTCGCGACGAGGTGGTGATCGCGACCAAATTCGGCTTCGAAGGCGGCGACGTGCAGAAAGGCGTCAACAGCAAGCCCGACAACATCCGCGCCGTGACCGACGCCGCGCTCAAGCGGCTGCGCACCGATCGCATCGATCTGCTGTATCAGCATCGCGTCGATCCGGACGTGCCGATGGAAGACGTCGCGGGCGCGGTGAAGGAGCTGATCGCGCAAGGCAAGGTCAAGCATTTCGGCATGTCGGAAGCGGGCGCGCAGTCGATTCGCCGTGCCCATGCCGTGCAGCCGGTCGCGGCGCTGCAAAGCGAATATTCGCTGTGGTGGCGCGAGCCCGAGCAGGAGATTCTGCCGCTGCTCGACGAACTCGGCATTGGTTTCGTGCCGTTCAGTCCGCTCGGCAAAGGCTTTCTGACCGGCGCGATCGACGCGACGACGAGCTTCGACAAAACGGATTTCCGGAACGTCGTGCCGCGTTTTTCGGAGGAAAACCGCCGCGCCAATCAAGCGCTCGTCGATGTGCTCAAGCAGATCGCCACGGACCTGAACGCGACGCCCGCGCAAATCGCGCTCGCCTGGCTGCTCGCGCAAAAGCCGTGGATCGCGCCGATTCCGGGCACGACCAAGATGCATCGAATGGAAGAAAACGTCGGCGCGGCGGCCATCGAATTGACCGCTGAAAATCTGCGCGACATTGAAACGGCGTTCGCGAACATCGCCGTGAAGGGCGACCGCTATCCGGCGCATTTGCAGGCGCGCGTCGGCAAGTAAGCGGCCGGGCGCGCGGCTGAGGATCGCCCGCGCCCGCCCCCCGTTCAAAGGAACACTATGTCAGCCAATATCGCAGGAAAAGTCATCGTCATCACAGGCGCGAGCAGCGGGCTCGGCGAAGCCGCCGTGCGCCGTCTCGCCGCCGCCGGCGCGAAGCTCGTGCTCGGCGCGCGGCGCGTCGATCGCCTCGTGGCGCTGGCCGCCGAACTCGGGTTGCCGGAGAACGCCGCCGTCGAAACCGATGTCACCGATGCGAGCCAGGTTCAGGCGCTCGTCGATCACGCAGTTGCCACGCATGGCCGTATCGACGTGTTGATCAACAACGCCGGTCTGATGCCGCATTCGCCGCTCGAACGCGGCAAAATCGCGGACTGGGATCGCATGATCGACGTGAACATCAAGGGCGTGCTGTACGGCATCGCCGCCGCGCTGCCGCCTATGACGCGGCAAAAGAGCGGTCATATCATCAACGTGTCGTCGGTCGCGGGGCACAAGGTCGGCAAGAACAACGCCGTGTATTGCGCGACGAAAACGGCGGTGCGCGTGCTCTCCGAAGGGCTGCGCCAGGAAGTGAAACCGCACAACATCCGCACGACGATCATCTCGCCGGGCGCGGTGCAATCGGAGTTGCCGCAGAGCGTGACCGAAGCCGATGTGGCGGCCGGGATCGCCGACTTCTACGAGAAGTTCGCGATTCCCGCCGACAGCTTCGCGCGCATGGTCGCCTTCGCGATCGAGCAGCCCGACGACGTCGACGTCAACGAGATCCTGTTCCGGCCGACGGCGCAGGAGGTCTGAAGCGTGGTGTAGCGCGGCGTGCCTCAGTGCACGACCATGCCGTTGTACTGCGCGTTGCCCGCGCCCGCCGCGATATTGATGCCGATATTGCCGCTGACGTTGGCGAGCGCGCCCGCGCCGAGTGCGGCCGTGCCGCTGCCCGTCATGTGCGCGGTGCCCTGCACGGTCTGCTGCGAGACGATTTCCGCGCGCGACGTGCCGACGAGCGCGATCTGATTGGCCTGCACATTGAACGCCCCGGCGACGAGGTTCACGCCCGCGTTGCCGGTCGCGCCGCGCAGCACGTCCGCGCCCACCGAGGCCGATGGCGCGGCGAGATCCGCGTTGCCTGCCGTGCTCTGCACCGCGGTGAGCTTCACCGGCGCGAAGACGGCGGCGCTGTCGTCGTCGCTCGATACGGAGACTGCGGAGATCGCGGACAGTGGCGTCGCGCTATCCGCGAACGCCGACGTCGCGCCCGCACACGTGGCCGCGCACAGCGTCGCGGCAATCAACAAACGTAGATTCATCGGTGGCTCCCCGGCGTGGTCGAATGAGTGGGATAGCTGCGATATCGACCTTTACGGGCGCGCTTGAAGTGCGGGTTTTCCCTGGGCATCGAGGGCAAGCCTTCGGGTGGGATGACGCCCTGTTTTATTGCGCCAACTCACGCTGATTCAGCCCTTTTCACCGGCGCTTCAACCGTCCCTTTCACCGGCAGCAGCACGATCACCAGCACGGCCAGCGCCGCCACCGCCGCGCCCGTGACGTAGTTCGCGCCCAGACCGCGCGCATCGACGATATAGCCCGCCAGCACCGTGCCGCAGCCGATGCCGACCTGGGTGGTGAGCGTGAACATCGCGGACACCGTCTCGTCCTCGATATCGCGAATCTGCCGATGCCACATGTTCAGCGCGAGCGGCAGCGCGCCCCACGCCACGCCCCACAGCGCGACCAGCGCGAGCACCGCGCCGCGCAGGCCCGTCGCCGCGGGCAGCGCCAGCAGCGTGACGGCCATCAGCACAGTCGCGCCGAGCAGCGTGTGACGCAGGCTGCGCGCCACGTAGCGGCTCGCGAGCGCATTCGAGAGGAAACCGAACGCGCCGTACGCGAGCAGCACCCACGTCGCGTCCTTACCCGCGAATCCGGCTTCGTTGAGCAGCGGCACGAGAAACGTGTAGGTGCCGAAGTGCGCGGCGAACAGCAGCGTGATCGTGGCCATGCTGCGCTGGGCCATGCGGTTGCGCGCGAAGGCCAGCAGGCGCGCCGCGCCGGGCGTCGCCGAGGACGTGGCCGCAAGCGCGGGCAGCGCAACGATCTGCACGATCAGGGCGATGGCCGAGAGCGCGGCCGCCGCGAGAAACGCGCCGCGCCACGAGGTCAGATCCGCGACGAAGGTACCGAACGGCACGCCCACGATCATCGCCGTCGTCGCGCCGCCGAACACTGCCGCCGCTGCGTAATGCACGTGATCCGCGCGCACCAGCCGCCCGGCGACCGCCAGCGCCATCGACCAGAACGCGCCGAGACTGGCGCCGACCATTGCGCGTCCGAGCAGCATCCAGCCGAATTGCGTCGACACCGCCGACGTGAGCGCCGACGCCAGCAGCAGCACCGAAAGCGCCAGCAACAGCGTGCGCCGGTCGATCCGCTTGCCGACGAGCAGCACGCCCGGCGCGGCCAGCGCGGCGAACAGGCCCGGCAGCGTCATCATCAGACCGCCGTGTCCGGCGCTCACGCCGAACGATTTCACCACGTCCGGCAAGACGCCGACCGGCAGAAACTCGGTGGTCACCGAAGCGAACGAACCGAGCGCGAGCGAGGCCACGGCGGGCCATGCATCGCGCGAAGTATCGGGGGCGGATTGACGAAGCGGAGAATCGATTTCAGACATAAAGCGCCAGCCGGCCGAACGAATCGCATTCAGCCGACGATGGATGAGGGGAGCGGGAGGCGGACGCCTCGCAATGAACGGCGTCGGTGAATCCAGCACGAACGCCGGCACAGTCCAACGACAGGGACACATCGCGTGCAGCGAAGCGGCCGTCGCGGTTCACGAACGCACAAACGCACAAACGCACAAACCAACGCAAACGCGAATGTTAGCGCGAGTCAGCCAACACTGGAAGCCGCGCGTAAGCTGCACGCCCGACTTCCCCGCGTGCATTCAGCGCTTCGCCCTGCCCGCGTTTTTACGCGCCGGTTTGCGCACCGTCTTGCCTGGCGGCGCGGGCTGGCTCACGTCCACGGGCACGAACGGCGCTTCGAAATGCTTGACGAGAAAGTCGATGAAGGCCCGCGCGCGCGGCGACTCGTTGCGCTGACCCGGATAGTAGACGTACAGATCGGCGGACGGCAGCACCACCTCGGGCAGCACGAGTTTGAGCCGCCCGCTCTGGATGTATTTCGCGAGATCCCATTCCGAGCGGATCAGAATGCCGTGGCCGTCGAGCGCCCATCGCAGCACGATATCGCCATCGTTGCTGGACAGCGCGCCGCTCACCTTCAAGGCTTCCAGATGATCCGCCTGCATGAAGCGCCACACGCCCGACGCGTCGTCGTTCTGCGTGTGAATGATGCAGCGGTGATCGACCAGATCTTCCTTGCGCCGCGGCACGCCATGCCGTTCCAGATATTTCGGCGATGCGCACAGAAAACGCCGGTTGCTCATCAAGCGGCGCGCGCGCAGACGCTGGTCCGGCAACTCGCCGAAACGGATCGCCATATCGAACGCGCCTTCGACCAGATCGACGGGCCGGTCCGTCACCTCGAACTGGATATCGACACGCGGATAGCGCCGCGCGAACTCCGACACCAGCGGCGCGATCGTGGTGCGCCCGAAACCCAGCGTCGCGTTGATGCGCAGGCGTCCGTGCGGATCGGCGGGCGAACCGGCCATCGCGTCCTCCATCTCGCGCACCTGGTCGAGAATCTGCGCGGCGTAACGCGCGAAGGTCTCGCCTTCCGGTGTCAGGCTCACGCTGCGCGTGGTGCGGTTGACGAGCCGCGTGCCGAAGCGTTCTTCGAGGATCCCGAGCCGCTTGGTCGCCGCCGGCGGCGTGATGCCGATCGAGCGCGCCGCGCCCGAGAGACTCTTGAGCCGCGCCAGCTGCACGAAGAACGCGAAGTCGGAAGTCGAATCAGTTCTCACTTTGGGTAAAGAATGAAATGAATTGAGGTGAAGTATAGGCGGCCCGGCGACGGCTATGCTACTTCCCATTGCGCCACGCTACTTAAACCGCTCAACCCACATTGCGCGCCCACGCATCCATCCAGGAGACCGCCTCATGAGAATCGTCGAGATTCGCGAGCAAACGCTGCCGATCAGTTCGCCGATCCGCAACGCCTATATCGACTTCAGCAAGATGACGCTGAGCCTCGTCGCCGTGATCACCGACGTGATCCGCGACGGCAAGCCGGTCGTCGGCTACGGTTTCAATTCGAATGGCCGTTACGGTCAAGGCAAGCTCATGCGCGAGCGCTTCATTCCGCGCCTGCTCGAAGCCGATCCCGCCTCGCTCGTCAACGACGCGGGCGACAATCTCGACCCGCACAAAATCTGGGCGACGATGTTCACCAACGAGAAGCCCGGCGGCCACGGCGAGCGCTCGGTGGCGATCGGCACGATCGACATGGCCGTGTGGGACGCGGTGGCGAAGATCGCGGGCAAGCCGCTCTTTCAACTGCTCGCCGACCGCTACGGCAACGGCGAGCCGAACCGCAAGGTGTTCGTCTATGCGGCGGGCGGCTATTACTATCCCGGCCAGAATCACGACAAGCTCAAGGACGAGATGCGCAGCTATCTCGATCGCGGCTACACGGTGGTGAAGAAGAAGATCGGCGGCGCGTCGCTCGACGAGGACCTGCGCCGCATCGACTCGATTCTGAGCGTGCTCGGCGACGGCCAGAAACTCGCGGTCGATGCGAACGGCCGCTTCGATCTCGACACCGCGATCCAGTACGCGAAGGCGCTCTCGCAATACGACCTGTTCTGGTACGAGGAAGCGGGCGATCCGCTCGACTTCGAATTGCAGGCCGCGCTGCGCAACTACTACGACAAGCCGATGGCGACCGGCGAGAATCTGTTCTCGATGCAGGACGCGCGCAATCTGATCCGCTACGGCGGCATGCGCGCGGACCGCGACTGGCTGCAATTCGATTGCGCGCTGAGCTATGGTCTCGTCGAATATCTGCGCACGCTCGACATGCTGCATCAGCATGGCTGGTCGCGCAGCCGCTGTATTCCGCACGGCGGCCATCAGATGTCGCTGAATATCGCGGCGGGTCTCGGGCTGGGCGGCAACGAGTCGTATCCGGATCTGTTCCAGCCGTTCGGTGGCTTCCCCGACGGCGTGAAGGTCGAGAACGGTTTCATCACGATGCCGGATCTGCCAGGCATCGGCTTCGAGGGCAAGGCCGATCTCTACGCGCAAATGCAGAAGCTGTCCGCCTGAACAAGCGCGCGTTTAACGAAAAAAAGCCTCACGGATGTGAGGCTTTTTTGCATGACGTGTCGCTCGATCAGGACACCGCGCGCGCCGGCAGCAGCTTGCCGTCCCACAGCAGCGCGGCCGTCTTGAAGAACAGCAGGCCGATCACCAGGTTCGAGGCCGCGAACAGCACGAACGCCAGTTCGTGTTCCCAGTGCCGTGCGCCGCGTTGCGCGATCAGCATCGCCAGCGTGGGCAGCGCGGCCGTGCCGAAGCTGAAGGCCCAGTACGACGGCGCGAAGGCTTGCGCACGGATCCACGGCAGCAGACGCAGCAGCAGAAGCGCCTGATACAGACCGTAGCCGAGCAGCGCGTAAGCGATCAAACCCGTCGTGCCGGTCAGCCCCGTCGTCAAACCCGTATGTGCCGCCGTGCCGGTAATCGCCATCCACGCCACGCCGCCGACCACCGGCGGCGCGAGTTGCACGCCGAAGCCCGGGCGCAGTGCGGGCGCCGTCGGTGCGGCATGCGCGGCGCGGTTGAGCAGCATCGATTCGATCGCGAGCCACGAGAGCGCGCCCGCACCGAAGAACAACATCGCGAGTTCGGGAAGACCAAAAGCGGCAGCCGTGGTCGCGGCCACGAAGCCCGGCGCGACGGTCGGCAGATAGATCGCCGGCGTGACGAGTTCCGCATTGCGCGCGCCCTGCCAGAGCCGTCCGTGCAGCATCACGCCGATACCGAGTTGCGCGAGCGCGCCCGCCGCGAACAGGGCCAGCGCGAGATCGGGCGACCAGAGCTTGATCGCCTGCGCCGCCAGCATCGTCGACACCGGGCCGAGCGCAACGAACGACGACTGCACTTCGTGCGCCCACTCCTTGCGCGCGGCCTCGCGGTGCGCGATCCACTTGATTGCATACATCGTCATGATCGCGCCCCACACCACGAGCGCGACAATGGTCAGCACCTGCGCCGCCACCGCCGGCACTTCCCAGAGCTTCGCCGCGACGCGCCACGCGCCCGCCAGCGCCAGCGCGCCCACTGCGATGCCGAAAAAGCCCGCGGGCATCGGCTCATGCTTGGTGATCCATGCGTTCATGATCCACTCCAGACTTGAGACGGCGGATGCCGTCGTTCGATGGAGTGACTTTAGGCGCGCGGGCGTCTGGCGCGAATGCCGGGGGCGCTCAGGAATATGCCCGATCGTCTCAAGCGTCGAAATCCGCGCCGAAAGCGCGCGCCATGCCGCGTCACGACGCCGTCTGCGCGAAGTCCAGCACGGCCTTGAACCAGCCCGACGTCGTATCGATGACGAGCAGCGCGCCCGTCGACGGATCGACCTGACTGCTCGAAATCCACAGGATGCAGCCGTCCGCGCCCGCCGCGCGCAACGCGTCGAGACGGAAGGTCATCTGGTCGTAGGTAAGCAGATGTTCCGTGCCCGCGCTGTCGGTCCAGACCGGCGTGATGTACGGCAGCACTTTTTTCGACGTGCCGTTGAGCGTGTCGAACGCGCGCGACTGGGACACGGCGAAGCTCGCGGCCGAACTCCAGTTGGCGTCGCCGGTCGCGGTGCCGTCGTAGTTGTAGTTGTACAGCGACGGGCTGTAGTAATCGACCAGCGCGGCCACGTTCGCATATTGCGGATTGAGCGCGCTGTACGTCGCCTCGGTCGAACTGCTCCAGCCGAAGGTGTTCTGCGGCACCTCGCCGTAAAGCCCGACCACGGCGCCCGGATTGTCGGCCTTGAACAATTGCAACGCCTCGCTCAGATTCTCGACGATGGTCTGGCCGTTGCCCGTCGCCACGCTCGGGTAGAAGCGCTTCGTGTCCCACACTTCGAGGTCGAGCGAAACGGGCGTCTTGCCGGTGCTGTCGGCGGCCTCGGCGGCGGTCGCGATCTTGGTGCTGTCGACGTCGTATTCGTCGGTGCAACTGGACAGCGGACACGTCACGAGCTTGCTCGAATAGATCAGGTTGAGCGGCGCGATGCGCTCGCTCTCGAACCACGCATCGGTCATCGAGTGCGTGCCGCTCGCGTCCTGATACTGCTTGAGCTTCAGGAACTCGTAGATCGAAAACGGCTTCGCGCAGGTCACGGCGATCGTGGCCGTGTGACCGTCGGTCGTGCTCACGCTGATCGTGGCCGAGCCCGCTGCCACGCAACTCACCGCGCCCGCCGACGAAACCGTGGCAATCGACGTGTCGCCGCTCGACCACGCAATCGTGCTGTTCGCGGGCAGCACGGTCGCCTGCGCCGCCGCCGATTTGCCGACCACCAGCGCGAGCGTGGTGGGCGTGACGCTCAGGCTCGTGGTGACGGCGGTGCTGGCAGTGGCGCTGGTCGTGGCGGCGTCGCCCGGCGTGCCGCCGCCGCACGCGTTGAGGGACACCATCGCGGCGCCGAGCAGCGCCGCCCTCACAACCCGGCTTGAAACCTGGCGTAAATCCCGGCGAAAAAGCCGTAGCGGGATTCGGCTCGAAAACGTCATGTACAACCTTTATGAAATGCAGGGGATCGCAGCGGCGCGCGCGTGCTGGCGGCGCCTTTCTCCTTGTCGGCCAAATGGGGCGCGACTTGAGGGTGCGAGTTGAGCGCGCAACGATGACGAAGCCGCCCAGGCACCGCACTCACCGCGCGAATTCGCTGTCGCGCACGGCCTCGATCAGATAGTCGACGAAAGACGCAATGCGCGCTGAAATCGCCGTATTGCGGTAGTAGACCGCGTTGATCGGCTGCAGTACCTCCAGCGTCTGCGCTGTAAAAAGCTGCACGAGCGCGCCTTCGCCACGGTCGCGCGCCGTCATGAAATCGGACAGACAGACGATGCCTTCGCCCGCCAGCGCGAGTTGCCGCAGCGTCTCGCCGCTGGACGAACGGATGCCCGGCGCGATGCGATACGGCGCGTTATCCGGCCCCGCGAGCGGCCAGACGTTGAGCGCCTCGGGCTCGGTGAAACCCAGCAGCGTGTGCTTCGCGAGGTCCGCCACGCGGCGCGGCTGGCCGTGCGTCTTCAGATACGCGGGACTCGCGAGCACGCGCACGCGGCTGCGCCCGACCGGCTTGCTGTGCAGCGTGGAGTCCTTCAACTGGCCGATGCGGATCGCGACGTCCGTGCGCCGCTCCAGCAGATCGATGATCCCTTCGTTGCTGTTCAGCTCCAGCTCGATCTGCGGATAGCGCGCACGATAGCCCTGCACGAGCGGCACGATCACATGCAGCATGAACGGTGTCGCCGCGTCCACGCGCAGGCGGCCCGAAGGCCGTTCGCGGCGCGCGGCCATCTGCTCCTCCGCGCCCTCCACCGACGCGATGATCGCCCGCGCGTCGCGCAGAAACGCGCTGCCCTCCTCGGTCAGTTCGAGACGCCGCGTCGTGCGCCGCAGCAACGTGGTCCTGAGCTTGTCTTCCAGACGCCCCAGCGTGCGGCTGGTGGCCGAAATCGTCAGCCCGAGCTGATGCGCGGCCGCCGTGATCGAACCCGTATCGACCACGCTCACGAAGGCTTGCAGTTCATCCAGTGTGACTTTCATTCTTGATTTGAAATCAAAACTCTTTCGTTTATAGACGACTTTTTCTGCAAAAGTAAAGCGGGCACACTGCGTCCTGTTCAAAAAACCGCTGGAGCCCCTTTCGCCATGACCCCGCCCCTCACTTCCGCGCCCGCACGCGAAGGCCACGCCTGGCTGTCACTGCTGGCGCTCGCCATCGGCGCATTCAGCATCGGCACCACCGAGTTCTCGCCGATGGGCCTGCTGCGCGTGATCGCCGAGGGCGTACACGTGTCGATTCCCCGCGCTGGCATGCTGATCACCACTTACGCGATCGGCGTGATGGTCGGCGCGCCGCTGATGACGCTCGCGCTCTCGCGCTGGTCGCGCCGCAGCGCGCTGATCGTGCTGATGAGCCTGTTTACGATCGGCAACCTGCTCTCGGCGTTCGCCTCGGACTACACGACACTGCTGCTCGCGCGCCTCGTCACGAGCCTCAATCACGGCGCGTTCTTCGGCCTCGGTTCGCTGGTCGCCGCGAGCGTGGTGCCGCGCCACAAGCAGGCGAGCGCCGTCGCCACCATGTTCATGGGCCTGACGATCGCCAATATCGGCGGCGTGCCCGCGGCCACCTGGCTCGGCCAGACCATCGGCTGGCGCATGGCGTTCGCGGCGACCGCGGGGCTCGGCGTGCTGACGATGCTGATCCTGCGCGTCGCGCTGCCCCAGGGCGCAGCGGGCCAGGCACCCAACCTGCGCGGCGAATTGCAGGTGCTCACGCGCCCGGCCGTGCTCACGGCGATGGCGACCACCGTGCTGGGAGCGGGTGCGATGTTCACGCTCTACACCTATATCGCGCCGACGCTCGAACAGATCACGGGCGCCTCGCCGACCTTCGTCACGGCCATGCTCGTGCTCGTCGGCGTGGGTTTTTCGATCGGCAACGCGGCGGGCGGCAAGCTCGCGGACCGCTCGCTCAACGGCAGCCTCGTCGTGTTCCTGACGCTGCTGGTCGCGATCATGCTGGCGTTCCCGCTGCTCGCAAAAACGCATCTGGGCGCGGCGTTCGCCGTGGTCGTGTGGGGCCTCGCCACCTTCGCCGTGGTTCCGCCGCTGCAGATGCGCGTGATGCGCGCCGCCGCCGAAGCGCCGGGCCTCGCCTCCTCGGTCAACGTGGGCGCCTTCAATCTCGGCAACGCCGTGGGCGCGGCGGCCGGCGGCGCGGCGATCTCGGCGGGCTTCAGCTATGCCGCCGTGCCGGTGGTCGGTGCGCTGATCGCCGTCTCGGGCCTCGCGCTGGTGCTCGTGCAGATCGCCCAGAATCGCCAGCCCGCGCCAAGCGCCGCGCGCTGATTTCACGCTGCTTTTTCAATCGATTACTTTACGGAGTCCAACATGAGCAACATTCCCGCATTCGGTCTCGGCACGTTCCGCCTGCAAGGCCAGGTCGTCATCGACTCGGTGCGCAACGGTCTCGAACTCGGCTATCGCGCCATCGACACCGCGCAGATCTACGGCAACGAAGCCGAAGTCGGCGAAGCCATCGCGGCCTCGGGCGTCGCGCGCGACGACCTCTTTCTGACCACCAAGATCTGGGTCGACCACTATTCACGCGAGAAGCTGATCCCAAGCCTCAAGGACAGCCTCCACAAACTGCGCACAGACGCCGTGGATCTCACGCTGATCCACTGGCCCGCGCCGAACAACGGCGTCTCGCTCGACGAATTCATGAGCGCCCTCGCCGAAGCAAAGCAGCAAGGTCTGACGAAGCAGATCGGCGTGTCGAATTTCAATATCGAACTGACGAAGCAGGCCATTGCCGTGGTCGGCAAGGACAACATCGCGACGAATCAGATCGAATTGAGCCCATACCTGCAAAACCGCAAGCTCGTCGACTTCTTGCAGCAGGCAGGCATTCACGTGACCTCGTACATGACGCTCGCGTATGGCAAGGTGCTCGGCGACCCGGTGATCCGCGCCATCGCCGAACGCCGTCACGCGACGCCCGCCCAGGTCGCGCTCGCCTGGGCGCTGCGGCTCGGCTACTCGGTGATTCCTTCGTCGACGAAACGCGAAAATCTCGCGAGCAACCTGCTGGCGCAGACGCTCGAACTCAGCGACGACGACATGGCGCAGATCGCGGCGCTCGAACGCAATGGCCGCGAAGTGAGCCCCGAAGGTCTCGCCGCACAGTGGGACTGAGGCGCTGAATCGAGCGCTTTTCGAAGCTTCGCGGCGTGCGCGCCGCGAAGCTCGCAACACGTATTCTCAAAGGAAAAATGATGGCAAGCGTGAGCGTATCCGTCGATATCGACGCGCCCGTGGAATCGGTCTGGGCCTTGCTGGGCAACTTCGACGGCCTGCCCGGCTGGCTTGAATTCGTGCGCTCGTCGCGGCTTTCGGACGACGGGCGTCTGCGCCACCTCGAAGCGATCGACGGCGCGATCATCGTCGAAGCGCTACTCGAGCACAGCGACACGGAGCGCTTCTATCGCTATGCGATTGTCGAAGGCCCCGATCCGGTGACGGGCTATGAGGCCGAGGTGTCGGCGCGGCGTATCGACGCAAACCGTACGACCGTGACGTGGGCCAGCCGCTTCGAGCCGATCGATGCGCACCACGCGGATTCACTTGTTGGGCATTACTCAGTGCTCTACCGCGCGGGGTTGAACCGGCTGAAGTCGCTGAGCGAAAAATAACGCTGCAATAATCCCGCGCTGCGACTTTAGCCACAAAATCGCAGCGCAGCATCGCCGCCCGCCTGCGGACCCGCTATTTCCCTTAAAATGGTGGCTTATCCACCCCACCCCGCAAGGCGACGCGCTGATGGAACAAGAGCGATACAAGGGCTATGTCCTGTGGGGACATGCCATCGCGCAGCAGGAAGAACTGCTCGCACCCGAGCGCTATGCGGGAAGCGGCACCATCACGCTCGACCTCAAGCTGGTCGAAGCGTCCGGCATACTCGGCACCTTCGACACCGAGCAGGAAGCGCAGGACGCCGGGCTCTCCTGGGCGCGCGCGTGGGTGGATTCGCACGGATAAGCGCACGGATAAGACCAGGCATCAAAACAAGCGGCGCGCTCAGGCCGCCGCTTTTCCACGCGCCCGCTCGCGTGCACGCCGTGCATCCTCATGCCGATAGTAGCGGCCCAGCACATAGCCCGCCGTCGATCCATGCAGCAACACGGAGATGACGATGGCGTCGAGCGCCGCGGGCAGCACGGGGCGCAGCACATCGCCCGCTTCGGCCAGTCCCCAGACCGCGTAATAGAACGCGCCCACGCCGCGAATCCCCATCCAGGCCATCAGGCAGCGCTGCCGCGAGTCGGCACGCGCGCCGATCATCGACACCAGCACGGCAAGCGGACGCACCACGAACACCAGCACGAGCGCGAACGAGACCGCGCGCCAATCGAGCATCTCGCGCCAGTGCGCCGACACCACACAGCCAATAATCAGCAGTACGGATAATTCGGCGAAGCGCTCGATTTCGAGCGTGAAACCCGTCATGCTCTCCGCGAGCAACACGTGCGCACGCTGCGGATCTTTCGCGGCCTCCACGCGCTCGCCAAGCTGAATGGTCTCCAGCGTCTCGGCGGGCCGTCGCTCGCCGGTCGCGCGCAATTCCTCGTGGCGCAGCGCCACGCCCGCCGCGAACACCGCCACGAACGCATACGCGTGCAGCAGCAACGCGGTGCCATACGCGACCGACATGAGCCCGATAGCGATGAAGCCATCGAGACCCACCGCTTCGCCATAACGCGTACGCAGATGAAAAACGAGGCGCACGCACAGCGTGGCCAGCACCGCGCCGACCAGCAGCGCCCCCGCAACGCCCCAGACGAGCGAGAGCGCGAAGGTCGCCGCGTTCGCCATGCCCGTGACGTGGACGCCGCACAACGCGAGGCCGAGCAAGGCGAACGGCAAGGCCGCGCCGTCGTTGAGTCCGCCTTCGCCGGACAGTGCGAAGCGCACAGGTTCCGCGTCGCCCGCTTCCTGCACGCGCAATTCGTTGGCAAGCACCGGATCGGTCGGCGCCAAAGCGGCGGCGAGAAATAGCGCAACGCCAGGCGCGGCGCCCATCGCAAGGCCGAAGCCGAACATCAACGCGACGCTGATCGCCATCGCGAGCACGCCGAGCCGCAGCGGCAAGATCCAGAGCGGATCGAGCAGACGCACGCGCAAATGCATGCCCACCGAAAACAGCGAGATCACGAGCCCGGCTTCGGCCAGCACCGCAAGCGTGGACGCGTTGTCGGCAAGATCGGCGTGAACGAGACCCAGCACGCCTGGTCCGACCACGACGCCCACCGCGAGATAAATCATCGCACCCGTGAGCGGCAGGCGCGCGATCGGCCCGCGCGCGAGCGCCACGAACATCAGCAGCACGCCGACCAGCAAAAACCACAATGCTTCTTCCGACATCGCTCGTGCGTTTTCCTTTTCCTTGTGTCGATGAGAACTGCCTGCGCGTCATCCGTCGAGGCTAAATGTCTTCCGGACCTTCGATGCGATCGGGCAATACATCATCATCAGGACGCAGGGTTTCGTCGCCGTCGGCGGACGCGCGTTCGCCCGTGCCGCTTCGGTCGGTGTCGCTGCGTTCTTCATCCGCGCCTAATTCGAGCGCGTGATTGTCGAGCTCCGTATCGCGGTCGAATTCGTGGCGCTTCGCGCCGATCGTATCGCTGCCGCTATCCGAGGAGTCGCCGGGTCCGAGCGATTCGATATCGTGTCCGGGCGCGACGGGCGGCGTCTCTTCGCCTGCGTTGTCGTTGTCGGGGTCGAGTGTGCTGGTCATGATGTCCTCCGTCACGGTTGTCGTGCATGGCACACACTCACCTGTGCAAACGCCGAACCCGGCTCGAACCATAATGAGCGCCGCTATGTTTGCCGGTATGTTTTTACCGACAAAGTCGAAATTACCTTCATCGATAAAAACTGACATATGCCGCGCGAACGCCTACGATTCGTAGAGCTGAAAGACACGCAGTGCGCGAATTTTTTTCTCGCGCATAATGAAGTACACCGAGGACGTAACAGCGTTTCGCGTGGCAAGTCATGCAAGGACCGGCAGGACTGCACCTTGCTGCGCCAGACAGGCCCGGCCAATCCGCAGAGGATTGGCGCCGGGCATTTTCACTACGCCAAACTTCACGGAGGATCGAGATGAGAATCGAGTTTACGAATCGACGTCATAGCGTGGCGGCTGCGCGCATTGCGTTCGAAGCGCATGTCGACGACAGGCCGGTCTGGTGCAGCGTGTCGATGGACGCGCTCAATACACGCTTCGGCAATGAAGGCACGTCGTCGAGTTCGCTATTGAGTGCGTTCGACGCCAATCGGCCCACCATTGAGCGCGCGGCACGCCATGCGCTCTCGAAGAATGGCGGTCAGTCGCTCGAGCTCGAACCCGGCGATTTCTCGTGAATCGACGCGCCGCGCGCCGGGATGCGCGCGGCGCGCTCGCTCCCTTCCCCACATTCGCGTGATTCGGGTCATTCAATAAAAGTCGCGAGAAAACAGCGGACACCGTCCCGCCGCGAGACGCTGCGGAATGACGCGTTGCGCCACCGCTTCGATGCGGCTGCGATGACGGTCGAACGCGGCGATCATGCTGTCGCGACGCGAACGGCTCGCACCGAAATGCTCTTCTATGGCTTCGAGCGACAACTCGCAGATCACCTCGACGCCATCGACGAATGCCGCGAACGCAATGGTCCGGTTCGTCGTCCAGAATGCGGGTCCGGATGGAAAATTTATTAGCAACGTAGTTCTCCGACGAAAGCGCACCGTATGCGCGCTGGGCAAAAGCGCATTTTTCGCGCCCGCGCTGCCACGCTGCCCGATCGAATCAGGTGCCAATCATCTCCGGAATGCGCGCCCTCAAGGCGTCGATGGCCACGCGCGTCTTCGCGCGCAGGTTCCGCACCTGCGGCCACACCGCATAGATTTCCTGCGAACGCACGCGATAGCTGTCGAGGACCGGCACGAGCGCGCCGCTCGCCAGATGACGCGCGACCAGCCAGCAAGGCAGCCACGCCAACCCATGACCGTCGATGGCGGCGCTCGCGATCGCCTGCACATCGTCCATGCTGATCTGCGTGCGGATACGCACGGGCTGCGTCTGCGCGTTCGGGCCGCGCGCGTCCCACGGTGCGATCACGCCCGCGCGCGAATAGGCGATGCCGGTGTGATCCGCGAGATCGGCGAGACTGGCGGGCGTGCCGTGTTGCGCCAGATACGCGGGCGCCGCGGCGATCACGATGTGCTGCGTGCCCAGATGGCGCGCCGCCAGCGTGGTGCTGTCGCGCAACTCGCCGATGCGCACGGCAAGATCCACCCCCTCTTCGATCAGATCGGTATAGCGGTCCGTGAAAGACAGATCGATCTGCAATTGCGGATACTGCTGCGCGAGATCGAGCAGCACCGGCGCGACGCACCAATGCCCGAAAGCCTCGGGCACGCTCACGCGCAGCCGCCCGCCCGGCTCCACGCGGCTGATGTCGAATGAGGCTTCGGCGTCGTCGAGTTCCGCGAGCGCGCGCACGCAGCGCTCGTAATAGCACTGCCCTTCGGTCGTCAGCGTCTGGCTACGCGTGCTGCGATGAAGCAGGCGCACGCCCAGCCGCGTTTCCAGCCGCGTAATGGCCTTGCCGACCGCCGAGCGCGTGAGATTCAGCCGCTCGGCCGCCAGCGCGAAGCTGCCCGCCTCCACGACCTGCACGAAGGTCGCAACACCATCCAGTTTGTCGTTCATTGGTTCCTCATGGGAATCCTGATAGGGACACAAACGCGTCAATACGGGAATTTCATTCCCATAAACTGAGTGTAGCCGATTCGACGACACGCGAATCTCCCCCGCTCACCTGGAGTTCCCACATGCAGCTATCCGAACTCGGGCAAGACCTCGCCCGCGAAAACCATGACCCGCTGCGCCCCACCCAGATGCGCCGGAACACCCTCGCGCTGATCGCCGTCTGCCTCGCGGCCATGATGTTTTCGCTCGAAATTTCGAGCGTGCCGATGATCCTGCCGACGCTCGAAGTCGTGCTGCACGGCGACTTCAAGCAGATGCAATGGATCATGAACGCCTACACGCTCGCGTGCACGACCGTGCTGATGGCGACCGGCACGCTCGCCGACCGCTTCGGCCGCAAGCGCGTGTTCGTCGTCACCATCGTGCTGTTCGGCGCGGCGTCCTGGCTGTGCGGACTGGCGTCGAGCACGGCGGCGCTGATCGCGAGCCGCTTCGTGCAAGGCGCGAGCGGCGGCGCGATGCTCATCTGCCTCGTGGCCGTGCTCTCGCATCAGTTTCCGCAAGGCGCGGCGCGCGCACGGGCATTCAGCGCGTGGGGGATCGTGCTCGGCATCGGCCTCGGATTCGGCCCGCTGGTGGGCGGCGCGATCGTGGCGCTGTCGAGCTGGAAATGGGTGTTCTGGGTGCATGTGGCGATCGCCGTGGCGACGCTCGGCCTCGCGCTCGCCGGCGTGCGCGAATCGCGCGACCCGCAGGCGCGCAAGCTCGACATCGCGGGCATGGTCACGCTGTCGGCGGCGGTGTTCGGCTTCGTCTGGACCATCACGCAAGGCGCGGATATCGGCTTTTTCAGCGTGCCGGCGCTGAGCGTGCTGGCCGCGAGCGCCGCCAGTTTCGCGGCGTTCGTCGCGATCGAATTGCGCGCCGCGCATCCGATGTTCGACTTCTCGGTTTTCAGAATCCGCAGCTTTTCGGGCGCGCTGCTCGGCTCGGTCGGCATGAACTTCAGCTTCTGGCCATTCATCATTTATTTGCCGATCTATTTCCAGAGCGTGTTGCGCGAAGGCCCGCTGGCCTCCGGACTGTCGCTGCTCGCCTACACGCTGCCGACGCTCGTGTTCCCGCCCATCGGCGAGCGCCTCGCGCTGCGCTTGCAGCCCGCGCGCGCGATTCCGGCGGGCCTCTTCACGATCGGCTTGGGCTTCCTGCTGATGCGCGCGGGCAGCGCCTTCGGCCACGGCCACGCGCTGGCCGTGCTGCCCGGCTGCCTCGTCGCGGGTGCGGGGCTCGGCGTCACCAACACGCCGGTCACGAACACGACGACCGGTTCGGTCTCGGCGGACCGCGCGGGCATGGCCTCGGGCATCGACATGAGCGCGCGCATGGTGACGCTCGCCATCAACATCGCGCTGATGGGATCGCTGCTTGTCGCGAGCGTCGCGCGCCATCTGCAGGACGCGCTCGGCGGCGCGGCGCAGGCGGTGTCGTGGCAGGCGCTGGCCGCGCGCGTGGCGGCGGGCAATTTCACGCCGGGCGACGGCTCGATCGGCCACGCTGATTTTGAAACGCATTTTGAACCGTATTTCGAAACGACAGCCCGTGCCGCGCTCGAAGCCGGTTTCAACACGCTGATGCTGTACGGCGGCCTCGCGGTCTGCACGCTTGCGGTGCTCAGCTATCTGATTTTCTCGCGCAGGCCAACGCGTTGAAGATGGCTTCTTCCTGCAAACGCGCCGCCGATCTATGTCATATTGGCGGTCTTGCGCGCGGCGACCGTCAGGCGAGCCGCGCGCCGCCGCACTTCCCGACACGACCCACTACCTCATGGAGCGATGAAACCGTCCCGGGCGATCGCGCGTAGCGTTCCTTTCCACGCGGCCGCCTGCGCGGCGCTCACGTTCCTCGCGAGCGGCATCGCGCACGCCCAGCACGCGCCCGACCTGCCGCTGCACTGCGCCGATCTCGCGGGCGCGCTGCTGCCGCCTGCCGCCATCGGCCTGCCGACCAACGGCGCGCTCGTGCAAACCGCCACGATGATTCCCGCCACGGCCAACGGCAACCTCAACGGGGACTTCTGCCGCCTGACCGGCGTGATCCGCGCACAGACGGCGGGCACGCCGGACATCCGCTTCGAAGTGAATCTGCCGAGCCGCTGGAATGGCCGCGCGCTGCAATTTGGCGGCGGCGGTTATAGCGGCGTAGTCGTCACCGGCACCGGACCGATGCCGTTCTCGCCGGACCGCGCGCCGCTCGCGCGCGGCTACGCCACGTTCGGCGACGACTCCGGCCACAACGGCGACGCCTCGGTCGCGACCTTCGGCCTGCTCGACGAAGCCGTGGTCAACTTCGGCTATGCACATCTGAAGAAAACCCACGACGTGGCGCTCGCGCTGATCGAACGCGGCTACGGACGCGCGCCGGAGCACATGTATTTCGCCGGCGGATCGACCGGCGGACGCGAAGGCTACACGGTCATCCAGCGCTATCCCGACGATTACGACGGCGTGATCGCCAATTCGCCTGCACTGAATTTTTCGGGCGTGAGATTGATCGGCGTGGAACTCGGGCGGCTCGAATATCGCGTGCCCGGCGGCTTCGTGCCGCCCGCTTTGCTCGAACGCGTCTACGAGCGCACGATGCAGGCGTGCGACACGCTCGACGGCGCCAGCGACGGCATTATCAGCAACGTCGAAGCCTGCCGCGCGCTGGAGCCGAAAATCATCGACTCGCTGCGCTGTCCCGCCGATGCTCTTGCATCGGCCGCGCCGTCCGTTTCTGCCGACGATTGCCTCACGCCGCCGCAACTCGCGACGCTGCTAAAACTGCGCGACGGCCTGCATCTGCCGTACGCGCTCGCCTGGAATGTCGACCGTTATCGCGGCTACAACGTGTTTCAGGGCACGCGCTTCACGAGCCTGCTCGGGCTTGCGCATTCGCCCGAGCGCAGTTCGCAACTCACGTTTCGCGCGAACGGTTATCTCTACGCACAAGGCGATGCCTACCTCAAATACTTCGTTACGCACGACCCGACCTTCGATTCGTCGAACTTCGACGTGATGCGTCCGGGCCGTTATCAGCAGCGGCTTGCCACGCTTTCGGCGACCATCGGCGCGATGAATCCGGACATCGCGCATTACATCGCGCGCGGCGGCAAGCTCATCACGCTGCACGGACTCGCCGACGAAGTCATCAGCCCGAATCAGACCATCGCCTGGTATGAAGGCCTCGTCGCGCGTTACGGCCAGGCGCGCGTGGACAGTTTCATGCGGCTCTACATGGTGCCGGGTTATCAGCACGGCAATGGCGTGTTCATTCCGTCCGTCGATCTGATCGGCGCGCTCGACGACTGGGTTTCGCGAGGCAACGCGCCGGATACGCTCGTGACCACCGATATCGCGCAGGACACGAACGGACGCACGCGGCCTTTGTGCCGCTATCCCGCGTATCCGCGTTATCTCGGCAAGGGCAATCTGAATCTCGCGAGCAATTACGCGTGCGCAACGCCTTCTTCACCCTGAATTACGCACGCGCGTCGTGCCCGCGTTAAACCCAGTCCGAACTGCAATGCTTACTGACGCTGCTGCTTTTGCAGATACGTCCGTACATCGCTCATCGACACGCGGCCCGTATGCGCCGTGTCGATCTGATCGAAATGCTGCGCGATATAACCGAGTCCGCTGTCTTGCGCCTGGGTTTTCGTAATCGACGCGCCGTTACTGAGCGAGGCATTCGCGCCGAGCCGCGCTTCGATACGCGATTGCGCCGCGTCCTGCAATTGCGTGCCCGTGGTGGGCGTCACAGGCGCGGGACGGTTCGACGGGAAAAACGGCCCATCGACGCCATGTGCGCCTTGCGGAAGCTGCACGGGCGCCACGGATTGCGTGGCCGCCTGAGCGTTGACGGCGGCCGCGCACACGACGAGCGGCACGATGCAGCAGAGCTTGTCGAATAAAGACATGATCACTCGCTTTCAATAGATGAAGAACCGGTCCTCGCGCGCGTGCGCCGACGACCGGTGCTGAGCGTTACTGCAACGTAGCGGTTTGCGCCGTTTCGGTAGCCGTCGTTGTGGCCGTGGTAGTCGGGGTACTGCCTGAACTTTCATCCGACCACGGCGCGGGCAACGTCCAGAGCGAGAGCGCCAAAGGAATCGGCTGCCCCGCGTAGTAATTGACCAGATCGGCTTTCATTTTCGGCCGCGCAACGTCGTCGAGATAAATCATGTGGCCGCCGGGGAAAAAATTCACCTGCAAATTCGGGCTCAAACCCGCCACCGTCTGCAATCGCGCGAGCTGCTTTTCCGTATTGAAGAACGGCGTCGCGAGATCGTGATAGCCGTTCTCCGAGAGCACCTTCAAGTTCGGATTCAGTTTGATCGCGCCGACCAGATCGGGCAAGGTGTCCGGCAAGGTCTCGCCGTCGTGCGAAAAATCCCAGACCTGAATGATCGCGTCGTTCAGCGGCATATAGGTCGCGTTCGGCGCGGTGTAGCCGAGATAATCGGGCATCTGCGTCGCGAGCGCGGTGGTGAACGGCTGCGAAATCAGAATATCCGACGGGTCGCTATCGGCCTGCAGACGCGGATCGGAATTCGGCAGCGAAACACGTCCGTCGTAACGGCCGATCGTGGTGCCGGGAATCATCGCGTTGTTAAAGGGGTTCGTATTGAAGTAACCCTGCAAGCCCTGCATCGTCAGACTCGACGGCCACTGCCACGACTCCAGTGTGCGCGTGGGCGGCAAGACCGGTGTGCCCAGCGCATCGGGAATGCCCAACTGACTCAACACCCAGGTTTGCGCGTACTTCTTGAAATGGTTGTACTGGCCGGTTGCGAAAATTTCCGATTGCTGCGCGAACAGTCCCTGATCGATCAGACGTGGTGAAGCCAGATTGAAATACGCCGCCACTTCCGCGTAGCCGGGGTAATAGCCCGCGAGCGTATCGGTGTCGAGCGCCAAACCCGCGGTGGAATTCTCGATCGCCGTGGCTTCGATGGCATCGGCGTAATAGTTGAGAATTGCCGATTGCAGCACGATGCCCGTCAATTTCACGCCCGACGCCTCCAGCGCAAGCGCGAGCATGTCCGTCCGCGGCGTACCGTACGATTCGCCGTAAAGATATATGGGCGACGCGCTGCGATTGTTCACCGCCAGATAGCGCTGAATGAAATCGCGCATGACGTTCACGTCCGGATCGCAGCCCCAGAACTTCTGGTTCGTATTCGGCAGAATCGCTTCCGACAAACCCGTTCCCGGCGGATCGATAAAGACCATGTCCGTGGTGTCGATCAGGCTTTCCGTATTATCGACGAGCGGATAATTCGGCCAGTTCGTCATGAGCGGATCGGGCGTGGCCACGCGCGTGGGCGCGAACGAACCGAGCCGCAGCCAGATCGACGACGAACCCGGGCCGCCGTTATACACGAAGGTGACGGGGCGCGGCGAACCGTTGGTGCTCGGCGCGGTGTACGCCACGTAAGACATGCTCGCTTCAGCATTGCCTTTTGTATCTCGCGCCGTTAAGTGGCCGGTTGTCGTGGTGTAGTTGATCGTGGTGCTGCCCGAGGTCCACTGGTAATGCATGACCGCGGACCGTTCCGCGACTTGCGTCGGCGCGAGGCCGTCGCCCGCGTTGAGCGAATACGCAACGGGATCGGAATAAGGCCGGTTGGCCGCGGAAGATTGGCTTGCATCCTGCGCATTCGCCGACACCTGTTTAAAGGCCGTTGCGGATGCACCCGAACCACTATCGCCGCCGCATCCCGCGAGCATCAGCGCGGCGATACATAACGCGCTCGCACTGCGCATGGCAAAAATACGGGAGTGAAGCAAGCCGGAGCTGCCGTCTGATTTCATTATTGCCCCTTCGAATATCAATGCGCTACGCGAAAGCCGCTTGCGCCCGGCAGGCGTGTGAGAGGCGCCTCGTATTCGCATGGAAGCGAGCGGTGCGCGGCGGCTGACATTCTGCTTTCCATCCCTGACGCTATTCATTCAATTAATTGAATTGAATATCATCAGGAATACTATGCATCTGCAATGCATAGCACGGGCAAGGTCATTGCCCGTGGAAGTCTTCCCCGGATGAAATATTTTGTAATGAGGATGGCAAGGGAAAAATAGAAGGCGCCGGGGGGCTTTGTCAAGGCGTAGATTCGCGCCATGCGCCGTGAATGCGCATGGCGGTAACGATGGGATCGAACAGCGAGAAGCGGACCGCGAGGAGGAAAGAATTACGCAGAGGGAGAACGGTTTGCGGCGCGCTGCGGAATGAAGGCCACGCAAAGCACGATAAAGACCAGCAAAATGACGGAAGCGTACAGCCGGCTAAAATGCAGGCCGCCTTGCGCCACCGGTTTGTCGAGCAGATCACCGAGCGTCGCGCCAAGCGGGCGCGTCAGCACGAATGCGGCCCAGAACAACGCGGTGCGCGACACGCCACGCCACAGCCACAACAATCCCACGACGACCAGCGCCGCGCCGAAGATGGCCGCACCGACTTCGAAGCCGAGACCGAGGCCACCGCGATCGTCGCCCGCAACCCAGTCGCCGAGCGCGGTGCCGAGCGTTTGCGAAAAGAGAATCGTGGTCCAGTAAAACCATTCGACGCGGGGCGTATTCACGCTCTCGATCGACACGGTGCCTTCGCTGCGATACCAGATCGCGAGACTCAAGACGAGCAGCGCCACGATAATCGCCACGCCGCCCGGATAGCCGATGCCGAGCGAGCGATCGCAGAAGTCGGCGAGCGTCGTGCCCAGCGTCGTGGTCGCCACAATCGTGGCCCAGTAAAGCGCAGCGCTGAATTGATACGCGCGTACCTGTGCGGAAACGAGCACGACGAATGCCGCGAGAAAAATCAGCGTGCCCACGAGATAACCGAGATTCAACGACATGGTGACCCAGTCGCCGCCCGTCTCGCCCAGCGTGGTTGCAGCGATCTTGATGATCCAGAAGCCCAGCGTGAGAGCCGGAACCTTGCTTGCCGCTTCCAGCAGCGGTTTCTCGGTGGTGGTAGTCAAGAGGAGCCTCCAGGCGGACGCAACGTCCATGGAAACGCTCTAAGCTATAGGGGCCCGACTTAAGAGAACCTTACGGCAAGGCAGAGTCATCATTGCAGTCGTCGGTGCGAGACGATTATCTTGACACGAAGAAAGGTCGCTGTTTCGAATAGGCCGAAACACCGGCATGCTCAAGTTTTCGATTTATTTGCCGATACGTGCAGGGATGAATACAACAATCGCCCACGCACAAGCTGGCAGCATCATCCGCACCGCAACGAAACTGTTCGACCTTGTGGTGGAGTCACGACAGATCGATGCACGTTCCCCCGAAGGCATCGAGCTATACAGCGAGATCGTCTATGGCGCACTCTGGCGAGCGGCGCCGCGAGCAACCATGCAAGAGTTGCTCGAACTGTTTGACGAGCCGGTCAGCGCGGTCGCCTGACACGCTGACCTGAGCGGTTCGAGACCACGCGGTCTTGCGCGACGTCTCGATCCCGCCAGCCCCAACATCCGTGCGAACGGTTTCCGACGGCACTTACTGCCGGGCGTCGCGCACACTTTGCTCCTGCACCGTCACTACCGCTTCGGGCAGCGCTTTCAGCCGCTCGATGGGAATGGGATCGCCGCTCTCATCGGAAAAGCCATACGTGCCGTCGGCAATTTTTTCCAGCGCGCGTTGAATATCGGCAATACGCTGCTGATTCACATTGCGCAGCGCCTGATTCGCGATATCCTGCTCCATCTTCTGGGCGTCGTCTTCGTATTCCTCGGCCTCCGCACCAGTCGCTTCTTCCCTGTCGCGTTCCGCGCCAATGGTGTTTTCCTCGCTGCCCAGCACGTCGCGTTGCATCTCCAGCAAGCGCTTGCGTTGCTCTTCGATGAACGCTGCGCTCAGTGTCTGTCCGGTCATGTCGATTCTCCGAAGAAAAGACCAAGGCGGTGGTCCAGTGCGTCACGCGATTGAACCGCGCGCTCACTACGCGGCCATCCATTCGACTGATCCATAACCGAAAATCATCCTACAAATTGCTTTCAGTCGATGAACGCGCACTGCACATACGCCGCTTGATTCGCTGATCGAGCATAGCACCCGGCATACAAAGCGCTGAGCCTCGACGCAAAGCTGCAAAAGCCGGCGTTCAAACTGTACTCTCATCAACCGCCCGGATTTGTGCATTCCGCGACTCACTGTGTCCTTTTAACCTGTGACACATGATGGCGTCGCATCCAGTCGCGCGACGCCCCGAATCAGGAGCGCAACGAATGAAAGGATCGATCTGTCGATGGTGTCAATGGTGCCGATGGCCGGCGCGCACGCGCGCCTTGTCGCCGCAAACGGCAAGGAGCGGCGCGTGAACCTGCTGGAAGCCATGCGGATCTACGTGAGAGTGGTCGAACGCGGCAGCATGTCGGGCGCCGCGCGCGATCTGGACATCGGCCAGCCTGCCGTGCGCGAACGGATCGAACGGCTGGAGAAGTATCTCGGCTGCCAATTGCTGCTGCGCAATGCGCGTACGTTTCAATGTACGCCGGAAGGCATCCTCTTTCTCGAACGCAGCAAATTCGTGCTCGGCGCCGTGGAGCAGGTATTAGCGGAAGTGGCCAACGACGAGCACATTGTCAAGGGCACGATCCGCATTGCTGCGCCGCACTGCCTCGGTGAAACGATCTTGCCGGAAGGATTGAAACGCGTGCGCGATCTGTATCCGCGCCTCGATATCGAACTGGTGCTGAACGACAAGATCGCCGATCTCGTGACCGAAGGCGTGGATATTTCGTTTCGCGTCGGACCACTTGCGGACGGCGCGTATATTGCTTGGCCGCTCGGTCAGATCCGCCGTCTGCTGGTGGCCTCGCCCGACTATCTTGAGCGGCACACGGCCATCGAATCGCCGGCCCAACTCGCGGAGCACAATTTCATTCGCGTGAAAGGCACGTTCGACGCCAACCAGTTGCCGCTCGCGCTCGGCAGCGACATCGTCGACAGCGTGCCGATCCGCACGACGATCAAGACCACGCATTGGCGGCCGATGTACGAAATGGTGCTTGCGGGCGCGGGCTTGTGCGTGCTGGAGGAACCGGCGGCCACCGCCGCCATCGAAGCAGGTCGTCTCGCGCATGTGCTGCCCGCCTGGGAAGTGCCGGCGCTCGCGCTCAATCTGCTGATTCGTCCACAACGGCCCGTACCGGCGCGCGTGCGCAAAATCGTCGATACGTTGAAGGATTTTATGGCCGAGACATTCGAGCGCCGCGAGAAAGCGGAAGTCTGATAAATCATGCGGCCCGGAAAGCGGCAACCTGATCAATTAATCAGGAATGCAAATAGTGATTGCATTGAAGGTTGCCGTCTTCCGCTCCGTTTCGCTCGTGTGCATCGCCCTGAACCGCGTATTGATCGTCGGCGCAGGGCAATGCCATAATGCCCCTGCAGACCTTCAAAGGGAGTCGGCCATGAAACCTGAGTCGCGGAATCGCCGCCAGCGCTTTCTGCACGATCTGAAGTGGATTGCCATTCTCTGGGGCATCGGTTTTGGCGCCACCGTCCTGCTGACCCTGCCGTTTCACTTCCTGGTCATGGCGATGATCCACAAATAGCATCGCGCGCAGCATTTCATCATATGAATCAACGTGGTTCGGCACGTATTTTTTACACGTCCGCCGCACTCGGGCACTCAAGTTTGCGTGGAAAATGCCGTTGACCCGTGCTTGACGGCACACCACGGAACCCGCATTGGCCTTTTCCCCTGACGAACGCCTCGCCGCCGCCCTCACCGGCGCGGAATTTACTGGCGCTAGCGAGTCCGGCGACTCGCCGATTATCGAGTGGCTCCTGCACGACGATCAGGTCATGCGCGAGTGTTTCCGTCACGCCGCTGCCATTCTCAAGACCGTCACGGGCGCGTCGATCACCGCGGTACTGCTGCTCGACGCCGAGCATCAGCACTATCGCGCCGAAGCCGGCGTGGTGCTGCATCCCGTGCCGCGCAAGCAGTCGTTGAGTAACTACGTGATCGAATCCGACCAGTTGTTCGTGGTGGAAGACACGCGCGGCGACCCGCGCTTCACGCAATGCCTGCTGGTCAGCAACGCGCCGTTCGTGCGCTTCTATGCGGCCATTCCGCTGCATGCGCCCGGTGGCGAGCGTGTGGGCGCGCTCTGTGCGATGGACCCCGAACCGCGCCTGCTGACCGACGCGCATCGCGACGTATTCGAGCATTTGCGCGCGATGATCGAGAACGATCTGAAGCTACGCTGCGCGACCGCCACCGACCCCGTGACACGCCTGTTCAACCGGCGCTTCATGCTGGAGAGCATTCGCCAGAAATGGCACGACGCCCAGCCCGGCGACTGGCTCACCGCCGTCATGGTCGATATCGACTGGTTCAAGCAATTCAACGACACCTACGGTCATCCGGCGGGCGACGTCTGTCTGCAGAAAGTCGCCGCGGTTCTGCAAGACGTGGCGGACGAATATCAGGTCATCGCGGGTCGTATGGGCGGCGAGGAATTCGGCATGCTGCTCAGCGGGCAGCCGCGCGGCGAGGTGCCTGCCATCCTCGAAAAATTGCGGCGTGGCGTCATGCAACTGGATATTGCGCACCGGCACTCCACGGCGGGCGTGGTGACCGTGAGCGTCGGCGCGGCGCTCACGCAGCGCTCGGCGCTGGAAGGCGCAAACAGCCAGGCTGCGTTCGCCGCCGCCGACCTCGCGCTTTACCGCGCGAAGCACGCGGGCCGCAATGCGGTCGTCATCCATTAAGCCGGTCGGCGCGCTCACTTTGCGCAAAACGCCGCGAGCTTGCCGACCGTGATGATCGCCTGTTCGATTTCCGGCGACCACGGGCTGCTGTAGTTGAGGCGAATGAAGTTGCGATAATGGTTCGAAACCGAAAACATATAGCCCGGCCCGATCGTAATGCCCTGCGCCAGTGCAAGCTGATAAAGCTTCATTGAATCGACTTTCGCGGGCAGCTCAATCCACAGCACATAACCGCCCGCCGGACTCGACATGCGCGTGCCGGCCGGAAAGAAACGCGTGACCATCGCCTTCATCAGATTGGCCTGCTGCGCGTAATTCTTGCGAACGCGCCGCAAATGATGCTCATAGCCGTCGCGTTCGAGATATTCGGCGATTGCGAGTTGCGGAACGACCGAGGTCGTCAGCGTATTCAGGAATTTCAGTTTCTCGACCTGATCGCGATAACGTCCCGGCAACGCCCAGCCAATCCGATACGCGGCGGTGAGGCTTTTCGAAAACGATCCGCAATGCAGCACCATGCCTTGTTTATCATACGATTTCAGCGTAGTGGGATGCGAGTCGCCAAAATACAGCTCGTTGTAAACGCCGTTTTCGATAACCGGAATCTCCGCTTTGGCGAGCAGTTCGACGAGTTCGCGCTTGCGTTCGTCAGGCATCAGAAAGCCGAGCGGATTCTGGAAATTCGGCATCACCATGCAGGCGGCCACTTTTTCCGTTTCGAGAATCTTCGCGAGCGCGTCTACGTCCATGCCGTACTCGGGATGCGTCGCGACCTCGATCGCCTTCATGCCCGATCGCTCGATGGCGTGCAGCATCGCGTAGAACGTGGGCGATTCCACGGCAATCACGTCGCCCGGTTTCGCCACGGCCTGCAAACATAAATTCATGGCTTCGGTCGCGCCCACGGTCACGATGATCTCGTTGGGGTCCACCGCCATGCCATTCTCGAGATAGCGCCGGGCAATTTGCCGAAGCAACTCCGGGCTTCCCGGCGGCAAGGCGTTGTTCACACCCCACAACGCCCTCCTGCGCCCAACGGCCGACGCATAGCGATTGATCTTTTCATACGGAAACAAGAACGGATCGGGATACGGCGAGCCAAGCGGCACGGCATCGTCGGCGCCGATCGAGCGTAGCGTCGAGAGCACGAGGCGGCTCACGTCCACCGTGGCCGACACGGCAATCGGCTGGCTCGGACGCAATTCATCGGATTGCACACTGCCTTCGCTCACGCGCACGCTCACGAAATAGCCCGATTGCGGACGGCTTTCGAGCACGCCACGGCTCTCCAGCAGCAGATACGCGCGAATCACGGTAGTAATGCTGATGCGGTGCTGCTGGCTCGCCTGGCGCACCGACGGCACGCGATCACCCGGCCGGTACACGCCCTTGCGGATCAACGTTTCAATGTCGTCCGCGAGCTTTTCATAGAGTTTCACTGCCTTCTCCCCGGTAGACGCTCACAACGCGCCTCGCGCAGTGTAATGCGGCGGCGCGGCGCAACTGTACTCTAAGTGCTGAATGGATTTTGTGCGTCATGCACATCGCCCTGACCTTTTACGCTTTCGGCTATGCAGTTAGCGCGCTTGACGCCTCGCGGATCGACCCCGGGGCCGCGCAACGCCAACGGAGCGAAGGGCAATGGACAAGGCGAAATCAAAGGGAAAAATCGAGGCGTATCACCACCCCGCCGCGGGTTGGGGCGCGCTCAAATATGTCGCCATCAATCTGATCAAGGAACGCGTATCGGGCGGCAATTACCGCACGCTGTTCAAACAGAATCAACCGGATGGCTTCGACTGTCCCGGCTGCGCATGGCCCGACCGCGAGCACGCCTCGACATTCGAGTTCTGCGAAAACGGCGTGAAAGCCGTGGCCGCCGAAGCCACGAGCAAACGCGTCACGCCGGACTTCTTTGCGAAGCACACTGTCGAGTCGCTGATGAAGCAGACCGATTACGAACTTGAACAGCACGGCCGCCTCACCGATCCGATGGTCTACGACGCGATCACTGATCGCTACCAGCCCATCGCATGGCACGACGCCTTCGCGCTGATCGCCGAACAATTGAACGCGCTCGATTCGCCCGACGAAGCCGCGTTCTACACCTCGGGCCGCGCGAGCAACGAAGCCGCGTTCGTCTATCAGCTGTTCGTGCGGATGTTCGGCACCAACAATTTTCCTGATTGCTCGAATATGTGTCACGAAGCGACCAGCCGCGGCCTGCCGACGACGGTGGGCATCGGCAAAGGCACGGTCACGCTCGACGATTTCGAAGCCGCCGACACCATCATGATCTTCGGCCAGAATCCGGCGACGAATCACCCGCGCATGCTCGGCGAATTGCGCGAGGCTTCGCGGCGCGGCGCGACGATCGTGTCGGTGAATCCGCTGCGCGAGCGTGGTCTCGAACGCTTCACGAGCCCGCAGCATCCGTTGGAAATGATCACGTTCGGCAGCACGAAAATTGCGTCGATGTTCATTCAACCGAAACTCGGCGGCGACTTCGCGCTGATTAAAGGCGTGGCCAAGCGGCTGATCGAACTCGACGACGAAGCGCTCGAAAACGGCACGGAACGCGTGCTCGATATCGACTTTATCCGCGAGCACACGCTGGGCTTCGCGGCCTTCGCCGAAGATCTGCGCAACGAAAGCTGGCCGCTGCTCGAAGCGGAATCGGGCGTGGCGCGCGAAGATATCGAAGGCCTTGCTCGCGTCTATGCGAACGGCAAACGTGTGATTGCTACGTGGGGCATGGGCATCACGCAGCACAAGCACTCGGTGCAAACCGTGCATCTGCTCTCGAATCTGCTGATGATGCGCGGCAATATCGGCCGCGAGGGCGCGGGCTTGTGCCCCGTGCGCGGCCATTCGAACGTGCAGGGCAACCGCACCGTCGGCATCGAGGAAAAGCCTTCGCAAGCGTTTCTCGATCGTCTCGGCAAAGTTTTTGATTTCGCGCCGCCGCGCGAGCATGGACTCGACGTCGTGGAAACGGTCGAGCACATGCTCGAAGGCCGCCTCAAGGTGTTCATCGGCCTTGGCGGCAACTTCGCGATGGCGACGCCGGACACGCTGCGCACCTTCGACGGCCTGCGCTCGTGCAGACTCACCGTTCACATCACCACCAAGCTCAATCGCAGCCACCTCGTGCATGGCGAGCGCGCCCTCATTCTGCCGACGCTCGGGCGCACCGAAATCGACATGCAGAACGGCGTCGCGCAAGGCGTGACGGTCGAGGATTCGATGAGCATGGTGCATATCTCTTACGGCATGAACAAGCCGGCCTCGCCGAACCTGATGTCGGAAACGGCGATCGTGGCGAATATCGCCCACGCCACGCTCGGCGACGGCAAAGTGGATTGGCTCGGCTATGCGAACGACTACGCCAAAGTGCGCGACGCGATCGAGCAGACTATCGAAGGTTTCGACCGGTACAACGAACGCATCCAGCACCCCGGCGGCTTTCATCTGCGCGTTGCCTCGCGCGAGCGCGACTGGAAAACCGACACCGGCAAAGCGAATTTCATCGTGCACGCGGTGCAGCAGGACACGCCGATCGCGCGCGCGAAGGCGCAGCACGGCGACCGTCTGATGACGCTGATGACGACGCGTTCGCACGACCAGTACAACACCACGGTCTACGCGCTGGACGACCGTTATCGCGGCGTATTTGGCCAGCGCCGCGTGGTGTTCATCAACCCCGCCGATATCGCGATGCTGGGCTTCGAGAATGGCGACTGGGTCGATATGAGCACCGTCTGGGAGGACGGCATCGCGCGCCGCGCCGATCATTTCCGCCTCGTGGAATACGATATTCCGCGTGGCTGTATTGGTGCGTATTACCCCGAAACCAATCCGCTCGTGCCACTCGCGAGCGTGGGCGACGTCTGCAACACGCCGACTTCCAAGTCGATTCCCGTGCTGTTGCACGCTTCCTCCGAGCCCGCGGAACTGCCCGCTTTCTAAAGCGCATGTGTGTTCATCGCTTTTCCAGTTTTCATGATGCACGAACGCGCCCAATGCGTGCGCCGATAGCTAATATCGGCCAGTACACGTTCACGCCCTGAATGCTCATCTCTAGAATAGAATGGCACGCTTCAATTCCCTCTGCTTGCAAGCCGCTTCGGTCGAATTCACCATTTTGAAGCGCACATTCGTCATTGGAAATCGATATATTCAATTAAACACAACGCAACGGAATCGGCGAGTCAAGCAAGGCGAATCGGAGTATTTCATTCTTGTCTCCATATCGGGATTTCCTAAACTGAATCCTGATAACGGGGATGAGCTTTCATCGCGATGCGGTTGCGGCGCCGTCATGCTCGGCGACTTCGGCGCGTAAGCGAAACACCGAATGGAGTTTCCTATGACGAAACTACGCGATGTGCCAGGCGTCCATCCCTACACCGGCCCGGCGGGCGGCTGGGGCGCGCTCAAGGCCACGGCGCAGGCGATTCACGACCAGATGGAAAGCATCGAGGCGCCCATCACGCTGATGCGGACCAACCAGCCCGACGGCTTCGACTGCCCCGGCTGTGCGTGGCCCGACAAGGAGCACCGATCGACGTTTCAGTTCTGCGAAAACGGCGCGAAAGCGGTCACCTGGGAGGCCACCAGCAAACGCGTCACGCCTGAATTCTTCGCGGCCAATACCGTCAGCTCGCTGCTGCAAAAGACCGATTACGAACTCGAAGACATGGGGCGGCTCACCCATCCGCTCGTCTACGATCGCGCGACGGATACATTCCGCCCCGTCGACTGGGAAGACGCCTTCGCGCGAATCGGCGAAATTCTGCGTTCGCTTTCGCCGGATCAGGTGGAGTTTTATACGTCGGGACGCGCATCGAACGAAGCCGCATTTCTTTATCAATTGTTCGCGCGTGAATTCGGTACCAACAATTTTCCCGATTGCTCGAATATGTGTCACGAGCCGACCAGCGTTGGCCTGCCGCAATCAATTGGGATCGGCAAAGGCACGGTATCGCTCGACGATTTCGATTCGACCGAACTGATTATTTCCATTGGTCATAATCCCGGCACGAATCATCCACGCATGATGGGTACGCTGCACGAGGCCGCGCGCCGCAACGTGCCCATCATCGTGTTCAATCCGCTGCGCGAACGCGCGCTCGAACGGTTCGCCGATCCGCAAAGCATGATCGAAATGGCGACCTTCGGCTCGACGCGCATCGCCTCGACGTACTTCCAGGTCGATGCGGGCGGCGACGCCGCCGCGCTCAAAGGCGTAATGAAAGCGCTGCTACAAATGGAAGCGGAGCAAGGCGGCGTGCTCGATAACGCGTTCATCGCGCAACATACCGACAATTTCGATGCTTTCGCGGCAGACCTCGAGGCGACCACGTGGGACGACATCGAGAAAGCCAGCGGCCTCGCGCGGGCCGATCTCGAACACGTGGCGATTGCCTACGCAAAATCGAATGCCACCATCGTCACGTATGGCATGGGGGTCACGCAGCACAACAAGGGCACGGCCAACGTGCGCCTGATCGCCGACCTGCTGCTGATGCGCGGCAATTTCGGCAAGCCCGGCGCGGGTATATGTCCGCTGCGTGGCCATTCGAATGTGCAAGGCAATCGCACGGTGGGCATTACCGAAAAGCCGTCGCCAGCCTTTCTCAAGCTGATCGAAGACGCCTGTGGCTTCACGCCGCCCGCCGGCCACGGTCACGACGCGGTGCAAGCCATGCAGGCGATGATCGACGGCAAGGCCAAGGCGCTGCTGTGCCTCGGCGGCAATTTCGCGGTGGCGTTGCCCGACGCCGAGCAATCGTTTCCTGCGATGGCCTCGCTCGACCTCGGCGTGCATATCGGCACGAAACTCAATCGCACGCATTTGCTGGTGTCGAAGGAAACCTATCTGTTTCCGTGCCTCGGCCGCACGGAGCTCGACATGCAAAGCAGCGGGCGCCAATCGATCACGGTGGAAGATTCGATGTCGATGGTGCATGCGTCGGCGGGCAAGCTCACGCCCGCGTCCGACCAGCTGCGCTCCGAGCCCGCCATCGTGGCCGGCATGGCGCGCGCCACGCTGCCCCATACCAAAGTGCCGTGGATGGAACTGATCGCCGATTATGACAAGATTCGCGATCTCATCGAGCGCACCGTGCCGGGCTTCGAGGACTTCAATCGGCGCATCCGCGCGCCGGGCGGTTTCCGTCTGCCGCTGCCGCCCACCGAACGGCAATGGCACACGCCCTCGGGCAAAGCCGTGTTCTCGGTGTATGGCGGCGTGAAGGAAGACGCCGACGTGCTGGGCGCTCAAAACGTGTTGCGGCTCATCACGATACGCAGCCACGACCAGTACAACACGACGATCTACGCAATGGACGACCGCTATCGCGGCGTGTTTGGCCGCCGCGACGTGCTCTTCATGAACGCCGACGATATGGCGGCTTACGGCATCGAGCACGGCGATCAGGTCGATATCGAAACCGTCACGTCATCGGGACGCACGCTTCGTCTGAAGAACATCACGGCGATTGTGTACAGCATCGCGCGTGGTTCTGTCGCTGCGTACTATCCTGAAGCCAATGTGCTCGTTCCGCTCGACTACATCGACAAGGAAAGTGGCACGCCCTCGTATAAATCCGTGCCAGTACACGTCGTGCGCGCGGCGGGAAATTAGTTGTGTGCAATGCCGCCGGGCGCCGCGCAGCCGCGTCCGGCCGCTCTGGGCATGCGCATGCAGTCGCCAATGGGAGTTTACAAAAATCATGGATATTTTCGACGCCTTTCATCTCGCCAGGCTGCAATTCGCGTTCACCGTCTCCTTTCATATTGTCTTTCCGGCAATCAGCATCGGCATGGCGAGTTTCCTGGCCGTACTCGAATGGCGTCTGCTGCTCACCGGCGACCCCGCCTATAAAGACATGTACCGCTTCTGGGTGAAGATCTTCGCCGTGGGGTTCGGCATGGGCGTGGTGTCGGGCGTCGTGATGGCTTACGAATTCGGCACGAACTGGAGCGGCTTCTCCGCCATAGCGGGCAATATTACCGGACCGCTGCTGACCTATGAAGTCTTGACCGCCTTCTTTCTCGAAGCCGGTTTTCTCGGCGTCATGTTGTTCGGCTGGAATCGCGTGAGTCCGAAAGCGCATTTCTTTTCCACGCTCATGGTGGCGGTCGGCACGCTCATTTCCACTTTCTGGATTCTTGCGTCGAATAGTTTCATGCAAACGCCGCAAGGCTATGCCATCCAGAATGGCCGCATCGTGCCGGTCGACTGGTGGAAAGTGATCTTCAATCCGTCCTTCCCGTTCCGGCTCGCGCATATGACGATTGCGGCGTTTATCGTCGCCGCGTTTATCGTGGCCGCGTGCGGCGCATGGCATTTGCTGCGCGGCCGCCGCGACGTGCCGGTCAAGCGCAGCTTTTCGATGGCGCTCTGGATGCTGCTCGTGCTCGCGCCCGTGCAAATTTTCGTCGGCGACGCGCACGGGCTCAATACGCGCGAATATCAGCCCGCGAAAATCGCGGCCATCGAAGGGCTTTGGGAAACCGAGCACGGCGGCACGGCGCTCAATCTCGTCGGTCTGCCCGATATGGACGCCGAAGTCACGCGCTACGCAATCCAGGTGCCGCATTTAGGCAGCCTGATTCTCACGCATAGCTGGAATGGCGAAATTCGCGGTCTCAAGGAATTTCCGCCCCAAGACCGGCCGTATTCGCCGATCATTTTCTGGACGTTCCGCATCATGGCCGGGCTAGGCATGTTGATGCTGCTGACTGCCGTGCTGGGCCTGCTGCTGCGACCGCGCGGCCGGCTGTACGAATCGCGCGCGTTTCAGCGGCTGGTGTTCTGCATGGGCCCCTCGGGCATTCTCGCGCTGCTCGCAGGCTGGATCACCACCGAAGTCGGCCGCCAGCCGTGGACCGTTTATGGCGTGGTCCGCACCATCGATTCGGTTTCGCCTATTGGCGCACAACAGGCGGGCGTGTCGCTGCTGATCTTCGTGATCGTCTATTTCCTCGTGTTTGGCACGGGCGTGTATTACATGCTCAAGATGATGAAAAAAGGACCGGCGACCGGCGTGGAAACGAACGAGTCGCTGAAATATCCGGGCTTGCATAATCGCGCGCTAGACGCCGTGGTGGGAGAGTAAGGCCATGCAAATCGACCTTCCTGTAATCTGGGCCGCCATTATCGGGCTCGGCGTGTTTATCTACGTGATGCTCGACGGTTTCGATCTCGGCATCGGCCTGCTCTTTCCGTTTTTCGAAGGCAAGGGCGAACGCGAGGTGATGCTCAATACCGTCGCGCCGGTCTGGGACGGCAACGAAACGTTTCTCGTGCTCGGCGGCGCCGGTTTATACGGCGCGTTTCCCGTGGTGTATTCCACTTTGCTGCCCGCCAATTACATGCCGCTGATCCTGATGGTGGTAGGCCTGATATTCCGTGGCGCGGCTTTCGAATTGCGCGCAAAAGCCACGCGCACGCAACACGCATGGGACCTCGCGTTCATTGGCGGTTCGGCGCTCGCGGCCATGTGCCAGGGCGTAACGCTCGGTTCGCTGCTGCAAGGCATCAAGATCGTCGACGATAAATTCGCGGGCGATCCTTTCGACTGGTTCTCGCCGTTCAGCGTGTTCTGCGGCTTCGGCGTGTTGCTCACCTACGCCACGCTCGGCTGCGGCTGGCTCATCATGAAAACGGACGGCGACCTTCAGCGCAAGATGCGTGAAGTCATGCGCCCGCTCGTGGCGGTGCTGCTGCTGGCGATTGCCATCGTCAGCCTGTGGACCGTGCTGGGTTTGCCTTCGGTGAGACATCGCTGGTTTCTCAGCGGCAATCTCGGCTGGTTTCTGCCGGTGCCGATTCTCGTGGTCGCCAGCGTGTGGGGCATTTTCCATGCGCTGCGTGCGCGCCACGAAACCACGCCTTTCGTGCTGTCGCTGGCAATCTGCTTTCTGGGCTACACGGGGCTCATTATCAGCATCTGGCCGTATATCATCCCGCCTTCGCTCACGATCTGGGAGGCCTCGTCGACACGTTCGAGCCAGCTATTCGCGCTCGTCGGCACGGTGATCGTCTTGCCGGTCATTCTCGTCTACAACGCGATGCAATACCGCGTGTTCCGGGGCAAGGTGCGCGAAGGCGACCCAGGTTATCACTGACTGGCATGACGCCGCGCCGCGCCCGCGAGAACTGCGAGTAAAACTGCGCGGGCGCGCGCGGCATCCGCATCGTGTCCATAATAAACAAGCATCATGATTGTCCGACCGCGCGAAAACTGGTTCCGGTTGCTGTTCATCTGGAACGGCTCGGTACTCTCGTCGATCATTCCGCAGCTGATTTTCATGGCCGTGGTCAGCACCCTCGCCGTCTTCACGCACGGGCGCGTGTTCGGCGAAAAGATTCCGCTCAATACGGCGCCGTTTACCTTATTCGGCGTAGCGCTCGCGATCTTTCTCGCGTTTCGCAATAACGCGAGTTACGAACGCTTTAACGAAGCGCGCCATCTCTGGGGCAATCTGCTGATCGCTTCCCGCACGCTCACGTCGCAAATACTCTGCTACGTGCCGGAGCGCGCCGACGCCCAACGCATCGCGCAGCAATTGATTGCCTTCATTTACGCGCTCAAACACGAATTACGCGGTTCCGATCCCTCGCAGGATCTTTTGCGCCTGCTTGGACGCGAACGGGCCGATGCGCTGAGCGGCCAGTGCTATAAACCCATGTCGATACTCAACGACATGCGGCATGAACTGGCGATCGGCCAACATCGCCTTCACGCCTCCGATACGCGTCTGTGGATGTTCGACGCGCAACTCGCCGAACTCGGCAAGTCGCTGGGCGGTTGCGAGCGCATTGCCTCCACGCCCATTCCGTTTGCGTACAACGTGCTGCTGCATCGCACGGTCTACGCGTATTGCGTGCTGCTGCCGTTCGGGCTGGTCGACTCCACGGAATTCTTCACGCCGCTGCTGTGCGTATTCATTTCCTACACGCTGATTGCGCTCGAAGCCATTGCCAGCGAAGTTGCCGATCCATTCAGCCTGACGCCCAATGCGCTCGCCCTAGACGCCATGTCGCGCAATATCGAGCGCTCCGTGCTGGAACTCTGCGGATGCGCCCTGCCCGAGCCGGTTGCGCCAGTCCGTCCCTATCAATTGACCTGAGGGTTCGCCCTCGCGGCCCAACTGTACTGCTGCGTTCCATCACCGACTGTGCACCAGCGTCGTGCGCCCGCGGCACTATGCTGCACACACGCTCGCGATATCGCTCCAATTGACCGCTGATGGAGCCTATCGACGTATTCCAATCGCCTTTTCGCCCTACCCCAACCGATCGTGAACGCCGTCGCCGAAGCTATTACCGCCCAATCCGCCGTGACTGCCCGCGCCGTCGATGCGTCCGCCGCTGCGGCACGAGACAGTCACGACCGGCCGCTGCGCGATTTGCGCCTCTCCGTGATCGACCAGTGCAATTTCCGTTGCACCTACTGCATGCCGCGCGAGGTCTTCGACGAGCACTATCGTTTTCTGCGCGCTTCCGAGCGGCTCTCGTTCGATCAGATGATGAAAATCGCGCAGGCATTCGTTGCGCTCGGCGTCGAGAAAATCCGCATCACGGGCGGCGAACCGCTGTTGCGACGCGGACTCGAAACGTTCATCGAACGTCTCGCCCGACTCACCACGCTCAACGGCAAGCCGCTCGATATCGCGCTGACGACGAATGGTTCGCTGCTCGCCGCGCGTGCGCGTGGTTTGCGCGACGCGGGCCTCTCGCGCGTGACGGTCAGCCTCGACGCGCTCGACGACACCGTATTCCGCCGCATGAGCGACGTGGATCTGCCCGTCGCGCGCATTCTCGACGGCATCGAACAGGCGCAGGCTGTGGGCCTCGCGCCGGTGAAAGTCAACACGGTGATCGAGCGCGACGTGAATGACAATCAGATTCTGCCGCTCGTGCAGCATTTCAAAAGTAGCGATATTGCGCTGCGCTTTATCGAATTCATGGATGTGGGCGGCGCGGCGGGCTGGTCGAATTCCACGGTCCTGAAAGCGCACGAGATGCGCGCGATCGTCGAAACGGTATTTCCGCTCGTCGCTGCCGATCGTGCCGATGCCTCCGCCACGTCGGTCGATTATCGCCACGTGGACGGCCAAGGCACGGTGGGGTTCATCGCCAGCGTCTCCGAGCCGTTTTGCGGGCAATGCTCGCGCGCCCGCGTGTCCGCGGACGGCCAGCTCTATACCTGCCTGTTCGCGACGCAAGGCGCGGATCTCAAACCGTGGCTCGGCGAAGCGGTGCCCGGCGAGCACTTGCAGGACGCCATTCACGCGCGCTGGAACGCCCGCGACGACCGCTATTCGGAATTGAACGCCGACCGCCGCCGCGCCGGTACGGGCAAGAGCTGGCCCACCGTGCGCATGTCGCTGGTTGGCGGCTGAACCGCGCGCGCCGCTTTGCGCCTCACGAATCCCGCATCGCGGACGTATCGAGGACCCCAGAGGAAATAACGCAATGACACAGCCTTCGGATCGAGACGAGCGGCACGCCGATGAAAAACCGCCGGCTGAAGATCTGCGCTTGTTCGCAAGCGGCATTGCAGCGGGCTTTGAAGTGCGCGTGCAGCACGCACCCATCGACGTGGCGGCGGAAGTCACACCGATCATGCGTAACCCCAACGTGGGCGCCGTGGTGGATTTCGTCGGCATCGTGCGCAATAGCGGCGATGGCGACGACATTGTCGCGCTAGAACTCGAGCACTATCCGGGTATGACCGAGCATTCGCTCTGGAGCATCGTCGAGGAAGCGGCGGCGCGCTGGTCATTGGATGCGGTGAAGATCGTGCACCGGATAGGACGTATTGCGCTCGGTCTTCCGGTGGTGATCGTCGTGGTGGCTTCGCCGCATCGCGCAGCCGCATTCGAAGCCTGCGAATTCATCATGGATTTTCTGAAAACGCACGCGCCGTTCTGGAAAAAAGAAATCTGCCGCGATGGCGAATCGCATTGGGTCGAAGCGAAAAGCCAAGACGAGCAGGCCATGCTTCGCTGGGGATGAAATCCGTTTATCGCAGCACGGTTGAACATTCCCTCGCACGATTGCGCATCAGGACACTATTCATGCAACTCACCATTAAATATTTCGCGAGCATTCGCGAATCACTCGGCGTGTCCGAAGAAACACTGCAAGTCGACGACACACCGATCACCATCGACGCGCTGCGCAAACAACTCAGGCAACGCGGCGCAGGCGCGGCCGAAGCACTCGACAGCGCCCGGCCGGTACGCGTGGCGGTGAATCACGAAATGGTCAGCAACGACTTCGTGGTCAGGCAGGACAGCGAGATTGCGTTTTTCCCTCCCGTGACGGGGGGATAAGCGACGGGTCGAGCGCGGAAGCCAGCACAGCCCAGTCCGCGTTGATCGGCGCCACACCGCGCGTAAAAGGCCGATAGATCTTGTCGCCGCGCTGAATCGGCGCGCCCGTGAGCGCGCACAGCCCACGCTTTCTCGCGATGCACAGCCGCCACGGCTGTTCCGCATAACGCCCGCTGGTGGGATCGCTCCACGATACCGAAATCAGGTTGTCCGACCACGCTTCGACAAACGCAAAATGCGCGCGCAAGGCGGGCACGGGCCGCGCGATGGAAGGATCGATCCGCGCGGCTCGACTGGCGCACGCGCGACGCGAAGCGCGCACCGCATGACCGTGAGGAACCGGGCCGCCGCTAAGCAGATTGAGCGTGTATTGCCACGCATTGCCGCCGCTGAGTTCTCGCATCGTGTGCCTCTCCTGAAAGACGGGGGTTTATCTGTTTAATTCATACCGTATTACGATTCTTTTATTGAGCACGGAACGATCCCCGATTCATTTCCATGCTAGCACTCGATGCATGGAAATGAGCCATTTCAAACCGATACGATGAATCGGTCAATATCCATCGGGCAGAAGCCGGCCTGAGCAACGCGCCCGGTCCCGGCTCTCTTATCGAAATCCTCACACACCGGCGTCGTTAGCAGCACACCGTTTCGCGCGTTTCACGCGCTTGCCGCCGCCAAGCACGTTTCCGCACCGCCCGCATCCCCATCACGGTGCATCGCGCCTTTTATGCGTTGCACATCACGGCATCGCTCACGCTCGCGGTGCACGCCGCGTCCGCACCTTCTCGCCCCCCGCCTTGTGCAGCGGCGTTTCCAGCCGCTGGCACGCATCATGCTAATTGAACATCATTCAAGTCACTTGAATACGATTCCTGTCACTTTCACCACTCGCCACGGTCTTCCAGGGAACATCATGCATAAGTCAGTCCGCCGTTTCGTCCTCGCCCTGAGCGGCGTCTTCACGCTCGCCGCCGCCGCGCCCGTGCTCGCACAGGACGATCTGCTCGCGCGCATCAAATCGAACAAGGAAATCACGGTCGCGACCGAAGCACGTTACGCACCGTTCGAATATGTCGATAACGGCAAGATCGTCGGTTATGACGCCGACCTCATGGCCTATGTGCTCAAGTCGCTTCCCGACGTTAAGGTGAAGCAGCTCGATCTGCCGTTTCAGGGCCTGCTGCCGGGCCTCGACGCGAAGCGTTTCGACATCGTTGTGACCGCGGTCACCGTCAACAAGGATCGCGCCGATCACTTCGCCTTCACGCTGCCGGTGGCGGACGCCACGACGGGCGTGCTGCTGCGTGCGAACGAAAGCGCCATCAAATCGCCGAACGATCTGAACGGCAAGGTGGTCGGCTCGCAAACGGGTTCCGCGCAATTGCAGGCGCTCGTCGCGCTCGACAAGAAGCTCAAGGAAGCAGGCGGCCCCGGCATCAAGCAGATCAAGCAATACGTGTCGTTCGACGAAGCGTATGCGGACCTCGCGGTGGGCCGTCTCGACGCTGTTGCGCAATCGGTCGCGAATCTCGGGCCGCTGATGAAGTCGCGTCCGGGCGTGTTCACGCTGCTGCCGCAAACCATCGGCCCGAAGAGCTACTTCGCGTGGGTTGCACGCAAAGACGCAGACAGCGCCGCGCTGCTCAAGCTCTTTAGCGACGGCATCGCCCGCGCAAACAAGGACGGCACGATGAAGAAGCTGCAGGAGAAGTGGTTCGGCTCGACCATGGACGTGCCCGCTGACGCGCTGCCCGCTCCGACGCTTTAAGTCACGTTTCATCCCGCGTTTTCACCCACGATTTACCGGACCTCGCGCAACATGAACGCACCCGATCTGCTCACGCGCTGCGCCGGCTATCTGCCGCAGCTTCTCGACGGCGCGCTGACGACGCTCTGGCTGTCGGCTGTCGCCGTGGGCTGCGGCTTCTTCGTCGGTGTGTTCGTCTACACCATGTCGGTGAGCCACAGCCGCCTGTTGCGCGGCGTCGCACGCGTCTATGTGAGCGTGCTGCGCGGCACGCCGGTCCTTGCGCAATTGCTGGTGTTTTACTACGTGCCCTCGGCGCTCGGCATCGAACTGCCGGGCGTCGTGGCCGCCGCGATCGGGCTCTCGCTCAACACGGGCGCCTATCAATCGCAGATTCTCGGCGCGGGTTTTCGCGCCATCGCGCCCGGCCAGATCGAGGCCGCGCTCACCTTCAACCTCACGCGTCGCCAGGTGCTCTGGCATATCGAGGTGCCGCAGGTCGTGCGCGCCACGCTGCCCGCACTTGTTTCCGAAATGATCGACATCGTCAAGGCATCGGCGGTCGTCTCGGTGATCTCGGTGACGGACCTGATGCGCGTGGGTCAGCAACTCTCGTCGTCGAGTTATCGGCCGCTGGAAGTCTATTCGCTCGCGGCCGTCTTTTATCTGGCGATCACCTCGCTGCTCGCCTGCGCAGGCCATGTCTTCGCTCGCCGCACGGCGCGGCGCGCTTAAGTCTGCACCGATCGTCTGCACGGATGCCCCCATGGACTCGCTGATTGCCCTCGTTCCCCGCTTCGCCGCCGCCACGGCCGTCACGCTCGAAGTCAGCGTGCTCGCCGCGCTCATCGGCATGGTGGCGGGTTTCGCGCTCAATGCGCTGCGCCTCGCGTTCGGACGCGCCTTCGCGCTGCCGTATGGCGCATTCATCTGGCTGATTCGCGGCACGCCGTATCTCTCGCAACTCGTCATCGTCTATTTCGGATTGCCAATGATTGGCGTGACGATGAGCGCCGTGGAAGCCACCGTCGTTTCGCTCGCGCTCTACGCCAGCGCCTATTTCGCGGAGATTTTTCGCACGGCGTGGGCCAGCGTGCCGCGCGGCCAGCTCGAAGCAGCCGCCGCGTTCGGCGTGAGCCGGCGGGCCACGTTCCGCGCGATCGAACTGCCGCAGGCGCTCGCCTTCGCGCTGCCGCTCATCGCCAATCAAACGATTCTCGTGATCAAGGAAAGCGCGGTGGCGTCGATCATCACCGTGCCCGAACTGACGATGACGGCGAGCGACGTGGTCGCCTCGACCTATACGTATATCGGCCCGTACGCGCTGCTGATCGCGTGCTACTGGCTGCTGACCCAGGCCGTCTCGCTGCTCGCACAGCGCGCGACGGCACGCATTCCCTTTCTGCGAAAGACCTCATGAGCGCTCTTCCGATTCTCCAGCTGCGCGCCGTCGGCAAGTCATACGGCGCAAACCGCGTGCTCAAGGGCATCGACCTCGACATCATGCGCGGCGAAATCGTCACGCTGATCGGGCCGTCCGGCTCGGGCAAGACGACCGCCCTGCGCTGCATGAATTTTCTGGAAGCCTATGACGAAGGCGAAGTGTGGATCAAGGGCCAGCTGCTCGGCTATCGCTCCTCGGGCCGCACGCCGCGCGATCGTGACAGCGAAGCGAGCATCGCCGAGGTGCGCCGCCCCGTGGCCATGGTGTTTCAGCAATTCAATTTGTGGCCGCATATGAGCGTGCTCGACAACGTCGCCGCCCCGCTCGTGCTCGCGAAGAAAATGCCGAAGCGCGACGCCCGCGAGAAAGCGCGCAAGGCGCTCGAACGCGTGGGCATGGGCCACAAGGCCGACGCCTGGCCCGCGAGCCTCTCGGGCGGCCAGCAGCAGCGCGTGGGCATCGCGCGCGCGCTCGCCATCGAGCCGGAAGTGATGCTGCTCGACGAACCCACCTCGGCGCTCGATCCCGAACTCGTCGAAGAAGTGCTCAACGTGATCCGCTCGCTCGCGCAGGACGGCATGACGATGGTGATGGTCACGCACGAAATGAGTTTCGCCGCGAAGATCTCCGACAAGGTCGTGTTCATGGAAGCGGGCGCGATCGTCGAAGCGGGACCGCCCGCGCAACTGTTCGGCAACACGCGCACCCCGCGCCTGCAGCAGTTTCTCAAACCGTGGCTCGAACGCAGCCTGACGTTCGCCGCCGAACCCGCGCTCGCCGCGCAAGGAGCCGCATCGTGAACGCGCCGCATGAACTCGCGACCCGTGTCGCGCAGCACGTCGATGCCGAGCGTTTGCTCGCCGCCGTTGAAACGCTCGCGTCGTTCGGCGCGCGCGACGACGGCGGCGTGAACCGCCCCGCCCTGAGCGCCGACGATCTCGACGCGCGCCGTTATCTGATCAAGCGCGCGCATGCGCTCGGCTGCACGGTGTCCGTCGATGCCTGCGCGAATCTGTTCGTCCGGCGCGCGGGCACCGAAGCGCTCGCGCCCGTCGTCACCGGCAGCCATATCGACACGCAGCCTTCGGGCGGCAAGCTCGACGGCTGCTATGGCGTGCTCGCGGGTTTCGAAGTGCTCGAAGCGCTCAACGATGCGAACGCGCAAACGCGCCGTCCGCTCGAAGTCGCGATCTGGACCAACGAGGAAGGCACGCGATTCGCGCCGGGCGCGATGGGTTCAAGCGCGTTCGTCGAACCGGCGCGCATGGCGCGTTATCTCGACGCGCGCGATGCGCAAGGCGTGACGCTGCGCGAAGCGCTCGACGCCCATCAGCAGGCATTTCCCGAACTCGCCGCGCACGCAGCGCGCGAAGCCGTACACGCCTTCGTCGAATTGCATATCGAACAAGGCCCGCAACTCGAGAATGCGGACCTGCCGCTCGCGGTCGTCAGCGGCATTCAGGGCGTGCGCTGGTACGCGTTTCATTGCACCGGCGTGGCGGCCCACGCGGGCACCACGCCCATGCCGCTGCGCCGCGATGCGATGACGCTCGCGCTCGCGCTGCACGCCGAACTCGACGGCATCGCGCGCCGCCTGGGCGCGGAGCACACGCGCGTCACCTTCGGCCGCTGGAACGTCGAGCCGAATTCGATCAACACGATTCCTTCGAACGTGAGTTTCACGGTGGATTTCCGCCACCCCGACTCCACCGTGCTCGACGCCTTCGACGACGCCGTGCACACGCTCGCGAAGCGCCACGAAGCACGCCTCGAAGCGCTGTTCTCGCACGCGCCCGTTGCTTTCGACGCGGCCGTGCTCGCGACGCTCGACGCCGCCTGCCAGGCGCTCGATGCGCCCGCCACGCGGCTCACGTCGGGCGCGTTTCACGACGCCATGTATCTCGCCGGCCATTGTCCGAGCGCGATGCTGTTCGTCCCGAGCATCGGCGGCATCAGCCATAACCCGGTCGAAGCCACGCATCCGCATCACCTCGTGCTGGGCGCCCGCGCGCTCGCCCACAGTTTGACCACGCTCTGCGATGCCTGAGCGATTGACCCACTTCACCCGCACCACACCAGGAGTCCCTATGAATTTCCCCGCAGCCACCGCCACGCACGCCGACGACAACGGCACCGAGAACGGCATCAACGCCACGCTGCACGAGCCGATTTCGGCGGATGGCACGCCCGAGCTCGGCAAGACCTACACCGTCCCCGCGCGCTGCGGCCGCGCCGTGCGCGTGAAGGCGGGCCAAACCATTCGCATCGCGAATCCGCACGGCACGCAGGTCTGCGATACATGGATCTTCAACGCGCAGCATCTGAACGAATTCCTCTCGTTCGAACACACGCGCGCGTATCTCGACAAGATCATTCCGCAGCCGGGCGATCCGCTCGTGACCAACCAGCGCCGCCCGATCGCCGAACTCGTGACCGACACCTCGCCCGGCGTGCACGACACGCTGATCGCCGCGTGCGATCTGTATCGCTATCGCAATCTCGGCGTGGAGGGGTATCACGACAATTGCGCCGACAATCTGCGTCTCGCGCTCAAGGCCATCGGTCTGCGCACGCGTGAAGTGCCGCAGCCGTTCAACCTGTGGATGAACATTCCCGTGAAGCCCGATTATTCGATCGACTGGCTGCCGCCCGTTTCGAAGGCCGGCGATTACGTGGAAATCAAGGCGGTGATGGATTGCGTGGTGGCGATGTCGGCGTGCCCGCAGGATATCATTCCGATCAACGCGCTCAACCCGCTCGAAGTCGAGTTCACGGTGTTCGCGTAACACACGCTATGCCGGTGATAGTGGCGACGTTGCCGTCGCCCTGATCTCTCCGATCGACGGAAACACACACGTGGCCAACGACAAACGTTCTTCCTCGACGGGCACCGCCCGTCCTTCCCGCGCGGGCACGAATACGCGCGCCGCCGCCGGCGCCGTCGCCACTGCTGAGCCGGCGCAGAAAGCCGCTGTGAAAGCGGCGGCGAAAACCGCCCGCAAAACAGCGGTCAAAACGGCCACGGCCGCCGCGTCCACGGGCACCGACGGGCTCGGCACGCGACTGCGCCACGCGCGCCTCGTGCAGCAGATGACGCTCAAGGCGCTCGCGGAACAGGCGGGCTGCTCGGAGAGTCTGCTGTCGAAGATCGAAGGCGGCCACGCCACGCCGTCGCTCGCCACGCTGCACCGGCTCGCGCTGGCGCTCGACACCAACGTCGCGGCGCTGGTCTCGGGTCCGGTTGCATCGGCCTCGCCGGTGCAGCGCGCGAGCGAGCGGCCCGCCGTGCGCTTTCCCGCTGCGCAGGGCGCGCGCGGGCGCTCGGCGCAACAGACGATCGTGCTCGAACGCCTCGTCGTGCCAGGACCGGGACGTCTGCTGCAAGGCGACATTCACGTGCTCGAACCGCAAGCGCGCAGCGACGAGCAGATCAGCCACGCAGGCGAGGAACTCGGCTACGTGCTCGATGGCGAACTCGAACTCACGCTCGGCGACGAGACCTGGCGTCTGCAGGCCGGCGACTCGTTCTACTTCCCGAGCACCGAGCCGCACAGCTATCGCAATCCCGGCGACACCGTCACGCGCGTCTTGTGGATCAACACACCGCCGACCTTCTGAGCGCTTGCGCCGATGACCCAGACCGACCTCTCGCAGATGCAGATGCCGCGTTTCGCCGGCATTCCCACCTTCATGCGCGTGCCGTTCGCGCGCGACCCGCAGGACTACGACATCGCGCTCGCCGGCGTGCCCTACGACGGCGGCGTGACGGCACGGCCCGGCGCGCGCTTCGGCCCGCGCGAGATCCGCAATATGTCGACGATGATGCGCGCGATCCATCACGTCACGCGTTTCAATCCGTTCGAGGTGTGCCGCGTGGCCGATATCGGCGACGTGCCGTTCGAGCATCTTTACGACATCGAGCGCGCGCATGCCGATATCCGCGCATTCTTCGAGCCCGTGTTTCGCGCCGGAAAACGCGCGCTGATTGCGGGCGGCGACCATTCGATTACCTTTCCGATCTTCCAGGCAATCGGTGCGGCACAGGCCGCAAAGACGCCGCTCGCGCTCGTGCATATCGATGCGCACACCGACACCTGGGACGCGTACAAAGGCTCCAAATTCACGCACGGCGCGCCCTTCCGGCGCGCGGTGGAAGCGGGCCTGCTCGATCCCACGCGCACGATCCAGATCGGCATACGCGGCGCGCAGAACACCGACGAAGGCTGGCGCTATTCGCTCGACCACGGCATGCGCGTGGTATTCATCGAGGAATTCGAGGCGCTCGGGCCTGCCGCGATCGCCGCCGAGGCCAGACGCATCGTGGGCGACATGCCGGTCTATCTTTCCCTCGACGTCGACGGACTGGACCCGGTCTTCACGCCTGGCACCGGCACGCCCGAAATCGGCGGCCTCACGACGCGCGAAACGCTGGCGCTGCTGCGCGGACTCGATGGCTTGAACTGGGTGGGCGGCGACGTGGTGGAAGTCTCGCCGCCTTACGATCCGTCAGGCAATACGGCGCTGGTTGCGGCCACACTGATGTACGAAATGCTATGTCTATTCGCGCGCGGCCACGCCACCGAAAGCGCCGACCACACTTGATTCACATCGGCCAGTTCAATTTATGAATGAATCTATTGCTGAATCCGCACTAATTACGATTTTTTGATGCCATACAATGGCGTCAACTGTTTTGAGTTTCAAACAGTTATCCACGCTTTGTAGCCCCGCCTGACCGGTGGGGCTTTTTTTCTGGCGCGAAGGTTCTCTTCTGCGGCTAAAACCCCTTGAAATGTGGCGTTAAATCACTTTCAGTGAGTGCCGCATACGCTTTTTTCTTACCATTTATTTCATCGATTTCAATACGTTGGCTTAATCCGCGCCGCGGCGTCGCATACGTATTCGGATGAATTTTCTCTCCGTGTTGTCACAAATTTGCTACGGCTTTTTTAATTGCTTGCGCATCAATGAGAGCACGCGATAGCCTTCGCTTCTCGTTTCAAAAGCCGTACAACAACAACGGAGTTACAGATGAAATCACGCGCCCTTACTCTTGCAGCACTGGCCTCGTTCGGCATCGCCGGCGCCGCCCACGCTCAATCGAGCGTCTCGCTCTACGGTGTGATCGACACGTCGATCACCTACGTCAGCCACGCAGACGGCAGCAACAATCTGTGGGCCCTCGGCAACAGCAGCGCCGGCAACCTGTCGGGTTCGCGCTGGGGCGTGAAGGGTTCGGAAGATCTGGGCTCGGGCCTCAAGGCGATCTTCCAGCTCGAAAACGGTTTTAACCCGTCGACGGGTGGTCTGGGCCAAGGCAGCCGCATGTTCGGCCGTCAGGCATTCGTTGGCCTCGCCAGCGACCGCTTCGGTACGGTTACGCTCGGCCGCCAGTACGATCCGCTGATCGACCTGGTTCAAGGCATCACCGAAGACAACTACTTCGGTTCGGTGTTCGCAACCGCAGGCGACGTCGACAACTACGACAACAGCTTCCGCGTGAACAACGCAGTCAAGTACACCTCGCCGGTCTACCGTGGCCTGCAAGTGGAAACGATGTACTCGTTCGGCGGCGTCGCCGGCTCGACGGGTTCGGAGCAGTCGTACTCGGCAGCCGTTTCGTACACGAACGGCCCGCTGGCAGTCGCAGGCGGCTACTTCTACGCAGCCAACAGCGCAGGCGACCGCTCGACGTGGACGAGCACCTCGGACGGCACGTTCGACGGCGCGATCAACAACGGTTACCAGACCGCTCACTCGCTGCAGATCGCACGTATCGCCGCACAATACACGGTCGGTTCGTTCAACCTGGGCCTCGGCTACAGCAACGCGCAATACGCGGCTGATGCTGACTCGGCGTTCAACACCACGCAGAAGTACAACACGGCGCAAGGCTTCGTGAACTACCAGCTGAACCCGGCACTGCTGCTGGGCGTGGGCTACAGCTACACGCACGCAAGCGGCGACACGTCGGCGAACTACCACCAGATCTCGCTGGGCGGCGACTACAACCTGTCGAAGCGCACGGACATCTACCTGACGGCGGCTTACCAGCACGCGAGCGGCAACACGCGTGACGAAGACGGCAATGTCGTCGCAGCACAGGCTTCGATCGGCTCGTACGGTTACAGCGGCACGGGGTCGCAGACGATGGTCAACCTCGGCCTGCGTCACCGCTTCTAAGCGCATAGCCGACGATTGCGCCGGTTTGGCCGGCCACTCGCGTCGTACCCGAACCGCCCGAAACGCCCCGCGTTTCGGGCGGTTTTGCATGATGGGCCCGATCGATGCGGGCTATACTCGACCGCTCGATGCCGTCGACCTTCGCCCGCCCGTTATGAGACTCGCCCTCGACCGCCGCACCGCGACCGCTCTGCTCGTCGCCGCCGTGTTCTTCATGGAAAACCTCGACGCCACCGTGATCGGCACCGCGCTGCCCACGATGGCACGAGACTTCGGCACCGCTGCCGCGCATCTGTCGATCGGCGTCTCCGCGTACCTCGTCGCGCTCACGGTGTTCATTCCGATCAGCGGCTGGATGGCCGACCGCTTCGGCGCGCGCAACGTGTTCTGCGCCGCCATCGTCATCTTCACGCTCGCCTCGCTGCTCTGCGCCGCGAGCGGCGATCTGGTTGCGTTCACCGCGGCGCGCACGCTGCAAGGCGTGGGCGGCGCGATGATGGTGCCGGTCGGCCGCCTCGTCGTGCTGCGCCATACGCCCAAGGAAGAGATCGTGCGCGCGATCGCGATCCTCACGTGGCCCGCGCTCGTCGCGCCCGTGCTCGGTCCGCCCGTCGGTGGCTGGATCAGCACGCACTGGAGTTGGCACTGGATCTTTCTGCTGAATCTGCCGCTCGGCATCGCGGCGCTGATCGCGGCCCTCGCGCTCGTCGACAACGAGAACGCGCGCCGCGCGCCGTTCGACGTGACCGGTTTCGTGCTCACGGGCGCGGGCTTCGGTCTCTTCATGTCGGGCCTCGAAGCGGCGAGCCGCGCGGATGTGTCGCGCTGGCTCGCGCTCGCCATGCTCGCGGCTGGCCTCGCACTGCTGGCGATTTCCGCGTTCCATCTCAAGCGCGCCGCGAATCCGCTCTTCGGTCTCGCACCGCTTTCCATCGCCACGTTTCGCGTAACGGCGCTCGGCGGCTCGCTGTTTCGCATCGCCATCGGCACGGCGCCGTTTCTGCTGCCGTTGATGTTTCAGCTCGCGTTCGGTTATAGCGCGGTTGAAGCGGGCACGTTATTGCTCTGGCTGTTCGCCGGCAATCTGGCGATGAAACCCGCGACCACGCGCATCATGAATACGTTCGGTTTTCGTCAGGTGCTGATCGGCAATGGCGTGCTGGTGGCGCTGGGCTTCGCCGCCTTCACGTTGCTGAATGCGGATACGCCGCGCTGGATCGTATGCGCGCTGCTATTCGTGAGCGGCATGACGCGCTCGATGCAGTTCACGGCGATGAACACCATCGGTTTCGCCGACGTGCCGCAAACGCAAATGAGCCATGCAACGACGCTCTTTTCGGTCCTGCAGCAGATGAATGCGGGGATGGGGATTGCGATTGGCGCGCTCGCGCTATCGGTCGCGCAATTGCTGCACGGCACGCCGCAGGCCACGCCGGGCGCCGCCGACTTTCATCTTGCGTTCGGCATGATCGCGGCCATGGCGGCGCTGGCGATCGTCGATAGCGTGATGCTCGCGCACGATGCGGGCGAACGTGTGCTCGCGCGCGAACGGTCCTAGCAGAAAGCTTGCGATCGAGGCATGAGGGAGCGCCTCATGCCTGAACGCGCACGCCCTATACAGAAGGCTTCAAATACGGATTGCCGCCTTCGTTTTCTCGACGCTGCGCCTTCACTTCCATACGCGCAATGCTTTGCAGATGCACTTCGTCCGGACCGTCGGCGAAACGCAGTGCGCGGCCCCACGTCCAGCTATCGGCGAGCGGCGTATCGGGCGTCAACCCCATCGCACCGAACACCTGCATCGCGCGATCGCACACGGCGGTATGCACGCCAGGCACCAGCGCCTTGATCATGGAGATTTCCTTGCGCGCGTCTTTTGCGCCCACATTGTCGATCATCCACGCGGTCTTCAACACGAACAGGCGCGCCTGATCGATTTCGATGCGCGACTTCGCAATCCATTCCGCGACCGTGCCGTGCTCGAGCAGCGTCTTGCCGAACGCGGTGCGCGACTGCGCGCGTTCGATCATCAATTCGAGCGCGAGTTCGGCTGCGCCAATCGAGCGCATGCAGTGGTGAATGCGGCCCGGCCCCAGACGCGCCTGCGCAAGCGCGAAACCACTGCCTTCCTCGCCGAGCAGATTCTCGCGCGGCACGCGCACGCCATTGAATTCGATCTCGCAGTGGCCTTCGGGCGCGACGTGATTCAGCACCGGAATATTACGGACAATCGTCACGCCCGGCGTGTCGCGCGGCACGAGAATCATGCTTTGCTGACGATGCGTGGGCGCGTCGACATCGGTCTTGCCCATCAGGATAAATAGCTGGCAATTCGGATGCGCCGCGTTCGTGATGAACCATTTGCGACCGTCGATTACATAATCGTTGCCCTCGCGCCGGATCGACGTCGTGATATTCGTGGCATCCGACGACGCCACCGCCGGCTCCGTCATCGCAAACGCCGAGCGAATCTTGCCGTCGAGCAGCGGTTCGAGCCACTGCTTGCGCTGTGCAGGCGTGGCGAACATATGGAGCAATTCCATATTGCCCGTATCCGGCGCATTACAGTTAAAGACTTCCGACGCCCACGACACGCGCCCCATGATTTCCGCGAGCGGCGCATATTCCAGATTCGTGAGCCGCGTGCCCGGTTCGTCGTCGCGCAGATGCGGCAAGAACAGATTCCAGAGCCCTTCCGAGCGCGCCTTGTCCTTGAGTGCCTCAATGAATGAAACCGGATATTTTCTGGCGTTCACTTCTTCATGCCATTGATGAATGCGCGGCACGATATGCGTGTCCATGAACGTGCGCAATTGCGTGCGCAGCGCGTCGACCTTCGGGCTAAAGGCAAAATCCATTTCATTCTCCTTGCAGGACATTCATGCAGCAACCGGTTCAGATCGTCTGTCCGCCATCGACAACGATGCATTCGCCGGTCGTAAAGCTCGCGGCGTCCGACACCAGATAGAGCACGGTTCCGGCCATTTCGCGCGGCTCGGCATGACGGCGCAGCGGAATCGTCTTCAAGAAGCCTTCATAGAGCGCCTGATTGTCGAACAGCGCGCCGGCGAAACGCGTTTTCGTCAGCCCTGGCAGCAAAGCATTCACGCGAATGCCGACCGGCCCGCATTCCTTGGCGAACGCGCGCGTCATGTTGACGATGGCGGCCTTCGTGATCGAATAGACCGCTTGCTTGTCGCCGGGCTGCAACGCATTCACCGACGCCGTATTGACGATCGCGCCACCGCCGTTTTCGCGCATCATCTTGCCGGCCTCGACCGACATGAAGAAATAGCCGCGTAGATTGACTTCGACGGTTTTCTCGAATGAAGCCAGATCGGTATCGAGAATATGGCCGTAATACGGATTGGTCGCGGCGTTGTTCACGAGAATATCGAGCCGGCCATGTTTTGCGCGAATATGCTCGAAGATTGCGTGAATATCGTCCATGCGGCCCACATGGCACGGATACGCCTCGGCGCTGCCGCCCGCCTCGCGAATCGCACGGGCCACCGTTTCGCAGTCGTCGCGCTTGCGGCTCGACACGATCACATGCGCGCCCTGTTCCGCGAACAGGCGCGCGATTTCTTCACCGATACCGCGGCTCGCGCCGGTCACCAGCGCGATCTTTCCCGTCAAGTCGAAGAGATTCGTCGTCACACTTCACCTCGATGATTGTTAATGGATACGTTCCGTGGCGCAACGCCGACGCGAATCAGCCGTAAGTCACGAACTCGCGCCGGTCGGTCTGCTCCAGATGCGGCAAGACGTTGAAGCTCACGAGCGACATGGCCTGTTCGTTGAACACATACTGGCTCACGCTGCTATTGCGGATCTGCATATTGAGCGCAATGGAGGCGGCGGCAGGCGCCTGCAGGATTTGCTGCGTGAAAACGGAAATGGGTCCGCCCGAACTCACGACCAGCACGCGTTTGCGGCCCATGCGCTGAATCGCCTGACGCGCGCGTTCGACACGCGCCTGAAACTGCGCCCAGCTTTCGGGCAGCTTGCCGGGCAAGCGGTCTTCCGACCAGAGATGCAGCGTCTGTTTGAGGGCTTTGTAGAAGTCTTTGGGCGAACTTTCTGGCGCGGCATCAGACGTAGACGCGCTTTGTTCGCGCGCCGCAAACAGTGCGCGAAAATCGTATTCGTTGAGGTCGGCGTCGCGTACGACGTCGGTGCGCAGTCCGCGCATGGCCCAGAGAATCGCGTCGGCGGTCTGCTCATGGCGACGCATCGTACCGATCACCACGCGGTCGAATTCCAGCGCCTGCCGTGCGAAATACTCGCCGAGCCAGCGCGATTGCGTGCGCCCGGAAGGAGAAAGCTCGTCGTAGTTTTCAGCGCCGAACGACGCCTGTCCGTGCCGCACCAGATAGAGTTCCGCCATGCCATCCTCGTCTGAACATGGCAGTCACGATACCGGCCCGCGAGGCATTCAGGAAATTTATTCTATTTATACCGGCTCATAACCATTGGTGACACCATGGCGCATCACCGTGCGTCGAAAATCAGGGTTTTCGCGAGCGCATGAGTCGGCCGATCTGCTCACGCAGCCAGCGATGCGCGGGATCGCCGGACACGCTGCGATGCCAGTAACCATGCGACTCGAGTTCCGGCAATTCAAACGGCAAGGCGAGAATACGCGCGTCGTAGCGGCGCAAAAGTGCGAGCGGCGCGGTCAATACGAGGTCGGTGCGCATGGCGATCAGCGGGGCGACCAGATAATGCTGCACGCGGGTTTGAATCGTGCGCCGCATGCCGAGTTTGTTCAATTCCGTATCGACGAGACCCGGCCCCTGCCTGCGGCTGGACACGTGAATATGGCCGAGCTGCAGATAATCGTCGAGCGTGAGTTTTTTCTTCGTGAACGGATGATCCTTACGCAGCAGACACGCATAACGGTCGCGGCCCAGCGCCTGCTGTTCGAGTTGCGGATCGTCGATCAGCGGCGCATCAATCGCGAGATTCACCGCGCCGCTCGCCAGCGCCTCAGGCACTTCGCGGCGCGTGGTGAAATAACTTTCGATGCGGATGCCCGGCGCCTGACGTTGCAGCACCTCTTCGAGCGCGGGCAACAGCAAGGCCTCGGTGAGATCGTTCATGCTCAGGCGGAACGTGCGCTGCGACGTGGCCGGATCGAATTGCTCGCCCGCATGCGTGCTCGAATCGAGCAATTGCAGCGCCTCGCGCACGCGTCCGATGATGTTTTCGGAGACTGGCGTCGGCATCATGCCCGCGGACGTGCTCACGAAGAGCTGATCGCCGAAGGTTTTGCGCATGCGCGCGAGCGCATTGCTCACGGCAGGCTGCGTGATGAAAAGCAGTTCCGCCGCGCGCGTGAGATTGCGCGTGCGATAGACGGCTTCGAAAACAATGAAGAGATTGAGGTCGATCTTCGTCAGACTCATGGGTGCAAACTCAGGGGCTCAGCCTCGTAGACGGTTTTATTCGGGCTCGCACGAGACTAACCGGCACGGCGCGCTGCCGTCAATCGCACCGCACTATTCCACTCACTGCAGATACGCGGGCCACAACAACGGCACGAGCAGCACGTTGATCACGAGCGCCGCGAGCGAAGCGGGCAACCCGACGCGAAAGAACTCGCCGAAGCGATACCCGCCCGCCGTGCTCACCAGCGAATTCACGGGCGTGGAAACCGGCGACATATAGGCCGCCGAAGCGGCCACGGCCACCGTCATCGCAAACGGATACGGCGACGCGTGCAAATGCGCGGCCATCGCAATCACCACGGGCGCCATCAGCACGGCGGTCGCCGTACTCGAAATGACGATGCCCACCACCAGCGTCAGCACGAAAATCGCTGCAAGCAAGCCATGCACGCCCCAGCCGCCCGCAATGCGCAGCACCGCATCGGCGGCCATGTCGATACCGCCGGTGCTTTGCAGCGCGATCGAAAACGGCAACATGCCGACGATCAGCACGAGGCTGCGCCAATGAATCGCGCGATAGGCGCTGTCGAGACTCACGCAGCCCAAGGCGCCCATCAGCAGGCAGCCGATCAGGCCCGCAAGCACATTCGGCACCCACGGCGTGAGCAGCATCGCGATCACCAGCGCCATACAGGCAATCGCGTGTGGCGCCTTGTGCGGCACGGGCACGAAAGCCTCGCTTTCCACCGGCATCGCGAGACAGACGATGTCGCGCTCGACCGAATCCATCGTGAAGAGACTGAGCCACGGCCCGACCACCAGCAGCGTGTCGCCGACCTTGATCTTGCTGGTTTGCAGGCTGCGCGCGAGCGGCGCGTCGCCGCGCCGCAAACCCACCACGGTCACGCCGTGACGACGCAGCGCCACCGAACTGCGCGGCACGCTGCCGACGAGATTCGAATCGGGCGGCACGATCACTTCCGCCATGCCCACGTCATGCGTCTGATCCGTGAAATACGCACCCGACATGCGCATCGGCACCAATGCGAAACGCGTGCAGAACGCCTGCACGTCGAAGTCCTCTTTCTCCACGTCGAGCAACAAGACGTCGTTGGGTGCCACATTGCTGTCCGAAGTCGCGAGCAGCACCGTCGTGCCCATACGCGCGCGGCGCTCGATGGCGACCACGTGCGCGTCGGGATTATCGTCGAGCCCGCATTCGCCGAGCGTCTGCCCCACCAGCACGGAATGCGCGCGCACGCGCAAACGAAACGCGCGCCCTTCGAGCGAATAGCGCTGCACCCAGTCGTTGATCGTCGGGCGCACGAGCGTCGTGCCGCGTTCCGCACCGCGCAAATGGCGCTTCGCGAACAGCATCCACGCAATGCAGGCGAGCAGGATCGGCACGCCAACAGGCGTGATTTCGAAGAAGCCAAAACCGTGATGGCCGCGATGCACGAGCGCGCTGTTCACGACCAGATTCGACGTGGTCGCAACGAGCGTGAGCATGCCGCTCGTCAGCGCCGCCATGCTCATCGGCATGAGCAGACGCGCGCGCGACACGCCCGATTGACGCGCGATGCGCAATACGATGGGAATGAAGATCGCGACGATGGCCGTCGAACTCATCACCGAGCCCATCAAGCCGACCACCGCCATGATCAGCACCACGAGCCGCTTTTCGTTCGAGCCGCCGCGCGCAATCAGATAGTCGCCCACGCGCTGCGCGACGCCGGTACGCACGAGTCCGTCGCCGAGCACGAACAGCGCCGCGATCAGCACGATATTGGCGTCGGAGAACCCCGCCAGCGCCTCGGGCACGGTGATCACGCCCGCCAGCGGCAGCACGACGATCATGATGAGCGCCACGGCATCCGCGCGCGGACGGCCGATCAGGAACATCGCGATGGCGCTCGCGAGACTGCCAACGGTAATCAGGAGTTCGGTGGACACGTTAAGCGCGAGGCGAGTCGAGTTTGGCCGGTCTGTCGCTGCTTCGCGGAGTGTGCCGGATTATCGCGGCGCGTGAATCGAACGGCAGTAAGTAATTGTTTTAGCGGGAGATTTCAGGCGATTAAAAAGTCTGGAGAAAAGCTGGCCGTTCAATACCACGGCACGTCTTTCAAGGTCGCGCCCGTGATGCCGACGATGAAGTCGAGAAACGCCCGCACTTTCGCGGACGGCAAACGCCGCGACGGATAAAGCGCGTAAAGCGGAAAGCGCTCGTCGGGCCAGTCGGGAAACAGATCGACGAGTTTGCCGCTGTCGAACAGCGGCTGCGTGCCGAGCGCCATGATCTGCGCAATGCCGTGGCCCGCCAGACACGCGCCGTGCATGGTCGAGACATCGTTCACCATCAGCCGTCCGCGCGCCGCAATCACGAGTTTCTTGCGCGGCCGGTGAAACTCCCACACGAACGGCCGCCCCGTTTCCGGGTCGCGATAGTGAATGCACTGATGCGGTTCGCGTTCGAGATCTGCGGGTTTGAGCGGGCGTCCGCGCTTCTTCAGATAAGCCGGCGACGCCGCCGTGACGATGCGCGTGTCCAGCAGCTTGCGCGCAATGAGCGTCGACGGACGCGGCACGCCGAAGCGCACCGCGAGATCGAAACCGTCGGCCACCATATCGCCGAGCGCGTCGCGCGTGAACAGATCGACGTCGAGTTCGGGATAACGCTCGATGAACTGGCCGATGCGCGGACTCAGCACGATCTTCGAAAAGAACGGATCGACATTCACGCGCAGCCGCCCGCGCACTGCGCTCGCGCCACCTGCCGCCGACGACGCCGCGTCTTCGAGCCCGTCGAGCAGCGGCACCACTTGCGCGTAGAACCGGCGCCCTTCGTCGGTCAGCGTGACGGTGCGCGTGGTGCGATCGAACAGGCGGATGCCGAGCCGCGCTTCGAGCCGCGCGACCGAGCGGCTCACGCCCGATTGCGACATGTCGAGGCGCTCGGCCGCGCCCGCGAAACTGCCGCTGTCGACGATGGCCGTCATCACGCCCATGCCGTTGAGTATGCGTTCGTCGAAAGACATCGTGATTCTCCCGCCACGCTCGTCGTGGATTGATGCCATTGTGTCATGAGTCCCATGCCTTCCATGTCATGGTGTAACGCACGCGCCGCGCCCACAATTCGAAGCATCGAACACTTTCCTCGCACCATCGAACGGGAGCATGCAGATGTACGCCATTACGGGAATCACGGGTCAGGTAGGCGGCGCGCTAGCGCGCACGCTGATCGCCCAGCAACAAGCAGTGCGCGCAGTCGTGCGCAGCGCCGAAAAAGGCGCGCCGTGGGCGGCGCAAGGGTGCGAAATCGCACTCGCCGATATGAACGACGCCAACGCACTGCGCCACGCATTCGAAGGCGCGCGCGGCGTATTCGTGTTGCTGCCGCCGGTTTTCGATCCTTCGCCCGATTTCGCAGAATCGAAGCGCACGATCGAGGCGCTGCGCGTGGCGTTGAGCGCGGCGCGACCGGAACGCGTGGTCGTACTGTCGACCATCGGCGCTCAGGCGCGTGAATCGAATCTGCTCACGCAGCTCGGCCTGATGGAAACCGCGTTGCGCACGCTGCCCTCGCCGGTCGCCTTTCTGCGCGCGGCGTGGTTCTACGAGAATGCCGCGTGGGATCTCCAGCCCGCACGCGAATCGGGCACGATCGCGAGCTTCCTGCAACCGCTCGACAAACCTGTGCCGATGGTCGCGACCGAGGACATCGGGCGTGTCGCGGCGCAGTTGCTGCAGGAAACGTGGGACGGCGCGCGCGTGGTCGAACTCGAAGGTCCACGCCGCGTGACGCCGAACGAGATCGCCGCCGCCTTCGCGCAAGTGCTGGGTCAACCGGTGCGCGCGCACGGCGTACCGCGTGAAAGTTGGGAAGCGCAATTTCGCGCCCAGGGCATGCTCAATCCACTGCCGCGCATGCGCATGCTCGACGGCTTTAACGAGGGCTGGATCAAATTCGAAGCCCCGATTCAAGCGTCGAGAGGCCGTGTGACATTGCAATCCGTCATTCAACGCCTTTGCGAGCGCGATCAATTAGCGTGACTTCGATCTTCTTACATTTCACAACGCACGCCCCATCTCGTCGAATTGCGCAATGATGCAATTCATTCCCTTATTTTTGCTCAGATAGCAATAATCAGAGGAATTCGCGGAATTTCATGTAGCGGAAAACACCAATTGCAAACCTCAATGCGTCATCGTGCCCAAATTTGATACGATGCGCGTGAGGCGGATGGCGCGCGTGTTCGCTCACCCGGCGTCCGCCTGTTCAACCCGTTTCAACGAAAGGAGTTCCGCCATGTGGACCAAGCCCGCTTATACCGACCTGCGTCTCGGTTTTGAAATCACGATGTACATCTCGAACCGTTAATTCGCAGCATCGACGGTCACGATAGCCCCGGCCCGCCGGGGCTTTTTCTCTTGACGCGCTTGACACGCACAGCGGCGTCGCCTTTCATCAAGCATGCATATTCAAATTCTCGGCTCCGCAGCCGGCGGCGGCTTTCCGCAATGGAACTGCAATTGCGCCAATTGCGCGGGCTATCGCAGCGGCCGCATTCGCGCCCATGCACGCACGCAATCGTCGATTGCCGTTTCCGACGACGGCGTTTCGTGGGTGCTCTGCAACGCCTCACCGGACATCCGCGCGCAATTGCAGGGCTTCGCGCCGATGCAGCCGAACCGCGCGCTGCGCGACACCGGCATCGCGGCCATCGTGCTGATGGACAGCCAGATCGATCACACGACCGGTCTGCTGAGCCTGCGCGAAGGCTGCCCGCACGACGTCTGGTGCACCGACATGGTCCACGAGGATCTGAGCACGGGCTTTCCGCTGTTCACCATGCTGCAGCACTGGAACGGCGGATTGCGCTGGAACCCGATCGTTTCGGGCGAGGCGTTCCAGATTCCCGCGTGTCCCAATCTGCGTTTCTCGCCGTTCGCGCTGCGTAGCGCAGCGCCGCCGTATTCGCCGCATCGTCACGATCCGCATGAAGGCGATAACATCGGCCTCGTGATCGAAGATCTGCGCACAGGCGGCAAGCTGTTTTACGCGCCTGGCCTCGGCGAAGTGGATGCCGCCCTGCTCGACCGCATGCATGCGGCCGACTGCCTGCTCGTTGACGGCACGCTCTGGACCGACGACGAAATGCAGCAACGCGGCGTGGGCACGCGCACGGGCCGTCAGATGGGCCATCTCGCGCAAAGCGGCGCGGGCGGCATGCTGGAAGTGCTCGAACAGTTTCCGCGTGCGCGCAAGATTCTCACGCACATCAATAATACGAATCCGATTCTCGATGAAGATTCTCCCGAGCGCGCCGAACTCGCGCGCCGCCAGGTGGAAGTCGCGTTCGACGGCATGAGCATCGAGATCTGATGATTGCGATGCGGCTGTCACGCATCCCCTACTACGCCGATTACAGCGCGCGCTGAGCGCGCTTTCCTGAGCCGCGCGCGACTTCGCCGCGACGCCATTGGACCGAACCATGAGCCAACCCGCCCTCACTCCCGAACAATTCGAACAGGCCCTGCGCGCCAAAGGCGCGTTCTATCACATTCACCATCCGTATCACGTGGCGATGTACGAGGGCCGTGCGACCCGCGAGCAGATCCAGGGCTGGGTGGCCAACCGCTTCTACTACCAGGTCAACATTCCGATGAAGGACGCGGCGATTCTCGCCAACTGTCCCGATCGCGAAGTGCGTCGCCTCTGGATTCAGCGTCTGCTCGACCACGACGGCGCGCCGGGTGAAGACGGCGGAATCGAAGCGTGGCTGCGTCTGGGCGAAGCGGTCGGGCTCGATCCCGAGCAATTGCGTTCGCAGGAACTGGTGCTGCCGGGCGTGCGTTTCGCGGTCGACGCTTACGTGAATTTCGCGCGCCGCGCGAGCTGGCAGGAAGCCGCGAGCAGCTCGCTCACCGAGCTGTTCGCGCCGCAGATTCACCAGTCGCGCCTCGATACGTGGCCGACGCGTTATCCGTGGATCGACCCGCGCGGCTACGAATATTTCCGCTCGCGTCTAAGCCAGGCGCGCCGCGACGTCGAACACGGTTTGCAGATCACGTTGCAGCATTACACGACGTTTGAAAGCCAGCAGCGTATGCTGGAGATCCTGCAATTCAAACTCGACATTCTGTGGACCATGCTCGACGCGATGTCGATGGCTTATGAACTCGGCCGCCCGCCCTATCATTCGGTCACGAACGAGCGCGTCTGGCATAAGGGCGTTTAAAAGGAACCACACTGTGAATTTCGACCGTAATCTGAAACCGGTCTGGCGCCGGGGGTATCGCTTTCAATACGAGCCCGCGCAGAACGCGCACGTGCTGCTCTATCCCGAGGGCATGGTGAAGCTCAATGAAAGCGCCTCGGCGATCGGCTCGCTGATCGACGGCGAGCGCAGCGTCGCGGCCATCATCGACCAGTTGAATACGCAATTCCCCGGCGCGCCGGAACTGGCCGAAGACGTCGAGCAATTCATGCTCGTCGCGCGTGAAAAGCACTGGATCGATCTTGTCTGAACTCACGCTTTCGCCCGCCGCCTCGACGGGCTCCGCCACCACGGCGGCGCCGAACGTCGGCCTGCCGCTGTGGCTGCTCGCCGAAGTCACGTACCGTTGCCCGCTGCAATGCCCTTATTGCTCGAATCCCGTGGATTTCGCGCGCCAGGGCAACGAACTGAGCACGCAGGACTGGATTCGTGTGATGACCGAAGCGCGCGCGATGGGCGCGGCGCAAATCGGTTTTTCCGGCGGCGAGCCGCTGGTGCGCCAGGACCTCGCCGAATTGATCGGCGAAGCGCGCAAACTCGGCTATTACACCAATCTGATTACGTCGGGCATTGGCCTCACTGAACAGAAGATCGCCGATTTTCAGCGGGCGGGACTCGATCACATTCAGATCAGTTTTCAGTCGAGCGACGAGCAGGTCAACAACATGCTCGCCGGTTCGAGCAAGGCTTTCGCGCAGAAACTCGCGATGGCGCGCGCCGTGAAGGCACACGGTTACCCGATGGTGCTGAACTTCGTCACGCACCGCTATAACATCGACGACATCGACCGCATCATCGAGTTGTGCATTGCGCTCGAAGCCGATTTCGTCGAACTCGCGACCTGCCAGTTTTACGGCTGGGCCAAACTCAATCGCGCGCAATTGCTGCCGACGCGCGAACAGCTCGAACGCGCGGAACGCATCACCAACGAATACCGCGCGAAACTTGAAGCCAGCGGCAATCCGTGCAAGCTGATTTTCGTGACGCCCGATTATTACGAGGAGCGTCCGAAGGCCTGCATGGGCGGCTGGGGCGCGATTTTTCTCACTGTCACGCCCGACGGCACCGCGCTGCCGTGCCATGGCGCGCGCCAGTTGCCGATCCAGTTTCCCAACGTGCGCGATCACGATCTGCGCCACATCTGGTACGACTCGTTCGGCTTCAACCGCTTTCGCGGCGACGCGTGGATGCCCGAGCCGTGCCGCTCGTGCGACGAAAAAGAGAAAGACTTCGGCGGCTGCCGCTGCCAGGCTTTCATGCTGACCGGCGACGCGGCGAACGCGGACCCCGTGTGCGGAAAATCGCCTGAGCACCGCATCATCGTGCAGGCGCGCAGCGAGGCGGCACAGCCGGTGCCCACGACTCAACCGCTCATCTTCCGCAATGACCGAAACTCCCGCACGCTCGGCAATCCCTGAGCGCATGACCGCCGAGCAGGCCGTGGCGGCCGGCAAGGATTTCATCGAACTGGCCGCGAGCGAGCGCGGCGTATTCTGGTCGGCGTACGATCCTGCCGATGCCGTGTGCCGGATCTGGCACGCTGTGCCGCGCGAAGCGGGCAACACGCCGCGCTGTTTGACGCCCGATGGTTTCAGCGTGCGTGGACGCGTCTACGAATACGGCGGCGGTTCATTTTGCATTGCCGCTGACGCGATCGTCTTCGTCAACGAGAAAGATCAGCAGCTTTATCGTCAGCCGATCGACGGTCATAGCGCGCCCGTTACACTCACGCAAGGCACGCGACGCTATGGCGATCTGCGCTTCAGCCACGGCGCGATTCTTGCAGTGGAAGAAGACGGCGGCACGCATCGCCTCGTGTCGATTGCACTCGATGACGGCGCGCGCTCGGTACTCGCGGAAGGCGGCGATTTTTACGCCGCGCCCTGCCTGAGCCCCGACGGTTCGCGACTGGCGTGGATCGAATGGCAACGCCCGCATCAGCCGTGGACGTCGACGCAATTGCGTCTTGGCGAACGCAGTGCGCAAGGCTGGAGCGCGCCGCGCACACTCGCCGGCGACGCACGCGAAGAAGCGTTGCAACAGCCGCATTTCGACGCGCACGGCCATCTGTTCTGCCTGAGCGATCGCGCCGGTTTCTGGCAGCCCTGGCGCGAATCCGGCGGCACGCTCGAAGCCCTGCCGAGCACGCCCGCCGACCACGCTGCCGCGCCGTGGCAACTCGGCGGACGCAGCTGGATCGCGCTCGACGACGGCACGAATCTGGGCGCATGGATGGAGCACGGCTGGGGCAAACTCGGCCATCGCGACGCCGATGGCGCATGCCACGAACTCGCCGCCGAATACAGCCGCTTTCGCAATCTCGCCGCCGACGCGGAGCATCTTTATTGCATCGCCGCTTCACCGAGTTGCCCCGCCGCCGTGCTCGCGATAGGACGTCGCGATCATCGCGTGCGTGTGCTCGCCGAAGTGTCGCCGATGATGCCGGACGCGCGTATTCCGCAGCCGGAGATTCTGCAATTCCCCAGCGGCTACGACGACGAGCAGCACGCGCATGGCGAATCGCACAGCAACGCGCATGGCTATTTCTACGCGCCCGAAGGCGACGTGAAAGCGCCGCCCGTCGTGCTGTTCATTCACGGCGGTCCGACTTCGGCCTGCTATCCCGTGTTCGATCCGCGCATTCCGTACTGGACGCAGCGCGGCTTCGCCGTCGTCAATCTGAATTATCGCGGCAGCACCGGCTATGGCCGCGCGTTTCGCGAAGCGCTGCGCGAGAACTGGGGCGTGGCCGACGTCGACGACGCCTGCAATGTCGTCGCCTGGCTGGCCGGACAACAGCGTATCGATCCCGCGCGCGCCTTCATTCGCGGCGGCAGCGCCGGCGGCTACACGGCGCTCTGCGCGCTGGCGTTCCGCAACGTATTTCGCGGCGGCGGCAGCCTGTATGGCGTGAGCGATCCGCTCACGCTCGCCGAGCACACGCACAAGTTCGAAGCCGATTATCTCGACTGGCTGATTGGCGACCCGGTTGCCGATCTCCAACGCTATCGCGCTCGCACACCGCTACTGCACGCGAGCGATATTCGCGTGCCGGTGATTTTCTTCCAGGGCGAACTCGACGCCGTCGTGACGCCCGATCAAACGCGCAGCATGGCCGCCGCGCTGGAAGAAAACGGCGTGCGCGTGCAAGCGCATTACTACGCCGACGAGCGGCACGGTTTTCGCAAGGCGGTGAATCAGGCGCACGCGCTCAAGGCCGAATACGCGTTTTACTGCGGCATTCTCGGTTTGCCCGTGAAATAAGCGGCGCGCCCTGCATCGATTCATCAGATTTCGAGCAGAATGCGGCCGCCCTCCACTTTCGCGGGCCACGTCTGGAGTTTTTCGCACACGGGCGCACACAATGGGCGCCCGTCTCGCACGTCGAAACGGCCATTGTGTTTCGGACATTCGATCACATGGCCCATCACGAGTCCCTCGCTCAAATGCACCTGCTCGTGCGTGCAGAGTCCGTCGCTCGCATACACATCCGCCCCAATGCGGTAGATCGCGTAGGTATGGCCCGCGTGATCGAAACGCATCACGTCTTCGTCTTCGATATCGTCGAGCGCGGCGGCGTCGATCCATTGCGTCATGTTCGTCTCCTGATTGTCGTGTCGATGATTGTTGTCGTGCTTTATGCCTGTGCGGCGCCCGCTTCCGGGATGGGCCGCGCGACCGCATAGGACGGATCACGCGTCTGGCGCACCAGCGCCGGAATGATCTCCGCGTATGCCGCGAGCGTGCTGGTATACGGCGTGGGCATATCGGCTTTCACCACGTCGTGCAGTTTCGGCAGCGCATGAAACGGCACCATCGGAAACATATGATGTTCGACGTGATAATTCATGTTCCAGTAAAGAAACCGAAAGAGCGGATTCATCTTCACCGTACGGCAATTGCGCCGATGATCGAGCACGTTCTCGGGCAGGCCCGCGTGTTGTGTTAGCCCGAAATACAGATAGAGCCACGCGCCATACAGGCTCGGCAGACCGATGTAAAGCAGCGGCAAGATCGAGCGAAAGCCAATGCACGCAGCCAGCACGAGCGCGTAAATACCCAGTAAAATGCGCGCCTCGCGCGTCGCCTTTTTCCATTCCGATGCAGGAATAAAGGTCTCTTCTTCCGCGCCGATCCGACCCAACGCGGCACTGATCATGCGCGGCAATTCGTGCGCCACGTGTTTGATCGCGAAGATATTGAGCGCGAGCGCGAACCAATCGGTGGGACGTTGCGCGCCGATTTCCGGATCGCGCCCGACCACAAGCGTATCCGTATGGTGGCGCGCGTGGCTCCAGCGCCAGACGGTGGCGCGGCGAAAAACCTGAAACGAAGCGACCTGATACAGCGCGTCGTTCATCCAGCGCGTTTTGAAAGCCGTGCCGTGTCCCGCTTCATGCCAGCGCGAATCCGCGGGACTGCAATAGAGCGTGCCGTAAAGCAGAAAAGCCGGAATCGCCCAGAGCGAATGCAGATACCACGCGTAGCCCGCCACGGCAGCACTCGCGATGATCGATAGATACCAGAGCACGGTGTCGCGAATCGCACGACCGTCGCTGCGCTGCATCAATTGCTTCATCGTGGCGCGCGGCACGGGGCATTTGTACCAGTCCGCGTTGACGAGACCGGCGGCCTGCGCGCGCTCGCCCGCACCGCCAATCAAGCGATACGCCTCGCGCGCCGGATGCGCGGCCTTCTCCATGGTTTCCGCAGTTTGCCTGTGCGCCACCTGTGCCACCTTGTCCGGTATGGCGCCGTGTCGTATGCGCGGCGCTCATGTGACGAACATAGGTGAGCGCGCGACGCGACTCAATGCGAAGATTGACGAAATTTCGTCTTTCTTCTAGCGTAGCCGGAGCGATCGCGCAATCAGCGTGCACCGCAGCATGACAAAAGACGACAACGAGGAGACGCAACGTGCCGAAGGCAACGCCATCGCCGTCACCAACGCCATCGCACTGGCGTAAGCGCACCGCGCGCTTCGTCGAAATCGCGGAGCTTGCGGGCGTCAGCACGACGACCGTCGACCGCGTGCTCAACGAACGTGGCAGCGTCTCGGCGCAGGCGCGCGAGCGCGTCGTGGCCGCCGCGAAACAGCTTGGCGTGCCGCGCCTGATGCCCGACACGCATCACGGCCTCGTGCATATCGACGTGCTGCTGCCGGACAGCGATCTCCCCTTCTTCCATCGCTTGCGCCAGGCCTTGCAGCGCGCAATGCAGATGCTCGACCGTCGCGTGGTCGTGCATCGCACGCTGTTGAGCGCCGCCGACGAAGCGCGTCTGACTGAATCGATCGGCCACGCCCGTCACCGCCGCGCCGCGCTCATCGTTACCGCGCGAGACACGCCCGACGTGCGCGCCGCACTGGCCGCCGCGATCGCGCGCGGCGAAACCGTCGTAACGATGGTCACCGACATCGGCGGTATCGAGCGACAGCATTTCGCGGGCATCGACAATCGGCGCGCAGGCCGCACGGCAGGCTATTTTCTCGGCCGCCTCGCGAAACCGGGTCGCGTGCTGTTGTTGCCGGCCCGACTCGACTATCGCGCACACACCGACCGCATCGAAGGCTGCCGCGAGCAGATCGCGGAACGCTATCCGCAGTTCGTCTGCGAAGTCTCGCCCAACGAATCGCAAGACGCCGACGACCGCTGCTATCGCGCCGTGAACGCCGCGCTGCGGCACGGTCCACTCGCGGGCATCTACAACACCGGTTATGGATCGGCGGGTATCGAAGCCGCACTGCGCAAAGCGGGACTCGCGGGCGACGTGGTGTGGATCGGCCACGAAATGCTCGACATTCATCGGCAATACATCGACGCCGGCATCATGGATATCGCCATTGATCAGGACCCGGACGGTCAGGTGATCGCCGCGCTCCAGCATGCGCTGCACGCGAGCGGCATCGTTGCCGACTCACCTGGCACGGAGCCGGTCGAGTTTCGCGTATTTTGCCCGGCAAACGTGAGGCGCAGTCCGTACCTCGTTGCGTAGGCATGGATCGACGCTTGCCGATTCATCCGCTGATTCGTTTGCATTCGTCTGTCGAACCAGGCACCGAACCTGCTGAGATGATCCCGCGTCTTGCATTGTTGGACGCATGCAAGTCGGCGGGCATCGCCCGAGCCGGCGTGTGTCTTGAAGGCCGCCGTTGACCGGCGGCCGTTTTTTGCCAGGCGCAAATGAAAGTATTGGAAAGTTATCGTAATGAATCATGTGAATCTTTCACGATGAAAAGTAGACGACATAAAGCCGACATACACCCGACTCAATTGGTTTGTTATCCTGATCAATTGCGAAGATATTCACAGTCATTGCGACGGCAAATCGTAATGAAAATCGATATCAAAAAACGTACTCGCGCACGTGCTGTAACGATTCGTCAAATATAAGTGACGAGAATCTCCGTCGCACGACATTGCCTTAAGCATGCCTTCAGCTAGTAGCTCGTACGATCGCGGGATCTCGAATGCGGCGCGTTGAATGGCGCATGTTTTACCGCAATCGAAATGAATGGTTCCGCATGGAATTTGAAACCCACACATGTCCGTCGTGGCATGGACCGCTGGAGTCGCACACGTGAAATTCTGGACGATTCGCCAGTGGCAAGCACATATTCTGGTTGCTGCGCTCGCTGCACTCGCAATTCAAGGCATGGTCTTTATTGGCGTACTGATTCTGGGCGCGCCGATCGAACGCTTCGACAATCCCACCTTTCATCTGGCTGCCGCGGTATCGATCGTTTTGATCGCACTGCTCGTGCGCACAATGGCGCACGCGGCGTTTCGTCACGCGGCGAGCCGCGGCTTTCTGCGTGATGCCAGCCACGCGCCGGGAATGGAGTGGATGTCACACGATTGCCCTCATCGTGTGCTGGTCAGCCTGCATTGCCTGCTTTGCGAGCCGAAACTCGACGATGCACACGGCGCATTCGCCGGCCGTCACGATGCGCCCCATTATTCAGACCCGAAGTTCTGACTTCGCTGCGTCACCATCTTCACCGACACTATGTCCGGGCATAGACCCGTGCAGGGCGACACTCAACCTATGAAAACGCTGTTCTGGCTGGCTCCGTCGAATAAGAGATTCGACGGCGGCGCGCGCTCGCTCACGTCGGTGCGCGCAGCATGATGCGTACGCCTCGTACACACGACGACCATTCGCTCAAGGCGCTGACCATTGCGTGCGTCGGTCTTTCTCTGCTGGCGATGATCGCCATCGACAAAGCCACCACGCATACTGTCGCGCATTTCCTGGCGTGCCTCGCGACACTGGCCTTTTCCATGCTCGCGGCGATCGGCATCGCTTATACCTTGTTCGCCGCGTGGAACGTGGACCGTTTTTTCCGGCGCAACGCGGCAGTGCCGGCACATTTTCCCGGCGTCACACTGATCAAGCCGCTGCACGGTACGGAGTGGCAACTCGAGGATCACCTTGCGAGCTTTTTCGATCAGGATTATCCGGGGCCGGTGCAGCACGTATTCGGCGTACACGACGCCAACGACGAAGCCCTGAACGTGGTGAATGCGCTGCGCGCGCGCTTTCCCGAAGCGGATATTGCGGTAGTCGTCGATTCGCGTCTTTATGGCCCCAATCGCAAGGTCGCGAATCTCGTCAACATGCTCGATCATGTGCGCCACGACGTGCTGTGTTTCGCCGATAGCGACGTGAGCGTCGATCGCGGTTATCTGCGCGCAATCGCGGGCGAACTCGAGCAGCCGGGCGTGGGCATCGTCACCTGCGCCTATCGCGGCATTCCTGCGCCCGGTTTCTGGACGCGCGGTTCGGTCGCCGCCACCAATTACCATTTCCTGCCCGGCGTGGTGACGGGACTGGCTATTGGCCGCGCACGCCCGTGCTTCGGCCAGACGATCGCCATGACGCGCGCCACGCTCGACGCCATCGGCGGACTCGCGCAGTTCTCGCATCATCTCGCCGAAGACCACGCGCTTGGCGAAGCCGCGCGCCGCATCGGCACGACCGTCGCGGTGCCCTCGCATCTTGTTCGTCACGCCTGCACTGAGGCCACGTTTTCCGCGCTGTTCACACATGAATTGCGCTGGAGCCGCACCATCCGCGCCGCTGATCGACTCGGCCATCTCGGCGCGTGCCTGATGCATCCAATGCCCTACGCGTTGCTGGCGCTGCTCGCGTCGAGCGGCACACTGGCTTCGTCGGGCGTGCTGCTGCTCGCCCTCGCGGCACGCCAACTGCTGCGCTGGCGCATCGACCGCGCGACGGCGCAATCCTCCAAAGGCTGGTGGCTGCTGCCGATGTGGGATATCGTGCAATTCACGGTGTATCTCAGCAGTTTTCTTTCCTCGCATGTCATGTGGCGGGGACGCCGTTTTCGCGTGAACAGCGCGGGCATGCTGACGCTTTCCTCCGATGAATGAGCCATTGGCCGCATCGAAAACGCGTGAACTTCCTTATACAAGCTGGACCAGAATGAATATGAAGCACGTCGGTCGCGTCGCCGCGCTATGCGGTTTGCTCTTCGCGATCTGGCTCGTTTGGCGAGACAATCCCGCAACCATCGTCGAATTGATGCGCAAGGCCGGCTTCGGTCTCGTGCTCGCGGCGCTCGTTCACGTGCTGCCCATGCTCGCGAATGCGTGGGACTGGCGTCTGCTGATCCGGCGCGCGCAGCGCCCTACGCTCGCGTTCATGCTCAGGCTCGTCTGGATACGCGAATCGGTGAACGGACTGCTGCCGGTTGCCCGCATCGGCGGCGAACTGGTGTCGTTCCGCCTGCTCGGCCGCCAGGGCGTGCGCCCTGCCGCCATCGTCGCGAGTCTCGTCACCGATATACAGCTCACGCTCATCAGCCAGGTGATTTTCGCGCTGCTGGCCATCGCGTATCTACTGGCGCAAACGAGCAGCATGGGCGCGCGCGTGGCCGCGCATTTCGCGCTGGGCATTGCGCTCTTCATGCCGATCCTGTTGCTGTTCGCGCTCGTGCAACACGCGCGTCCGTTCGAGCGTGCGGCGAATCTCGTCAATCGCGTAACGGGTGGTAAGGTCTATGGACTGATGGGTAATTCGCGGCGTATCGACGATTCGATTAAATCGGTCTGGCGCCAGACGTCCGTGGTGATGCAATACCTCGTGATCTGGCAAACGCTGCAATGCCTCGGCCTCGCGCTCGAAATCTGGATTGCGTTGCACGCATTGGGTGTGAATGCAACGTTCGCCCAGGCCTTCGTATTCGAAGCGCTCATTCAGCTTGCCAGCAGCATTGCGTTTCTCGTGCCCGGCAGTCTGGGCGTACAGGAAGGCAGTTTCGTGCTGATCGGCTCGGTGCTCGGCATCGACGCACCCACCTGCCTCGCGCTCGCGGGCGCGCGCCGCCTGCGCGATCTGCTGTTTTATCTGCCCGGACTTGTTGCCTGGCAGATCGAGGAGAACGCACCCAAGGCAGCCGCTCTCGCGAATACAACCACTACGGTGGATCGCGCCGAGACGGAGAATGTAAGCCAGACTGCACCCGACCGGCTGGATTCGCGATAATACGCAGCGTTCGATTCTCCGCTTCGTTGGCAGGACCCTTATGCGTATTCAGATCGCCTCCGATCTGCACCTCGACGCGCTCGACGCGCGCTTTGCCGAGGCGCCCCCTTTTCCGCCCGCTCCCGGCGCCGACGTGCTGGTGCTCGCGGGCGATATTCATCGGGGCACCCAAGCCCTCGACGCCTTCGCCAACTGGCCCGTGCCGGTCGTCTACGTCTGCGGCAATCATGAAGCCTATGGCGGCGCATGGCCCGACGTGACCGCGGCGCTGCACGCGCGAGCCGATGGCACGCACGTGCATTTTCTGGAACGCAGCGCGACCGTGATCGGCAACGTGCGTTTTCTGGGCTGTTGCCTGTGGACCGATTACGCGCTGTATGGCAATCGCGCGCGCGACATGCAATATGCGCTCGACACCAATTCGGATCACAGCGCGATCACGCTCGACGGCCGCGTGCCGTTCAGCCCCGAAGACGCCTTGCTCGAACATCAGCGCTCGGTTTCGTGGCTCGTACGCGAACTCGCTGCACCGTTTAAGGGCAAAACGATCGTGGTCACGCATCACGGTATTTCGCCTGATTCGATTCACGACCGCTTTGCCACGCATCCCGACAATCCCGCCTTTCTCAGCGACCTGCGTTATTTGCTGCCGTACGCGAATCTCTGGATTCACGGCCATGTGCACGATTCGTTCGACTATCGTGCGAATGGCGCGCGCGTCGTGACAAATCCGCGCGGTTACCCGCTCAATGCCGGCGAGGCGCAACGCGCCGACGAACTGGTCTGGGAAAACCGCGCCTTCGATCCGCTGCGCACCATCGAGGTCTGATCCGCCTCGCCACATGACGATTTTGTAATCCGACGGTCACCCTGCGGCAAAGCCCCCGACGTCAGACTGCGGACTTCTGCCCGCTTTGCGCGCGCGTTGCTCTGCACACCGCGCGCGCTCACCGTCAAACAGGTTCGTCATGTGGATTGTCCGGCTCGCCCTGCGCCGCCCTTATACGTTCGCCGTTCTCGCGATTCTCATCTTGATCGCGGGACCGCTCGCGATTCTTCGCACCCCCACCGATATCTTTCCGAACATCGATATTCCGGTGGTCAGCATCGTCTGGTCGTATAACGGCTTTTCGGCGCAGGACATGGCGCAGCGCATTACGTCGAATTACGAACGCGCGCTGACGTCCGACGTCGACGATATCGAACACATCGAATCGCAATCGCTGAATGGCGTGTCGGTCATCAAGGTGTTCTTTCATCCGGGCGCGGATATCAATCGCGCCATCGCGCAGGCGGCGAGCAATTCCGCGTCGATATTGCGCGTGCTGCCGCCCGGCACACTGCCGCCGAATATCATCACCTACAACGCCTCGACGGTGCCGATCCTGCAATTGGGCCTGTCGAGCGCGACCCTCGCGGAACAACAGCTTTACGACCTCGGCAACAGCTTTATTCGCACGCAGCTCGCGACCGTGCAAGGCGCGTCGGTGCCGCTGCCGTTCGGCGGCAAGGTGCGCCAGATCATGGTCGATCTCGACCCGCACGCCTTGCAGGCCAAAGGTCTCGCGCCGCTCGACGTGGTGAATGCGATCAACGCGCAGAACCTGATCCTGCCGGGCGGCACCGCGAAAATCGGCGCGCGCGAATACAACGTGCAGATGAACGGCAGCACCGACACGATCGCCGCGCTCAACAACCTGCCGGTGAAGACGGTGAACGGCAGTGTGATTTACGTGCGCGACGTCGCTCACGTGCGCGACGGTTACGCGCCGCAAACCAATATCGTGCGCAGCGACGGCAAGCGCGCGGCGCTGCTCACGATCGAAAAGACCGGCAATACGTCGACGCTGACGATCATCGACCAGGTGCGCGCGCTGCTGCCGCATATCGCGGCGGGCCTGCCGAAAGCGTTGAAGATCACGCCGCTCGGCGACCAGTCGGTCTTCGTGAAGGCCGCGATTGGCGGCGTGGTCCGCGAAGCGCTGATCGCCGCCGCGCTCACCGCGCTCATGATCCTGCTGTTTCTCGGCAGCTGGCGTGCGACGCTGATCATTGCCGTCTCGATTCCGCTTGCGGTGCTCACGTCGATACTCGCACTCTCCGCGCTCGGCCAGACCATCAACATCATGACGCTCGGCGGCCTCGCGCTCGCCGTGGGCATACTCGTGGACGACGCCACCGTCGCCATCGAAAACATCACACATCACCTCGAAAACGGCGAACCGCTTTACGACGCCATTCTTAATGGCTCGGGCGAAATTGCGGTGCCGACCTTCGTTTCCACGCTGTCGATCTGCATCGTCTTCGCGCCGATGTTTCTGCTCACCGGCGTCGCGCATTATCTGTTCGTGCCGATGGCGGAAGCGGTGATCTTCGCGATGTGCGCATCGTATTTCTTTTCGCGCACGGTTGTGCCGACGCTTGCGCTTTATTTGCTGAAAGAACGCACGACTGGGAATAAAGCCAGCAAAACGCGTGCAAACGCTTTCGTTGCGAAAGTTACGCGCTTTCAGGCCGCATTCGAAGCGCGCTTCGAAGCGTTGCGTCTGCGTTATCGCGCGACGCTCGCCGGCGCCATCGCGCAACGACGACGCTTCGTGCCGATCTTTCTCGGCTGCTGTTTTGCTTCGCTCGCACTGCTCGCCTTCACGGGCCGCGACTTTTTCCCGAGCGTGGATACCGGCGAGATCCGTTTGCATCTGCGCGCGCCCACAGGCACGCGTATCGAGCAAACCGCGCGTCTCACCGACGAAGTGGAAGCACGCATTCGCAGCGTGATTCCCCCCGCGGAACAAGGCGCGATACTCGACAATATCGGCGTGCCGGTCAGCGGCATCAATCTCACGTATGACTCGTCGGACCCAATCGGCACCGAAGACGCCGATGTGATGGTGTCGCTCAAACCGGGCCACCGGCCGACCGCGCAGTATGTTGCACAACTGCGCAACGAACTCGCGAAAGCATTTCCCGGCGTAAGCTTCGCATTCCTGCCCGCCGATATCGTCAGCCAGATTCTCAACTTCGGCTTGCCCGCGCCGATCGATATTCAAATCGTCGGCAACAAGCTCGCGGCCAATCGCGTCGTCGCAAACGATCTGCTCGCGAAACTGCGTGGCGTGCGCGGCCTCGTCGATGCGCGGCTGCAACAACCGGGCGACGAACCCGCGATCAATATCGACGTGGATCGCACCAAGGCGATGCAATCGGGGCTGCTGCAACGCGACGTCGCGCAGAACCTGCTGATCGCGCTCTCGGGCAGTTCGCAAACCACACCGAATTTCTGGCTCGACCCGAAGAACGGCGTGAGTTATCCGCTGATGGTGATGATGCCGCAGTACGACGTGAATTCGCTGCAGGCGCTCGCGAATCTGCCGCTGGCCGGTTCGGCAACGAGTGACACCGCTGGCCCGCAAAATGCCGCGAATGGCGCGCCGCACGTGCAGAATCTGCTCGGCTCGCTCGGCACGTTTACGCGCGGCACGCAACAAGCCGTCGTATCGCATTACAACGTACAGCCTGTGCTCGATATCTTTGGATCAGTGCAAGGCCGCGACCTGGGTAGCGTGGCGAACGACGTCGCCGCCATCGTGAAGAGCGAGGAAGCGAAACTGCCGCCGGGTTCGTCCATCGTGCTTCGCGGCCAGGTGCAGGCCATGCACGAGGCGTTCTCCGGACTACTGAGCGGTCTCGTGTTCGCGGTTGCGCTCGTCTATCTGCTGATGGTCGTGAACTTCCAGTCGTGGCTCGATCCGCTCATTATCCTGAGCGGCCTGCCCGCCTCGCTCGCGGGCATTGCGTGGATGCTGTTCGCCACCGACACCACGATCAGCGTGCCCGCGCTCACCGGCACGATTCTCTGCATCGGCATCGCCACCGCGAACAGCATTCTCGTGATCACCGCCGCGCGCGAGCGGCTCGCCGAAGGCCTGGCGCCTGCGGAAGCCGCCGAACAGGCCGGGTTCACGCGCTTTCGTCCCGTCATGATGACGGCGCTCGCGATGCTGATCGGCATGTTGCCGATGGCGCTCGGACTCGGCGACGGGGGCGAACAGAATGCACCGCTCGGCCGCGCCGTGATCGGCGGTCTCGCGTGCGGCACGCTCTCCACGCTGATGTTCGTGCCGGTGGTGTTCAGCATCGTCCACGGCTGGCTCGCACGGCGCAAAGCACACGCTCAGGCGCGCGAGGCGAAAGCGGCCCAGGAAGCCGCCGCGCTCGATGCGCAATCCGCCGAAGCCGACCAATAACGCCGCGCCTGGCCGCTTCAATCGACACTCCTTATTTCTCGCTCGATTCACGATCATGAACGACATCGACAACTCACAAGAACGCGGCGGCAGCACCAAGCGCCGCTCGCGCTCCTTTGCATTGCCCTTGCTCGCCGCGCTCGCGCTCGCGTTGCTCGCAGCGGGCGTCGTGCCGCGCCTGCGTGCGAACCAGGCGCTCGCCGCGCAAACGTCCGCGCAAAACACGCTCACCGTTTCGGTCGTGCAACCGCAGCACGCGCCGGCAAGCGAAGACCTCGTGCTGCCAGGCGCGGCCACGCCTTATTCGGATGCTTCGATTTACGCACGCACGAGCGGCTATATCGCGCACTGGTACACCGACATCGGCACGCACGTGAAGGCGGGCCAGGTGCTCGCCGATATCGCCGCGCCCGATCTCGACGCGCAATTGCGTGCGGCCCGCGCCGACGAAACCTCGGCGCAGGCCGCGTATGGCTATGCGAAAACCACCGCCGCGCGCTGGCAAACGATGCTGCAAAGCCAGTCGGTCGCGCAGCAGGACGCCGACGCCAAAACCAGCGACATGCAGACGAAACAGGCCGCGCTTGCCGCCGCGCAAGCAAACGTCGCGCGCCTGACGCAACTCGTTTCGTATGAAAAAGTCACCGCGCCGTTCGACGGCGTGATTACGTCGCGCGACGTGGACGTGGGCGCGCTCGTCACCGCGGGCGGCACGCCGGGCACGCCCAACGCCGCCAACGAGTTGTTCCATCTGTCGCAAACGCAGACGCTGCGTGTTTTCGTGGACGTGCCGCAGGACGACGCGGCGAGCATCACGCCCGCGACGCAGGCGTGGCTCACGACGCAGCAATATCCGGGGCGTCGTTTCAATGCGCGCGTGGCGCGCACGGCAGGCGCGCTCGATCCCACCAGCCGCACCTTGCGCGTGGAAATCGACGTCGATAATGCCGACGGCGCGCTGTTGCCGGGCGGCTATGTGCAGGCGCATCTCGCGCTCACGACGGCCACGCCCGCGCTGGAGATTCCCGTGAGCGCACTGTTGTTCCGCCCCGATGGCGTGTCCGTCGCCATCGTCGATGCGAGCGGCAAGGTGCAGATCAAGCTCGTGCATCTGGGCCGCGATTTCGGCACGCATGTGGAGATCACGTCGGGTCTCGCGGATAGCGATCGCGTGATCGACAATCCCGGCGACAGCATCACGAACGGGCAAGCGGTCAGCATCGCCATGACCACGCATGACGCGGGGGCGAAGCAATCATGAGCATTTGCACGCTGCCCAAACGCGCGCTCGCTGCGGCGGTGATCGCCACGCTTGCCGCGTGCTCGACAGTCGCGCCGTATCAGGCGCCCAAGGTCGAAATTCCCACGCATTTCGCGGGCACGTCCAACGCTTCGGCGCAGCAGTCCGCATGGCAAGTCGCCACGCCCGCCGATGCTACGCCGCGCGGCGCGTGGTGGACCGTCTTCAACGATTCGGAATTGAATACGCTTGAAGCGCGCATCGACGTGTCGAATCAAAGTGTGCGCAAGGCGCTCGCGAATCTGAATCAGGCACGCGCGCTAACCGATTATCAACGCGCGGGTTTTCTGCCGACCATTACCGCGGGCGTCGCGCAGGACCGCTATCGCACGTCGGCGAATAAAGAAGGTTCATCGCTTGCGGGCAAGACGATTCCCGATTACGCCGTGGGCGTTTCCGCGACGTGGGAGCCCGACGTATTCGGCCGCATTCGCGACGAGGTCACTAACGCCAGCGCGAATGCACAGGCGAGCGCCGCCGATCTTGAATCCGTACGGCTGGCGATGAGCGCGCAACTCGCCGTCGACTATTTCGATTTGCGTACGCTCGACGCGCAAAAGCAATTGCTCGATGCGAGCGTACAGGCTTATGCCGACGCGCTGCGTATCGTGCAGAACCAGCAGCGCAATGGTGCGATCGACGCTTCGGCAGTAGCGCAGGCGCAAACGCAGCTCGACAGCACGCGCACGCAGGTCCGCGATATCGACGTCAATCGCACGCAACTCGAACACGCGATCGCCACGTTGATTGGCGAGCCGGCGTCGATATTTTCGCTGCCTGCCGCACACACGTCATTCACGTTGCCGACAATTCCGCCGGGGCTGCCTGCGCAATTGATCGAGCGACGTCCCGATATCGCCGCCGCCGAACGTCGCGTTGCGGCCGCCAATGCGCAGATCGGCGCGGCGCACGCGGCGTTCTTTCCGAACCTCGTGCTGAGCGCGACGGCGGGACTCGAAAGCTCGTTCTTCGCGCCCTGGCTCAGCGCGCCGAGCCTGTTCTGGTCGATCGGCCCGCAACTCGTCGGCACGTTGTTCGACGGCGGCAAGCGTACGGCCACCTTGCACGGCGCGACCGCGCAATACGACGGCACGGTGGCCGATTATCGGCAAACGGTGCTCGTGGCGTTCGAACAGGTGGAGAACAATCTTTCCGCACTGCAGGCACTCGCCGACGAATCGGTTACGCAGCAGCGCGCCGCCCAAGCCGCGCAGCAGGCGCTGCAACTCACGACGAATCGCTTCAATGCGGGCGCGGTCAGTTATCTCGACGTGGTCACCTCGCAGACCATTGCGCTCACGAACGAGCGCGATGCCGTGGTGATCGAAGGACGAAGAATGGATGCCAGCGTGCGATTGATTCAGGCGCTAGGCGGCACGTGGAGCGACATGCATTGAAACGCGCGGACGCATTTCACGCCGCATCGTCCACAAAGCGGAGAATGAAACGGGTGCTGTGTGCGTCGCTTTCCGCGCGCACGCTGCCGCCGTGCAGTTCCATCACGGTGCGCACAATCGCGAGCCCGAGACCCGCCGATGCGCCCGCGCCCATCGCATCGGGCGCGCTGGTGCGCGACGGATCGGCGCGATAGAAACGCTCGAAAATACGTTCGAGATGTTCGGGGGGAATTGGCGTGCCGGGATTGTCGACGACGACATCGAGCGCATGCGCAGACGGCGTCGCTGTCAACACGATCGTGCCGCCCGCCGGCGTATAGCGCAGCGCATTCGCAATCAGATTGCTCAGCGCACGACGAAACAATTCGACGTCGACATTCACGGTGCCGCCGCCATCGACGCGAATCGCCAGCCCCGCCTCTTCCGCGAGCCCTTCGAAATAACCTGCGATGCGTTCGAGTTCGTCGTGCACGTTCACGGCGCGACGACGCGTTTCAAAGCGAGGATGCTCCGCGCGCGCCAGAAAAATGACGTTCTCGATCATGCGCGACAGTCGCTCGCATTCCTCGAGATTCGACGCGAGCACCGTTTGATACTCCTCTTCGGGACGCGGACGCGCGAGCGCGATTTCCGTCGCGCCGCGAATATTGCTCAACGGCGTGCGCATGTCGTGCGCGAGATCGGCGGTGAATTGCGAAAGCCGCTGAAAACCCGCGTGCAAACGTTCGAGCATCGCGTTCAGCGAGGCCACCAGCGTCGCCAGTTCGCCCGGCACGTGCTTCACGCGAATAGGTTGATCGAGCCGATACGCGGTGACTTCGCGCGCCTGCTCGGCAATCTGGCGCAAGGGCCGCAGCGCGAGACGAATCCACGCGTAACTGCCGAGCAGCACGACGAGCGTGCCCACGCTGCCCGCGAACGCGAGCGTGTCGCGATACGAATCGAGCAGGCTCAGCGGCCCGCGCATGTCGCGCGCGATGGCCACGCGCACGGTCGCGCCATCGCGCAGCGCCACGTCGAAGGCGATGCTGCGCACGGGTACGCCATGCGCGCTGCGCCATTCGCGAATCGCGCTATCGGTAATGCGCGCGTCGGGCGCGAGCACGAGCGCGCCCGCATGTGCGGGCGAGAGATCGACGTCGGCCGACGCGATGGCGTTGGAGAGCGGCGTGGGCGGTTCGTCGAACGTTTCGCCCTCGTCGTGCGCGGCGAGTTGGCGGCCCTGCGCATCGACAATCTGCAAAGCGAGCGCGGGATTGCCAAGCACGGCGCTCGAAAGGCGCTGCGCGTGCGCGAGCGCATCCTGCGGGGAGCCGAGTTCGGTGGCGAGACGGCGCACATGGCGCGCGGCGAGCACGACGTCCTGATCGTCGTGCTTGCGCACCTGCTGCGCGAGCGCGAGATACAGATACCAGCCCACGCAGACGAACACCGCGAGCGTCGTGGCGCTGAACGCCACTGCGAGCGTGACCGCGAGCGAGCGGCGCGGCATCAGTCGGCGTCCTTTTCTTCCATCACGTAGCCCACGCCGCGCACCGTGTGGATCAGCTTGACCAGGTAGCCTTCGTCGACCTTCGCGCGCAGACGGCGAATGGCGACTTCGACCACATTGGTGTCGCTGTCGAAATTCATGTCCCAGACAAACGAGGCAATCTGCGTACGGCTCAGCACTTCGCCCTGGCGGCGTGCGAGCAATTGCAGCAGGGAAAATTCGCGCGGCGTGAGATCGATACGTGTGGTGCCGCGCTTCACGCGTCGGCGAATCACGTCGATTTCCAGATCGGCGATGCGCATGCTTTCCGCTTCGCGCGGCGGGCCGCGTCGCGCCAGTGTACGCACGCGCGCGAGCAGTTCGACGAAGGCGAACGGCTTGACGAGGTAATCGTCGCCGCCGAGTTCGAGCCCTTGCACGCGATCGGCCACGTCGTCGCGCGCGGTCAGGAACAGCACCGGGGTGGGCTTGCTGGCGCGCAGGCGCTTGAGCACGGCCCAGCCGTCGAGCACCGGCAGCATCACGTCGAGCACGATCACGTCGTACTCCTCTTCCTGCGCGAGCAGCAGCCCCTGAGCGCCGTCGGTCGCGAGGTCCACGCTGCAGCCCGATTCCTCCAGGCCTTTTTTCACGTAGGCGCCCGTTTTGGGCTCGTCTTCGATAACGAGGACTCGCATGTGTTTTCTCCGGCTGTATCCCGCCTCCCTGATGGCGCGATTCTACCGGGTTCGCGCACGCGTAGCGGTCAAGCGGATAACCGCCCCATTACATTTTCGACATCTTCGCCACGGCCCGGGGCGAAAACGTCGAATGGCGGTGAATAGCAATGAATGGCGCGCTTCAATGGTGTTCGTAAATCGCTTTGACGGATTGCGGCGCGACGGCGCCGCCAGACTGCGAATAGCTCGCGGGCGTCATGCCGTATGCGCTGTCGTTCTGCGTATGCATCCGGGCGTGGATTGCGGGGTCGGGGTAACGCGTATTGGACGGATGCAAGGTGCCGTCGTGTTCGGCCTGAACGATTTGCGCCTTGACCTCGGCACGCGAGACCGGATCGTGCGACGGGAATGACGATTGCGCAAAAACCACACTCGGCAACATGGCGGCGGCAACGATCATCGAAACAAACAATTTGGCTTTCATGGATTCATCCTCGAATAAGTAAATCGGATTGACTACGGGTGAAGGCGAATCCATTTTGTGTCTCGCTGGCTTAAGCGAACATGAAACGGAATGCAGATAACGAATTGGTAATCCGGGGGTTATGTGCGTGCAATGTCACGCCAATGTCGCTCATTCGATCGCGAGCGCGTAAACCCAACGCCCGATCGGGCTCGCGAAAAAACGCCGCAATCGCGGCCGGATCGCGCGAAATGTCACGATGTGAAATACCTTCAGATCGTAAGAAACGTATAATGCAGGTTGAGAGCCCGCCGATGCGGGCGTTCGGCGTGGCATGCACGAGCTTGCGCGCGCCGTGTCGAACGCAGTCTTGATTCAGCAGAGGAAACCCATGAAGCGACTTTTCCTTGCCGCGTTGGCCGGCGTCTGGACGGCGAGCGCGTTCGCGCATACCTGCACCGAGGGTCCGCAAGTGCGGATCGAGGGCGACGCGCCGGGCGCGATCAGTTACGACATCTATAGCCATCTCTACCCGCTCAGCGCGCAGAAGCTCGCGCGGCTCGCGAACGCGCAGCAGGTCACGATGATTCCGGACGGCACCATTGCGTGCACCATCGCGGACGACGGCGTCGACGATCCGCGCGCGGTGCTCATCAACGGCCCGCACGGTCAGATGAGCTACTGGCTTTCGGAAGATTACGTCAAGCCGCTGAGCTGACCGGTACGGCAACGCTTCATGACATCGCCACGCCGCAAGGCCACGGCGCCGATATCGCGCGCCGATCTGGAGGAGCTTTCCGAGTTCCGCTATCGTCTGCGCCGCTTTCTGCGCTATTCCGAAGAGATCGTGCACGCCGAAGGCGTGACGCCGCTGCAATACATGCTGATGCTGCACACCCGCGCCTTTCCAGACCGCGACTGGGCCACCGTGGGCGAACTCGCCGAACGGCTGCAGGCGTCCTCGCATGGCACCGTGGCGCTGGTCACGCGTTGCGAGGCGGCCGGTCTGGTCGAACGCGTGCCGAGCGCGCACGACCGGCGGCAGGTTCAGGTGCATCTCACGGCGGAAGGCGAGCGCTGTCTGATGAAGCTGGCCGCCCTGCACAAGTCGGAAGTCCAGGCATTCGGCTGGGCGTTCCGCGACGAGCAGGCCTGATGTCCGCCGCGCCGTTTAAGCGTTCTTTTAAGTTTCCTTTAAGTATCCCGGCTTAAATTGATCGATATGTCACATCGTGATCGTTCATCGCAGCGCACCGGTAATGGGTGCGCCGCCGGGTCGCGTGACATGGTGGTGTCCTCAGCTTGCCGGACTGTACGTCCAGTTGCCACCGGCGCCAACTGGTGGTGGCTTCCCCTGACCCAGCGTGATCGCTGGGTTTTTTTTCGATCATCGGAAACGACGCGCGCGACGGCGCTATCCACACAACAGCAATCAACAACAGGAGAGACGGCACCGTGCGCATTTTCGGGCTGATCGACCGGCGCGCGATGCAGCGCGCCAACCGGCTGTGGCTGCACTACGGCGTGTTCTGGCTGGGCGCGGTGGCCGTGGGCCTCGTCGCCGTGCTTTACGCCAAGCTCATCGACTTCGGCTACGCGCTCTTTCTGCGCTACGCCGCCGAGCACTTCTGGTTGCCGCTGCTGATTGCGCCCGCGATGGGCGCGTTGACGGTCTGGATCACGCGGCGCTTTTTCGACGGCGCGGAAGGCAGCGGCATCCCGCAGGTGATCGCCATGCTGCATGGCCCCGACGCGCTCGGGCCCCGGCTGCTCACGTTGCGCATTCTCGTCGGCAAAATTTTCGTGTCGTTTCTCGCCATTCTCGGCGGCTTCACCATTGGCCGCGAAGGCCCGACCATTCACGTGGGCGCGGCGCTCATGTTCAGTCTGCGGCGTTTCTATCCGCAGCGTTTTCGCGCGATCAGCCACGGCGCGCTCGAACGCCGGCTCGCACTCGCGGGCGCCGCGGCGGGCTTGTCGGCGGCGTTCAATGCGCCGCTCGCGGGCGTGGTGTTCGCCATCGAGGAACTGATGCGCAGTTTCTCGGAACGCACCAGCGGCGTGCTGATCACGGCGATTATCTTCGCGGGTATCGTTTCGCTCGGCCTTCAAGGCAATTACGTGTATTTCGGCACCATCGACATCGGTTCGGGTTTGCCGAAGTGGCTCACGCTGGCCGTCATGCTGATCGGCATAATCGCGGGCGTTCTCGGCGGCTGCTTCTGCTGGCTGCTGCTCAACACGCGGCGCTGGATGCCCGCCCGACTGCTCGACATGCGCGCGAAACAGCCGGTGCGCTTCGGCGCGCTGTGCGGGCTGATCATCGCGATTGTCGGCGTGATCTCGCACGGTCACGCGTTCGGCAGCGGCTATGCCGAAGCGCGCAGCATGCTGGAAGGCAACGCGCACGTAAGCGCGGCGTATCCGCTGTTCAAGATCGTATCGATGGTGGGATCGTATCTGCCGGGCGCGCCGGGCGGCCTGTTCGCGCCGTCGCTCGCGATTGGCGCGGGCATCGGCAATACGCTGCATATGGTGTTTTCGCAGATGCAACTGTCGATGCTGATTGCGCTCGGCATGGTCGGTTATCTCGCGGCGGTCACGCAAAGTCCGATCACGGCGTTCGTGATCGTCATCGAAATGATTAACGGGCATGCGCTCGTGCTGTCGCTCATGGCGACAGCACTGATCGCGAGCCGCGTCTCGCGTTTTTTCGCGCCGCCGCTTTACGAAGCGCTTTCGGAACGTTATTTGCGCGAGCCCTGACACAGGCGCTCGCGCACAATCGCACGCTATTTACGGGGTTGAAATGAGGCTCGCGGACAATCTGGAACGGCGCCTGCTGGGTACGGCGCGCGTGTTGTGCATCGTGGCGCTCGTCGGCGCGGTGCTGGCGATGATGGCGGTGATCGCCGCCCTATCCGCCTCCGGCAACGCGAACGTGAGCGCCGATCCGCCCGTGAGCGCGAGCGCGGTGCTCGCCTCGATTCCGGGCACGGAGGCGGCCAACGACGCCATTTCGAACAACAACGTCAACAGCGCGAACGACGACGAGGCCATGCTCGAGCTTCCCGCCGCCGCCGGGCTGGCGTTGCCCGCGCCGTTGCGCGCCGTGCTCGATCAGCACAATGCAAGTCAGCCGATGCTCGACGCGTGGCTCGACAACGTGCCGCTCGCCGACCGCCAGCAATTCGTCGATGAACTCGGCCAGGTCATCGCGCACGCGACACACCATGCGTCGGCCTGGGAATGGGACGATCGCGACCGCTACGTGGCGACGGCGATGAATCAATACGCGCGCTTCAAGATCGAGCGCATCGCCTCGGCGCAATCGCTGATCGAGGCGGCCCAGGCACGCAGCGCGCAATTCCGCTCGTCGCTGGGCACGCTGCTCGCGTTGGCGGGCTTCCTCACCGTGCTCCTGCTGCTGCTCGCCATCGAGCGCAATACGCGCGCGTTGCGCACGCCGCAAAACGGCTGAACGCGGCGTCTTCGGCGGGTCACGCGAGATCGGCACGAAGCGTGTATCCTGCACGCTGCGCCGCTGCAAGGCCACGGCGCAAGTCATGCGTGTCCGTACTCCAACCTCGATCTGGAGCATGCCGATGCATCGCGTATACAACTGGACGGCGGCCGTTGCGCTCGCCGCCGCGCTGAGCGCTTTCGCGCCCTTCACCGCCGCTCAATCCACGAACACGGCGGAAAACACCAACGCCGTACCGCCGGGCATGCCCGTCACGCCCGCCGGCGACGGCACGTTCCTGCTGACCGTCGTCCTCAAACACGACGAATCCAAACCGCTGCCGAAGATCAATCAGCAACTCGCCGAACAAGGCTTTTACAAGGCCTTTCCGCCGCCGGGCATCGAAGTGGTGTCGTGGTACGTGATGATGGGGCTGGGCCAGGTCGTCACGTTGCGCGTGCCTGCCGCGCGGCTGCGCGAAGTGAATCGCGCCATCGAAGAAACCGCCTGGGGCGGCTATCGCACCGAGTTCTATCCGACCTACGATTACAAGGCGCTCGCCGAACAGGCCCGCGCGCGCAACGGCCATTAACGTCGGCTCATCGACACGCAACGTCCCTCGCCCTTCCATGAATCCGACCTCACTCGATCTTTCGATGTTCCCCCGTTACGCGCTGCTCGAAGGCCCGACGCCCATTCAACATTTATCGCGGCTCAGCACGCAGCTTGACGGCGCGACTATCTATGTGAAGCGCGACGATCTGAACGGGCTCGGCGGCGGCGGAAACAAGCTGCGCAAACTCGAATTCCTGATGGGCGAAGCGCTCGCGCGTGGCGCGGATACGATCATCACCGTCGGCGCGCGGCAGTCGAATCATGCGCGCTTGACGGCGGCCGCCGCCGCGCGTGCGGGACTGCAATGCGAACTGGTGCTCACGCGCGCGGTGCCACGATTCGACGCGGAGTACCTTGAAAACGGCAATATTCTGCTCGACGATCTGCTCGCGGCGCACGTGCACGATCTGCCTGCGGGCACCGACGCGCTGCCATTCGCCGAGGCGCGCGCCGATACGCTGCGCTCGCAGGGCCGCAACGTCTATGTGTGTCCGCTCGGAGGATCGAGCCCGGTCGGTTGCCTCGGCTATGCGGAGGGTGCAGCGGAAATCGCCGCGCAATCGCGCGCGAGCGGGATCGCGTTCGATCACATCGTCATGCCCAACGGCAGCGGCGGCATGCACGCGGGCTTCGTGGCGGGCATGAAGGCACTCGGACTGAATCCGCCCAGCGTGACGGCGTTCGCGGTTTACGCCGGCGCGGAGAAAGCGCACGCCGCGACGCTCGACAAGGCGAATCACACCGCGTGCCTCATCGACGCCAGTTTGCGTGTCGAAGCCGGTGATATCGTGATCGACGAATCACAGCTCGGTGACGGCTACGGCCTCCCCACCGATGCCATGCGCGCCGCCGTGCGCCTGCTCGCTTCGACGGAAGGTCTGCTGATCGATCCCGTGTATGGCGGCAAGGCGTTTGCGGGTCTGCTGGAGAACGTGCGGAGCGGCCGCTATGGTGCGCACGAGAACGTACTGTTCGTGATGACGGGCGGCCTGCCCGGTTTGTATGCGTATCGCAGTGCGTTTTAGTTTCAGGTGCCGCTTTAAACGCAACGTCACGCGTCGTCGATAGCGGAAAGCGGCGTGGCCACATGTTCGAGCGATTTTCGTTCGGCGTCCACGCCCCAGATCGCGGCGATCAGCGCCGCGCCCAACATCAGCGCGGAGCCGACGAGATAACCCGTGAACACTTCGCTACGCTGATGCGTATCGATCAGTCGTCCGAAGAATGCTGGTCCGATCATCCCGCCGAGTCCCGTGCCGAAGGCATAGAAAACGGCGATCGCCAGCGCGCGGATTTCGAGCGGAAACGATTCGCTCACGGTCAGATACGCCGAACTCGCCGCCGCCGAAGCGAAGAAGAAAATCACCATCCACGCCACCGTTTGCTGCACGACGGTGAGCCAACCGTGCGCGAACAGATAGCCGCTCGCGCTCAACAGCACACCCGACAGCGCGTAAGTAGCCGCGATCATCTTGCGGCGGCCCAGCACGTCGAACAGTCTGCCGAGCACGAGCGGCCCGAGAAAATTGCCGAGCGCGAACGGCAGCAGATACAGGCCCACGTCGCCGCCAGGCACGCGATAGAACTCGGTGAGCACGAGCGCGTAGGTGAAGAAGATCGCGTTGTAGAAGAAGGCCTGCGCCGTCATCAACGATAAACCCACGAAGGCGCGACGGCGATGACGCACGAAGATCGCGTGCATCACTTCGCTCAACGGCGTGTGACGGCGCGCGCGCAGACGCAGTGACGACGTCGCATTGTCATTGAGCGTGTGACCGGCTTCGCGAAAGCGCGTTTCGATGCGTTCGACGATCGAGCGTGCTTCGTCGTGCTCGCCATGCGTAAGCAGCCAGCGCGGGCTTTCGGGAATCCAGCGGCGCATCGGCAAAATGATCAGCGCAAGTACCGCGCCGATGAGGAAGCACGCGCGCCAGCCCCAATCCGGCGGTAGCCAACGCGGATCGAGCAGCGCGTAAGAGCCCAGCGCGCCGATGCCCGCGCCCACCCAGAAGGTGCCGTTGATGCTCAGATCGGTCCAGCCGCGCACGCGTGCGGGCGTGAATTCCTGAATCGTCGAATTGATGGCCGCATATTCGCCGCCGATGCCCGCGCCGGTCAGCGCGCGAAACACCATGAAGCTCGCGAAGCTCCACGAGCACGCCGTGGCGGCCGTCGCGAGCAGATAGACCGCGAGCGTGATGAAGAACAGCTTGCGTCGTCCGAGCCGGTCGGTGAGCCAGCCGAAGCCGAGCGCGCCCAGCACTGCGCCCGCGATATACGCACTGCCCGCAAGCCCGACTTGCGCGTTGTCGACGTGCAGCACCGGACTCGTCTTCAGCGCGCTCGCTACCGCGCCCGCGAGCGTCACTTCGAGTCCGTCGAGCAACCACGTCACGCCGAGCGCGACCACGATCAGCACGTGAAAACGGCCCCACGGCAGGCGGTCGAGACGCGCCGGAAGATCGGTTTCCACGATCGCGGCTCGCTCGTTTATGTCGGCGCCGATCGTGGATTCGGAAGACTGAGTGGATTGGCGGGTTTCTGTCTCGCTGGGCATGGCCGCGGCTCGCATCGCACGAAAGCGTGCGCAATCGTGACATCGGCAGCAGGTTGCGTACCCGGCCGCGCTGTGTGCGCGTCTAGTTCGCGGCGAGCAGGCGCGAGCGGTTCGCCTCCACGGCATCGACGATTTCCGCAGTCGTGGCCGCCGAAATCGGATAATCGGCAGCCCGCGCCGCCAGTTCGCCCGCCGCATGCGCCGTGCGATCGATGATGCGCGCGGCGCTCGCCTCCTTCACGCCGCTCTCTTTCGCGAGTTTCAGCAAATGGGCGCGCGCGGGCGCTCTCGCCTCGCCGCCGATATCCATCTGATGCTGCCCCGCCGGGCCGCGATTGAACGTGATGTCGTACGCGGGCGCGATGCGCCAGTGATCGTTGCGATCGAGCCGGAACGAGAAGTTCTTCGCGTGATCGTCGCGATTATTAAAGAGCACGTTGAATACGCAGCGCGCGTACAACGCCTCGACTTCGCGCACATCGCGCGTCACGAAGCCCGCGAGGCGCAGCAGATTCGTATAGTCGAGCGACGGCAGCCGAAAGTCCACATGCGCCACGCCCGCCGCCGTATGCACGGGCACGCGCTGCCCCTCCTCGCGATCGAAGCGCGCGATGCCGAACGCAGCGCCCTGTGCGCCGAGATCGAAATACGCAGTGGGCGGCATCTCGATTCCGCACGCGCGCACGAGATCCGAATAAAGCATTTCGATCGCGCACACTTCGGGCGCTTCGTTTTGCGCGGGAAACTTCACGAGCCACGGCGTGCCGGGCGCGTCCTCCGAATTCCACATGCGATTGGCCGCGTGGTCCACGTTGACCAGCACTTTCGGACGCGCGCCATGCGGCGAGCCGCCCATCAACACCAGTTCGCGCAGCACGGATTCGCTCGCGCCGGCCATCGCCTGCTGCACTTCGTCGGCGATGGTGTGGAGATTCACGTCGGCGACCACAATCGGCGCTTCGCTCTCGGGCGCGTAGCTCAGCGCGCCCATGCCGCGATGCCCCACCACGGCGAGGCGATCGAGTGGCGAAACCGAATACGGGTCGATGCCGCGCACGCGAAACAGACGGTCCATCAGCAGCATGCCCCAGCCGTCGGGCAGGCTGTCGGCGACAAGGCCGGGCAAGCGTTGCTGATGCTGCGGGAAGTCGCCAAACGCCGCGGTTTGCAGCGGGAGTTTGAAGCGCGAGAGTTCGAGGCCGCGCTCGCGCGCCGCCTGCGTGTATTCGAAGAGGAGGTGCTGGCCGTCGTCCGCGAGCACGCCCAGGTCGAACCGCTCGCCCCAGCCTTCGTAGATCACGCGCAGGCGTTTCATTGGCCGGTTCTCCCGGAGGACGTTTTGGCGGACGCGCGGCGCGGTGCACGCTGCCGGTTCGCGCTCGCCTGCTCCATCGCGCGAATCGAGCGCAGCTTGAGCTCGAACAGCGCCTCCAGATCGGATGCCCGCCCGAGCGCCTGCGTCACGCGCAGGAAGGTCTCCAGCGTCGCCTGCCCGCTACGCTCGAAATTACGCAGCGCGCGCTCGGACACGCCCGCACGCGCCGCCAGCTCGGCTTGCGTGAGGGACTGCTGAAGCCTCAGGGCGCGCAGCTTCTGAGCCAGTGCGCCCGCGATTTCCTCGACTGTCGCGAGATCGAACAGCATCGCCTGCTCCACGGTCTGTAACAGGCATAATTATACCGCTTATTACGCAAATAGATCTATAAACGGCGGAAAATTACCGGTTATATGGAAATACGCGCCGCATCTTCGTTAACCGGCATAAATATGCCTTTTATAAGAAATTTCTGCCGTTAAAAGGTACATTTACGCCGATTAAATCAAAGCGGCGAAATGCTCAATCGCGATCAGGCGCGCCCAGCGGAAGCAGGTGCCGATACGGTCGCGCTTCCTCCACCGCGCGCGCAAACGAAGGGCGTGCGAGCAACCGCGCGCGATACGCCCGCAGCGCGCCGAAGCGCTCCGGAATACGATGCGTCCAGTCGGCGTAAAAGAGCGAAGGCGCGGCCGCGCAGTCCGCGAGCGTGAAGTCCTCGCCCGCTGCCCAGGTTCGGTCCGCGAGCCGATCGTCGAGCCACGCGTAGGCCAGATCGAGCTTGCCCGCCGCGTACGCGTGCGCCGCTTCGCGCCGCGCCGCGTCGCCCGTCAACGCGCCTTCCACCGCGCACTGCACCGGCGTCATCACGTGCAGGTCGAAGAAGCGGTCGAGAAAGCGCACGTCCAGCGCGGCCATCGGCTCGGACGGCAAGAACCGCTGCGCCCCGCCATGCGCGAGCTGCAGATATTCGATGATGATGCTGGTCTCCGCCACGCTGCGCTCGCCGTCCACCAGCACGGGAAACTTGCGCAGCGGCCAGAGCGTCAGCCACGCCTGTGTGTGCTGCGGCGTTTCGGGCCCGATCGTGCGAAACGCGAACGGCGTGTCGTTCTCGTAGAGCGCAACGAGCACCTTCTGCGTATAGGAAGAAAATGGATGACCATAAAGCGCGAGCGACATCGTGAGACCTCCCGGTTCGAAGCAAACCGCGCAATGACACAATCACAATGCGTTGAACGAAGGATGCACGATGCGCCAGACGCGCGCGCATGGCAAGCGCGCGCGACGGCTGAGAAGCGACGGAGAGCGCAGCCAGGACACGAGCGCGGCGAGGAGCGCGCGGTCGAGTCTTTTTATCTTTTGTAGTTGGCTGGCGCTGACGTTCGGGCAAGAACCCGGCCCGCCCCGCCAGCACACAGGAAAATCAGTCGAGCGACGCGCCGCAATTACAGTCGAGCGACGAGGCCGCCGCCGGACGCGGACGCTCCATCGCCGCGAGGCGCTGCAACGTGATGAGCCCCAGCACGGCCAGCCCGCAGCCGAGCACGAAGTCGGCGCGCACGCCCGCATGATCGACGATCGTGCCGCCCACCGACGAGCCGAGCGCGATCGCGACCTGAATCACGCTGACGAACATCGCCGAACCGGCTTCGGGCCGATCGGCCGTGCCGCGCTGAATCCACACGCTGAAGCACAGCGGCAGCGCGCCGAACGCGACGCCCCACATCAGCATCGCCGCGATTTCGCCGATGCGCACGTGATCGAGCAAGAGCATCGACGAAAGCGCGCACAGCAGCAGCGCCGTCATGGCCACAACCGATGTTTTCAAACGATTCGCCACTACCATCGACAGTAGCGCATTCGAAAAAAAGCCAATCACGCCGAATGCGAGCAACAGCAGCGTAATCGCGCCCAGCGAAAAATCCTGCTGCAGCAACGGCGCAATAAACGTATACGTCGAAAAATGCGCGCCGAAAACCAGTGCGACCATCAGCATGCTCAGACGCGTGTGCGGACGGCGCATCAATTCGACGAAATTCGCGATACGCAGCGCGGTTGCGGACGGCAGTGACGGCACAAGCAGCGCCTGCGCAATCAATGCGACCGCGACGAGCCCGCCCGTCGTGAGGAACGACGCGCGCCACGACGCCAGACCTGCGATAAAGGTGCCAAGCGGCACACCGATCACCGTGGCACAGGTCACACCCGTGAGAATGATGGCGGTGGCGCGCGCGGCGTCGCTGACTTGCACGAGACGCCCGGCCGCGGCCGTCGCGAGCGTCCAGAAACCGCCGAGCGCTGCGCCGAGCATCGCGCGGCCGATCAGCATGACGGCGAAATTCGTCGACATGGCCGATACGATATTGGACGCGAGCAGCATGGCGGTGAGCAGCAGAAACACGCGTCGACGATCCATACGGCCCGCGAGAATCAGCATGCCGGGCGCGAAAATCGCGGCCAGTACGCCGGGCGTCGTCACCATCAGACCCGCCGTGCCCGGCGTCACGCCGAGATCGCGCGCAATCTGGGGCAGGAGCCCAACCGGAAGAAATTCGGACGTGACGAAAGCGAATGCGCTAATGGCGACGGCAAAAACCGCGAGCCATTGACGCAATGTCGTTTCGGCGCCGGGGCGTAGCGACGCCGCATCGACGGGTTGTTCGTTGATGTGCATGGAACTGTTTTAGAGAGGCGAATAATAAAAGCGATTGTTCGGTCAATCCGCGCTAAATAGCGGAGAAAATACGGATAACCGCATTCGCTGCGGGGTTCTTTCTAACTTAACATCGCAGAAAGAAAATTGTTTGAGTGTTTTAAAAAACCGAATACGTCAGTAGGGTCTTGAAACGAATTCCAAACGCATGCAGCGCCCGAAATCTGCGTCAAATGGACGCAAACATCAGGCGCGAATCGCAGTCATCGGTAAAAAAGAAACGGCGAAAAAATAGTGACGCGGGCGTAGCGGATCAGAAGGGATGCTTCAGCCGGATGCGGCGTGTGCGTATTTTACCAACGGTCGCCCACGCCCGCAAAAAAAGTCTCGACGTTGTGGGTTTCACGTTTTAGCGCGCATGCGCACACGACATCATTCGCGCCCTCTGCGCTTCACATTCTGAAGCGCAATCGGCCCCAGATCGTGCGTCCCGGCTCCATGATGGCGACGCCGCCGGGATAGCCGAATCCCGCGTTGCCCGCGAGATTCAGATGCTCGCTATAGGCCTTGTTAAACAGGTTGTCGACACCGATCGAGAATTGCGTGCGCTTATCCAGATCGTATTGCGCATGCAGCGACACCACGCCGAAACCCGCGCTCGGCCCGAAGTCCTGCCCGACTACATTGCCTTCGTGCAGCGTATAACGCCGTTGCGGCGCGACGATACGCCAGAGCGCGCCGACCGACCACGCGCGCCACGTATAGTCGGCATTCAGACGCACGTCGAGCGGCGGAATTTGCGGCAGCGGTTCGCCGCTGTTGGCGTTGCGTCCCCACGCATAGGCCGCCGACATGCCCAGTTTCCATCCCGCGCCCGCGCGCCATGTCCCGCCCAATTCGCCGCCCATGATTTGCGCATTCACGTTGCTGACCTTCGAGATATTCGATTGCGTCCCTGTGCCGTAAGTGAACAGAATGAAATCTTCGACATAGCCCGCATAAGCCGAAATCCATGCATCGATCGCGTCGTTACGATAATGCGCGCCGACATCGAATTGCGTCGTTTTTTCCGGCTCGATACCCGCGAATGCGTTGGCGGAATTCGCGGGGCCGCGTGTGGGCGAAAACAATTCCCAGTAATCCGGAAAGCGTTCGGTATGACCGATGCCGGCGTACCACGTCAGCGGCATCGTGCGTGCGGTTTGTTCGTAGCGAATAAATCCGCCGGGCAACGTGCGCGTGCGGGTGGCATTCGCGGTGGGATTGGGCTGCGCCATCGACATCATGGAAGCGCTAACGGTAGCGCGCTCGTCGGTGGCGGCCGCGCGATCGAGACGAAGGCCCGCCACTACGCGCTGCGTTTCGCTCGCGTCCCACGTGACCTCGGAAAACAGTCCGTAATTCGTCATTTGCGCAGAAGGCGTCCACGACAAAGCCGACGGACTTTGCAGCCCCATCGCAGAACGCGAATCCAGCCAGTTCGTCTGCGCGTCGAAACCCACGATCCATTGCAGATTGTCGCCAGTATCGAGCGTCGCCGCTACGCGGCCGCCCGCCGTTCGACGACGCACATCCGAGGCCATCGCCATGCTGCCGGACGGCGTCGCGCGCAACGTATAGTTATCCATACGATGTTCGAAAGCGTTGTAGTAAACCTGCGCTTCGATCTTCCGGATCACGCTACCGAGATGCTGTTTCTCGAATCGCAACGCAACGCTGTCACGCTTGAAACGCACGCCATCCATGCCGCGGCCGGCGTAACGCGCGTGACCGTTTCCCGTCCCCGCATCGAGTTCGATGCGTGTATCCGCATCGGGCGTCACGCCGAGCGCAATATCAGTGTTCCATTTATCCCAGGCGGAAGGCACCGATTGACCGTTGCCGTCACGATAATCCTGCGCGTGCGATTTGTTCGCGTTCACGCGTGCGTAGACATCGGGATTGCCTGCCGTGAGCTCGAGATTCTCGTCGTTGCGGCCGTTCGTGCCGCCCATTACGCTTGCATCCACGTGCGCGCCGGCTGTGTCGAAACGCGGCGCTTCGCGCTCGAACAACACCGTGCCCGCCGATGCGCCAGGACCGTACAACACCGTTTGCGGCCCTTTGATGACCGTGACCTTGTCGTAGCTCTCCGGCGCGACGTACGACGATGGCGAGTCCATGCGCGCCGGGCACGCGCCTTGTGTCGGCGCGCCGTTCGCAAGCAGATTCAGACGCGAGCCGAACATGCCGCGCAAAACGGGATCGCCGTTAGTACCGCCACTGCGAATAGCCGTGAAACCCGGCACGGTTTTCAGATAGTCGGCGCCGTCACTCGCGGGCAACGGCTGACGCGGCGTCTTTGGATCGGTCTCGGAGATAAAGGAATTCTTGAGCGGACGCGCGACGACTTCGACGCGGGGAAGCACGAATTCCGCCTCAGGGACGCCGCCGCTCGATACATCGTCCTGAGAAGCAGCTTGTGCATCAAACGACCGGCACAACACCGATCCGAAAATAAACGCCATACGTGCCGCGATGTGAATCGCGGAAGAAGCTTTTGAAATGAACATTCGACCCAACCCATTCGACAAACCAATAGGGCCACCCGCGCGATGCAGAGCAATCGCACGGTGAGGCAATGACTGGCAGCAGGAAAGCGATGAAACGCGATCAGGCGTCGAATGGCGGCGCGCGCAGTGGGCGGCGCAGATAGCGCACACGTGGGAGATCGACATGAACCATCGCGGACACGGATAAACGCGCGCCGGGAATGAAGCGAATGATCTCGTGAGAAGCGGTGTTTAATGCAGGCGAGTGCGCGAGCAGACTGCAATAGCCGCACGCGTCGAGATGCGCGGCTAAAGATTTTCCGGTTTGCGTGCTCGCGCCGTTCGCGCCATCGTGAGCGGCGGCGCTGCAAAGCACATCGGCAGGCACCTGCCCGCGTTCGATCAGTTGCGTGACGAGCGGCGCGAATACGGCCAGCAGGATCGCAAGGATCCCAAGCCAGGCGGTAAGGCGGTTCGATCGGCGGAACATCGGGCGAATGCAGGCTTCGTGGTGCGGGCGGATTCGGGTCGGAGCCTTAAGCGCGATCAATCAACGAAATGCGTGCGGAGTTTCGCGCGACGGGCGCGGCCATTTTGTTGTCATAGCGCGCGAAAGGAAACCGAAGGCTCTGCGAGAATTGATATGCGTCACGGCGGCGCGCAATGTGATGGTCGGCGCTGCGACGTGTTGTCCGCGTTGGTACTGGCCTTCACGCGCGAAAGCAGCAAGCGCGGAAAACGCAATAAGGCCTGTGCGGATTTTGAAACCAACAGAGCGGAAATGGAAAAGCCGAAGCATTGTTTGCGCCGAAAACAACGGCGTAAATGCTGGCTGATCGAACAAGAAGTGCAAAAGACCCGTGGGTCTTTTACCTTCTTCGATCATTAGTATCCTCGAGAAAAGGATACTCTCTGGTGCTCAGGGCGGGACTCGAACCCGCATGCCTCGCGGCGCTACCCCCTCAAGATAGTGCGTCTACCAATTTCGCCACCTGAGCAAGAGGGTCGCCATTGTATCGACAAACTTTCGATTTGCGAAGTCTTTTTTCATCAATTTTTCACGAGCCGATTGAAGGCTTCGCAAACGCTCCATTTCAGGCGCGTACAACGAGTTCGATCATTCCGGCCAGGACTTGAACGGCACGACCTGATAACGCGGACCGTCGTCCGCCGTCCCGCACAGATGGCCTCTAAAACGCGCCGTCAATGCGCCTTGCCCCACACGCAGCCGCACATAAGCGGGATCGATACACTGGGTGTTGTCGAACACTTCGCCGGACACCCAGCGCAAACTCCCTCTCGCCTCGCCCTTCGCCGCCACCGTGACGGGGCGCACCACGGGCCCGGGATGCATGCCGGGCATCGGTTGCACCGATGCGCGCAGCACGCGCCTGTGTGCATCGAGAAACGAAACCGGAACGCGTCCGGGCAACACGCACGCTACGTTGCCGCGATTGCGCAGCACGATATACGTGCCGCTGTGCGACATGCCGTTGAAATCACCGCCACCGTCGTCCAGACGCAAGGCGAGCTGATCTGCCCGGCAAAGCACAGCGGCTCGATTGCCGGTTGACTGCGTTGTCTGAACGGTTTGCGCTGCATCGGCTGCATCGGCAACGCCGCTCGCGAGCAGCAATGCGAAGCCGCATGCCGTGGCCGCGCGTAATTGAATGCGGATTGTCATCGTTTTACTGTGCGCCTCTGTGGAATTGGCCCCAGTAAATAAGGGGGCCAACCGCCCGAAAAGTTCCAACGTGGTTCCAGCTTCCTGAGTGCGCGAAAGCCGGCAAACCGCCGACGTCGGCCATGATCCCCACCAACCCGGTAAAATCCCGCCTTTTCCTTTCCACCCGCCTTCACCGCCTCGCCGATGCAACCCGCTTCCCCCGCCCCACGCGCCACCCAGAGCAGCGACGACACCGACCCGACGCACGACCTCGTCTACGGCCCCGACGACCGCCCCGCCCCGACCATTGCTTTCGTCGCCGCGCTACAGCATCTGCTGGCCATTCTCGTGCCGATCGTCACGCCCGGTCTGCTGATCTGCCAGGCGCTCAACGTTTCGAGCCGAGACACCACGCTGATCGTTTCGATGTCGCTCGTAATCTCGGGCATCGCCACCTTCCTGCAGTGCAAGCGTTTCGGCCCGCTGGGCGCGGGCCTGCTCATCGTTCAGGGCACCAGCTTCAATTTCGTCGGTCCGCTGATCGCGGGCGGCAGTCTGATGGTCAAGCAAGGCACGCCGGTCGAAGCGGTGATGTCGGCTATTTTCGGCGTCGTCATTGCAGGCTCGTTCGTGGAAATGGGCGTCTCGCGCATCCTGCCCTTCGTCAAGCGCCTGATCACGCCGCTCGTTACGGGCATCGTGGTGCTGCTCATCGGTCTCACGCTGATCAAGGTCGGTCTCATCAGCATGGGCGGCGGCTATAGCGCCATTGCAAAGGGCAATTTCGCAAGTCCGCAGAATCTCGCGCTTTCATGCACCGTGCTGGGCACGATCATTCTGCTCAATCGCGTGCCCGTGGTGTGGGTTCGCAGCACGGCGCTTGTGATCGCACTCGCCATTGGCTATCTCGTGGCAGGCGCGCTCGGTCGCCTCGACTTTACCGGCGCGCGGGAAGCCGCCGTGTTTCAGCTTCCGACCCCGCTGCATTTCGGCATCGGTTTCTCGTGGTCGCTATTTGTGCCGATGCTGATCATTTACCTCGTTACTTCGCTCGAAGCGATCGGCGACGTCACGGCGACCAGCAAGATTTCGAAGCAGCCTGTCGAAGGTCCGCTGTGGATGCAGCGCATTAAAGGCGGCGTGCTCGTCAATGGTTTCAATTCGCTGCTGGCCGGCGTGTTCAATACGTTCCCGAGTTCGGTGTTCGCGCAGAACAACGGCGTGATTCAACTCACGGGCATTGCGAGCCGCCACGTCGGCCTCTGGATCGCAGGCATGCTCGTGCTGCTCGGTTTGTTCCCGCCGGTCGCGGGCGTGCTGCAAGCCGTGCCGGAGCCGGTGCTTGGCGGCGCGGCGATGGTGATGTTCGGCGCGGTGGCCGCGTCCGGTATCAACATTCTCTCGGGCATTACGCTCGATCGCCGCGCGCTGCTGATCATCGCCGTTTCGCTGGCGCTGGGCCTTGGCGTTTCGCAGGTGCCGGAGATTCTCACTAGCCTGCCGCATGCGCTCAAGAACGTGCTGGAATCGGGCGTCGCGACGGGTGGTATTTGCGCGCTCGTGATGAACTGGTTCCTGCCTGAACGAAAATAAACGTTGCGAATGGCGGCGCACCCGCTTGCGTCGCCATCCTGCGCATCGTTACAAATGCACGGGAATAGCGTGCGTCCCATGACGGTATAACCGGTGCAGTCTCTTTCGCACCGGCCGGACATTCTCTTCCCGCCGAATTCTTCCCCGTCCTGAGGAGTTCGAAATGAAATTCCCCCGCACACTCGTCCTTTCGCTGTCCGTATGCGCCTCTATGGGCGCATCGATCGCCGCATCAGCCCAAGGTCTCACGCGCGAACAGGTTCGCGAACAACTGATTGAAGCGCAGGCCAACGGCTCACGCTTCGTCACCGATGCATCGTATCCCGACGTCAGCCCCGTCTTCGCTCAACAGGTCGAGCACAGCCAGCCCGCGCACGCCAGCGGCATGGGCGCGCCGATGCAAGGCACGAGCGAAACCGGCTCGCCGCAGACCGTCTGCGTCGGGCCGGTGAGTTTCTGCAATCTCTATACGGGCGGTTAGTCCACGGTCAGGGCGGCGCGCGCTTGGGCTTTTACTGCGACTGCGCGATCGGCACGGTCACGTCGCTGCCGAACCAGTGCATCGAGATTTTCTTGAGCGTGCCGTCCTGCTTCAATTGCGTCAGCGCGTCATTGATCGCCTTCTCGAACTTGGGATTGTTCTTGCGGAACGGAATGCCCATTTCCTGGTTTGCGCCCTGGAGGACCGCACCGGGGCGCAGCGGCAAATGCGAAGTCTTGATCATGTAGGGCAGCATAAGCCGGTCGTCGATGGTGGCATCGATTCGTTTAGCCGCAAGATCGCGCAATTTCTCCGGCGCGCCCGGATAAGTCTGCACGTTGATACCGGGCACCGCACGCGCCATCTGATCGTAATTCGTGCCGAGCGTCACGCCGAGTTTCTTGTCGCCCTTGAATTCGTCGAGCGCTTTGAATTCGCGTTTATCGTCGGCGCGCTGAATCAATTGCGCCGCCGAATACGTATAAGGCTGACTAAAATCCACGGCCTGCTGACGTTGCGGCGTGATGGTCACCTGATTGACGATCACGTCGAATTTACCTGCCTGCAGCGCGGCGATAATGCCGCTCCATTCCGTGGGAACGAACTCGGGTTTGACGCCGAGCTTCGCCGCCACGGCTTTCGCCACGTCAACGTCGAAACCTTCGAGCTGCCCCGCGCTGTTGCGCGAATCGAACGGGGGATATGTGCCCTCCAGACCGACCTTGAGCACGCCAGACTGCTTCACGCTGTCGAGCAGATCTTCCGCATGCGCGGCAAACGGAATTGCACCCCATGCCGAGGCGGCAAGCACCCCAGTGAACAGCAGCTTCGCAAGATTCATTCGACGTCTCCTCCAGAGCGGATGATTCGCTAATTGAAAAACGCACGGCGCAATGATTCACAACGGCCACGCGATTACGTCGACGCACGCAGGGGCGATGCGGCACCGTTTCGCGCAAGCATACTATGAACAAGAATGCACGCTGGCGATATCAGGCGAAGCGCTAATCGTCAGGTAAGCGCGTGTTAAATCACGCGTCCTTCGCCGTCATTCGCCGTATGCGGCCATCACGATCCACATGGCGCGGTCGTCATTACAGACTTCGGCGGCCAGCGCATAGGCGTCTTCTGGGCGGCACGCGCGCTGGAGCGCCTTGCGGGCTTTTTCCGTGTCGTCGTAGCACTGGCCGGACAAGGGACGAACCTCGCTGCGCCCTTCGAACATTTTCTGATTCAGGCGATAAACAAGCGGTTCGCTTTTCCAGGTGGCAAAGCATTCGCAGACGTGACGAAAATCGCCGCGGCAAATGTTCACCTGGTAATGCGGGCGTGTGGATTGGGCGTTCATGATTCACTTCCTCCTTGCATCGGCTGCGCCTGCATGCCGGTCGCTTCGACGCCTCCATGCGCAGCTGATGCTTGAAAGCGTGCATACACCATGCCCGCCCGCGCACCAGCCGAACCACCATCAACTGCACGTCGCCCGGGAGCCCATCAACTGCATGAATTACATCTGAAAGAAAAAAGGCGCCAGAAATCGAGCCGTTATCTTTCAAAACATCCAACTCAAATATTACAAATTAAATTCGTTTGCTGACGTTTTTATTTCCGTAGAATTTTCTGGAATTTCTTGAATGTTACGTTATATCATTCCACACAATTTTCTTGATCTCCGACGCGAGTTCCATGTCGTCGCACAACGCTGCCAGCCAAAAATAACCTACGCCCAACGGCACCATGAACCACCACCGCACACTCCTTGCTCGCGCGGCACTCGTCGCGTTCGCCATCGTCGCGGCCAATCCGGCCCGTAGCGCAGAGACCGACACCGCGACCGACGGCACAACGAACAACGCCGCCACAGCCAGCCCGGCGAACTCAAACACGCTCGACGTGGAAGTCAATGCAAAACGCCTCGACGAAGCGCGCAACGGTCTGCTTCCGGAAACGGGCAGCAGCATTTATCGCATTACCCAAAGCGATATTCAGTCGATGCCGCAAGGTGCTAATACACCGCTGAATCAGGTGCTTTTGCAAGCGCCCGGCGTCGCGAACGACTCCTATGGGCAATTGCACGTGCGCGGCGATCACGCCGATCTGCAATACCGTATCAACGGCATCATGATTCCCGAGCCCATTAGCGGTTTTGGCCAGTCTCTCGATACGCGCATCATCGATCAGGTCAATCTGCTCACGGGCGCGCTGCCCGCCGAATACGGCTATCGCACCGCTGGCATTGTCGATATCCGCACGAAGTCGGGCGATTTCGGCAATGGCGGGTCGGTCGACGTCTACGGCGGCAGTCACCAGACCTTGCAGACGAGCGCCGACGTATACGGCAGCAAGGGCGATTTCAGTTATTTCATTAGCGGTTCGCTGGGAGAAAACAATCTGGGCATCGAAGCGCCCACTGCGTCGCCGAATCCGATTCACGACCATACGCGCCAAGGTAACGCGTTCGGCTATATGTCGTACATCATCAATCCGCTCACGCGCGTGAGTGTGATGTTCGGCACCGCGGCCAATCAGTTTGAAATTCCGAATACGCCGGGTCTCACGCCGAATTTCATGCTGGCCGGTACGCCGACATTCAATTCCGCGAATCTGAATGAAACGCAGTCGGAATTGAATAACTTTGCGGTGGTGGCGCTGCAAGGCACCAATGGCGGCGCGCTCGACTATCAGGTCGCGCTGTTCACGCGCTACACGCGCACGCAATTCAACCCGGATCCGGTTGGCGATCTGATCTTCAACGGCGTAGCCTCACAGGACTTTCACAGCGATACAGCCAACGGTCTGCAAGCGGATACCACCTACCGGATCAACGAACATCACACGTTGCGCGCGGGCGTGTTGTTCCAGCAGGAGCATGCGAACTTCTGGGACAACGTCTCGGTGTTTCCGGCCGACGCCGACGGCAATCAAACTTCGGACGTGCCCTACACGCTCTCCGACTCCAGCAGCAAGACTGGCTATCTATATAGCGCCTATGTGCAGGACGAATGGAAGATCACCGATCGCCTGACGCTCAACTATGGATTGCGTTACGACGGCATGGACGAATACGTGCAGGCAAGCCAGTTGAGTCCGCGTATCGGCGCGATTTTCAAGCTCACGCCCACGACTTCGTTTCACGCCGGTTACGCGCGCTATTTCACTCCGCCGTCATTCGAACTGGTGTCGAATTCAACCATCAGCCGCTATAGCGGCACGACAAATCAGAGCGAGGTCATGCAAAACGACCCCGTGCAGCCCGAGCGCGACGATTACTTCGATCTTGGCGTCACGCAACAACTGGGCTCGGATCTTACGCTCGGGCTCGATGCTTACTACAAGAAAGCGCACAACCTGCTTGATCTCGGCCAGTTCGGCACCGCGCTCATTTATACGCCGTTCAATTACCAATACGGGCGCGTATATGGCGTGGAATTCACGGCCAACTACAAGCACGACAACGTTTCTGCCTATCTGAATCTGGCGTTCAGCCGTGCGCAAGGCAAAAACGTGGATTCCGCGCAATTCAATTTCGGCGCGGATGAACTCGCGTTCATCAGTAATCACTGGGTCTTTCTCGATCACGACCAGCGCATAACCGCCTCGTTCGGCGGTGCATACAACTGGCACCGCACTACGTTCACGATGGATGGCACCGTGGGCAGCGGCCTGCGCAACGGCTTCGCCAATACCGGCAAGCTGCCGCTCTATGCACAGTTCAATCTGGCCGTGATTCAGCACTTCAATTTGCCGATGATCGGCAAGGTGGATGGACGCTTCGTGGTGGAAAACGCATTCGGTCGAACCTATGAATTGCGCGACGGTTCCGGCATCGGCGTATTCGCGCCGCAATACGGCCCGTATCGCGCGTTCTACGCCGGTCTCACGAAATACTTCTGACGCATATCTTCGCGTACACACTCATGCAAAACTGGCAAGGCATCATGGAAGCGGCGCGCGTGGGCGGCTGGGTGGTTTATCCGCTCACGCTGCTAGCCGCGTTCGCGCTCGTCATTATTCTCGATCGCGCCTGGGTATTCTGGCGCTTCGCGTCCATGCCCGGACGCGCCGTCATGCAAGACGAGACCTCCCCCACCGCGTTGCGCGACGAGACGTTGCGTCATCTGCCCGCGCGTCACGCGCTGCGCAGACTGCTAGAACCGTTACTGCGCAACGCCACGAAACCCGCTTGGTGGATCGAAGCTCGCGCCGAAGGCCTCGCACTCGAAGTCCAGCGCGACATGTCACGCGGACTCTGGCTGCTCGAAACGATCGTCACGGCCGCGCCGCTGCTAGGCCTGCTCGGCACGCTCGTCGGCATGATGCAGGCGTTCAGGCTGATCGGGCATACGGGCCTCGTCAACCCGGGCGGCGTGACCGGCGACGTTGCGCAGGCGCTGGTGGCCACCGCCATCGGCATCGTCATCGCGCTCGTCTCGCTGTTCGCGTTCAACTATTTTTCGCGGCGCATCGACCGGCTCGTGGATGAGCTCGAAATGCAGGCGAATGCGTGGCTCAGCGACATGCGTCTTGCCAACGAGGTCGCCAATAAAGTCGCGAATGAAAGCGAGGCGAATACGCTATGAAATTGCGCCGCTCCCGCGCATCGAAACGCGGCCGCATCGAAATCATCCCCATGATCGATGTGATGTTTTTTCTGCTTGCCACCTTCATGCTGGCGTCGCTGACGATGCAACGGCTCGATGCGGTGAAACTCGAATTGCCTCAGGGTAATGCACAGCCACTTGCCTCGCAGCAACCGCTCACGCTGAGTATCGACCGTAACGGACTGATCGCGCTGAATCGCCGAACCGTGCAGTTGCAGAACATTTCTGCGTCAGTCAAACGTCTGCTCGGCGCCGATGGCAACGTGGTAATCGCTGCGGATGCCGGCGCGCCGAATGGACTCGTGGTGCAGGCCATGTTGCGGGCACGCGAAGGCGGCGCCGCTCACTTTCTCATTGCGGTTCGACGTGAGCACGAATAACTCTGTGCGCCTCGTCACGCTGCTCGATGCACAAGGCCCGCGAACGCTGGTGTGCTGCGTGCTCGCCGCCGTGTTGTGTGCGCTGTCGATCGATTGCCTGATGGACAATTTCAAACCAGGCGCACAAGGCGCTGCGCCGCCGCCAACGCTCGATGCGCGCCTCGTGGAAATCGCGCCACCGCCGCCTGCGCCCTCACCTTCCACGCCCGTGACGCACGCGACACGCCCTGTCGCGCCGAACCCTCCCGCGCACGTAGCGAGGCACCCCGTTACGCCGCGTACGCCGCCCGCACGCTGGGAGCCTGTTGCGCCGCGGGTCGCCGCTGCGCCAACCCAGCCAGACGGTGCAACTACGCCGTCGGCCTCTCCCGCAACGGACGAAACGACACCATCAACTCATGCCACATCCGCCATCGCCTCCAGCCCTTCTGGCGATGTCGCCGCGCATCCGCTCGTGCAACCGCTGCCCGAGATTCCCGACGATCTGCGCGCCTACGCCTATCGCGCTATCGCGCTGGCACGCTTCGCGATTCACGTCGATGGCTCGGTCGACGTCGCGCTGATTAAGCCAACGCCTAATCCGCGATTGAATCAATTGCTAATGGAAAGCTTGAAAAGCTGGCGATTCTCGCCCGCATTGAAAGACGGCCGCGCGATCGAATCCGAGCAGGACATACGCGTGCATTTCAATATCGGCTAACGTTTGCGCAATGGGCGAAACGTCAGTCGATCTCAATACCATGCAGAATCAAAAGGCCACCTCGCGCGCGCCGCGCGGCCAACCCGCAATCGATAGCTATGCCGTGGCAGCGCCTCGAAGAATCGCCAGGTTCAGTGCACGAAGCAAGCGCTAAATTGCACGCACTCAAGCGGCCGCATAAAGCGCTGTGAACTGCGAATCGCTCAATGCCCGCGCATTGCCGGTTTCGTCCGTAAGAATCCAGTCGCCGGGTTCGACTGCCCACCAGCCATCGGGCGTAGCGATCGCCCAGCCATCCTCACGCGCCTCGACGCGCGTATGCCCGCCTGGACCGAACCAGCGCTCGGCATCGACTGCCAAGCCTTTCCTCAAAAAACGCATCAAAGCTTTCCTAAGTTTTTTTACTTCGATATCGCGAGATCGTATGTATCTGACTTCCACACCGTATCGAGACCGTATGCAGAACGCAGGAAGCGGCTTGAACGGTTCCAGTGAATATGTGGCGATCTCCGGGATGCAACTCGCTTTCCGGAAGACACACATCCATGGCGCAAGATGTGCAATGCCTCCGCACGCGTAAACGTTTCCATCCCATCGGTTCGCTCACGCCGCACGGCGACGCGAAAGTCGATACGGAAACGCATGGTGAGCAAGCGCAGCAATCTCGTCAAGCGAATCGTGTTATCGACCGGCCGTATATCGGTTATTACGACGCCGATCGTCTTTGTCGGTTTCGATTTGCCGAGGGGGATTTAAGCCTGCTTTTAAGATCGCGATGCCGACGGGTGTCGGTCATTTCCCCGGTTTTTGCGCGAGGTGATTAAGGAATCGCTCGTTGCATGACGATTAGTTCGCCGGTGAATTTCGCATTGCTCGCGCGCCGAATCTCAGCGAAACCTGACGTCCGCGCAGCCAATCATGTTTCGCCCGGCGTAGAAACCGAATACCGCTTTATCGGCGAATTCTTTGCTCACTGGCTTGCCGAAGATCGCGGTTGCTAGCCGATTCGTTGCTGAGAGGCAGTGCGGTGAGCATCGAGTGTTCGCGACAAGGTAGCCCCTTATTCCAAGCGCGTTGACGAGACCGCATTGCTGCGCGCGCAAACGTTTCCCAGCCGCTTCACGCTGAGATCAAACGCGTCACACCGCGTGCGAAGCATGCCGGATCACCGGAGAAACCGTTCGCGGCGTTTCGAGCAGTTTGTTCAAACGCTGAATGGCGCCGCAATAGTCACGCGCCGTCACTGAAGCCAATTGTTCGTCGTACACCTTGAGCAAAGCCTCAATCGCAGCAACCTCGCTAGAACCGATCATCCACTCTCCGCTGAGCTGCGCACGCTCGACGGCGGCATTCAATGCATCTTCCGCGCCGGCATAAGTATCATCGTTTGCGTGTCCCAGACCGGTCTGCCACAGAAAATACGAGAGATACGTGAGGCGCGTGAGTTCGTTGAGCATCGCTTGATTGCCGCGTTGCTTGTCACGTTGATTGTCGCGTCCCTCGCGGCACGCTTCCAGCGCGAGATGCGCATTCAACGACAGGCTGCGGACCGACTCGTGCGGCATCGGCAGCAGCCACTGCTTCGACCCGCGCGGCGGTACACGGCGGCGATTCAAGGCGGTCATGACGACGCCTCGGCGGCCGTGCGAGTCCTTTCCATCGTCCGCTTCGCCGTCGCCAACCCCTTCATTTTCCAGTTGCCCGATACCCGCTTGCGCTTCATGACATGCGCTCCTTATTCGATTCCGATACGTTCGAGCGCCACAAACGCCAACATGACGACGCAACGAATTGAGTGCCAGATTTAGAGTGGAAACTCAGGCTGATTGCGGCTGTGCACAAAACCGTGTTTCGTGCTACCGTACAACCCGTTCGTTAATCAACACGCTAACGAACACGTTCTCGGGGCGGGGTGCAATTCCCCACCGGCGGTAATCGGCGTTAAACACGACGTAGCCCGCGAGCGCTCTGCGATTGCAGAGGTCAGCAGACCCGGTTGGATTCCGGGGCCGACGGTCATAGTCCGGATGAAAGAGAACAGAATGGCCTCCGTCTTTTCGCGTTTCGTGAAAGGCGCAGCCGTTCTACGCCCTGTTCACACAAAACAGGCTGAAGTCCATGAACACCACTAGCACCATCGAATCCCAGGCTGTCGCTGCATCCGCCGACCAACGTCCGCGTCTCGCTTTCATTCAGGCTTGCTGGCATCGCGACATCGTCGATCAGGCCAAGCATTCCTTCGTGCAATCGATCCAGAAGTACGGCTACAGCGCCGACGACGTCGATCTGTACGAAGTGCCGGGCGCCTTCGAAATTCCGCTGCACGCCAAACGCCTCGCGCAAACGGGCCGCTATGCCGGCATCGTGGCGGCGGGCCTCGTGGTCGATGGCGGCATCTATCGCCACGATTTCGTCGCGACGGCCGTCATCGACGGCCTGATGCAAGTCCAGTTGGAAACCGGCACGCCGGTGTTTTCGGTCGTGCTCACGCCGCATCATTTCCACGGCGAAGAACACGTGAAGTATTTCCGCGAGCATTTCGTCGTCAAGGGCGCGGAAGCCGCGCACGCTTGCGCCGATACGGTCAGCAAGCTCGCCGCCCTGCCGGTGCGCTAACACGCGCCGTGGCGACGCCCGTGCCTCGCACGGCGTCGCCTGTTCACGCCCGCGCTGTGCTTTACGACATGAACATACCGCCGTCCACGTTGATCGTCTGGCCGGTGATATAGGACGCGTCGTCCGAAGCGAGAAACGCCACGAGACCGGCCACGTCCTTGCCGCTGCCCGCGCGTTTCATCGGAATGTTGTCGACCCACTCCTTCATGAGCTCGCCCGGCTTGTAATCGCCGAGCAGTTTGCCCCACGCCTCGTCGTTGTACGCCCACATATCCGTGGTGATAATGCCCGGACAAAACGCGTTGACCGTGATGCCCGTGGGCGCGAGTTCTTTCGCGAGACTCTGCGTAATGCCGAGCACGCCGAATTTGCTCGCCGCGTAATGCGGCGTATAGACGAAACCCTGACGCGCCTGGCCCGATGCCGTATTGATCAGTCGGCCGCCCTTGCCCGCACGAAGCATGCGCGTGGCCGCTTCCTGGCAGCACAGAAACACGCCTTTGGTGTTCACGGCCATCACCTTGTCCCACTCGGCTTCGCTCAGATCGGGTAGCTTCGCGATCGTAATCACGCCCGCGTTCTGCACCGAAATATCGACTTCACCGAGTTTCGCGGCCACTTCGTCGTAGAGCGCCACGACTTGCGCCTTGCTCGTCACGTCGACCTCGACGGCTATCGCTTCGTAACCGGCGTCGCGCAAACCGGCCGCTGCATCATGCACACTCTTCTCGTTCGCCGACACGCACACCTTCGCGCCTTCCTGCGCGAAGCGTTCCGCGATGCCCAATCCAATACCGCGGCTTCCGCCCGTCACGACCACCACCTTGCCTGCGAACCGCTTTGCTTCGTTACTCACGGTGTATTCTCCGGAAACCCTGCGTTTAAAGACGGCCGATCCACTTCAGCCATTGTTCGTGATTGCGCGCGGCGGCCTCCACGCCCGCGCCCGGTTCCACGCGGCGCGCGATCACGCGGTTCGCGCGATGCGCGTCGAGCGACGGAATCAGCCCTGTTTCAAGCAGCGCCAACGCGGCTGCGCCGGCCGCCGATATTTCGCTGAGCGCCAGCGTGCTGACCGGCCGGTTCAAGGTGTCGGCCAGGTATTGCAGCAGGAAAGGCCGCTGCACGAGGCCGCCATCGAGATGCAGTTCGCTCAGGCGCACGTTGGCCGACTGCTCCATCACCGTAATGACGTCCTTGATCTGATAGACGATCGATTCGTACGCCGCGCGCGCAACGTGCTGCCAGGCCGTCGAAAATTGCAGCCCGACGATCTGAGCGCCGCCCGGATATTTCCAGTGCGGGCAGCCAATGCCGGAAAACGCCGGAATCAGAAACACGCCGCCGTTGTCGTATTCCGTGAATGCGCGCTCGGCCTCGGCAAAATCGCCGAATAGATTGAGCTTCTCCTTGAGAAAAGCCGGCGTCGAACCCGCGCTGATGATGATGCCTTCCATCGCGTAGTCCACGCGCGAACCCGTGGCGAAGCACAAGGTCGAGACGAGGCCATGCGCGGGCGCTTGCGGTTCGCGCCCCACGTTCATCATGATCGACGAGCCCGTGCCCATCGTGGCCTTCGCGACGCCCGGCATCAAACAGCCCTCGCCCACGGCCGCCGCGTGCGAATCGCCGATCATCGACACGATCGGCACCGCGTGCGCCAGCAAGCCGTTGAAATCCGTTTCGCCAAAATGCGAGGCCGACGGTTTCAGTTCCGGCAAACGCAACCCGCGCAAGCCGAATTCCTCGACCAGTTCCCGATCCCATTCGAGCGACGTGAGATTGAACAACATCGTGCGCGACGCATTCGTATAGTCGGCACAATACGCGGCGCCCTTCGTCAACCGATACAGCAGCCAGCTATCCACCGTGCCGAAATACGCGCTGCCGCGCTGAATATGTTCTCGCACACGCGCATCGTTTTCATTGAGCCAGATGAGTTTGGTGCCTGAAAAATACGGGTCGATCAGCAAACCGGTTTTCGCGGCGATGCGTGGCGCGAGGCCGTCGCGCTTGAGGCGCTCGCAGATTGGCAGCGAGCGCTGGCATTGCCACGACACGGCAGGCACGATCGGTCTGCCCTGCTCGTCCCACAACACCACTGTTTCGCGCTGATTCGAAATCCCCACGCCGACGATATCGCGCTGCTCGCCCTTGAATGCGGCGAGACACGACGCAACCGCCTGCAGGACGGAATCGTAAAGTGCGTCGGCGTCCTGCTCGACGAAACCCGCCTGCGGATGCATGCACGAAACCGCGACGAAGCCGCGCGCATGAACTTGCCCCTCGGCATCGAAAACGAGCGCCTTCGTGCCACTGGTGCCTTGATCGATGGCCAGTACGTATTGCATGTTTTTATCCCGCTATCGATCAGGCGGTCATCGCAACCATGCGCGACTGGAGACGCTGCTGCAACTGGTCCACCACGACGGCGAAGATAATCACGAGCCCCTTGATCACCATCTGCCAGAAGTCGCTGATGCCGCACATCACCATGCCGTCGCCGAGAATGCTGATCACGCACGCGCCCACCACCGAGCCGAACACCGTCCCGCGTCCGCCCATCAACGCCGTGCCGCCCAGCACCACGGCAGCGATCGCGTTCAGTTCGTAGGTTTCGCCCGTGAGCGGATGCGCGGTCTGCAACTGCGCCGTAATCACCAGCCCCACGATTGCCGCGCAAAAACCGGAGAATGTGTAGACGAACAGCTTCACGCGATTGGTGCGGATGCCCGAGAAACGCGCGGCCTGTTCATTGCCGCCGATGGCATAAATGCGCCGACCCAGCGGCGTTTTACGCGCGATGAAGATGGTGACGGCCGCCAGCAACAGCATGATCCACACGGGCACGGAAAGACCCATGATCGTGCCATTACCGATGAATTCAAAGCCGGTATTACCGAGAGCCGGATTGCCTTCGAGGTCGGCATACGTGCTGCCGTTGTTCACCAGCAGCGCGGCGCCGCGCACCACATACAACATGCCCAGCGTCGCGATGAACGGCGCGACGTTGAGCGCGGTAATCAAATAACCATTCACGGCGCCAATCAACGCCCCGAGCACGCACGCGAGCAACGCCACGCCAAGCGGATTGAAAAACACCACGTAATGACCGATGTGTACGCCCTGAAGCAGCAGATAACCCGCCGCCATGCCGCTGATGCCGACAATCGAGCCGACCGAAAGATCGATACCGCCGGTCAGGATCACGAGCGTCATGCCGATCGACAGAATCGCCACGACGGTCACGTGCTTGGCCATGATCAGCATGTTGCTGGCCGAGAGGAAGTTATCCGCCGTGAGCGAGAAGACAATGAAAATCACGAACAGCGCGATGAAAATGCGCAGCTTCAGCAGATTGACCGTGAAGCGCGCCACCATATAGGCGCTCTGCCGGTTGTGCTTCGTATGCACCGGATGCAGCGAAGGATTGCTGCTATTGGGAGTATTCATGGTGTCTACCTCGGTTGCCTCAGACCACTGCCGTGGCCGGTGTCGATGCGCGCACGATGCGTTCGCTGTCAAACTGTGACCGCTCCATGATGGCCGTGAGCTTGCCGCTCGCCATCACGAAGACCCGATTGGAAACCGCTACGGCCTCGTCGAGTTCGGAGGTCGCGTAAATGACCGCGATGCCGGACTTCGCGAGCAGGCTAATCGTCTTGTAGACGTCTTCCTTGGCGCCCACGTCGATACCGCGCGTCGGTTCGTCCATCAGCAGCACTTTCGGCGACGTCAGCAGCGCCTTGCCGATCACCACTTTCTGCATGTTGCCGCCGGAGAGCGATGTGATCGGCGCGTCCACCGAGGCGGCCTTGATAGCTAGCCGCTTGACAATGTCCTCGGCCGCTTCAACCTGCTTCTCGCGCTTGAGCGCGCCGAATTTCAGCCGGTTGACGAACTTGCCGAGACTCGACAAGGTCATGTTCTCGAGAATCGACATCAGTTGAATCATGCCCTGCTTCTGGCGATCCTCGGGCACCAGTGCGATGCCCGCTTCGATACGCTTCGGAATCGGCAGATCTTCGATCGCCTTGCCCGCCAGTTCGATTTCGCCCAGCGCGTGTGGCTGCGCGCCCAGCAGCGTTTCGAGGAGTTCGGTGCGGCCCGCGCCCATCAGTCCGTAAATGCCGATCACTTCACCGGCACGCACCGAGAACGACACATGATCGACGGCGTAAATGCCATTCGAGCGCTTTAAAGCCAGATCGTTGACCTTCAGGATTTCTTCGCCGATCGCGTGCTGTTCGAACGCGAAGCGCTTCTTCGACGAACCGACCATCGCTTCGATGATCCACGGAATATCGATGTTCGCGATGTCGTCTTCGGCCACAAGCCGCCCGTTGCGCAGCACCGTGATGCAGTCGCCGATCGCCATGATTTCTTCGAGGCGATGCGAGATATAAATCACCGTCACGCCCTCTTCCTTGAGCTGACCGATGATCTTGAAGAGAATCTCCACTTCGTGGCGCGAGAGCGCGGAAGTCGGCTCGTCCATGATCAGCACCTTGATGTGCTTGGAGAGCGCTTTGGCGATTTCCACGAGCTGCTGCTGACCGACGTAAAGATCGCCCAGACGCGTACGCGGATTAATCGGAATCTGCAAACGCTCCAGCAGAATCTTCGCCTGATGCACTTCGTCTTTCGAGCGGATCACGCCGCCGCTCGTCAACTCGTTGCCGGTAAATATATTCTCGGCAACGCTCAGGTCGGGAAAGAGATTCAGCTCCTGAAAGATAATGCCCACGCCGTGCGCTTCGGCGCTGCGCACATCGGTAATCGCGGCGACTTTTCCGTCGATGCGAATCTCGCCTGACGTGGCCGTTTCCGCGCCCGCGAGCAGTTTCATCAGCGTCGATTTACCCGCGCCATTCTCGCCGATCAACACGTTCACCTTGCCGCGGCGAACCTTGTAATCGACCTCTACGAGCGCAGCCGTGCCGGGATAGATTTTCGACAGACCGCGCGTTTCGATGACATTCACGGCGTTTGCGAGCCGTGCCTCATTCGCTTCGATCGCTTCGCTCATTTCCATGCCACCGGTATCGCCCGAATTTCGCCTGCCGGTTCGCTCCAGCTGCTATAAACCGCGGCCACATCCACGATCTGACCGATCTTGAGCTTGAGCGATTCCTGCGCATGCGCGACGACGAGCTTGTTGATTTCCTGGCCGAACACCGCGAACTTCGATTGATCGTCAAAGTCGCCATATTTCACGCCGGGAAAACCGTCGCGTACGCCGGTGCCGATCACAACGGGACCGGTTTCCAGCGCCACATGAACCGCTTCGCCACCGCCCGGCGGCGTCACGTCCACGTAAGCGCGGCCCACGCGCGAAGTCGTGTCGATACGCGTGACCTTGCCCGCCACGCGAATCCAGAAATTGCAGGGAAACGCCGAGCTTTGGCGGAACCCGTACTGCTTGCACGCATCGTCGAAATTCTGGCTGAGCGCGCCGATCACCTGCGCCGCGGGCTTAGCGTTCTTGTCGGCATACGGAATCATCTGGTCGTTGAACATCTTGACCGGATCGGGACCGTGATGCTGGCCTTGCGCGCGAATCGCCGCCAGCTCCTGATCGGTCACGACATGACAGCCGCCCACGGCGACAACGACGCCCACGCCCAGCACAACCCGCAAGCTTTTCGCAGCGCCGCCGAATGTGCGTCGAACCACTGCGCCAATCGAATCCACCATGACGACCTCACTTGAAGACTTCCACGGGCACGGCGCACGCCGTGCCCGTTTGACACCGGCAATCCGTTACTTGGTGTAGTAGAAATCGTTCACTTTCGAGGCGTTGTCCTTTGTGATCAGGATGCCGCGCGTGAGCTGACGTTCGGGTTCGCCCGTCGAGCCGGTGCGAATGTATTTGTCGAGCAGATCGACGCCGTGCTGCGCAATCCCTTGCGCCTGCAGCATGACGGTGGCTTTCAGCTTGCCCGCGCGGATCGAATCGCGTTCGTCGTTGCTGCCGTCGATACCCATGACGATCACGTCCTTGCGGTTCGCCGAATCGAGCGAAGCAATTGCGCCGAGCGCCGCCGGGCCGTTACCCGCAATCACGCCCTTGATGTTCTGATGTTCCTGGAGAATCGAGTCCATCGCCTGCTTGGCCGGCAGCAGCGCGCCCTTCACGTCCTGACGCGCGACCATCTTCAGATCCGGATACTGGTCGAGCACCTGATGAAACGCCTGCGAGCGCGTCACGCAGTTTTTATCCGCGAGATTGCAGGTCAGCTCCACATAGTCGCCTTTTTCGCCAATCGCTTCGACAAAGCGTTGCGCGACTTCCGAGCCGGCTTCCAGATTGTTATGGCTGAGCTGCGCGATGGCGATACCGTCTTTCGGAATCTCGCGATTGATCAGCACCACCGGCACATGTTTTTCTTTCGCCGTGCGCACCGTCGCCACGCTCGCATTCGAATCGGCATTATCGAGAATGATGCCCTTCACGCCCTTGCCGATGACGAGATTCACCAGTTCGTTTTGCTTGTTGACGTCCTCGCCATGCGAAAGCACGATCGTGTCGTAACCGAGTTTCTTCGCTTCCTTTTCCGCGCCTTTCGCTTCGGCCGCGTAATACGGATTGTCGAGCGCGTTCACGAGAATCGCGATCGTGCCTTTACTCGCCGCGAGCGCGTCGACCGGTTGCAGTGCCGCTACGCAGGTGGCAGCGACCGCGGCCGTGAGTGCAAGCTTCTTCCACATGTTTTGTCTCCGGATTGAACTTCTTTTTCTTCAAGAAGCGGCTCGCGTTGCGCGATGCCGCACCCGCACTGCCAGGTCAGCAAATGGTGTAGCCGCCGTCGATCATGATGTCCGCGCCGGTAATCATGTCCGCGCCGTTCGAGAGCAGAAACAGAATGGCGGCGGCAATTTCGTCGGTATAGGCGAAACGGCCCACCGGAATCAGCTTCTTCATGTTCTCGCCTTTTTCACCGTCCCAGGCCGCCGCGCCCATCGGCGTCAGCACCACGGTCGGCGACACCGTATTCACGGTAATGCCGCGTGCGGCCCACTCTTTCGCAAGCACCTTGGTCATGCCGATCAAACCCGCCTTCGCCGACGTGTAGGCGCAGTGCTGGTCGATGGCGACGGTCGCCGCCTGCGAGGCGATGTTGACGATCTTGCCGCGATGCCCGCGCGCCAATACGTGACGCGCGAAGTGCTTTGAACAGAGGAAAGGACCGGTGAGATTCACGGCGATCTGCTTCTGCCATTCGTCGAAACCGATGTCTTCGGCGGGCGTGAGCGTGATGCAGCCCGCGGCGTTCACGAGCAGATGAATATCGCCGAAATGCTGGACCGCGGCTTTCATGGCGCGCTCGACGTCGGCTTCGTTGGCGACGTCGCAGGCGAAGGCTTTCGCGTTGGCTGCGCCGAGTTTTTCGACGGCGGCCTGCACGCGCGGCGCCTCGAACGCCGGATAAAGGATCGCGACGCGCGCGCCTTTCGCGATCAGCGCCGCGTTGGTCGCCATGGCGATGCCGCCGAGGCCGCCGGTCACGACCGCGACTTTGCCGTCCAGACGAAAGTCGAAATCGACGCCGTGGCGCAGCGACATGTCATATTGAATGCTCACTTTTCTGTCTCCTTCTTGTGCCTCTGGGGGCGGCGATTAGATGCTCGACGATGTGTCGCGACACTCAGCGTCAGCGCGCGGATTGTGCCTGTATGGCTTCGGCAATGCCATCGGCGTCGATACCGTAATGGCGGCGAATGCCCTTGCGCGTGCCGTATTGCGCGAATTCGCCTTCGGTCACGCCGAGCGTGGTCAGGCGGCGCGGAATCTGGCGGCGCGCCATCAGCATCGCGACCATCGCGCCGATTCCGCCATGCAGCGAATGTTCTTCGACCGTGACGATCGCGTCGTGGCGTTCGATGATCGTCGCAAGCGCGTCCTGATCGAGCGGACGCAGCGAGGAGAGATTCACGAGCGTCGGATGCACGCCTTGCTGCTGCAGACGCTCGCACGCTTCGAGCGCTTCACCGACCACGGAACCCAGCGCGATCACGGCCACACCGCGGCCTTCGATCAGTACGTCGGGACGGCCCGGCTGGAAGCGGTACGACGCGTCGTGAACGACGGGAAATTTCGCGTTGTCGAGACGGATGTAGACCGGGCCGTCGACGGCGGCCGCATAGTCGATCATCTGCACGACTTCGGCTTCGTCGCACGGCGCGAAAATCTGCACGTTGCCGAAGCCGCTCATGATCGAGATATCGTCGATCGCATGGTGCGTGGACGCCAGCGGACCGTAGGCCACGCCCGCGTTCAGGCCCAGCATCTTCACGTTGGTGGCGCTATAGCAGATGTCGTTCTTGACCTGCTCGTTCGCGCGGCCCACGAGGAACGGCGCGGCATTGGCCGTGAACACAATATGTCCGCCCAGCGCGAGGCCCGCCGCCATGCCGACCATGTTCTGCTCGGCAATGCCCACGTTAATCACGCGCTCGGGATAGGTTTCGAGAAACGGGCCGATCTTCGAGGTCGAGGTGGAGTCGGCCACCATCACGATGATGTCCTCGCCCGCAGCCGTCAGGCGGCTCAGCGCGCTGACCGCACCGTCGCGCAAATCGGCGGAATTACGCATGGTCCAGCTCCTCCAGTGCCTGCTTGAGTTGTTGCTCGTCAGGGAATTTGTGATGCCAGGCCGGCACGTTCTCCATGAACGACACGCCACGGCCCTTGATGGTGTGCGCGATCAACACTTTCGGCTTTCTATTTCCGGTGTCGAGACTTTCGATTAGTTTCCAAATTGCGTCCGAATCATTTCCATTGACGTCGTGCACCTCGAATCCGAACGCGCGGAATTTCTCGTCCAGCGGGTCGAGATCCATGATGTTGTGGGTGAAGTCGGCGAGTTGCAGGCGGTTGCGGTCGACGATCACGACGAGGTTCGACAGCTCGAAATGCGCCGCCGCCATCGCGGCCTCCCAGTTCGATCCTTCCTCGAGTTCGCCGTCGCCGGTCAGCACGAACACGCGCCCGACCGGACCTTCCGACGCTTGAGCATGGCGCTGTTTGGCCATCGCGAGACCCGCCGCGATCGGCATGCCGTGACCCAGGCCGCCGGTGTTGACCGTCACGAGCGTCGGCAGCTTTTGCCGCACCGGGTGGCCCGGCAGCCGTGAATGGTCCTGCAGATAGGTAGGCAGTTCGCTGCCTTCGAGCCAGCCGAGTTCCGCGAAACAGGAATAGAGACCGCCCACGCCGTGGCCCTTGCTGAGAATGAATTCGTCCTGCCACTTCACGGTGCGATCGCCCTGCACCTCGTAGCGGAGCACATGGAAATACAGCGCCGCGAGGATGTCCGCTTCCGACATGTCGCCGCCCGTATGGCCGCTCTTCGCCGCCGAATTCATCACGCAGATCTTCTTGCGGATCTCCTGCGCCCGCCTGTGCAGCGGCTCGCCAGACTGCTTGTAGGGGTTTTCCATTCCCTGCTCCCGAACTTCCTGTTTGCGTGGAATGCAGTTTCTGTTACTTTCTTTCGAAAGTCAAAGAGAAATCAAAGCAAAGAGGGAAAACACCAGGTCGGTCGCGATACGGCCGCGAATCGGGCAAAATACAGGCCATAACGTCCGGGGTTGCGGGCGCGGGCGGCTTGCAGGGAAAAAACATGGACCAAAGGACCAGAACAGAGAAGATTTTCGAAAAGGTGCAGGCGGCCAAGCTGGTCAAGCTCTCGGAGCTTTCCAGCGAATTCGGCGTTTCGATGCCCACCATTCGAAAAGACATTGACGAGTTGCAGCGCCTCGGACACGTCGAGCGCGTTCATGGCAACGTGCGCCTCAAGACCGCGCAAGCCGAGCCCGCCCCCAAAGTGCCGAGCGCCAGCATTCTGCCGACGAGCGAGGAAAAGGCGCAGATCGGCCGCAAGGCGGCGACGCTCATCGCGAACGGGGACGCCGTCATTCTCGACTGCGGTGCGACCACGACCGAACTCGCGAAGAATCTGCTGGACCGCCAGAATCTGCGCATCGTCACCAATGCGCTGAACATTGCCATCCTGCTCGGCGCGGAGCCGACCAACCGCGTGATGCTCACAGGCGGCATCTTCAAGGCGGAAACGATCGCCGTGTCGGGCGAAAAGGCGTCGACTTTTTTCGAGGGCATGTTCGTCGACAAACTCTTTCTCGCGGCGGGCGGCGTCGCCATGGAATCGGGTATTTCCTATCCCGACTTCATCGACCTGCACGTGAAGCGCGCGATGATCGACGCGGCGAAAACCGTGTATCTGCTCGCCGATTCGAAGAAGTTCGGCAAGCGCGAGTTCGCGACTTTCGGCGCGATGGACCAGATCGACTATTTGATTACCGATGAAGGGCTCGATGCCGAATTCGCGGACTGGATCACCGGTCTCGGCATCAAGATTCTGTACGCGTAGTGGCAAACGCCGCCTCATAAACATATGAGGTTTCGTTCGTTCTAAAAACCTCGGCCGGCGACTAGCTTTGAATGATCTTGAACGTATGTTCTGATCATCGGAGCACTCATGAGCACCGTGTTAGCCGCCCCGCCAGCCCACCCGGACGCGCAGGCGCTGCCGTTCGCCGCCCCGTCCGTCGAAGCGGAACTCAACTATCTCGCGCCGGGCACGGTCCGGCCCGTCAATTACACATTCGAACCGCCTGCGGGCATACCGTGGAGTTCGGGCACGCTCGATCCACGCCGCGTAACGATTCATAATGCGCGCCCGCTCGCGCAAAACGGCGGCATTTCGCTCGACAAGCAAGGATTCCAGCACGTCGCGCACGCAAGCGCGCTGCACGATTTCAGCGACGAGGCGCAAATCCGCGACGTCTACCTGCCCGAAGCCGAAGCGCTGCTGCGCACGATTACGGGCGCCGCGAAAGTCGTGTTCTTCGATCACACGCTGCGCGACAGCGCACGCGGTTCACGCGCCAACGCCGCGCTGCGCGAACCAGTACGCCGCGTGCATAACGATCAGACTTTCGTTTCGGGGCCGAGGCGCGTTCGCGATCATCTGGACGCGGACGAAGCCGCGCAGCGTCTTCAGCGGCGCTTCGCGATCATCAATCTGTGGCGGCCTTTGAACGAAGTCGAGCAATTGCCGCTCGCACTCTGCGACGCACGCTCCATTGCGCCCGACGATCTCGTACCCACCGATCTCGTCTACCGTGACAAAACCGGGGAAACGTATTCGTTTCTCGCGAACGCGCGACATCGCTGGTTTTATTTTCCCCGACTGCGCGCCGACGAAGTGCTGTTGCTCAAGATCTACGATTCGCGCGAGGAAGGGACGGCGCGATTCACCGCGCACACGGCTTTCGACGATCCGCACACGCCGGATGACGCCGCGCCGCGTCGCAGTATTGAATTGCGCGCACTCGTTTTCTGGGACTGAAAAGACGTGACGCTTGCCGACGCACGAGATTAAACGCGCAGGCAAGCGTAGGGAGGATGATCGCGCTTATTCGAGCGGGATTTCCGGAACGAAGGGATAAAGCAGCGGCGTATAGCTCAGGTGAAAGTATCCGTGCCGCGCATAGAGCGCGGCGCGCTCCACGCGCTCGTGCGTTTCCTCGCGCGCATTTTTCGCTTCAACGATGTCGCGTGAACGCGCAGGCTCGCTGCGGAATACCTTGAAAAACAGGGCTGAAATCGGAATCGACATAACGACGCCTCCGTGGCATTGCATAAGGTCCAATCTATTCCCCGATATTTCATCGGACAACCAAGCATTTCAGGAATACTTATGCAACACGCAGTCGGATCACAGGCATTGACGTCGTCACGTCGTTACGTCGACCCGCGTCGGCCGCTCAAGACCGAGATGCGAGCGCAAGGTGCGACCCGCGTATTCGGTTCGAAAGAGTCCGCGCCGCTGCAGAATCGGCACCACGCCGTCGACGAATGCAGCGAGACCGTCCGGCAACGCGTCCGGCATCAGATTGAAACCGTCGACGGCTTCGCCCTTGAACCAGTGCTCGATATCGTCGGCGATCTGCTCGGGTGTCCCGACGATCACGCGATGACCGCCGCCGCCCGCAAGCGCGCGAATCAGCTCGCGCACCGTATAACCGCCGCGCCGAGCCTGAGCCAGCGTCGCGTGAAAGAACGTGTGATTGCCGTTGCCGCCGTTCGGCAGCGCGAGATTCTCGGGCAGGCGCGCGTCGAGATCGAGTTGGTCCGGCGTGATGCCCAGCGTGCCGGCCAGCCGCGCGAGACTGTAGCGCCACGGAATCAGATCGACGAGTTCATCGCGACGCTTTAACGCTTCGACTTCGGTCGCGCCGATGATGGTCGTGAGCCCCGCCAGCACCTGCACGCCTTGCGCACGCCCGTAAGCCGCGGCGCGAGCGTGAAGATCGCGCCGGTACGCCACCGACTCCTCGAACGATTGCGACGCCGAGAACACCGCCTCCGCATGCCGCGCGGCGAGATCGCGGCCATCGCCCGACGCACCGGCCTGCACCAGCACCGGATGCCCTTGCGGCGAGCGCGGCAGATTCAGCGGCCCCTGCACCTTGAAAAAGCGCCCTTCGTGCGCCACGGGCCGCACTTTCGTCACGTCGATAAAGCGGCCGCCCGGTTTGTCGCCAACGAAAGCGTCATCGTCCCAGCTATCCCAGAGCGCCTTGACCACCTCGGTGAACTCAGCCGCGCGCGCGTAGCGCTGCGCGTGGTCCGGCACCGTATCGTGGCCGAAATTGCGCGCCGACGGCAGATCGGCCGTCGTCACGACGTTCCAGCCGGCGCGGCCGCCGCTCACGTGATCGAGCGTGGCAAAGCGGCGCGCGATGTTGTACGGCTCGTTATAACTCGTCGACGCCGTGCCAATCACGCCAATATGCGTGGTCGCCGCCGCAATGCTCGCGAGCAGAATCGTCGGTTCGAGCGCGGTGATCGGACGAAAGTCGATCTGGTCGACGATAGCCGCATTGTCGGCGAGAAAGACCGCGTCGAACTTCGCTCGTTCGGCGAGTTGCGCGACGCGCACATAATGCGCGACATCGACGAACGCGCGCGGATCGGCATCGTCGAGACGCCATGCCGACGGCACGAAACCCGAATGCAGAATATTGACGTTCAGATGCAACTGGCGCGGTGTATTGGCCGCCGAAGTTCTACTCATCTCGCTCGCACTCCCGAAACGCGAAATTCACCAGGAGAAAAAGTATAGGGAGACGGCGGCATGCATCTAACCACCGAATTGGCATGTGGTTATGCCGGCGCCTGCGTTGGACTCGCATGTCATGGCGCGCGCTGCGTAACCATGGCGTCGAAGCAAACCACGCGCGCACGAACGCATTGCACTTTTCGTTGTTTGACCGCGCGCCCGGCGCTTACGAATAATCGATGACTTCATTCAGCCCAAGTGGAAGGAGCCATCATGCGGCATCGATTATTCACACGAACGTTACTCGCCACGATTGCCCTGTTCGCGCTGCAATCGCCTGTCACGCACGCAGCCGACACCGCGCCGCGCGTATTGCGCGTGGGCTTCGTTCCCGGTCCGTATGCCGATGAATTCCGCGAAGGCGTGGAGCCGCAACTCAAACGCAAGGGCTACACCGTGCAGTACGTGAATTTCAGCACTGGGCTCGAAGCAAATCAGGCCGTGTGGCACGACGAAATCGCCGCCGACGTGATGCAGCACAGCGTCTATCTGAAAGCCTATAACGATCGCAATGGCACGGATCTCGTGGGCGTGGTGCAGGTGCCGACGCCGCCAATGGGCCTCTATTCGACGCGCCATCACGCGCTATCGGATGTGAAGCGCGGCGCCACGGTGGCGGTGCCGAACGACCCCGTCAATCTCGAACGCGCGCTGAAGATATTGCAGGCGGTGGGATGGGTCCGCATCCGCGAGAATCCCAATCCCGTGGATGTGTCCGAACATGATGTGATCGCCAATCCCGCCGGGATTCGCATCGTGCCGCTCGATACGGCGCAGGCGCCGCGTGCGCTCGAAGACGTGGATTTCGCGGCGATTCAGGGCAACTTCGCCATTTCCAGCGGCCACAAGCTGACTGAAGCGCTGGCGCTCGAAAACATGCAGTCGCCGTATGTGAACCAGGTGGTCGTGAAAGCATCGAACCGAAATTCACAGGCCACCGCCGATATCGTGGCCGCTTATCGCGCCGACGCCTTTCGCACCGCCATCCTTCACAACGCCACTTATCAGGGCTATCGCCTGCCCGATTACTTTCCGCCGCAAACCGCCAGATAGCGGCGAAGGCTGTCGAGCCAGGGCGTTCGACAGCACCTGACCAGCACTCGACCACCATTCTGCATGCACATATTTTTCACATTTAATCATGCAACATGCGCATGAGGCAAGTGTGAATTCCAGCGCAGCATTTCCGAAAAGCAAAGCATAAAAAACCGTTTGTCAGCGCCATGCCTATGCGTTTTTAATAGCCAGCTTCATGGCGCACAAACGTGGATTTTTGCAATACAGCGTGCGGACGACCGCCGCTCCCCCGAATGTCGGGCGAACCCTGCCTCGCGAAGTCGTGCAAGCAAGCCTGCAATACATCGCGCCAGGCAGGCCACGCAGCCAACCGCATGGAAGGCTTTTTACCCACGGTTATCTCCGTTCATCTCCATCACGGAACCGACATGGCTGACGTCACCTCTTCCTCGCACCGCGACTTCTCACCGTCGCGGGCCGCCTCGCTGTTCAGCGGCGATCGCTTCTATAACCGGCTCTCGTGGGCCATCCCCATTCTGATTCTCGCGATCTGGGAGTTCGCCGCGCGCGTGGGCTGGATCGAACCGCAAGTGCTCCCGTCGCCCAGCAGCGTCGCCGAAACCGCATGGAATCTCGCCCGCAGCGGCGACCTCTTCGTGCACCTCGGCGTTTCGCTGCTGCGCGCGCTGACCGGCTTTCTGATTGGCGGCACGATCGGTCTGGCGCTGGGCGTGCTCGTCGGCTTTTCGCGGCTCGCGCAGGCGCTTTTCGACCGCTCGATCCAGATGGTGCGCGCCATTCCGTTTCTCGCGATGCTGCCGCTGGTCATCGTGTGGTTCGGCGTGGGCGAAGGCGCGAAGATTTTTCTCGTCGCGCTCGCCGTGCTCTTTCCCGTCTATATCAACACGATGCTCGGCATTCGCCAGATCGATCCGAAGCTGATGGAACTGGCCAAGGTCATCGGCATGAAATGGCCGGCCGTCGTGCGACGCATCATTCTGCCGGGCGCGATGCCCGCCATCCTCACCGGCGTGCGTTATGCACTCGCCCACGCATGGCTCGCGCTCGTAATTGCCGAAACGCTCGCGACCACCAAAGGCATCGGCTTTCTCGCGATGGACGCGCGCGAATTCCTGCAAACCAACGTCATTGTGCTGACCATGATTATTTACGCGATCATCGGCGTGGTCGCCGACGCGCTGGTTCGCGCGCTCGAAACGCGCTTCCTGTCGTGGCACGCGAACTACACGAAGGGAGAAAAAGCATGAGCGCCTCCGCCACTTTGTCGCCGCGCGCGAACGCCTCGGTTCAGCTCGGTAACAACATCGCCAACGACAGCGAAACCGCATCCGCCGACTCGACGCTGGCCGTATCCGTGCGCGGACTTCAGCGACGGTATGGCTCGCGCGTCGTGATCGACGCACTCGACCTCGAGATTCGCAAGGGCGAATTCGTCGCGTTGCTGGGCGAAAGCGGTTGCGGCAAGACCACGCTGCTGCGCGCGCTCGCGGGTCTCGACACACCGGATGCGGGACAGATTCGCGCGCCCGCGCGTCCTTCCGTGGTGTTTCAGGAGCATCGTCTGCTGCCGTGGGCGACGTTGTGGGAGAACGTCGCGCTCGGCCACGAATCGACCATCGGACGCAGCGGCGCATCGCGCGCGCTGGCCGAAGTCGGCCTCGCAGGTCGCGAACTCGACTGGCCGCGCCATCTCTCCGGCGGTCAGGCGCAACGTGTCGCGCTCGCGCGCGCTCTCGTGCGCGATCCCGCGCTGTTGCTGCTCGACGAGCCGTTCGCCGCGCTCGACGCGCTCACGCGCCGCAAGATGCACGGGCTCGTCAAGGAACTGGTGGCGCGCCATGCGCCGGGCGTGCTCATCGTGACGCACGACGTGGATGAAGCTCTCGTGCTCGCGGACCGCATTCTCGTCATGCGCGCGGGCCGGATCGCAGCCGCGTTTCAACCTGACGATCACACGCCGCAAGCGTTGCGGCAGACGCTCCTCGCGGAACTCGGCGTGCAGGAGCATTGAGGCTTTGACGCACCGAAACACGCTACATAATTAACAAGGATACCGAATGAATGATGCTTTACTGACTCGCCGCCGCCTGTTGCGCGCGGCGGGTGGACTGCTGGCCGGCGCGGCCGCCGCGCGCCTGCTTCCCGCCGCTCAAGCCGCCCAGGCGGCCCAAGCCACGCCGCCAGCCAAACTCACCCGCAACACCGACACCGTGCGCATCGGCTGGGGCTATGGCGCGCTGCCCGATATCGCGAAACAACGTGGCGTGTTCGAGAAAACGCTGGCCGCGAAGAACATCAAGGTCGAATGGGTCGGCCCCTTCCCGAACCACGCGCCCTCGATCCAGGCCGTGGTGGGCGGTAGCGCCGACTTCGGCTTCTGGGGATCGACTACGCCCGCGCTCGCCGCGATGCTGGCCGGTTCGCCCATCGTCTTCACCGGTTTCGACGTGTACTCGCCGCGCTCCACCGCGATCATCGTGAAGAAGAGCAGCAAGATCAATTCGGTCGCCGATCTCGCGGGCCGCAAGGTGGCGGTGAACCGTTCCGGACTCGGCGAGTTTCTGCTGATCGCCGCGCTCGAAAAAAATCATGTCGATCGCAGCAAGGTCGAGTTCGTCTATCTGAATCCGCCCGATGCGGCGCCCGCTTTCGCGCAAGGCCGCGTCGACGCCTGGTCGATGTGGTCGCCCGCCGTCGATATCGCGCGTTATGCGAACGACGCGAAAGACATCTTCAACGAAGGTCGCGATCTCGACTTCCTGATCGACTACAGTTCGCTGGTGTCGCGCCGCAAGTTCACGGAAGAAAACTCCGAACTGGTGCGCGCCGTGCTCGATGCGTATTACGTCGAAGGCGCGTGGCAATCGCAGCATCCCGAGGAATCGGAGCGGCTCGTGCAGCGCGAAGCGAAATATCCGGATCAGGTCCGCGACTATCTCGCGAGTCTCAAACGCGTGAATCAGTTTCACGAACCCGACGACGCAGCCTTCATGGCCCAGTTCCAGCGCGCGGCCGACTGGCTCGCGCAACGCAAGATCATCAGCGCGCCGATCAAGGTCGCCGATTACAGCGTCAAAGTCTGAGGCACGACCCGGCGCAGCCCGCTGCGCCATGAACAGGAAAATGTATGGCTGAAACTTCCACGCAGGCCGCGAACCCGAACGCGCAGGTCTCCGCGTTGTCCGCCTCGCTCGGACTCGCGGCGACGATCGACGAGATCGCCGCGACGGCGGCACAACGCGAACGCGAGCAACGTCTGCCGCATGAAGCCATCGCCGCGCTGAAAGCGCTCGGCTTCGGCGCGCTGCGTCTGCCCGTCGAAGACGGCGGCCACGGCGTGTCGCTGAGCGGACTGTTCACGGTCGCGCGCGATCTCGCCGCTGCCGACTCGAACATCGCCCACGCGTTTCGCAATCATCTTTGGCAAGTCGAAGCGGCGTTGCAGCGCCGCGAGCATCCGTTCCATGCGCACGTGCTCGATCTCGCGCGACAGCGCAAGACCGTCGGGCTCAGTTTCGTCGAGAGCGACGCGACGGCCGCGGGCGCACGCTCAAGCCGCGTGCTCAGCCGGCTCGAATGGGATGCGGGCAAGCAGGTCTATCTGGGGTCGGGCGACAAGGTCTACGCCACGGGCAACCTCTACAACGACGCCTTTGTCGGCCAGGCGATCGAAAGCCGCGCGAACGCGACCGTGCAATACGTGCTCGAACGCGGCCCGGGCGTGGCCAGCGAAGACGACTGGCGAGGCTTCGGCCAGCGCCTCACCGGCTCGGGCACGGCACGGTTTCGCGATGTCGTGGTGCGGCCCGAGCACGTTTATCCGCCCGACCCGCCCAAAGCGCCCGACGCCGCGCCATGGGGCTTCACGTTCCACCAGGTGTATCTGACCAACTGCATCGCGGGGATCGTGCGGCGCGTGGTGCAGGATGCCGTCGACGTGCTGCGCACGCGGCAGCGCAACTTCTACCACGGCGAGGCCGCGCAGCCCGCCGACGAGCCCGCGTTGCAGGCCTTGCTCGGCCGCATCCGCGCCTACGCAGCGAGTATCGAAGCCACGGCGGACCGCGCGGTGCAGACGTTGCAGGACGCCCTCACGCACCACGGCACGCCCGACGAGTATGCGAGCACGCTGGCCGCGACGCTCGCCGCGTCCGAAGCGAAGGTCGTGATCGACGATCTCGCGCCGCAAGTGGCGAGTTGGCTCATCGATCTCGGTTCAGGCTCGGCCGTGTCGAGCGTCGCCGCGCTCGACCGGCACTGGCGCAATATCAAGGTGATCGCTTCGCACAATCCGCGTCTCTACAAGGAGCGGCTGCTCGGCCAGAATCTGCTGAACGGTCAACTACCGCCAACGGGCGCGTTTTTCTGACGAAGTTCTGACGAAACCGCGCGCCCCGCTCCGCAGTCATTCAACGCGAGAAAAAACGGTTTGCGGGGCGCGGCAGACCGAGGTGATCGCGCAACGTTTTCCCCGTGTATTCGCGCCGGAAAATACCGCGACGCTGCAATTCGGGAACGACCTTCAACGCGAAATCGTCCACGCCCGCAGGCAGGAACGGAAACATCACGTTGAAGCCGTCACTGCCTTCCTGCACGAGCCATTGCTCCATCTCGTCGGCGATCGACTCGGGCGTGCCGACCATCTCCAGTCCCGAATAGCCGCCCACGCGCTGCGCCAGCTGACGCACGGTCAGGTTCTCCTCCCGCGCCCAGTCCACCACGCGCTGACGCGCCGAGCGGCTCGCATTGCTTTCGGGAATGTCCGGCAGCGGGCCATCGAGATCGAAGCGCGAGACATCGTGACCCAGCGCGATCGACAAGGACGCAATCCCGCTTTCCGCATGCACGAACGTATCGAGCAGCGCGCGCTTCTCGCGCGCCTCGTCGAGCGTTTCGCCGACCACCACGAACGCGCCCGGCAGGATCTTCAGATGATCGCGCTCGCGGCCGTAGCGCGCGAGACGCCCTTTCACGTCCGCATAAAACCGCTTGCCCGTCTCCAGATCCGGCTGCGCCGTGAACACAGCCTCGGCGGTTTGCGCCGCGAGTTCGCGACCGGCTTCGGACGATCCCGCCTGCACGATCACGGGCCAACCTTGCGGCGGCCGCGCGATATTGAGCGGCCCGCGCACCGAGTAGTGCTCGCCTTTGTGATCGAGCACGTGCATTTTCTCGGGATCGAAATACTCGCCGCTCGCGACGTCGCGTATGAAAGCGTCGTCGTCCCAGCTATCCCAAAGGCCGGTCACGATGTCGAAGAACTCGCGCGCGCGACGATAGCGCTCGTCGTGCTCCACATGTTCGTCGAGGCCGAAATTCAAGGCGGCATCGGGATTCGAAGTGGTGACGAGATTCCAGCCCGCGCGTCCGCCGCTCAGATGATCGAGCGAGGCGAAACGGCGCGCGACGTGGTAAGGCGCGTCGAAGGTCGTCGATGCGGTGGCGACGAGGCCGATCTTCGACGTTACAGCCGCCAGCGCGGAAAGCAGCGTGAACGGTTCGAACGAGGTCGCGGTGTGGCCGCGCTTGAGCGCGCTCACCGGCATGTTCAGCACGGCGAGATGATCGGCCATGAAAAACGCGTCGAAGCGCGCGGTTTCGAGCGTTTGCGCAAGACGTTTCAGATGTGCGAAATTGAAATTCGCATCGGGCCATGCGCCCGGAAAACGCCACGCGCCGGTATGCAGGCTGACGGGGCGCATGAAGGCGCCCAGATGCAATTGACGCAATTGACGACTGTGGGCCATGACGTTCTCGCGGAAACGAAAAGGCACACCTTAGCGCGAATCGGCGCAACGCGCTGAGCGCCGATTCGCCTGGAAACCCCTTGAATTACGCAGTGGAATAAGCAATCCATCCGGCGTAAATTGCCCCGCGTGTTTTCGTCTGCAAAAGCAGATCGAATGACGAAGAAGATTAACCCGCGCTCGCGAGTATCGAATGCAGCAACACATTCGCGCCTGCTTCAGCCCATTCGGGCGTGATCGCTTCGGCTTCGTTGTGGCTCAGGCCGTCGATACAGGGCACGAAGATCATGCCCGTGGGCGCAACGCGCGCGAGATAGCACGCATCGTGGCCCGCGCCGGAGACGATATCCGCATGCGAAAGATCGAGCGCTTGTGCCGCACGACGCACCGTCTCCACGCATTCCGGCGCGAACGGCACGGGCGCGTAATCGAAGATCTGCTCGATGCGATGCCCAAGCTGCTCCTCGTGCGCGACGCGCGCAAGTTCCTCGCGCAGCTTCGCGTCCATTTCAGCGAGCGTCGCCGATTCGGGATGACGAAATTCCACCGTGAAAAAGCAGCGTCCCGGCACCGTGTTGCGCGAGTTCGGCTTCGCCTCGATCATGCCGACCGTGGCGCGTCCGAACGGCGCATAGCTGCGTCCGAGCGCCGACACGAAGGTGATGATGCGCGCCGCGCCCACGAGCGCATCGCGGCGCAGATCCATCGGCGTGGTGCCTGCATGCGCATCCACGCCGTCGAGTTCGATCTCGTACCAGCGCTGTCCTTGCCCCGCCGTGACGACGCCGATGGTCTTGCCGCTGCGTTCGAGAATCGCGCCCTGCTCGATGTGCAGTTCGTACGCCGCGTGCACCGGCGTGCCGCCCACGGGCGCGTCGCCCGCATAACCGATATGCGCAAGCGCCTCGCCGATCGTCGTGCCCGACGCATCGCTGCGCGAAAGCCCGTAATCGAGCGGATATACGCCCGCGTAGACGCCCGACGCGATCATCGCGGGCGCGAAGCGCGAACCTTCCTCGTTGGTCCACACGACCACTTCGATGGGCCGTTCCGTTTGCACGTTCGCGTCGTTGAGCGCGCGCAGCACTTCGAGCCCGCCGAGCACGCCGTAGATGCCGTCGTAACGGCCACCGGTCGGCTGGGTATCGGCGTGCGAACCGGTCAGCACGGGCGAGGCGTTCGCATCGCGGCCCGCGCGCCGCGCGAAGATATTGCCGATGCGGTCGATGCGAATTTCGCACCCCGCTTCGCGCGCCCACTGCACGAACAGATCGCGGCTTTCGCGGTCGAGTTCGGTCAGCGCGAGACGGCAGACGCCGCCTTTAGGCGTTGCGCCGATCCGCGCCATGCGTTCGAGCGAGTCCCACAAACGCGGGCCGTTCACGCGCAACGCGGCGCGCGTTTCAAGCGTGCCGATCTCAGCCATGCGTACCACCTTGCGCATCGCGCACGCGATAACGGAAATCGCAGCGCTTGCCGCCCTGCATGATGGTGCTCGTGCGCGTGAGCTCGACGCCCGGCTCGTAGCCCGCGATGAACTCGCTGTCGCGCGCGCAACTGAGCAGATGGCCGATTTCGCCGAGCCCCATCGCGTGATACATCTCCGCGTAGCTGCAACGCTTCACGTCGTAGTCGTAGGCTTCGTCGTCGGCGCGCAGCGTTTCGACATCGAGCGCATCGTCCTTTTCCCAGAGCACCTGCAAGGCCACGAACGACGCGATGCTCGCACCATTCGGCTCGCGCGCCGCGAATTCGCGACCTGCGTTCACCGCCGCGCCGCGCACCGCTTCGCCGATCACGGCCTGCGCGCGCTCCACGCCGAACTCGCGCTTCATGATCTCGTAGATCGGCTTGATGATTTCCGCTTCGATACGGCGGCGCTCGAGAATGCCGAGCGTCACGCCGTTGACGTTGACTTCCTGCGAGCTAACTTCTTCCGCGCGGCCTTCGTGATGAGTTTGCGTCATGCTGTGTTCTCCTCGCTCCGCTCAGCGCGCCGCGGTCTTTGCGGCGGTCTTCGCAACTGCGGGCTTCGCAGCCTGCGCCGACGACCCGCCGCCCAGCACATCGACCACAACCCACTTACCGTCGCGCACCTGATAGATCGTGTACGCCGGATCCTTGAGATTGCCTTGCGCGTCGAAGGCGATCGTGCCGGTCACGCCTTCGCGGCGAATCGAATGCAGCGCGGCGACGATCTGCTTCGGATCGGCGGAATTCACCTGCTGCGTGGCTGCGATCAACGTCGCGGCCGCGTCATAGGCGAACGGCGCGTGCAGTTCGATCGGCGCATGCCAGCGCGCGCGGTACTGCGCGTCGAAGGCGGGACCGCCCGGCATGCGGTCGAGCGGACGGCCCGGCTCCAGCGCGGTCACGCCCTCGCCCGCCGGACCGGCGAGCTTCAGGAAGGTCTGGCTGACGAACCCGCCCGCGCCCAGCAGCGGCGCCTGAATATGCAGCTGACGCATGCGGCGCACGAGCGGCGCGGCTTCCACGTCGATGCCGCCGAGGAACACCAGATCCGCGCGCTTGCCCTTGATTTCCGTGAGCACGCCGCTGAAGTCGATGGTCTTGTCGGTCACATATTGATGATCGACCACGGTGCCGCCGTTGGCCTGCACGCCCTTGATGAACTGATTCGCGAGGCCAGCGCCAAACGCGGTCTGATCGTCGATCACGGCGATGCGCTGCGCCTTGAGCGTCTTCACGGCGTAAGCGCCGGTGTAGGCGCCGCTGTCGTCGTCGTGGCCCATGATGCGGAACGAGGTGTCGAAGCCTTGCAGCGTGTACTGATGGCCCGTGGAAGCCGGCGCGATCTGCGCGATGCCGGCGTCGTGATAGACGCGCGCGGCCGGCACGCTGCAACCGGTGTTCCAGTGGCCGACCACGCCCACCACATGACGCTCGACGAGTTGCTGCGCGACCGTCACGGCCGTACGCGGATCGGACTGATCGTCGGCGCTCACGAGCTTGTAGACCACGGGCTTGCCGCCGAGCGTGGGATGCTTCGCGTTGGCATCGTCGATGGCGAGCTGTGCGCCGTTTTCCAGATCCTTGCCGATCCGCGCCGATGCGCCGGTGAGCGGCGCAGCCAGGCCGATCAGCACGACCTGTTCGTCCTGGGCGTGCGCGCCGGGCGCGAAAGCGGAGACCGCGAGCGCGGCGAGCGGCAACAACAAAGCGTTCTTTTTCATGAGCGTGTGGGCGGGTCTTATACGTTGAGTCAGGAAGCCGGCGTCTGTTACGCGAGCTCCGAAAGTTGAAAAAGATTAAGGTTTGGCCCACACACGCTTAAATGACCTTTCGTTCTATCGTTATGTCAGCCTGCTCAGTTTGCACTTAAATCACTGATTTATCGATACAAAATAAGGAATGCCCGACGCATCGTGCGTTCGATATAATTCGACACATGAAAAAAATTCAGCAACTCTCCGACGATCCGCCGCTGCGCGCGGTGCGCGCCTTCGAGGCTTTCGCGCGCCACGGCTCGGTGAGCACGGCGGCGCAGGAGCTCGACATCACGCCCTCGGCCGTGAGCCATCAGCTTCAGTTGCTCGAATCGTTCGTGCAGACGCCGCTCACCGTGCGCAGCGGCCGCTCGCTCGTGCTCACCGACGAAGGCCGCGATTATTACCGCTCGATCAGCGCGGCGTTTTCGGTGCTGCGCAGCGCGACGGGCTTCGTGCGCGAACGGTCGTCGCGCCGGCAGATCACGATCAGTCTGATTCCGCTGTTCGGCATGGGCTGGTTCATTCCGCGCCTGCACGACTTCCTGTCGGCGAATGAAGACGTGGATGTGACCGTGCTCTACGCGAATCACCGCAATTACCGCAGCGACGCGGCCGATCTTTCGATTCGCTTCGGCACGGGCGACTGGGTCGGTTATACGAGCACGCCGCTCATGTCGGGCGCGGTGGTGCCGGTCTGCACGCCGCGCTTCCTGCAGCGTTACGGGCCGCTGCGCAAGCCCGCCGATCTCGCCGGCGTGCCGCTCGTGCACGACGAAGACCGCAGCACCTGGGTCAACTGGCTGCAAAGCGCGGGCGCGCGCCACATGACGCGCGTCGAAGGCCCGCTGTTCGAAGACGGCCAGCTCACCTTGAGCGCCGCGCTCGCCGACCTCGGCGCGGCCTTGCTGCGCGCGCCGCTGATCTCGCGCGAACTGGCATCGGGCGCGCTGCGCAAGCTGTTCGACCACGGACTCGACGACGGCCGCCATTACTATCTCTGCTGGCGCGCCGACGCCGAATTGCCCGACGGCGCGCAACGGCTCGCGAACTGGCTGCTGGCGTCGCGGCAGAGCGCTTAGGGGTTGGATGCGGCGGCGTTTTTGTCCGCGTTCTTGTCCGCGTTCTTGTCCGCGTTTTTGTCCGCATACGTGTCCACGTCGAGCCGCAGCGCGTCGTACATCACCTGGCCCGGCGTGGTGTTGGCCGGCACGCGCTGGTCGGTGCCCGCGAGCGTGAAGCGCGCATAGGGCACGCCGTCGGCATGATAGAGGCTCACCGTGTTCTCGCCCGCCTTCAGCAACGCCGCGTCGAACACGATCGCGCGCACGTTGTACGGCGAATCCTGCGCACTGCCGCGATAACCCGCCGTGCCCGTCTTGGGCAGACGGATCTGCGCGACCTCGGTGCCGTTCACGGCCACGCGCAGATCGGTCAGCGTCTTGCCCTGCTCGGGCTGCGCGGATGCAAAGCCGATCGTCAACGTGGCCTTGCCCGATTGCGCGCGGTCGAGATCGAAATGAATGCGCCAGTCCGGACGTTCCGCGTAGACGGTCCACTGCGCGTAATTCCAGTCGCGCGCGGGATCGCTCTTGCCGATCACGAAATCGACATCGTGCGGAAACTGCTTCGGATAGCGGCGGAACATCTGATAGTTGCGCGCGTCGTCGCCGTTGCGGAACTCCGCGGCCGAGCGATCGAAGCGGCCGATCTGCCAGAGGCGCACGCCCGGCTCCTCCACGGGCCACGTTATCGCACCGAGATCGAGATGCTGGTCCGCGCCCACGCGCACGTTGTGCACGACGAGGTCTTCGGGTTGATCCGCGCCGCTCACATGCAGGTCGTAGACGCCGGGAATCGCGTTGTGCAGATCGAAATGACCCGCGTCGTCGAGTGCGCTCCAGAACGCGTAGCCTTTGTTCTGCGCGCTCCAGGGCACGCCGGGGTCGGACAGGATCGCCCACGCGTGCGTCACGGGCTTTGATGCGGGCCTGGATGCGAGCTTCGATGCGTCATTCGCCAGACTCACGCTACCACTCACTTCGCCGCGCGTCTGCCGATACGCCGGCGTATCGACCCACGTGTACGGCCACGCGGCGACTTCGCGCGCGTGTTGGCGTTCGGCGTCGGCCCAGAGCGCTGCGGGACCGTCGGCGCGATTGGCATAGACGAGGAACGGACCGTAGACCTTGCGCCAGTCCTCGCCGTCATTGAGCACGACCGCCGACGCACCGAAGTGCACCGACTGCAGCACCCGCAGCAGCACGTTGTCGTGCAGTGTCTGGCCCTGCTTGACCGGGCCGCCGTTGTGGTACTCGGGGCTCGCCTCGATCATCCAGAGGCCGCGCTGCGCGCCTACGTAACCGTACACCGGCACCTGCGACCAGAACACCGAGTTCATGTACTTGGTCTTGATCGTGCCGTCGTCGAGCTGGAAGGTCGCGTCGCTCAGTTCGCGGCTGATCGCGCCTTGCGGAATCGGCACGAATTTGCTGTCGCCCACGGCCCAGTGATCGAAAGTGCCGTCCATCACCGTCTTCACGACGAAGCGGTTTTGATAGAAGGTCGCCGCAGGTTGATCCGCGCCGTGATGCACCTCGGCCTGCGCGTAGAAACCGCTATGGCCGCGCAATAGCGTGTAACGCACGTCGATATCGAACGGAAACACGGGCGTCGGGCGCGAACGCACGCTGACTTCGGCGCGCTCGGGCGTGTTCGCCACCACGCTCACCTGCGCCTCGCCGGGCCGCATGCGGAAATAGCCTTTCTTGTCTTCCTTGTAGCCCGGCGGCACGACCGCAACGTCGGCGTTCGCATCCCAGTACATGGCTTTTTCCGGGTCGTTTTCGAAGTCGTCGCCATGCGCTTCGTAGGCCGCGCGCTGCGCGGTCACGCCGAGGTCGTGCCAGCCCGTGGCGTCGTGTTGACGGATCGCGGCGAGATAGCCGTCGTCGCGCTCGACGCGGATCTCCACGATGCCGTTGTCGAGCGTGATCGTGCCGGCGTCTTCGCTAACCGTTACGGGGGCGTCGTCGGCATGCGCCGTTGCGGCGAACAGCGCGAGCGCGGCGAACAGCAAAGAGGAAAGGCCCGCACGGCGCGGGCGGAGGGAATGCGGGAAGGTCATCATCGGCGTCATACAGTGAAATGCAGTGGCAACGCGCGACGCCTTCAAGGCAGCGCGCGAATGGAGAAGTCGCGGATGGTCTGGCGCGAGGCCGTCGAGCGAAAACCGAACCAGCCCGCGTCGGGCAGCGGCGGCGAGGCCGCGAAATACGGCTTGCCGTCGAGATAGAAACGCGTGCCGCGCCTGTCGACGACGATGCGCACGCGGTACGGATGATTCGCGCGCAGCAGCCAGGGCGGCGTCGTGTATTGCGCGAGCAGCGGACGCGCGCTTGTGCCGTCGTAGCGGCGAAAGCGCGTCGTGGTATTGCCGTTGCCGCCGATGCCCGCGTAGAACAGATCGAGCGCGTCGTAATCCTCGAAGCGACCCGAACCGCCGAACGGCGCGACGCGACCGTTCGAGCCGCGCGCGCTGGCCAGCCAGAACTGGTTCAGATCGGAGACGCGGTCATGCGGCCCGCCCGCATCGAGCACGGTGCGCGTATAGGTGATTTCGTAGTGGCCCGTGAGCCGCCGGTCGAGCCAGACGGTCAGGCCGCGCGCGCTGTCGAGCACCAGCGCGTGGTGATCGGTGTAAACCGGCGACGATTTGCGTGACGAATGCGAGTCAATACTCGCTTTCGTCGATGGCACAGTCTTGGAATCAGGCTCGGCCTCCACAATCCAGCGACGCGCGTCGAACGACGCAAAGTCTTCGCGCAGGATCGCGCGCGGCGCGGCGTGCAACGGAAACGCGGCGAGCAGCGCCAGCAAGGCTGGCAGCACGCGCACGGCGAAAGAAGGTCTGCGCACGGCGGGGACTCCGTCACGTTGCATCGGTTAGGGGAACAGCCGCGCGAGCGGCTTCTGCCCACCTTGTGCAACGAGACGCGCAAAGCGTCAGCGCGTACGCGAAAAAATCTAGCTGAACACGCTCAGATACGGACCGACGCGCGTGAGCTGGACCGGCGCGCTTTCCGCGACCTGCGTAAGCGCGCGCGGAATGTCGCCGAGCAGGAACACGCCGCTCACGCGCGCCTCGCCGGCTTCGCCCGTCACGCGGATCACGCCCGGCTCGTAGCGGTTGAAGACATCCACGAGTGCGTCGAGCGAGACGTTGTCGGCGACGAAGATGCCGCGCGTCCAAGCGCTCACCAGATCGAACGACTGCGCGAGACGTCGCGCGCCATCGGACGAGAACGCGACGCTCTCACCCGCCGCCACGCGCAGCGCCGGGCGTCCCGGCTGCAGGACCACGGCCTCGCCCTTGCCCACCGCGACCACGCTATGCCGATAGATGCGCCCCACGTTGATCGTGCCGCCTTCGGTCTGCACGACGCCATGTTCGGTTTCGATGCTGCGCAGAAGTCCCGCATGCGACGCCCGCATATGCACGAGCACCTGCCCCGCCGAGACGCGCAGCACGCGGTCGCCAGACCCCACGCTGCGATCGCTACGATCGACGCGATAAACCCGGCTGCCCGCGTCGATCGTCATTTGCGAGCCGTCGGCGAGACTCACGGTGCGCCGTTCGCCGATCGCGCTCTGCCAGTCCGCGTCGAGACCGAGCCGATGCACGCCCTCGCGCAGCGCCACGCCCGCAAGCGCCAGCGCCACGCCGCCAAATCCCGCGCGCAGCAGCTTGCGGCGCTGCGCCGACGGCACCCGCAACGCCTCGGCCGCCGCCGCGCGTTCAGCCGCGCCGCCGGGCCGCATGCGCGCGAGCCGCGTCTGCAGCGCGGCCCACGCGCGGCCGTTCGCTTCGTCGCGCTGCCACGCTTCGAATGCGGCGAGTTCACGCGCATCGAGTTCGCCTTCACGCAGGCGCACTTCCCATTCGACAGCGCCCCGCGCGCTGGCCGCCTCGGTGCCCCTCATGACGCGCGCCGTGCTCATGCCGCCTCGCAACACAGCACGAGCGCCTGCGCGACGTATTTGCGCACCATGCTCGCGGACACGCCGAGCCGCACCGCGATATCGGCGTATTTCATGTCTTCGAACTGACTCAGGATGAACGCCTCTCGCGCGCGTGCGGAAAGCTGCTGCAAGGCCGCGTCGATCAGCAGGATCTCCTGCACGGCTTCGAGCGCGACCTCGGGCGCGGGCGCAACCGGTTCGGGTGCGAGCGCGAGCCGCGCGAGATAGGCGCGTTCGATATCGCGTCGACGCCAATGCTCGAACGTCAGCCGGCGCGCGATTGTCGTGAGCAAGGCGCGCGGCTGCCGGATCGCGCTGACGTCCGGATGCGCGGCCAGCTCGGTGAACGCGCTCGCGGCGAGATCCTCGGCGTCGCTGCTCGATCCGACGAGACGGTGCATACAGCCCGTGAGCCAGCCGTAGCTGCGGCGGAATTCGTCGGACAGGAAACGCTCGCGCGCCGGATTGGTGAGCGCCTCGGCGTCGGCGGCGCGGCCGGCGGACAGGCTTTGGGATCGGATCGCCATGACGGTCGGACTGAACGCATTGCGCGCAACGCGTGAGCAGGCAAGTTGGGCTGAGGCTGGAGCGGCGATTCTAAAGTTGCGGGCGCAGCCGTCCAAAGCACGGATTCTCGAATCGATATGACGCGCACGGTGCTGCGCATTGCATAAATGATTCGGAGCGCCACACAAAAAAATCCTGCCCGACTGCACTGTTTCGCTGACGCTTTTCGATGCTCGTTGCACATGGCCATCGTTCACCCGCGCATCGGCATGCCGCGCATCCCGAACGCTTCGATCATCGACATAACGACAGGCTTAACGTGAAACGACCCCGTACCCCGGCATCGCGCCGCAGCGCGCGCCGTCCGGCCAGCGCCCGCAACACGCTCTCAATCGCGCTTTCGGCCGCGCTCTTTCTTGCAGCCGGCGCCGCGCTCGCACAGGACGCCTCGACGCACACTTTCCATCTCGCGGCGCAACCGCTCAACCGCACGCTGCTGTCCATCGCGGCGCAAAGCGGCGTGCCGCTCAGCTACGACCCGCATCTCGTCGAACACGTGCAGGCCGCGCCCGTGAGCGGCGCGCTCACAGCGCAAGGCGCGATCGCACAGGCGCTCAAGGGCACCGGTCTCGAAGTCGTGACCACGGACAGCCACGCGCTCGCCGTGCGCCGCGCCGCGCCGGCCGCCACCGCGACGGAGGACGCGCGCCCAAAAGCTGACCGGCCGCAGCGGCCGGTTCCCCCGCCCGCCACCGCCGACACGACCACCACCACGCAACTGGGCACCGTGACCGTGAGCGCCACGCGCGCGCGACGCGACGACCCGCAGCGCACGCCGACGTCGAGCTACCGCGTGACCGGCCGCGAACTGCAACAGCAGCACATCACCTCGCTCGCGGATCTTCAGCAGCTCGTGCCCGGCCTGAACGTGCAGACCACCGATCCGTCCGACACGCAGATCACGATCCGCGGCGTGGGCGACGGCGGCGGCCAGACGAGCGGCGAGCAGAACATCGGCATGCCGAGCAGCGTGGCCGTGTATCTCGACAACGTGTACCTGCCGCGTCCCGGCATGCTCGCGGGCGCACTCGCCGACGTCGATTACGTCGACGTGCTAAGCGGCGCGCAAGGCACGCTGTTCGGCGCGAACTCGACGGGCGGCGTGATCGACATCCACACGCCGCTGCCGAGTTCCACGCTGACCGGCTCCGAAAGCCTCTCGTTCGCCTCGCGCGGCACGGTGCTCAATCACACCATGCTCTCGGGGCCAATCGCTGACATGCTCTCGGGCCGCATCGACTTCGTGCACAACAGCACCAACGGCGACGTCAACAACATCACGAACGGCCACACGCTCAACGGCAATTCGAGCAACAGCGTGCGCGGCCAGCTGCTTTTCAAGCCCAACAATCAGTTCAGCCTGCGTCTGAGCGCCGATTACAGCAACGAGAACGACTCGCCCACGCCGGTGACGTATTCGTCGAATTCGGTGAATGGCGTGAACAGCTTTCTCACGCATTCGTCGTTGATCGGCAATCGCGTGGTGTATGGCGGCGACGATCACAACGTCGCGCTCGACGACGAAAACAGCATGCATCTCGTGCAGGGCGGCGGTTCGGCCGAGGCGAACTATCGCTTCGACAACGGCTACAACCTGCGGTCCGTGAGTTCGTATCGCTACTTCAATTACGTGCCTTCGGTGGCCGACAGCCTGAGCGTGCCCGTCTACGCGAACAGCGGCACGCAGTTTCTCGACCGTTCGTGGTCGCAGGATTTCCGCCTCGATTCGCCGCACGGACAATACTTCGACTGGGCCGTGGGCGCGACCTACATGGGCGAGAACGAAGCGACGCAAGCCTTCACGCGTTACGCCGACAGCAAGCTGCCGGGCCTCTATTACGGCAGCACGGCTTACGACGGGCTCGACATCATTCGCTACGGCACGCTGCACGACGAAGTGTGGTCGGGCTTCGGTCAGGGCACCTTCCACGTGACGCCGCGCTTCGACATCACGGCGGGCGTGCGCCTCACCTACGACAAGAAAGGCGGCCAGTTCATCCGCTATAACAAGGCGCCGTTCAACTCCGGTTACCTTGTTCAATACAACACGCTGCCCTCGGCCACGCTCGCGTTCAAGTATCTGCTCACACGCGATCTGAGCAGCTATCTCGCGCTCTCGTACGGCGAGAAAGCGGGCGGCCTGAACGTCTCGGCGGGCGCGGCATCGAAGGCCGGCGACAGCTCACTTGTGATCGCACCCGAACGCACCAAGAGCGCGGAACTGGGCATCAAGGGCACGTTGCTCGACGGCTCGCTGAGCGCGAAAGCCGACGTGTTCCTGACCTACGTGAACGCGTTCCAGACGCAGAGCTACGACCCCAGCACGCAATCGACCTACCTCGTGAACGCGGGGACGTTCCGCTCGCGCGGCGCGGAATTCTCACTGCAATACACGCCCGACGATCATCTGCTGCTGCAGACATCCGCGGTCTATAACGACGCGCGCTACCTCAACTATCACCACGCGATCTGCCCGCCCGAAGTCACGCTCGGACCGTCCGGTTCCACCGCGATCTGCGACCTCACGGGCAATCAGGTCTTCAACGCGCCGAAGCTCACGTTCAATGCGACGGCGCGCTACACGTGGCACACACTCAACGGCCTCACTTCGTTCGTGAGCGCGCGCTATTCGTATCGCACGTGGATGTACGGCACCGTCGACGACTCGGCGTTCACGCGCATTCCGGGCTATGGCCTCGTCTCGCTTTCGGCGGGCACGGGCGGCAAATTCAGTCGCGGCAGCTGGACCGCCTCGCTCTGGGTCAACAATCTGTTCAACAAAACCTACTATCAGCGGCTCGTGGAAAGCGATTACGGGTCGGTGCTCGGCTGGATCGGCGAACCGCGCACGATCGGCGGCACGCTGACCTATCAGTTCTGAGGCCGCGATGAGCAACGGATTCGATCGCCGAACCTTCTTCAAACTCGCTTCGCTGGCCGTAGGCGGAACGCTCGCCGATGCGTCCACGGCGGCGCGCGCGCATTCTGCTTCCTACGCCGACAGCATCGACGATGCCAACGCGAACGAAGCGCGCGTGCATTGGCTCGACGGCTCGCTGCGCGCCACGCCCGAATCGTTCATCGGCGCGACGTGGGGCGTGCCGTGGCCGCGCGGCGCGGTCGATGCGCACAGTGCGTTCGACTTGCGCCTCGCGCACGCGGCAGCGACGCCAACGTCTGCGTCCGGGCGCGTCGCGCTGCAATCGTGGCCGCTGGCTTACTGGCCCGATGGCTCGCTGAAATGGTCGGCGCATACGCTCGCACCACAAGCGCTCGCAGCGCTGCAAAATGGCGGCGAAACGCCTCGAGACTTCATCGTCGAACCTCGTGCGGCGCGCGCCGACGAAACGAACAATGCGCCCGCCATCGCGCATCTCGACGGCGACCTCATCCGCATCGATACGGGCGTATTGCAGGCCACGCTGCCACTCAATGGCGCGCGCGTGTTCGACACGTTGAGCCGCAACGGCCAGGCGACGCTGCGCGACGGCCGCCTCCTTGTGCTCACCGACGAAGCGCCTACCGCACAGCACGACGACGAAGCTCAAGCGACCGCACGCGAACGCTACACGGGCCGCATCGAGCATGCCACGCTCGAACAAAACGGCCCGGCGCGCGCCGTCGTCAAGCTCACCGGCACGCACGCGCAGGAAGGCAGCAACGCCACGTTGCTGCCCTTCGTGCTGCGGCTTTACTTCTATCGCGGCTCGGACGCCGTGCGCATCGTGCACAGCCTCGTCTACGACGCCGATCCACAGCGAAGCTTCATTCGCGGCGTGGGCCTGCGTTTCGATATGCCGCTCGACGGCGAGCCACACGAACGCTTTGTGCGCTTCACGGGCGACAACGGCGGCGTCTTCGCCGAGGCCGTGCGCACGCTCACCGGCCTGCGCCGCAGCCCCGGCGCGAGCGTGGAAGCCGCACAATTCGCGGGCGAGGTCACGCCGCCCGCTTCCGCGCTCGGCCCTGTATCCGCGAGGGATTTGCGCTTCGTGCCCGCCTGGGGCGACTACACGCTGCTCCAGCCGAACGCCGACGGCTTCACGATTGACAAACGCACACAAAGCGGCTGCGGCTGGATTCGCGCAGCGAGCGGCACGCGCGCGGCGGGCACGGCTTGCCTCGGCGCGCTTTCAGGCAGCGTGGCGTTCGGCATCCGCCACTTCTGGCAGAGCTATCCGGCGCAACTCGACATTCGCGGCGCGCACAGCGAACGCGCCACCGTCACGCTCTGGCTATGGGCGCCCGACGCGCCCGGCATGGATCTGCGCCCGTATCACGACGGCATGGGCGAAACGAGTTACGCGCTGCAACGCGACGCTCTCGACATCACCTACGAGGATTACGAGCCGGGTTTCATGACGCCGTATGGCGTGGCGCGCACGAGCGAAATCGAACTGCAGTTGCTGCCGCGCACGCCGACCAATGCCGAACTGATCGACATCGCGCGGCGCATCGAAACGCCGCCGCGTCTGCTACCTTCGCGTGCGTGGATGCATCGCGCCGAAGCGTTCGATCCGTACTGGCGTCCACGCGCGTCGCGCGTCGCCGCTGCGCCCGTGATCGCGCGCACGCAACGCGCGCTCGACTGGAACTACGACTTCTATCGCGGCCAGATCGAGCAGCGCAAGTGGTACGGCTTCTGGGATTTCGGCGACGTGATGCACACCTACGACGCCACGCGTCACGTCTGGCGCTACGACGTCGGCGGCTTCGCGTGGGACAACGGCGAGCTGAGCAGCGGCATCTGGCTCTGGCACTACTGGCTGCACTCGGGCCGCGCCGACGCCTTCCGCACCGCCGAAGCCATGACGCGCCACGGCAGCGAAGTCGACGTTCATCACATCGGGCCGTTCAGTCCGCTCGGCTCGCGTCACGACGTCCAGCATTGGGGCGACAGCGCGAAGCAACTGCGCGTGTCCACGGTTGCGAATCACCGCTTCTACTATTACGTGAGCGCGGACGAGCGCATCGGCGACCTCATGCGCGCGCAGATCAACGCGGTCGAGCGGCTGCGCGACGTGCTGCCGGGCCGCAAGATCGGCGAGCCGTTTCCGCCCGACGATCGCGCGCATCACGCCACCGTTTCGTTCGGCACGGATTGGGGCGCGGTGGCGGCAGCCTGGCTCACCGAATGGGAACGCACGGGTGATCCTGCCTGGCGCGACAAACTCGTCGCCAGCATGACGACCATCGCCGCGCAGCCGCATGGATTCTTCACGGGCTACGGCGTGATGGATCTGCGCACGGGCGCGTTCGCGCGCGACGCGAGCGGCGCGTTGTCGGTCTCGCATCTGAGCGCCGTGTTCGGTCTGCCCGAAATCTGCGGCGAGCTGTTGCGCGTGCTCGATGTGCCAGCGTTCCGCACGGCCTGGCTGCAATACTGCACGCTTTATTCCGCGAGCGCCGACGCTCAGCGCGCGGCGCTCGGGCAACCGCTCGGCAAGCTGAATCTGAATCAGGGCCATGCGCGACTGCTCGCCTACGCGGCGAGCGAAACCGGCGACCGCGCACTGGCGCATCGCGCGTGGACACAGTTCCTCGCCGGTCACGCGGGCAGCACGTTCGAGGACTTCGTGATCGAGCGCGTGCGCGTGCCGACCGTGCTCTACGACGTGGACGAAGCGCCGCGCGTTTCGACCAACTCCACCGCGCAATGGGGACTCGGTGCGATCGGCCTGCTCGCGCTCGTCCCCGACGACGTGTAAGCCCATCGAAGGCGCGCGCATCGCAATCGAATAAGGAATTCGTTTTTCCTTCTAACGATTGCGAGCGCGCGAAAACGCCCCGTAGCGTGATATTCCGCCCGGGCATATGAATAGCGCATCATCGCTTTTGTGGTCGAACGCGCGGTCAGTAGAATCGTGCGGCTCACGCATCGAGCCCACTATTCAGCAGCATTCACACGCGAGTTACCACCATGAAAGCTATCCGCTCCGTCTTGCTCGCCACACTCCTTTCGGCGGTCGCCGCCGCGCCCGCGTTCGCCGCCGACGAACTGGCCCAGGTGAAGTCGTCCGGCGTGTTCCGCGTCGGCACCGAAGGCACTTACGCGCCGTTCACGTATCACGACGAAACGGGCAAGCTCACGGGTTTCGATGTCGACATCGCCAGCGCCATCGCGCAACGTCTGGGCGTCAAGCCGGAATTCGTCGAAGGAAAGTGGGACGGACTGATCGCCGGTCTCGACGTGAATCGGTACGACGCCGTCATCAACGAGGTGTCGATCACCGACGCGCGCAAGGTGAAATACGACTTTTCGACGCCGTATATCGCCACGCATGCGGTGCTGATCGTGCGCGACGACAACACCACGATTCATTCCTTCGACGATCTGAAAGGCAAGAAGTCGGCGAATACGCTCACCAGCAATTTCGGCAAGCTCGCCGCGTCGCACGGCGCCGATGTCGTGCCGGTGCAAGGCTTCAACGAGTCGATCGATCTGCTGACCTCGGGCCGCGTGGACGCCACGGTCAACGACTCGCTGTCGTACCTCGATTTCCGCAAGCACAAGCCCGACGCCAAGCTGAAGATCGTGGCCACCGACACGTCGAGCGCCGGCGATCAGTCGGCCGTGCTGCTGCGCAAGGGTAATCCGGCGCTGGTCGCGGCCATCGACAAGGCGCTCGCCGACATCAAGGCCGACGGCACCTACGCGAAGATTTCGCAGAAGTATTTCGGCAAAGACGTCTCGCAATAAGGCGGGCTGAACGATGCCGGCATGGCTGCATTTAATGGCGCAATCGCTCTGGCCGCTGCTTTACGCGGGGCTCGTGTTCACTGTGCCGCTCACGCTCGCATCGTTCGCGATCGGCGTCGCGCTCGCGTTCTGGGTAGCGCTCGTGCGACTGTTCGGTCCGCGCTGGGCCAGCGCCGCCGCGCGCTTTTATATCTGGCTGTTTCGCGGCTCGCCGCTGCTCGTGCAGCTATTCGTGATCTTTTACGGCCTGCCCAACGTGGGCATCGTGCTCGATCCGTTGACGGCGGCGATCATCGGCTTTTCGCTGAACGTGGGCGCGTATAACGCCGAAGTGATTCGCGGCGTGATCGAATCGATTCCGCGTGGACAATGGGAAGCCGCGTATTCGCTGAACATGACGCGCGCGCAGGCGCTGCGTCGCGTGATTCTGCCGCAAGCGATTCGCGTGGCGTTGCCCGCGTTGTCGAACGCTTTTATCGCGCTCGTGAAAGACACATCGCTGGCCGCCGTGCTCACGGTGCCCGAGATTTTTCAGGCCGCGCAGCGCATTGCGGCCGTGACCTACGAACCGCTCATTCTGTATAGCGAGGCCGCGTTGATTTATCTGGCGTTCAGTTCCGTGCTGTCGCGCGCGCAGTTCCGGCTCGAAGCGCGCTTCGGTCGCCACGCGCTCTTTTCGCCGGGCCGCTGATGATCGAATTCGACAGCATCGGCAAATCGTTCGGCGAGCATCGCGTGCTGATCGATATTGCACTGACACTCAAGGCGGGCAGCGTGACTGCGCTGATCGGCCCGTCCGGCAGCGGCAAAAGCACCCTGCTACGCTGCGTGAATCTGCTCGAAGTGCCGGACAGCGGCACGCTGCGTGTTGGCGATGCGCAGATCACGTTCTCGCCAGGACGGCGCATTGCGCAGGCGGAGATTGCGAAAGTGCGCCGCCATACCGGCATGGTGTTCCAGAACTTCCAGTTGTTCCCGCATCTGAGCGTAATCGAGAACGTGATGGCGGGGCTCGTGATTCTGCCGCAATGGGATCGCGTACGTGCGCGCGAACGGGCCGCCGCGCTGCTCGACAAAGTGGGCCTCGCCGCCAAAGCCGAAGCATGGCCCAGCACGCTCTCGGGCGGCCAGCAACAGCGCGTGGCGATTGCACGCGCGCTCGCGCCGTCGCCGCAAGTGCTGCTCTGCGATGAACCGACTTCCGCGCTCGATCCCGAACTGTCCGCCGAAGTCGTGGACGTGCTCCGCCAGCTCGCGAACGAAGGCACGACCATGTTGATGGCGACACACGATTTGCGGCTCGCCGCGTCGGTCGCGCACGATGCGATCTTTCTCAAGGACGGCACGGTGGTGGAAGCCGGTCCATCGAGCGAACTGTTCTCGCGCCCGCGCGACGCGCGCACCGCGCGATTCATTTCTACGCTTACGCAAGCCGCGCCTATCGTTTGAGTGCCTTTTTTAGGCACTAAATCGCGCTTTCTACGCGACCGCGACCGCAACCTCGCCGACGATTTCGGGCTTACGCGGCAGCGTGCAATACGGCTTTGGCGCGTGGCGGGCAGCCTGAAAAGCGGCTGCCCGGCATGAATTATCCGAATGCCCTTGATCGACCAGGCGGACATTCGCTTTTCACCGATACCGCCGTGTTCAATACCTATGGCGCTGGCGAGTTATCGCATCAGCGCGCCATTCGAAATTTCGGGCGGCTATCGCGATACGCGCGCGTCGTCGGCCAATGGCATTCAGGATGCGGCCCGCTATCAACAGGTCTCGTTGCGCGAGATGTATCACCTGTCCAGGCGCACGACGCTCCATACGTTGCAGGCATATCAGCACGCTTCGGAACAGACGCCCGGCGCACCTTCCAGTCTCTAACACGCGCGGCACGGCATTTGCTGGCTCTCCGTTGACATTCAACACTAAACGGAGAAACCTATGCCGACGATCTGCAAACCCGCACGCGGCCTCGCTGCCGCCCTACTCGCTCTTTCGGCGGCCGGCGCCATGACGATCGCCACCGGCGCAGCCGCGCAGACGAACAACGATCCGAACGCCGCGCCGCCCACGCACGCCGACAAGAAGGCCGAGAAGGAGCAGGCGAAGGCCGACAAGAAGGCCGCTGTCGCCCAGGCCAAGGCCGACAAGAAAAAGACCGACGCGCAAGCCGACGCCGACAAGGAAAAAGCCGATGCGCGCGTGAAGGACGCGAAGGATCAGTAATCTGCCTGCGGCGGTTTATCGCCGTCGCCGCGGTCATTCAAACTGACCTTGGCGATAAAGGCGCGCTGAAAGCGAATGCATCACACGCGCATTCAGCGCGCCTCATTTCACGCTGCGATCTCGTCGAGCTTGCGCCCGCGCGTCTCAATCGCGAATGCGCCGATCACGATCGCGCCAAGCAGCGAAACGAGCGCGAAATAACCGAACACCGCTTCGACACGCAGATACGTCAGCAACGTGCCGATCACGAGCGGACCAATCACCGACGCAATCCGCGTAATCGCCGAAGCCGCGCCCGCGCCGGTCGCGCGAATACGCGTGGGATACACCTCGGGCGCATAGACGTAGATGCCGCATTGCACGATCGCGATCATCGCCACGCTCATCGAGGCCAGCACGAGCACCTGGCCGGCGGGCACCCGCGTGCCGCTCAGCGCGAGCCAGCACATCGGCAACGCCGCGCCGAGAAACGCAATCGCGAACGTCTTTCTGCGGCCGAGCCAGTCGATCGCAAAGGTGCCCATGAACGTGCCCAACAGCGTCGCGATCATGCTCACCATCCCGTAGCGCAGCGCCACTTCCAGCGGCAGGTGATAGACGGTGCGATAGAGCGACGGTAGCCAGACCAGAATCCCATAAGTCGTCAGGCTACCGCAACCCGCCATCAGCCAGACCACCAGCGTGCGCCGCGCGAAGCCGCGCGCGAACAACGCACGGAACGATTCCTTCTGTTCCTGCGTGCCGTGCGCGACGACTTCGGGCGTGCTTGCGTCGGCGAGCCGCGCGGCGGGCGCCGTGCGCTCCATCTCGTCTACGATGCGGCGCGCGGCGTCGGCGCGTCCGTTGATCGCGAGCCAGCGCGGCGACTCGGGCGCGACGCGCGGCAGAATCGCCGCCAGCACGATCGGCAAGCCGCCGACGAGAAACATGATCTGCCAGCCGTAAGCCGGAATCAGCCAGAGCGCCGCGATGGCCGCCACCAGATTGCCGAGTGCGAACGTGGATTGCAGCACGAAGATCACGCGGCCGCGAATGCGCGCGGGGCACACTTCGTTCATATACGTGGCCGACACCGGCGATTCGCCGCCGAGCCCGATGCCCTGAAACAGACGCAGCGCGATAAACACCGCGTAACCCGGCGCATAAGCCGACGCCACGCTGCCGAGCGCCAGCAGCACGAGCAGCCAGCGCAACACGCGCAGACGCCCGAAACGCTCGGCGGCGGCGCTGAACAGCAGCGCGCCGATCGTCTGCCCGACATAGCCGCTCGACACCAGCAAACCCGCCTCGGTCGGCGTGAGATGCCAGAGGCCCATCAGCACCGGCATCACGAACGCGATGGTCAGCGCGTCGAAGGCATCGGTCATATGCACGAGCCCGATCATGCCGAGCACGCGCGTATGCCAGCGCGTGAACGGCAGACGCTCGATGCGCGCGGAGATCAGCGCGGCTTCATGCCGACCGGCGACGCGCGCGTCGTCGATCGTCTCGTACTCGTTCGCAAGACGTGTCAGTTCCATCGTGTCCTCGAAGGAAACGTTTGTGGGGAAAACATCGGAAAACAGCGGGAAAATCGCGCGGGTCAGCGCGCGATAGATGAACAGTCAGACGACGTCAGGCAAGATCGAGCACCAGCGTGCCGCTTTGCGCACCGGACACGCAGATCATCATGGCGTCGTTCGCGGCGCGTTCGGATTGCGTCAGCACGCTGTCACGATGATCGACGCAGCCGCCGAGCACGCGCGTCTGACACGCGCCGCACAGCCCTTCGCGGCAGCTGTATTCGACATCGACGGCGGCGTCGAGCAGAACGTCGAGCAAGGGCTTGCCCGCGGGCACGAACAGCGTCCGGCCGCTGCGCGCGAGTTCCACCGTGTAGCCGGTGCGCTGCGTGCTCTCGACCGGCGCGCTCGCCGCGAAGCGTTCGATATGCACGTTCGCGATGCCCGCGTCGGCACACGCTGCCTGGAACGCATCGAGCATCACACCCGGGCCGCAGCAGTACGCATGCACGTCCTTCGGCTGACGCGCGAGACACGCGGCCAGATCGAACGGCAGGCCGTCGTGTTCGTCGTCGAAATGCAGCAGCACGTCGCCGCCCAGCGCGGCCAGTTCGTCGAGAAACGCGGCCTGGCCGCGGCTGCGCGCGCAATAGACGAACTGCACCGTCTGCCCGCGCTCGCGCAGCTTGCGATACATGCACAGCATCGGTGTCACGCCGATGCCGCCCGCGACCAGCAGCGTCGACGACGCCGCTTCGTCGAGCGCGAAGTGGTTGCGCGGCGCGCCGATCGACAACGTCGCGCCGCAGCGCAGCTCCTCGTGCAGCCAGCGCGAACCGCCGCGGCTCTTTGCGTCGTGCAGCACGCCGATCACATAGCGGCCGCGTTCTTCAGGCGCGTTGACGAGCGAATAGCTGCGCGTGAGGCCGTTGGGCAGATGCACATCGAGATGCGCGCCGGGCGTGAAAGGCGGAAACACGTCGCCTTCCACGGGCACCAGTTCGATGCTCGCAATGCGCTGCGCCTCGTGGCGCAGCGTGCGCACGCGCGCCTGCAAGCGGGCTTGCAAACGGGCCTGCGAGCCGACATTCGGGCCGTGAGTGGAGTCGTTCATCATGTGACGAGGCTTCCGGAAAATCCTTCGGTTGGCGTCAAGCGGCGGCTTCGTCGTTCTCGTTCGCTTCAGCACGCACGCCATGCACAGAGAAAAATTGCGCGCGCTCGACCTTCTGCCCGATCGCGGCTTCATACGCCTCGCGCACGGCTTCCGGCTGACCATACTGGCCGATGAAATCGCGCAGATACGCACCCAGCAGCGGATGCGCCGCCAGCGCCTCGCGCGGCAGCCCGTTCATCATCTCGTCGCGGCACGCCGAAGGCAGGAACACGTTGTGGTTCGCCTGCGGATCGGTGATGAGCCCCTTCGGCGCGTTGCCCGCCGCCACCGCTTCGAGTTCCTCGAAGAAGCGCCGGCGCAGCATCACGATGCCGCGATCGCTCGCCCCGAGCGTTTCCTTCGTGCGGTCGGTAATCGCGCCCTGCCCGACCCACGCGGCGAAGTCCTGATTCGCGACGTGCGAGGTGATCCACTCGCCCTGCTCGTCGCGCAGCGGCCCGTACCACGCGGGAATGTGCTCCTGCACGTAGGGCTCGCGCTCCTTCGGCACCTTGTTGAGCACCCAGAGAATGCTGAGCGTGTTCTGGTCGTCGATCGGCACGCGCCATTCGAAGTGATGCCCGAGATAGAAACCGTTCGGCCAGAGCGTCACGCGGCCCGTGGTCCACATCGGGTTCGCTTCGTTTTCATGCGCGCGCAGACGCTTGTAGATGAAGCCATGCTCGAACTCCTCGTACTGCGTGCGCAGATGCGTGGGCACGTGTTCGGCGTGACTGTCCTGCTGACGCGAGGTCCAGTTGTTGTGCGTCCACTCGAAATGGATCGGATCGATCGAGTTTTCCTGGCACTGAAACCAGTTGCACGGAATCTCGGCCATCACGACCTGGGCGAAACCGTTCGCGTAGTTGAACGGCTCCCAGTCGGGCAGTTCGGGCGCGGGCGCGGCGCCCATGTACGCCCAGATCATGCCCGCCTTCGCGCGCACTTCGTACGCCGTGATTTTCGTCTTCTGGCGCAGGCGCGCATCGACGTCGACGATCTCCTCGAAAGGCTGATGCGTGCATTGCCCACTCGCATCGAACTCCCAGCCGTGATACGCGCAGCGCAGCCCGCACTGCTCGACGAAACCGAACGCGAGGTCGGCGTTGCGATGCGGACAGCGACGCTGCACCAGCCCGAACGTGCCGCTCAGATCCTTGAACAGCACGAGGTCCTCGCCGAACAGGCGAATGGGACGCACCGCCTTGTCGTCGAATTCCGCGACGCCCGCCACCGGATGCCAGTAACGGCGCAGATAGTCTCCCATCGGGGTGCCCGGGCCCACCTCGGTCAGCAACCGGTTTTTTTCAGCGCTCAACATGTCTTGTGTCCTCACTCGTTGGAAACGCGGCGTCATGCGCCTGCGGTGCATGGCCGTCGATGAGTGCATTTTTGGCGACGGCATGCGCGCTTACAACTTCCTCAAAATCCAAAAAAGTCGCCGATCGTCTCAAACGTGATCGCGTGCCCTGACCCCATCCCATCGCGTCGATCGCTGCATTTTTTGCTTGATGTCAAAAATCTTCCGCCGCAGAATGTCGGTTCATTTATGTTCTATGTGTTCATTTTTGAACATGTGAAGACCTATCGAGCAACCGGACGGACGAGACAGACATGCTGAAAATTGGAGTGGTGGGCGGCGGAATTGGCGGACTGGCCGCGGCGATCGCGCTGCACCGCGCGGGACATCGCGTGACGGTGTTCGAGCAGGCGGAGCGCTTCGGGCGCGTGGGTGCGGACATCAATCTCACGCCGAACGCGGTCCGCGCGCTCGACGGGCTGGGCGTCGGCGAACAACTGCGCGAGACGGCCGCGCGGCCCAACGCCCGCATCAGCCGCATGTGGGACACCGGCGAGGAAACCTCGCGCCTCGCCATGTCGGACGAAGCGGAACGCCAGTACGGCGCGCCGCAGCTGACGATGCATCGCGCCGACGTGATGAGCGCACTCGAAGCCGCGCTCGCGCCGGGCGTGCTGCACCTCGGCCAGCGCACGGTCTCGTTCGCGCAGGAGACCGATGCGGCCACGATCACGCTCGCGGACGGCACGACGCACGCGTTCGACCTCGTGATCGGCGCGGACGGCATTCACTCGGGCGTGCGCCGCCATCTGTTCGGCGCGGAGCATCCGCAGTTCACGGGCATCGTCTCGTACCGCGCGGTCGTGCCCGTCGAGCGCCTGAGCGGCATCGACACGGGCGCGTTCGTGAAATGGTGGGGACCGAGCGACGACCTGCAGATCGTCACGTTCCCGCTCAACCGTGGCCGCGATGTGTTCATTTTCGCGACCACGTCGCAAAGCGACTGGACCAACGAATCGTGGACGCTGCCCGGCGACCCCGACGCGCTGCGCCGCGCCTATGCCGCGTTTCACCCGGAAGCGCGCGCGCTGCTCGACGCTTGCGACACGGTGCTCGCGTCGGCGTTGTATATTCGCGATCCGTTGCCGCAATGGAGCGGCGCGCGCATGACGCTGCTCGGCGACGCCTGCCATCCGATGATGCCGTTCATGGCGCAAGGTGCGGGCATGGCGATCGAGGATGCCGTGGTGCTTTCGCGCGCGCTGACCGACGTCGCGCCCGCCGGACTCGACGACGCGCTCGCACGCTATGCACGTGCGCGCCAGGAGCGCACGGCGCGCGTGCAGATTGGCTCGCGCGGCAACAACTGGCTCAAGAGCGGCGGCAACGCCGACTGGGTCTATGGCTACGATGCGTGGACGGTGCCGCTGCAATAACGGCACGCTTTTCAACAGGATCAGATGCGTACGGATACGTCTTCCCCCTCATCCGCCGAGGCGGCCAGTTCTCCCGTCGAGCGGGCGTTTCGCCTGCTGCGCTACATCGCGGAAGGCGGCTCGACGGCCAACCTCAGCGACGTCGCGCGGCAGATCGGCGTGAACCGGGTCACGGTGATGCGGCTCATCGAGTCGCTCAAGGCGGCGGAGCTGATTCAGGAGCGGCCGGCGGGCGGCTCGCATCGGCTCGGCCTGCCGTTTCTGACGCTCGCCGCAAGCGCGCTCGGCGCGTCCGATCTCACGGCGCGCGCGCGCCAGATTCTGCCAGGGCTCGTCGAACAGACCGGGCTGTCGGCGTTTCTCGCCGTGCTCGAAGGTGCGGAGATCGTCTATCTGATTTGCGAAACGCCTGATACGCCGCTCGTGACGCGCATTCGCGTGGGTAGCCGTCTGCCCGCGCATCGCGCGACGCCGGGGCTGGCCATGCTTGCATCAGCCGACGGTGAAGCGCTGCGCGCGCGTTACGCGAATCAGCCGGGGATCGACGCGCCGCCCGATTGGAACGCGCTCGAGCGCACGCTCGATACCGTGCGCGAGAAAGGCTATGCGTGGAGTTTTTCCGGGCTGGAGGCGGGTATCGATTCCTGCGCGGTCGCCGTGCGCGACACGCGCGGCGACGTGCTCGCGGCGCTGAGCGTTGCCGGGCCGAATACGGCGTTTTTGGCCGATACGGGCTTGCGGGCGAAGGTTGAGAACAGCGTGAAGGCGGCGGCGAATGCGCTTGCGGGGTCGGTGTTTTGAGGGTGAAAGCGATCGGTGAGATTGGTGATTTCGGGGGACGTGCGAGCTAGTAACGGCGCTGAATGGCTGAGATCGTTTCCCGATCGCCGTAGAAATGAATGTTTGCTGCGAAACCCGAGGCCTGGACGGAAAATTGAAATGTCGGCATGCCGTCGTGATCTCGTCATAACGGCTCAAGAATAAGCGCGCCAGCTACGACCGCGTGTCCATGGCCGTACTCCGCCGACGACGCCGTTACTCGCAGTTGGCCGTTTTCATTGCCATCACTTGCTGCGAGTGATCGAGGCAGCAGCGTCGAGTCGCCTGGCACGCCCGCTGTTAAAATAGCTGCCTTTTTCTGGGAGAGAAAAGTGTCCTGGTTTATCTATGAAGTGCCCGAATACAATGAAGACGGGGCGCGCATCGAACCCTTCATCGACCTGCGTAGCCGCGTTATGAAACTCAGTGGGCAATCGATGGCCGACGAACTGGAAAGCGTCCGCGAAAACGCCGCAACAACGGCGGACACGCCCACGCGCCCGCTACGCGCCGCAGAAAATCCTCACGTATTTCCGATTCCCTATGCCGACTCCATGATCCTGGTCGGGTTCATTTTTGAGCTGGAGCGTGAGTCCCGGCAATTGGTGGTGTCACCTGTGGAAATGCCCTGGCTGAAAGACGCATAGAAAACGACACGAGCGAATCTGGCCGTGACGCAATCCGCAAAATCGGCTAATTTTTGATGTTTGCCTCGCAATCGCTCCAGTAGCGCAGCGGATCGCCATGTTGCGGGTAACGTGAACCGAGCCACAGTGACAGCTTGCCCCAATCCGGATGATGGGTGCCCGTTTTAGCGGACCAGATTGACGATCTCTCGAGAATCTGGCCGTTTTCTCTATCTCTGACAAGCAGGCTGCCCAGTCCACTCGAACTGTTCGTCTGCGACTCGACCTGATACCTCGGCAGAATCCGGAGTTCGGCGTCTTCGGCCCATCCAAAAAGGGCGCGGACTACGCCGGCCGAGTCGCGCAACTCAATGGGGCCAGTCTGCGGACGAACGGCAGTCCAACCCTCGGGAAATTCGGCGACCACGAGCTTTCCCTCCTCCCGCACCCACCTCACGCGCCATGCGCGTACCATCGCCTCGCGCAAGGCGGATACCGAGGCATATCCCGCAGGCAATGTGATCGCCAGTGGGAACGTGATGAGGTTGTCTTTCCAGAGTCTGGCTTCGTCGTCGACGCGTTTGCTCTTGGTGAACACCGCTGTATCGAATGGGTTCTCGGGCCGGCTCGACACGCGTGCGCTCGAGGCGGGAAGTCCCTCGAAAAGTCGTTCAGCATCAAGACGCGTGAGTTTCGTCTTTCCTTTCTTCATTTGCCTCTCTCCTGCATGATTGATGTCTCGCGAATGGCCGCCCCTGACGACCGAATTCGCACCTGTTTGAGCGGTCGGGTGATCGTGTCTGGGGCGATTCGCTGGTGCGCTAGTTCGCTAGTTCGAAGTGTCTGGCGCGGCTCGGGTCGTCATCGATGCACCCAAAGCGTGGTGTGATCGATCCATGGTGGATCGGATGAAAGTGACGGGTAGCGCTCGATTACGCGATGACGTTCGTGAATCGACGCGGTTGGCGAGTTAGCGCCGAGCTTGGTCGATTACGCTTTTCGCCTGCGTCAATCGACGGAATTAGCCACCGGCGCGCTTCACCCGATGACCGGACTTTTTGAGCTCTTCGATAATACGGTCACAGTGATCGCCCTGTACTTCAATCACGCCATCTTTGACCGTTCCACCCGAACCGCAGACGGTGCGCAATTGTTTGCCCAGCGAGGCAAGGGCAACGGGGTCGAGCGCCAATCCTCTCACGACCGTCACGCTCTTCCCGCCCCGGCCTTTGGTCTCGCGAACGACCCGCGCGACGCCGTCCCCTGGTGGTTGTGTCCGGGCAATCGCCTTGCATATACACTCCGTGACCGCGTGGCGGCACTCGGGACACATGCGTCCGCCGTCTGTTGAGTAAACGAGGCCACCCTTCGAACTGCTCTTGACGATAGACATGCACAAAGACATAAAGGCCAGCAATCAGCTAGTTTAGCAGGTTGCGGTTGTTGCTCCTGGGTGCGTTCTGATTCGTTTGATGTCGGAGTTCGACACAAAGGAGACATTGCAGTGACGCGAAAGCGGTCACCCGCGACACCATCGCGCTAAGCCAGCACTTCGTCTATCCAATCCAGTACACGCCGATTGACGAGTGAACGATTGCGCATCTCGCAATGCTCGCCAGCTCCCTGATTGCTGCTAAATCGAATCAGGGTTTTGGGGCAGCGTAGTGCATCGAAAAAATTTTGCGTTCCAGCGGCGAGGGTATCGTGTTCGGCCATGGTGAACAGAGTCGGACAGTGAATGTCTCCGATACGCCCATCCATCGTGTAGTGTTCAACCGATGCGAGATAGTCGCGCAGTGCCCCGGCGCCATTCACCCAGTAACCGCGCTTCGCGATACTCCAGGTCAATTTCCTGTCGTTTGCCACGATGTGGGTGAGGCGTTCCATGAGCGCCTCCGGCAAATCGCCGAGGTTTGCTGCCTCGTCAGGTGTCGCGCCCAACTTCATCACATACGTGCGGAATCCATCCGCCACGGAAGCTAGCGCGGGGTCCGCGACACAGGCCGCAAGACGACGCTCGCCAGACGCCGCACGCGGCGCAAGGTAGCCGCCCAGACTCCAACCGCACAACACGATCTTGAGCGGATCGACATTCGACAGCGTTAATGCGAAGTCCATCACCGAACTGATCACGTTCTCCCAATCCGGCCTGAGCGTGATGCCGTGATCGATCAAGGTCGTACCTTGCCCGGGACCATCGAAGATCAATGAATGGTAGCCGCGCCGGGATGCGGCGACCGCAGATGCAAAGAAAAGGTCGGTAATCGTGCCGTCGTATCCGTTGTTGAAGATCAGGAGCGGTCGAACTTCGTTGGCGCATCCCTGCGCGGGGATGACATAAGCGAGCAGCGAGGTCCCTTCAAAGGGAATATGCTGGCGCACAATGGCCGGCTCGCTTAATGCGAGCGCGCGCTCGAATGCCGCGATTTGCTTTTGAGAACCCAACCTCACACGGGGATCGACTGGTTGTCCGAACAAGGGATGAAAAGATTTGCCATAAAAGCACGCGGCCCTTAGAAAACACTCTCTCGCACTAGCCCGATGGCCTTGGGTTTCAGCTTGTCGACCGTCGACCATCATGCGATCAGCGGCTGCGCTCCAGGCGTCATAAAAGAGGGCGTCGTCTCCGTCTCCAATCGTCCGGGCGATTGCCTCGACCTCGCCATAGTCAGCGCCGCCGTAAGGAATGTAGGCGAGCGGCCAGGTTCCGAGTTGTTCGTGAAGTTCGTCTTTGAAGATCGCAGACATGTTTCACTCCCGTGGGTTGGCATCGCCGATGGGGTGATTGTCAACGGTTTGGCACGAGGTGTCGACTGACAGCGTTTGGTCGACTCCCCCTCCCGCACAGCACTCTCCGCCGACACGAATCGCCACCCAAAAAGCCAAGGTTAGCAAACCCTTAAACGACGCCACGCACGTCCAACGCCTCAGCCTCTCCCGCACACACCAATCTGCACTGCCCGCGCCAGCCTTTCCGCATTGCCGCCCCACTGCCGCCACAACATCGCATTTCACAACACAACATCATTCACCGATATCGCGCGAAATAGATATCTGAATTAGTTGGTTTGTCGCGGATAAAAGTCAAAGTAGTCTGCCTCACATCTTGTTATGACAAGCGATGCATGTTGCCGACGAATCGGATGCCGCGCGCCAGCCGACCGGTGATCGTCTCACGGACGCCCACCTGCGCTCCCGACGAGGAGCCAAGAATATTTCCACACGCCACCACCCACACTACTTGCCCGATCAGCCATGAAAACACGCCAACGGCTCATTCGTCTTCTCGCCGCGCCGCTGCTGCTCTCCACTGCCGTGACAGCCCACGCCGAGACCATTCGCGTTGCAATCGGCACGCAGGACACCACCATTAATTGCGCGACCGGCGGTCTGCTGATCCGTGAATTGCATCTGCTCGACAAATATCTGCCGCACACCGGTAAATACGCGAGCGTGAAATACGACGTGGAATGGAAAGACTTCACCTCCGGCGCGCCGCTCACAAATGAAATGGTGGCAGGCAAGCTCGACTTCGGCGCGATGGCGGATTTTCCGGGCTCGCTCAACGGCGCGGCGTTCGAAAAGGCAGGCCGTAAAAGCATTTTCATCACCGTGCTCGAAGGCAGCACGGATGGCAGCGGCAACGGCATCGTCGTGCCCGTCAATTCTCCGGTGCACTCGCTCGCCGACCTGAAAGGCAAGACAATCTCCGTGCCGTTTGCATCGACCGCGCACGGCATGCTCCTTCGCGCAATCAAGGCGCAAGGCTGGAATCCCGATACTGACGTGAACATCATCACGCAAGCGCCGGAAGTGGCCGGCAGCGCGCTGAAGGCCGGCAAGATCGACGCCCATGCCGACTTCGTGCCGTTCGCCGACCTGTTCCCGTATCGCGGCATCGCGCGCAAAATCTACGATGGCGCACAAAGCCATACGCCGACTTTTCACGGCGCGCTCGTCGACGCCGCCTACGCGCAGAAATACCCCGAGGTCGTGGTCGCGTATCTGCGCGCCACCATTGAGGCAAATCGCCTGATCGGAGAAGACCCCGAGAAATACAGCGTCTTGATCGAAAAAAAGACGGGCATCGATGCGCCGGTCGATTATCTCTATCACGGTCCGCTCGGCCTGCAGACTCGCGATCTGACATGGAAGCCCGAATATCGCCAGGCCGTGGCCACGGCGATCGACACGCTGAGGCTGCTCAAGAAAACGGACGTCAATCTCGACGCCAACACGTTTATCGACGACCGCTACATTCGCCAGGCGTTCAAGGATTCGGGACTCGACTATGACGCCGCGTTGAAGAACTACGCGCGTCAGCCGCTGGTTGCAAACGACGCGATTACCGGCAAACCCATTCGCGACTTCCACGCAGTCGCGCAAATCTGGCTCGGCAATGAAGCGCACGTGCGCAATTACGCCAGCGCCGCGGAAGCGTTCGCCGCGCTTGCCAAGCTCGAACAATCCGGCAGCAAGCCCCGCGCGGTCTACGTACAGGATCACGACAGCGGACAAAAGCTCTTTGCGTCCGATGCGTGGTATGTGCGCGATGCGCGCGGCGGAGTTACCGCCTTTCTGCAGAAGTCGGGCGCCGATACCTACGCGCAGCAAACGTCGGGCGCGGTCGTCGATTACACCGCGGCCGTCTCCGGCGCGCAGCAAGCCATTGCTTCCCGCTGATCGCTTCGGTTTCCGTCCCCGTCGAACATTTTCATTTACGAGGAATCCGCATGTCCGCCATGCTCGACCTCACGGGCCGACAACGCCCGGTCGCCACCGACTCCGCGCAGAAGGACCCCGCTACGGTACGCGGCGTGCCGACGCGCCGCTATACGCGACGCGTGGCCGCGATCCTGCTATTCGTCGCGCTCTGGCAAGCGGCCGTGCACATCCATCTTTCGCTGGGCTTCGTCACCTTCGCGAATGTGCCCTCACCCGCCGACGCCATTCCCGCGCTGTGGACCTTGCTCCACTCGCCGAAATTGCCCATGCATCTGGCCGCGAGCATCACGCGCGTGCTGGCCGGTTTCTGCGCGGCGGCCGTGGTGGGTGTCGGACTCGGACTCGCGATTGGCCGGTATGCGCTGCTTGAAGATCTTCTGATGCCGCCGCTCGAAATGCTGCGTCCCATTCCTGCCGTCGCGTGGATTCCCCTCGCCATTCTGATGTTTCCGTCTTCGGAAATCAGCATGATGTTCGTGACGTTCATCGGCGCGCTGTTTCCGATTCTGCTGAACACCATTCATGGCGTGGAAGCCGTGGATCAGCGGCTTATCGCTACGGCACGCGGTTTGGGTACGAACTCGCTGTCGCTCTATACCGAAGTCATATTGCCGGGCGCTGCGCCTTCGATTTTCACCGGTCTTTCTATTGGTATGGGCACCGCCTGGTTCTGCCTCGTGACTGCGGAGATGATCGCGGGTCAATATGGAATCGGTTACTACACCTGGGAATCCTATACATTGCAAAATTACGCCGATATCGTCGTCGGCATGGCGCTGATCGGCGTGCTCGGGATGGGCAGCAGCATGCTCATCAAGCGCATGGGCGCGGCGTTGACACCGTGGTATCGACGCAATGGAGCACGCCGGTGAGCACCGTATCCGCCATTCAACCTGAAACTCTCGTCAGGACGTCAGTGGCACACGCAGCCGGGCGTATCGAGGTGCGCGCATTGACCGTAGAAGTCGGGGCGCCGCATGCGCGTATTGCCGCGCTCGATTCACTCGATGTCGACATCGCACCCGGCGAATTCGTTTGCATACTCGGCCCCTCCGGTTGCGGAAAATCCACGCTGCTCGGTGCGATTGCGGGGCACATTGCGGCCACGCGCGGCGAAGTCGCGGTCGATCATCTCGCGGTCGACCGTCCACATCCGGATCGCGGCCTTGTGTTCCAGCAGCACACGCTGTTTCCGTGGAAACGCGTGATCGACAATGTGGCTTTTGGGCTGAAAATGAAGGGCGTCGGCGCGCGCGAGCGGCGACGCGAAGCCGCCGAACTGCTCGCCCTGGTCGGCCTTTCCGGCTTTGAGTCGCACTATCCCGCGCAGTTGTCGGGCGGCATGCAGCAGCGCGTGGAGATTGCGCGCGTGTTAATCAACCGCCCACGCATTCTGCTGATGGACGAGCCGTTCGGCGCGCTCGATGCGCAAACGCGCCGCATGATGCAAACGTTGCTGCTCGACATCTGGGCGAAGATTCGCACGACCGTCGTGTTCGTCACGCACGATATCGACGAAGCGCTATTTCTCGGCGACCGCATCCTGATGCTGTCTCAACGCCCCGCGCGCCTCGTCGCCGATATCGCCGTGCCGCTCGCGAGGCCGCGTAACGACGAAAGCACAACGGAAGCGGGTTTCGTCGATACCAAACGCCGTTTGCTCGCCTTGCTGCGCGAAGCAACGAACTAGGCTGCGCGCGCGTTCGGGTGGCGGCCTGCATCCGCATCCAGACCGTCGACTTTCCGTTAAGATTTCCGCAATGGGACAATATGTGTCCAGACAGGAAATCGACATGAAATTGTTGGCCATCTCGGGGAGCGCGCGCCGCGAGTCCACGAATACCGCGCTCCTTGTAGCGATGCAGGACCATTTGCCGGCAGGCATAACGTTATCGGTCTTCGCATCGCTCGACACGCTACCCGTTTTTTCTCCCGACTCGGAGCGCGCGGAATTGCCCGCGCCAGTAGCCCGATTCATTGACCTCGTAGCGGACGCCGACGCAATCATTATTTCAAGCCCCGAATACGTCAGGGCGATTCCCGGCGGACTCAAGAACGCAATCGACTGGATGGTGTCCCGATTCGAAGTGATCGGGAAGCCGATCGCGCTTGCTCATGCGTCGCACCGCGGCAATGACATGCTGGCGTCGCTACGGCTCGTTCTCTCTACGGTCAGCGATGGTTTTATCGACTCGGCTTTTCTGCGCGTTCCGCTGGTTGGCAAGTCGCCGTCGGAAATGTTGACCGTGCTGCGCTTGCCCGAAAATGAAACGGCAATCGCTGCATTTCTCGCCGATGTCGTTGCGTTTGTTCGTTCGAGGCAGGCTGCGGAGGCGGTGTGAAACGCGATTGCCATTCATAGAACAAGCGGCAGAGATTCACACATCGGCCCATAGAAATTACCCGTTCGTGCTACGATTCGCGCTGCTACAAAGACGTAACCAGACGGGCGTTAAACCCACGCCCAGCAAACCGGAAACACCTACACTCCACGCGAAACGCGAAAATGTACGCAGCTGCCTGGCCTCCCGCGAAAGCGCACTGAAAGCCCCTATCGATGCAGTCACTGCATCGGCTTGGGCATTCGCCCCGGACCTGTCGTGAAAGACAGTCCGGCGATATCGCATGAACCGATCTTCCGGATCGCGATTCATGCGGTTGCGTTTTCACGAGACCACAACATGCGTATTCTCAATACGATGGCGGCGCACGCCATCCCGCTCGTTCCGCGTTCGCTCATCCGCAGGATTTCCCGCCGCTATATTGCCGGCGAAACGCTCGACGAAGCTCACACGCGTATTCACGCGCTCCACACGGCAGGCTTTCTCACCACCATCGACGTGCTGGGCGAAACGGCCTCCACGGCCGATGAAGCAGAGTCGATGGCCCGCAGCTATCTCCAGCTCATCGAGGCGCTCGGCACCGGTAATGAAACCACCGAGCTATCCATCAAGCTCACCGCACTCGGATTGTTGCTCGACGACGCCGCGTGCATGTCGCGCGTTTCCCGCATATTGCGCGCAGCAGCGTCGAAAGGCATTCGTGCGTGCATCGATATGGAGGACATCCATTGCACGCAGAGAACGCTCGACGCTTTCGCGACGCTCGAAGCGAGCGGCTTTCCAGTCGGAATCGCGTTGCAGGCGTATTTAAAACGCACGAGCGACGACATCATTGCGCTTCAGGCGCGCAAAAGCCGCATGCGTATTTGCAAGGGCATTTATGCAGAGGCGGCCGCGCATCTCGTTGATGGCGCATCGAGCGACCGCGCCGCGATCAATCCGCATTTTGTTCGGCACGTCTCGAATGCCATTCAGGCCGGATCGTTCGTGGGCATTGCAACACACGATGCGCATTTGATCGATGCGCTAACCGGCTGGTTGCAACGCGAACAGATCGCCCGCTCGCGATTCGAGTTTCAGATGTTGCTGGGCGTATGTGAATCGCAGCGCGACGCGTTGCTCGCGCAGGGATTCAACGTGCGGGTTTATGTACCCTACGGCCGCGACTGGTACGGCTATAGCACAAGGCGAATCAAGGAGAATCCGCGTATCGCAGGTTATATTCTCGCCGCGATGATATCGGGCGAGCGGGCTCGCTAAGGGTGACGGAAGCCGTTATCGACAAGGACCGACTCAATAGTCGGTCCCGATTCGATTGACGGCTTTCGCGCAACTGGCGCGTATTACCAAAACAGCGGCGCACGTCAACCAACGTACGCCGCCCGCCAGCCATTCAGCACTCAATAGCGCCAGGTAAGATTGACGCTGCCATTAAGCGGCGCAGCGTAGGTGCTATAGCTGTATTCCATCGTCGACCAGTATTTCTTGTCGAGCGCGTTATTCAGCGTGCCGGTAATCGTGAAGTGCTTGTTCACGTCGTAACGGGCCGTGAAATCCAGCACCGTGTAAGCGCCCTGACGCGCCATGCCCACACCTTCGTCGACATAGCTCGTGGCGCTCTGCCAACGCACGCTCGTGCCCACCGTCAGCTTGTGATCGAAGTACGGGAGACGATAAGTCGTCGACAAATGCGCGGATTTGCGCGGCACGAACAGTTGTGTCGCCTGGCCGTTGTCGTCGGTGACACGCAGGATTGTTGCACCCGCGCTGACGTTCCAGTCGTTCGTGATTTGCCCGGAAACTTCCGCTTCGATACCTTCGGACGTTGCGTCGCCGCCCGAGTAATAGTATTGCCCCGTGTCCGCGTTGAATCCCGCTTCCGTGGCGATATTCGACTGATGAATGCGATACACCGTCAACGAGGTATTCAGACGGTTGTCGAAGAATGCGCCTTTGATCCCGGCTTCCGCGCTGCGGCCGCGCGCCGGCCCGAGCAATTGATTATTCGCGTTGAGCTGATACTGCGGATTGAAAATCTTGGTGAAGCTGGCGTACGCGGTAATGTCGCGCGTCAGATCGTAAGTCAGGCCGATATACGGCGCCGATCCGGACGACTGCTGGTTATAGCTGGTGCCGGCGGAATCGCCGCTGCTGGCCGCCTGCGTATAGTTGATGCCGAGCAGCAGATGCGCGCGATCGGTCAGGCTCCATCGCGACGATGCATAAAGCGAGCGGCGCACGTCGAGATAATGCACGCGCGTCGCGTTTTCGCCCCACGATGTCGGTTCCGGATACGATCCCGCGAGCAGATCGGCATAGCTGACCGGCACGCCATCGCCCTCGCCTTCGGAAGACGGATTCGTAAATTCCGAGCGCGAGAAGTTGGCGCCGAAAGTCAGTTCATGCGTGCGTCCGAACAGATCGAATTTGCCGCTCAGGCTCGAATCGAGCACGATCTGCCGATTCGACGACTCGTAATTCGACGTATACGAATTGACGCCCGATCCATCCGATTCGAGCGAACCGTAGGGATAAAAGAATCGCGCGTTGTTATAAATGTCGCTCCAGTTGGCCGATGTTTTCCACGTCCATCGCGAGCCGATCTGTTGCTTCAACTCCGCAAAAGCGCGCTGCTCCTGCGTATTGAAGAACGCCCATTTCGGCGCCATGCTCGCGTGCACGTCGTAATTGAGCGCGTTTCCCGATGCATCGAGCAGCGGCAAGCCGCCCCAGCTTGCGCCGCCCAGGCGGTTGTACTCATAGCTGAAGCCCGCGGTTGCGAGCGTGCTCGGCGTCAGGTTCGCTTCGACCACGCCGTAAATGCCATCCTTGCTCGGCTTAAGACGGTCGGTGTACGAATTGCCGTCCTCGTGAAACGCGACCAGTCGGCCCGCCACCGTGCCCGCCTTGTTCAGCGGCCCGGAAATATCGACGTCAACGCGCTTCTTGTCCCACGATCCATATGAAATACCCGCCGATGCCTGGAAATCATAAGTCGGGCGCTTGCGGATGAAATTCACCGTCGCGGAAGGGTTGCCGGTTTCAGCGTTCAGGCCGTCGGCGCCGCGCAGCACTTCGACGCGGTCGTAAAACGCCATGTCGATATCGCCATATTGTGACGTATAGACGAGCGGAATGCCAATGCCGTCGAATTGCAGATTGGTGATCTGAAAACCGCGCGACGTGAAATCGGTCGCGTACGAATCGTACGGCTCGACGGTCACACCCGTGATGTGGCGCAGCGCGTCGTTCACGCTATTGATCTGGAAATCGTTCATTTCCTGGCGCGTGAGCACGGACACCGATTGCGGCGTTTCTTTAGGCGATAACGCGATCTTGCTGCCCGCCGTCGTCGTCTTGATCGTGTACGAGTGGGTCTGCTCGGTCGGCCGCTGCTCGTCGGGGCCCGCCGAGACCACCACCGCCGGCAGCGTGTTGTCCGTTTCGCTGACCGGCGCGGCCGGCGCGGGGGCGACGGTCGCCGTGCCGTCGCGAACGTCGGCGGACAGACCGCTGCCCTTGAGCACGCTCCCGAGCGCCTGGTTCGCCGTCATGCGCCCCTTCACGGCGGGCGAGGTTTTGCCCGCCACCAGCGAGGATTTGACCAGCACCTGCACGTTGGCCTGACGTGCCACTTCCTTGAGCGCGTCGCCCAGCGGCTGAGCCGGAATCGAGAAGTCGGCAAGCGCCTCGGGCGCCGCGGCGGTGGGGGTTTGGGCGCGCGCGGCAGGTGCCTCGAGCACGGCGACGGCCAGGATGACGGCGGCCGCCAGCGTGGCGAGCGGAAAACGGGGGCACATCATGAAAGACATCTCCAACGGGTAACGAAATAAGAACCATTACCGAAGAAGACGCACGACTTCACCAAACCCTGACATCGATTCTGAAAATTTTTTAACGTCCGGCGAGGTTGCCCGATGCCAGGCTCGATAGCGCACGACGCCCGCCCGGCGGGCCGGACGGGCAATCGATGGAGCGCCGATGACGCGTGCTCAATGAATCGGCGGCGTGCGCTTTCGATTCGGCCGCCGCACGTTCGCCGCCATCAAGGCAAACTGCGCCTTACACCGCAAACACCGCCACCGCGCCTTGCAAACGCACGGCCTGCTCATCGAGCGCATGCGCGGCGGCCGCCGCCTCTTCCACCAGCGCGGCGTTCTGCTGCGTGACCTGGTCCATCTGCGCGATGGCCTGATTGACCTGTTCGAGCCCACGGCTCTGCTCGTTCGAAGCCTGCGCGATCGTCTCGAACACGTCCTTCGCGGTGGCGATATCGGCGCGCAAACGCGTCATCGTTGCGCCGACGTCGTGCGCGCGCGTCACGCTGCCCGAGATCGACATCGTCGATTGTTCGATCAATTCCTTGATCTCTCTCGCCGCCGTCGACGAACGCTGCGCGAGCGAGCGCACTTCCGAGGCGACCACCGCAAAGCCGCGCCCTTCCGTGCCAGCGCGCGCCGCTTCGACCGCCGCGTTGAGCGCGAGAATGTTGGTCTGAAACGCGATGCCTTCGATGATCGCCGTAATCGTCGCGATCTTTTCCGCGCTGCCCGACGCCTCGTTCATCGTCTCGATCAGATCGCTCGACAGCGTATTGCCCGCATTCACCGCGTTCATCGCACGCACGATGACATCGCACGCGTGACGCGCATTGTCGGCGTTCTGACGCACGGCTTCGGTCAGTTCATGCGTGGTCGCCGACGTTTGTTCGAGCGCCGCCGCCTGCTGCTCGGTGCGCGACGACAGGTCCGTGTTGCCCGCCGCGATCTGCGCGGCGCCGACCTTCACGGCTTCCACGCCCTGCGTGACCGACCCGACGATGGTCTGCAACGACGTCTGCATCGCATCCATCGCCGCGAGCAGGCGCCCGGTCTCGTCGGTGCGATTGCGTTCGATGCGGCTGTCGAGACGTCCGGCGGCAATCGCCTGCGCGGTATCGACGGCGCGCGACAGCGGATCGCGGATCGCCGTCACGAGCCAGCGCCCGGCCAGCCCCGCGCACACCACCGCGAACGCGGCGGCCAGCGCCACGCTCAGATAGATCGTGTGGCGCAGCGACGCGAGTTCCGCGGTACGCGCCTCGATGCGCTGGCTCTCGGCCTTGTCGAGCGCATCGACGGCGGCAATCATGTCGCCCGTGCCCAGATAGCTGCCGAAGCTCTCGGTCAGCGCGCTCAGTTGCGCGAGCGTGGCGCTGCCCTCGTTCACCTGCGTGCGCATCGCGAGCATCGGATCGACGACCTTCGCTTCCCACGCGTCGTACTGCGCGACGGCGGTATCGATGAGCTGATTGCGCGCCGTATCGGCGGGATCGAGCGCCTTGATCGCGGCCATGCGCGTACGGAAATCGCCGATGTGATCGACCTTCCACTTCATGTGGCCAGGCTGACCGTCGAGGTTATAGGCGAGCAGCGCCCAGATGATGTTCAGGTAATCGGCGCTCGCGTCTTTCACGAGCCGCTGCGCCTGCACGGAGACGGCGTTTTGCTGCTGCTTCTGGTCGATGGCGTCGAGGCCGTACCAGCACACGGCCGAGCTGACGAGGAAAAACGCAATGACGACGCAGAACGCCGAGGTCAACTTCTTGCCGATCGAAAGGTTCTGCATCTTCGTGTTCAGGTGGGGAATCGAAACCCGGCCGCGAGCGTCGGCTCATCGGCACGGTCAAAATTCGTAATACGGTATACCAACAATAATTCGCCGACAAGCGGTTTTAAGAAGCTGTTGCGGCGGTGTTAAAGAGGCGGCAGCGGCGGTTTAGACGGCGTTGCGGGGAAATGGGGGATGGAAGGAAACGCGGGAGAAACGATCGTTCGCCCGATTGAACACTTTCGCGTGCGTCACTTTCAGAGCATGCGAACCGACGATTACGCCGATCGACGCATTCAGGTTTACAACAGCGCCGTGCCCATTGCGGTGCAAAACGGCGCTGACGACAGAATCATTCAATGTGGAATCAAGACGTGCGTCACGCCACGGCTACGTGCTCGCGGGCACCGGCGCTTTCGCCTCCATCAGCCCTTCTTCCTTGAGATCGGCCCACAATGCAGCGGGAATCGGATGCTGCATGAACGCAACGTTTTCTTCGAGTTCGGCCACGCTGCGCGCGCCGGGAATCACGCTCGACACAAGCGGATGGCCGAGCGGGAATTGCAGCGCCGCCGCGGCCAGCGGCACGCCATGACGCTGACACACCTGCTGGAGCCGGCGCACGCGATCGATCACGAACGGCGGCGCGGGCCGCGTATTGAACGTGGCGCTCTGCACCGGCCCCGATGCGAGAATGCCTGAGTTATACGGTCCGCCAATGATGAGCTTCGTATTGCGCTGCTCGCACAGCGGCAGCAGCGTGCGCAACGGCTCCTGCTCGAGCAGCGTATAGCGCCCGGCGAGCAGAAAATAATCGAAGTGCCCCGCCACCACGAAATCCGAAAGCATCTGCCATTGATTGATGCCGACGCCCACCGCGCCAATCACACCTTGCGAGCGCAATTCGTCGAGCACGACATACGCGCCGTCCATGGCCTCGCGAAAATGACTGCGCGCATAAGGATCTTCACCGGGACCGAATACGATCGATTCGTCGGGATCGTGAATCGCGATCATATCGATGCGATCCACACCCAGCCGCTGCAAACTCTGCTCGATCGAGCGCAGCACCGCGTCGCGCGAATAATCGAATTCCGGCCTGAGTGCCGGTGCGTCCGCCCATAAAGCGGGCGACTTCTCGCGCTCGGAAATCGGCACGAGGCTATAACCGACTTTCGACGAAATCACGATCTCGTTGCGCGGCAGCGTTTTAATCGCTTCGCCTAGACGCGTTTCGGCGAGACCGTAACCGTAGACCGGCGCGGTGTCGAAATAACGCATGCCGCGTGCGAAAGCGGCATGAACGGTCGCGGTCGCCACTTCGGGATCGGTCGCGCGATACATATTGCCCAGCCCGGTGCCGCCGAGGCCCAGGGTGGTCACGGCCAGCCCATTGGCCGACACGGTTCTCGTTGCCATTGCATTCATAGGGGTGTGTCTCGCTGAAGGAAAGGCAAACGTCATTTGATGATCGGCGTTTTCTTGCGGTCGAACGTGACCGCCACGCCGAAAATAATCATGGCGCCGTAAATCGCCTGCTGAAAATACTGGTCGACGCCAATCACGTTCATGCCGTTGTCGAGCATGCTGAGAAACAGCGTGCCGAACAGCACGTTGAGCACGCCGCCCGCGCCGCCCGTGAGCGCCGTGCCGCCCACCACCACGGCCGCGATCGAGTTGAGTACGTACGAGGTGCCCACGACCGGATCGCCACCGAATCGCACCGAGGAAATAATGATGCCGACGAGCGCCGCGCACACGCCGGAAATCATGAACGGCACGTTACGCGACTGTGCGATATCGGTGCCGGACATCCACGCCATGCGGATATTGCTGCCCACGAAATAGATATTGCGGCCCGTGCGCGTGAAGCGCAGAAACACAGCAACGGCGCAAAAAACCAGCGCGCCGATGATGAACACGTTGCTGATCGAAAACACGTTGCCGTTGACAATATCGAGCATCGAATAATCACCGGGCGCGGCGCTAACGGGCCGTGGCGACACCAGATATGCGAGACTCGTGATGATGCCGCCCGTGCCGAGCGTGGCGATGAACGACGGAATTTTCACGCGCGTGAGAATCACGCCGTTGATATACCCGAGCGCCAGACCGAGCGCGAGACAGCACGGATACGCCCAATAACCGATGCGATGCACGAGCGTAATAAACACCACCGAAACCAGCGAAATCGTCCCGCCCACCGAGAGATCAATTCCGCCAATCAGAATCACGAACATTTGCCCGAGCGCGGCAATCAGCAGAATGGCGCCAAAATCCAGAATCGTATTGATGTTGTACAGCGAGAGAAACTGGTCGTTGCCGATTGCCATGAATGCGCCCACGACCACGATCAACGCGAGCGTCAGATGGATCGGCTTCAACCGGCTCGTCAAATGCTTGATGCCGGTACGCGAAGCGGCGCGCCGGGCGCCGTCAAAAGAAGGTGCGTCCAATTTGCGGTTCCTTGTCGAGAGCTTCGTTCAGACGATCAGTTTGATCAGATCCTGCGGCGTCGGCTTGGCATGCGCCGACGCCTCCAGTTCGCCGATCAAACGCCGCTCGCGCATGATCAGCAGACGGTTGGCCAGCCCGATATCCTCCTCCAGCGTGTCGCACATGATGATCATGGCAATGCCCGCATTCGCGAACTTGCGAATGAGCCGATAGACCTCGTCCTTGGCCTTGATGTCGATACCGCGCGTCGGGTGATCGAGAATCAGCAGACGCACATCCGAACTCAGCCATTTCGACAGAATGATTTTCTGCTGATTGCCGCCGCTCAATCCCGCACAGGCTGCATGAATCGAAGGCGTCTTGACGAGGCATTCCGCGACCCATTGCTTCGCGTGCTCGTGCTCTCTGCGCGTGCTGATCATTCCGCCGACCTTGAGCTTGTCGAGCACGAGATAGTTGATGTTGTCGGCCACGCTCATATTCAGCGCGAGCCCTTCCTCTCGCCGTTCGATGGGCACGTGTCCCACGCCATGCAGCACGGCCGAGCGCGACGAACCGTTCACAGGCGTCTTGCCTTCGATCGCGAGCGTGCCCGCGTCGTAGCGCTCCAATCCGGCAATACAGCGGCACAGCGCCTCTTTCCCCGAACCGACCAGACCGACGAGACTGACGATCTCGCCTTCGCGCACCTCGAAACTCAGCGGCGCGAACTCCCCCTGTTTCGCGAGTTGATCGACGCGGAACGTCACCTTCTCGCCCGGCGCGCGCTGCTCGCTTTCGCGAAAGCGGTCGCCGGCGAAATCGTGACCCACGAGCAGCTTTTCGACATTGGCGATATCGAGGCCGGACGTGGGCATCTCCGTCACGTTGCGGCCGTCCTTGAGCACGACAATGCGATCGCAGTTTTCCAGCACTTCCTGAAGCCGGTGCGAGATGAGTATCATCGACGCGCGGCTTTTCAGGCGATTGAGAATCTCGAATAGCGTGTCGCGCTCGCCGTCGTTGAGCACGGTGGTCGGTTCGTCGAGAATCACAATCGGATTCGAGGCGCCATATTGCTCGCAGAGCCAGACCATGCGCGCGATTTCCACCATCTGCCGCGCCGCGGGTGAGATCGAGGCAACCGGGAGATCCACGTCGATATCGAGGTTCATCGGTTCCAGCACGCGCCGCGCCTCGGCGGCCATCTCGCGCCGCGACAGCACGCCAAAGCGGCGAAAGCGCGCTTCGTGGCATAGAAACAGATTCTCCGTGACCGAGAGATTCGGAATCAGCGAGCCTTCCTGAAACACCACGCCAATGCCTTTTCGGATCGCATCCGCGGTGCCCTTCATGACGACCTTTTTGCCGTCCAGCATCAAGCGGCCTTCGTCGGGCTGATAAATGCCGGTCATGATCTTCGTGAGCACCGACTTGCCCGCGCCGTTTTCGCCGACGAGGCCCAGAATCTCGTTCTTGCGCACGGTCAGCGCAACATCGTCGAGCGCAATCACGCCGGGAAATCGGCGCGTGATACCTTCGAGCGAGAGCACCACGCCGGTATCCTGTTCGATAAGCGTTTCCATAGTGCGGCCTTATTTAATGAAGCCGAGCTTGCGGCGGTCGAGCGTGAGCGCCACGGCAATGATCAACACGATGCCGTTGACGGCCGTTTGCGCATACGGATTCACGGCCATCAGCACCATGCCGTTATTGAGCACGGCAAGCACGAGCGTGCCGAGCAGCGCATTCTTCGCCCCCCCAAGGCCGCCCGTGAGCGACACGCCGCCCACCGCCACCGCCGTGATCACCGGAAACAGCAGATTGAGACCCGTGCGCGCGGTCGCGCTGCCCATCCGGCTCACGAGCAGCAGCGCGCCCAGGCCGTAGAGACACCCGGCGATCGCGAACGCGACCACTTTCATACGCGGCACGTTCACGCCCGCCTGACGCGCGAGCGCTTCGTCGCCGCCGATGGCGTAGAGATAGCGCCCGGTGCGCGTGCGATCCTCGAAAAACTGCACGGCGATCACAATTGTCAGCGCCACCAGCACGACATTCGCAACGCCGAGCGGCTTGTCGTTGATAAAGTTTTGAATGCGGTTATCGAGCAGCGTAATCAGCATCGCCTTGTTCACGTAGACGGCTACGCCATAGAGCACCCAGCTCACGCCCAATGTCGTAATGAACGAAGGGATTCTGAGTTTCGTGTGCAGCACGCCGGTCAGCATGCCCGCCGCGCCGCCGATGGCGAGACAGATCGGCAGAATCCAGAGCCCGACATCGTGATCGTTGTAGCGATTCTTGCTGAGCACGCCGACGAAAACGGCGCACAACGCAACCGTGCCTTGCAGCGAAAGATCAATCCCGCCAATCACGATGGTCAGATGCAGACCCACGGCGAGAATCGCGGGAATCGCCGCGAGACTCAGCACGACCTGCACGTTGTCCCACGAGAGACTCGCGCCGCGCGTGCCGATGGCGAACACGGCCACGATCAGCGCAAGCGAGAGCAGTTGCGCGCCGACGCCACTGCGACGCAGCCAGCGGGGCGCGCCCTGCATCCACGCGGTGTGTGCGGGCTGGCGCGAGAAATTCGCGTCGCCCATGCTTTCCACAGGTTCCATGAACTGCCGTCCCTCCTGATGGTTCCGGCCGCGAGCGCGCCGGTTTCGCACGCCCGCGCCGAAGCTTGCTTGAATACCTGCTACGCGGTGTTATTTGATCGGCGCGACCCAGCGTGCGTAGAAGTTCTTCAGGTCGTAATCCGGCATCTTGCTGACCGTGTCCTTCACGACTTTCTCCACGTTCGAGCGATCGACTTCGATACCCGGAATCAGAAACGCGCGGTATTTGGCGGGTGTGGCCTTCACATCGAGCGCGCCCTGTTTGGCCGCAAGCGCCATCGACAAACCAAGTTGCGCCTGATAACGCGCGTCGTCGTATTCGGTCGAGGACATCGTGCCGTCCTTGATCGCATCGAACGCATCGGGCACGCCGTCCGTGCCGCTCACCTTGACCTTGCCTGCGAGGCCCGCCTCCTTGAGCGCGGCCACCGCGCCGAGCGCCATGTTGTCGTTGGCGGACCACACGCCCGCGGTATCGGGATGCGCCGCCAGCAATTGCTTGGTGATTTCGTAGGCCTTGTTGGTGTCCCAATCGGCGGCTTCCCACTGCACGAGCTTCACGCCAGGCGTTTCTTTGAGCGCCTTTTGCAGGCCCTGGAAGCGCCCAATGGCCGCGTTATTCGACAACATGCCCTGAATCGCGATGATCGAACCTTTGTTCGGCGTCGGCATGTTTTTGAACAGGGTTTTCGCATTGAAATAACCCTGCCCCACAGCGTCGAAACTGATATGCGCGACCCAGTGCGGATAGTCCTGCACCTTGATGTCGTCCGGCTTGTTCCACCAGCTCACCCAGTAAACGCCCGCACTTTCCAGCATCTTCGCGATCGGCACCACGTCGGGCGCCTCGTTCGGATCGACGTTGACAACCATGTTGCCGCCGGTCTTCGCAATCTCCGCCTTCAGATCGGAAAACTGCTTCTGGCTGTTGCCCTCGCTGCTCAGCACATCGACGGGCAAACCCAGCTTCTTGCCGAGCGCCTTCGCGCCCGCCGCATAGTCGGCGTGATACGGATTGTCGAGCCCGCGAATCATGACAACGAGCGTGGTCTTGTCGGAAGCCGCCCATACCGGCGACGAAATGCCAACGCCAATGGCCGACGCCACCAGCGACGCGGCAAGCAGACGAGTCGTGCTGTTCAATTGCTGTCTCCTCTCTGGATTGAGAAGCGGATGCCTCATTATTCCTGGCCCGCTTCAACTGATACGGATACCTAACATTGTGTTCTGCATGAATCTCACTCTTGATTCGACAACCGAACCGTCTCTATCCGGTTCGGCTTGCTTCACGCCATGCTTTTCGCGTATCTAAGATGCCAGTTAAAAAACGAAAATTTTTTGGCGCGCATGGCGATGTGTGCGACTCATACGCAACTCATGTACGATTCCACGGCGCAAACGGCGGATTCGCGTTGCGCGCGCCGCAATCGAGCGCGTCGATGCTGGCGAGTTCGTCATCGCTCAAACGCACGTCCAGCGCACGCAGATTCGCACGCTGATGCTCGACGCTGCGCGACGCGGTAATCACCAGCATGCCGCGCGCGAGCAGCCACGCACAGGCGATTTGCGGCGCATCCACGCCATGACGTTCGGCAATCGCGGCGATCACAGGATCGCGCTGCACGCGGCCCTCGCCCAGCGGCATATATGCCGTCACCTTGAGGCCGTGCCGATGCGTCGCGTCCACGTCAGCGCGATTCGCGAAGAACGGATTCACCTCGATCTGATTCGTCACGATTGCATCGCCGCCTGGCACCCCAACGGCTTCGTCGAGCAGCGGCCCGGTGAAATTCGACACGCCGTAATGGCGGATCAAACCTGCGTCCACGGCTTCGCGCATCGCACCGATCGTCTCAGCGACCGGCACGCCGTCGACCGACGGCCAATGCACCAGCGCCACATCGATCACACCGACACCGAGCCGCTCGCGGCTCGCTTCCAGGCTGTCGAGTACCGCGCGATGGCGCAGGCTGTCGAACCACACCTTGGTCGTCACGCAAATCTCGTCGCGATTCACACCGCTCTCGCGAATGCCGGCGCCCACAGCCGCTTCATTCTCGTAGTGGACCGCCGTGTCGATATGGCGATAGCCCAGTTCGAGCGCGGTGCGCACCGATTGCGTGGTGATGTCCGGGGCGACGCGGAATGTGCCGAGACCCAGCGCGGGAATAACTGACATCAAGCTTGACTCCAGTTCGATGGAAACTGCGTTGCAGTTGAATCGAAGCACCGCTTTAAAACACGGCCTTCGGGTTGTAGAACTTGTCGATATTGCCGCGATCGATCACCGCAGGCGGCGTATAAGTCATCTTCGGCAGATCACGCGCCTGGCCATTCGCGGCCTTGAATCCGAGGTCGACGGCCGTGCGCGCGATCAGCGCCGGATCGTTGAGCGCGGTCGCGCCATACTTGCCCTGCTTGATGAGCGCGAGCGCTTCCTTCTGACCATCGGCGGCCGCCACGAGCGTGATGCCCTGACGATTCGCGCTCTCGATCGCACGACGCGCGCCCAGCACCATGCTGTCGTTTTCGCCGAGCACGAGGTTGATGTCCTTGTTCGCGACCAGCAGATCTTCCATCGCCTTCAGGCCGCCTTCGTCGGTCCAGTTGCCCCAGCCTTGCCCCACGATCTGCAGATTCGCCTTGCCGAGTTTTTCGAGCTGCGCTTCGACAATGCCTTCGAGTACGCCATCGCGGCGCGCCTTGCCCACCGGATTGCCCTTGTCGCCCGACACGAGCGCGATCTTCAGCGGCTTGTCGCCGAACGTATCGACAACCCAGCGGCCGACCAGCGCACCGTTTTGCCGATTCGACGATTGCACGAGCGTGAGGTAATTCGCCTTCGGATCGAGATCGGCATCCATCACGATCACTTTCACACCTGCTGCCGTCGCTGCGTTCACGGCGCTCACCAGCCCTTCGGGATCGGCCGGATCGATGATCAGCACTTTCACGCCGCGCGTCACGAGGTCTTCGACATCGGCGATCTGCTTCTGCATCGTGCCCTGCGCATCGGTAACGATCGGCTCGCCGCCGAGTTCCACCACACGCGCTTTCGCGGCTTGCATGGCCGCCGAGAAATACGGCGCGTTCAACACCTTCATGGAAATGCCGACCTTGAGTTTGTCGGCAGCAAAAGCATGACCGGCGCACACTGCGCAAACGAGCGCGGCCATCAACACATTTCGTAGTCTCATGACGCACTTTCCTGTTTATTTGTTTTGCTTGGCTGGATTGCGATTCACATCGTCACGACAACATTTAACGCCTTCCGCACGCACGCTGGCGCGAATTTTCGACGACTGTGCAAGCGCAGAATAACGATAGTATTGCTATCGTTACATAGGTGTATACGTGAAATCAAACGCTACCGAACTCAAACATCATTACAAATGATAATGTTTAATAAGCGTCGCAATAGTGCGCTGTTCTGCATAGAGCGATAGCAAAATGCGGGCATGGCGAAGCACGCCAATCACACCCATTCACAGCATTCAGGAGCGAGCGATGGATTTGAAACTGCGTGGAAAGGTCGCGGTCATTACCGGCGCGAGTGTCGGCATTGGTCTTGCGGTCGCGGACCGTTTCGCGGCCGAGGGGACACATCTCGTGCTCGCCGCGCGTCAGCGCGAACGTCTGGAAACCGCGGCGCAATCGCTCGCCGAACGGCACGGCATTCAGGCCGTACCGGTTGCGTGCGATATCGCGACGGTCGAAGGCGTGACGCAACTCGTCGACGCCACGACTGACGCCTTCGGCGGTGCGGACATTCTGTTCAACAACGCGGGCACGGGCAGCAACGAAACGATCATGACCGCGCCCGACGACAAATGGCAAGCGTACTGGGAACTGCACGTGATGGCCGCCGTGCGCCTCGCGCGCGGGCTTGTGCCGCTGATGAAGCAGCGCGGCGGCGGCGCGATCCTGCACAACGCTTCGATCTGCGCCACGCAGCCTTTGGGCTACGAGCCCATTTACAACGTCACGAAAGCCGCGCTGATGATGTTTTCGAAGACGCTCGCGAACGAAGTGGTGAGCGACAATATTCGCGTCAACACCATCAATCCAGGGCTCGTGCTCACGCCGGACTGGATCAAGACGGCCAAACAACTGAGCAGCGAAACGGGCGGCGACTGGGAAGGCTATCTGCAGCAGGTCGCGAACGAGCACGCGCCCATTCAGCGCTTTGCTTCGCCCGAGGAACTGGCCGATTTCGTCGTGTTTCTGTGCTCGGAGCGCGCGAGTTACAGCGTGGGGTCCACGTATTTCGTGGACGGGGGAATGTTGCGAACCGTGTAGGTGCGCAAGCGGTGCGGCCCTGCTGTCGAGAAGCAGGGCCGCTGAAGATTACGCGTGATGGCGCTCAGGTCAACGCAACGAGTTCCGGCACCACGCTGAACAGATCGCCGACGAGACCGTAGTCGGCTACGGTGAAAATCGGCGCTTCCTCGTCCTTGTTGATCGCGACGATC